>JBGSIJ010000029.1:0-2721 GCA_041742595.1 Fimbriimonadaceae bacterium | reverse complement strand
CTCTTGTACCACATTCCGACTCGGCGTAGAACATCAATTCATAAGGCGCTGTAGTACTAATCAGGCCAAGGAGAAAGCAGCTTCGATGACTTGGCTCGACTGGTTGTAAAGGGCGGACAGAAAGCGTAGCGCCGGGCGGTCGAAAAACGTAGCGCCCGATACCTACTCTACCCTCCACCCGAGGGCCCGGCTAGTCATGCCTCTCCTGGCCTTCCTGGGCGGTTCCGTCCTGGCCTTCCTCCCGCTTCCCACCGCGACGCCGTTTCGCCTCTCGGAGCCGGTAGCTGTCACCGCGTGTCTCCAGGATGTGGCAGCGGTGCGTTAGGCGATCCAGCGTGGCGCCGGTTAGCCGCTCGCTTCCCAGCACCTCTGTCCAGTTCTCAAACGGCAGGTTCGTGGTGACGATCAGGCTGGTTCGCTCGTAGGCGGTGCTGATTACATCGAACAGCAGTTCCGCGCCGATCTTGCTGGCAGGAACATAGCCCAACTCATCCAGAACCAGGAGGTCCAGTTTGGAGAGCCCCGATCGCATCCTTGCCAACTGCCGTTCCTCGCGGGCCTCCATGAGTTGCGTGACCAATTCGGTCACCCGAAAGAACCGCACCCGTTTGCCGCCGCCACAAGCGGCCATCGCCAAGGCCGTCGCGACGTGGCTCTTCCCCGTCCCGCTATTGCCCATTAGCAGAACGTTCTCCCGCTTGTCGATGTACTCGCAACGCATCAGTTCCAGCACCAGTAGCTTGTTGAGCGACGGCTGCGCCTTGAAATCGAACGTCTCCAGGGTCTTGGGCGACGGGAACTTCGCCGCCTTGAGGCGACGCTCGGCGGCTCGCCGCTCCCGATCCAATAGCTCCAACTCACAGAGCTGGAGGAGGAACCCCAGATGGTCCACGTTCTCCTGGGCGCATCGGGCGGCGACCTTCTCGCATTCCGCCAGGATCGTCGGCATCTTCAGGGCTTTCAGATGATGCTTCAAAAGCACCGTGCTCTTCGGTTCATTCTTGGACATGCTTCAAACCTCCACCAGCAAGGTTCGATAGGCAGCCAGATGTGGCGGCTCGACGACGACGTCGGCCAACTGAGGTCTGCCGTCCAGGCGGAACAGCTTGACCGGTTGTTCGCGGCGATGCTCCAGGATCAAACGCACGGCGTCCGCTTCCGTGGTGCCGATGTCCAAGGCGTAGTCGATGGCCTTGCCCAATTCGCCAGGGTCGGCGTGCTCCAGGAGGAGCAAGACCTTGACGAACTCCCGTGTCCCTTCGCCTTCCCGCTCCGCCTCCAGACGCCGCCGCAAGACGCCAAAACACTCCGGCAGATTCCAACCCTCCAGAGGCTTGGCGAAGTCCAGCCCGCCCGGTTTTCGCTCCAAAAGGGCCAGATAATGCAGCGGATTGTACACGACGTGCTCCTTGCCCCAGTCCCGCCGATGCTTGGCCACCAGGCGATCCGCCGCGATCAGGCGAACCTCGTCCACGCCGGCCACGATCGTGATTTCCCGGTGGGCGAAGGCCGTCGGCACCGAGTAATCATTGTTGTCGAAACGCACCAGAGAAAGGGAACTGGCCTGCCCAGGCACGATCCGTCGGGCCTCGAACGACTGCTTCGGCAATGGCAGCATGACCGCCTGCTCCTCTTCCAGGAGTTGAGTCTTGGGGCCGAGCTTGCCACGTAGCTGGCGATCCAGGTCGGTCTGGCAACTCTGCTCCAAGAGTTCGTTCAATCGGGCCAGGTCGTCCGTCACGGGAACCGGCACCAGGAAGTTCGCCCGCGCAAAGTCCACGAGCCGTTCCACGTGGCCCTTCTCGTTGGGACGTCGCACCAGACAGAAATGGTGCTCGAAGAGATAGTGGCTCTCCAGGCGAAGGAACTCGCGGGTCACTTCCCTCGCTCGACTGCCGGTGATCTTGGCCACGGCGATCTTCGAGTTGTCGTAGCTGATTCGCCGTGGCACTCCGCCGAAGAACTCGAACGCCCGGCGATGCCCTTCCAGGAACGCCTCGGTGCATTCACGCGGGAAGACCTGACAGAAGATGGCGTCGCTGTAGGGCAGCGTTATGACGAACAGGGCCACCCGGGTCGTCTCGCCCTGGAGGATCACATCCGCCTCGCCGAAGTCCACCTGGGCTTCCCCCGGTGGATGCGACAGCGGAAGAAAGACCTCCTTGTGCTGCTGCCTCCAGGCCCGCACGGCCTCTTTCACGCCCGTGTAGCCCCCCAGGTACTTGTACTCGACCCGCAGTCGATCAAAGATCCGCTTCGCCGTGTGCCGCTGCTTCCGGTGGACCTGTTGATCGCTCTTGAGGATCTCCTCAATGATCGGCAAAAACTCACCGATCTTCGGCTTCGCCCGGGCTTCCTTCTGTTCGTACTTCGGCGGCTCCGGATGCGTGAGGATCCTCTGGAGCGTATCCCAGTGGAGCTTGTACTCCCGGCAAACCCCTCGCTTGCTTGCCTCGTCTACGAGCACCTTGCGTCGAATCTCTACCCATTTCTCCATGTCTTGGAACACCCTTTCTGCTCCTCGTTGCGGGGGACGGAATTGCTGCTGCAATGCAACTATCCGTCACAATCCGCACCGAGGCGTCGCCAAGAGCGCTCCGCTTTCTGACCGACCGCCGGCCTCCGCCCGGCGCTACGCTTTCTGTCCGCCCTTTACAGCCTGACAAACGCCACGGCGGCGGAAGTCGTCAAGACCTTTCGAGAAACGGACGAGACGTTTGC
>JBGSIJ010000028.1:0-30227 GCA_041742595.1 Fimbriimonadaceae bacterium | reverse complement strand
GTCCATGTCAAATGCCAGGCAGAGGCCGTCGAGGACCTGGCCCGGATTGCGAAAATCGACGTTCGGCAGGCTCTGAGAACTGATCGCATTCATCGCCGAAACCGACATCAGCGCCGCCCCCACGCCGTGTCCGCTCACGTCCAGCAGATAAATGACAAAATGGTCCTCGTCGATCCAGAAGTAACCGAACGAGTCCCCCGCCAGATAAAGCGACGGCACGAAGCGCCACTCGATGCGCACCGGGCCCTCAGTCAGCGGGGCCGGCAAGAGTGATCGCACATAACGCGCCGCATGGTCGATTTCATCAGCCAGTTGGCGGCGACTCTCGGAGAGATTGCGGTACGCCTCGTTCCGCTCCTGGAGCGCGACATATCCGCGCGAGTGGTAGCGGACCCGCGCGACGAGTTCCACCTGGTCCGGAAGTTTGACCAGGTAGTCGTTCGCGCCGAGCGCGAACGCTTGCGCCTTGGTTTCGGCTTCTTCTTTCGTCGACAAGACGATCAGCGGCACGTCGCGGGTGCGCGGATTGGCCCGGAAAAACCGGACCAGCGTCAGCCCGTCGACTTCCGGCATAACCAGGTCCTGTAGAATGACGGTCGGCGACACCTCGTTCGCGCGGCGCAGGGCTTCGGTCGGATCGGCGCAATAATGGAACACCAGTCCCGGCACGTCCGCCAGCATGCGGCGGACCGATTCTGCGACGATCGGTTGATCGTCAATGAGCAGCACGGTGATCGGTGCGACCGGCGGTCCAGCAAGTTCAGTCATCGGCGAGGTACACTCCGGCGTTCCAGCCGCGCGCATCAGGGCGGCAATTTGATAGCCCAGTATGATTGCCCGGCGGCCGAAATGGGAGCGCCGAACGTCTGTAGCCGAGGTCTGTGACCTCGGTTAATGGGAGCACGGCGGTGGTACCCGATCCACCGAGGTCGCAGACCTCGGCTACAGACGGGCATCGCTTCGTGCAAGCGACGCACCCGCTTCCGTCAGTTAAACTGAGGGCGAATTGCCATCGATCTTGCGCCCTGGTTGTGCCCGAAGCGTGCCTATTGCGGCAATTCTTGACGAATACGCTCCGTCCTATCACACCCTACCTCCCCCTATGCTCGAACAACTCCGGCATCTGGTGCGCTCGGGAAATGCGCTGCTTTCCGTAGAGACGCACGATGAGCAGCGGGCCGTCGGGCTCGTGCGAACGGTCGCCGAAGAAATGCAGGTGTCGCTCTTCGAGTGGAGCATCACCACCGGCCTGGAGCAAACTTTCCCGGCGCAAACCGGGACAGGCGTCGGCCTCGGCAAGGCGTCGCTGGCGCTCTCTTACGTTCTGGAACGCAACTTCACCACGGGCTTCTATGTCTTCAAAGACCTCGGGCCGCATTGCAAAGACCCCTTCGTGCAGCGCCAACTGCGCGATCTCGCGGCGCGGCGGCAGCCGACCGTGGTGCTGATCGATACCGATCGCCTTCCCGACGCCGCGCGGCGACTCACGATTCCGCTCAAGCTGGAGCTTCCGGATGCCGCCGAATTGGAGCAAGTGGTCCGCGATACCTTTCGCAAGGCGCGGATCGAGAGCCTCAAGGAAATCACGGTCAAGCTCACCAAACGGGAGTTTGAGCAGCTCGTGCAGATGCTCCGCGGCCTCAGTTGCGCGGACGCCGCGCGGATCATCAACCTCGCCATCCACGACGATCTTTCCTTAACGCCGGACGACATCCCAGGCATCGTCGAGGCGAAGCGCCAATTGCTCGAAGGGAGCGGTTGCCTGGAGTCGATTGCCGTCAATGTTTCGATTGACGAAATTGGCGGCTTCAACGGGCTGAAAAGCTGGCTCGCCCTCCGCCGCGAAGGGATGGGCGTCCGCGCGCGGGAATTCGGCCTCGATCCGCCCCGCGGCATCTTGCTGCTGGGCGTGCAGGGCTGCGGCAAGAGTTTGTGCGCGAAGATGGTCGCCGCCGATTGGAAAATGCCGTTGCTGCGCATGGACCCTGGCGTGCTGTATCAGAAGTTTATCGGCGAAAGCGAAAGCCGCCTCCGCGACGCGCTGTCGCAGGCGGAAAAGACGTCGCCGGTCGTGCTCTGGATTGACGAGATCGAAAAGGCCTTCGCGTCGGCCGGCAGCGAATCGGCCGACGGCGGGCTTTCCCAGCGGATGTTCGGGACGCTGCTCTCCTGGATGCAGGATCATCGCAGCCCCATCTTCCTGGTCGCCACGGCGAACAACATCACGTCGCTTCCGCCGGAGTTGATGCGCAAGGGACGCTTCGACGAGATCTTCTTTGTCGACCTGCCGGACAAGAAGGAGAGGGAAGCCATCTTCAAGATCCACCTGGCCAAGCGGAAGAGGGACCCGAAGAAGTTCAAGATGCCGGCGCTTGCCGATGCTACGAAAGGGTTCTCAGGCGCCGAGATCGAGCAGGTTGTGGTGGGAGCCCTCTACACCGCATTCGACGACGGCCGGGAGGTCGTCCAGAAAGACCTGATCACCGAGGCCCATGCGGTTGTTCCGCTAAGCGTGATGATGAGCGAGGAAGTGGGTGAGCTTCGGGAGTGGGCCCGAATGAGAACCCGCCCTGCCAGCAAGCAGGACGGGGACTGAGATCGGTGGCCTTAGCTGGGCCGGACGACTCGTGAGAAGCGGACGGCGGCGGTGTTCTCGCCGTCCGGCCTAACGCGCAGACCGAGGTTCTGGCATGCGGCTTGGGGATCTTGGGCGTAGGCCGCCCGGAAGACCTGGTTTTCCTTGAGCAGGAGCAGGCCCAGCATCTGCTGGTACTCCCGCAGCGCGGCTACCGACGCGCGGACGCTCTCTTCGGAGGGCGATGGCATCTGCAGGCACCGCTCGTAGCTCTCCATGGCTTCGGAGAACTGCCCAAGCTGGAAATGGACGGAGCCCTTCAGGGCGTGGTACCCCGGCTCGTACGGATTCTGGCGGATCATCTTCGGTACGAGGTCCGTAAGGGAGGAGTAGTCCTTGAGCTGCCACAAAGCCCGAGCCAGCAACTCCATCGCGGGTACATGCGAAGAATCACGCTCAAGAACCGACATCGCCGCGTTCTTGGCGTCTTCACAGGCGCCCGCCTTCAGCAAACCTTCTCCACGAACGACGAAACTACGGGAAGTCCGACTCGTCCACACCGGGGACGGGCCGCTCTTTAAGCCCAACTGGTCCATATCAACACTCCTCAGAAACAAAATCTCGGCAACAAAAATCGCTCACTTGCGATTCACTACCGAACTTCAAGAGGTCGCCAACCCTCGCGGTGATGCATACCTGCACCTTAAGGCCGCGAGTACCGGTCCAAACCTCGTAATGCTACTAGGATACATCGGAAACCTCGCAGGATTGCGGAGCAGGAGGTGTTCTAGTATTTTTACTAGCTATGGGCGCTTGGCAGGGATGAGCTGGCCGGAGACGGAGATCGCGAGCCCGTCTAGATCCTGTTTGGGATCGCCGGAAACGTTGCGGTCCGTTCGTTTGGATTCGTAGATCAGAGCGGTCTCCGCAGGTTTGCCGGGAACGTCGTCTTTGTACTTTCCTGACGCGGCCTGATTGAGGCCGTAGCCGTACCCGTCCGCCAGTCCGGGCCGGCGGAGCTTCTTGGCGGCCTCTCCCTTCTTGAGGTCGTTGGTGTTCAGCCTTGCTTCGATCGCATCCATCCAGCCGGCGCCTTCTGGGAACCTCTCCTCGGAGTCGTGGTAGAGCATCATCGCGGTGTAAAGCGCTTTGAGGTTGGCCTCGCGGCTGGCGTTGTATTCGACCTTGTCCGGAAGGCGGTCGAAGAAGCCTTGGCGGGCAAATGCGGCTACCACCGGTCCAAACACCGCGCCGGCGATGCCGAGCGCCACCGCCAGCACGGCCACCGAGATCAGGCAACCCCGCGAAAGCTTGCCGCCTTGTCGCCTCACTTACGCTCCCATTTTGCCGCGGAAGAACTCGATGGTCTCGCCGAGGCTCTGGGCGAGCGGAGTCTTCGGGCTCCAGCCAAGGATCGTTTGAGCGCGTGTCGTATCCGGGCGTCGTTGCTTCGGGTCGTCCTTCAACTCGGGCAGGTGGGCCACGACGCTGGACGAGTTGGTGAGCTCGATGATGAGGGTGGCAAGGTCCTTCATCGTGTACTCGTCGTGGGTTCCCAGGTTCACCGGTTCCTGATAGTCGCTGGTTGCCAGCAAGTACACGCCCTCGATGATGTCTCGGTAGTAGCCGAGGCTGCGGGTTTGCATGCCGTCGCCGTAAACGGTGAGCGGCTTACCCGAGAGGGCTTGGGTGATGAAATTGGGGATGACGCGGCCATCGTCGAGGCGCATCCGGGGGCCGAACGTGTTGAAGAACCGGACGATGCGCGTATCGAGACCGTAGTGGCGGCGGTAAGCCATCGTGATGGCCTCGGAGTAGCGCTTGGCTTCGTCGTAGACGCTGCGCGGGCCGATCGGGTTGACGTTGCCCCAGTAGGATTCTGGCTGGGGATGCACGTGCGGATCGCCGTAGACTTCGGAAGTCGACGCCATGAAGAAGCGCGCGCCCTTGCGGCGAGCGAGTTCTAGGCAGTTGTGGGTGCCGTACGAGCCAACTTTCATGACCTCGATTGGGATGCGGTCGAAGTCGATCGGGGAAGCCGGGCTTGCAAAATTGAAGACGAAATCGACCGGCCCTGCGACGTCGAAGGGGTCGCAGATGTCTGCCTCGACGAAGGTGGCCTTTGGGTTTCCTTCCAGGTGGGCGATGTTCTCCTTCGCGCCGGTGACCAGGTTGTCGATCAGGACGACTTCGTGGCCTTTGCTCAGGAGATAGTCGGCAAGATGCGAGCCAAGGAAGCCCGCTCCGCCCGTGATAACCGATCTCAAACTTGCCCCCAGGATGCTAAGAAAGTGCCCATTTTCCGACGTCACTGTACCCGTTGGGCGGCTGGGCTACCCCTGCGCTATGCTATCGTACGGAGTCGGATCCACAGGCACTCGAGCGCGGCCAAGTGGTTCCGGGTGGGGAGCACAGCCTGTTGAGAATCGGAATTTCGGCGTTGCCGTTGGAGAAGAAGGGACCGCACGACAATGCGGGGGTTGGGCGGTACGTTCGCCAGATCGTAGACCACCTCATCCTCCTGCCAACGGAACACGAGTTTGTGGTCTTCGTGGGTGAACGGTTCGAGACGCCACCCGACTGGGCGGCTCATCCTCGGCTGAAAATCGAGAAGGTCTCCAGCAAGGTGCGGCGAGTTCGCTCCCTCTGGAACCTCTTCAGCGCAATCCCCCTCGCGAAGCGGCACAATCTGGACGTCTGGTTCGGCCCCAATCTGGCCGTTCCCCTTTGGAGCAAGGCAAAGCGCTTGCTAGTGGTCCACGACCTATTCCCGATCACCAACCCGGAGTGGTTCACCCGAGCGAACGCCTTCATGTTTGGGACGGCCCTCAAGATCAGCACGCGGCGGTCAGATCGCATTATCACGGTGAGTGAGTTCACCAAGAGCGAGGTCATCCGAGTGCTGGGGATACCGGGCAGCAAGATCGACGTCGCCCTCAACGGCCCAGGCAACACGATCCAGGCACGGGACCCATCGACGGTGAAGCTGGAGGACCTAGAGCGGATCGGCGTTCCGTTCCGACGGTTCTACTTCGGTCTAGGCACGGTGGAGCCCCGGAAGAACCTCACGCGCGTGTTTGCGGCCGTTCATCAACTCGCGGATCGGATGCGGTCCGAGGGGATTGGCCTTGTGGTTTCTGGCCCCAAGGGCTGGAAGGAATCTGCGCTGGCCACCCAGATTGAGAACCTTGGGATCGGGGATCTCATCCATTTCACGGGCTACGTCGCAGACGACGACCTAGCAACCCTTTTTGCGGCTTGCGAGGCAATGGTCTTTCCGTCACTTGGGGAAGGCTTTGGGTTGCCGGTACTGGAAGCACACCTCTACGGGGCGATCCCGATCTGCAGTCGAGAGGGCGGGGTTCGAGAGGTTGCCGGGCCGGGCGCGATCTTCGTGGACGTGCTGGACTCGAAATCGATCGCAGCGGGAATGCTCGAAGCTCTCTCGCTGCCTGACCGGGCGGAGAGGATCGAAAATGGTAAGGCCCACGCTCAAACGTTCACCTGGGTGAACAGCGCAACGGAGACTCTAGCGTCGATGGAGCGCATGGTGGGCCGGCGCAAGTGAACCGGCGGACCACCGCGATCGCCTTCGGCTGGACCGCTTTCTTCTCCGTCATCAATCGGCTGCTGCTGCCGCTTACCTCGATCTACTTTTCACGGGTGTTGGGGCCTGCCCCGATGGGCGTGTTCTTCCTTGCCTTCAACGTGCTCACCGTGCTCGAGGTTCTGCGAGACGGAGGGTTGGGCCAGACGTTCATCGCGGACCGTCAGGTGGATGAGCAAGGCACCAAAGTCTACAATGCGCTGGGAATTCTCTCAGGCGCGGTGCCGGGGGTACTGGTCTGGGTGTTTAGCGAACCGATCGGCCGTGCGCTGAACCTTAAGCCATCGGAGATCCCGGCGCTGTGGGTGGTTGGCTTCGTACTGGTGATGAATGGCTTCCTCACCATCCTCGAGGCGACCTTGCAGAAGGAGGGACGCTTCAAGGACCTAGGCTTCTGCGAGGCTCGAGGGGCCATGGTGGGCTACACGGTGGCCGTGGTTGGGGTTGCTTCCGGCTTCGGCCTGTGGGCCTTGCTTGCGATGATGGTCGTGAAGGCGGCGGTCCACTTGGCGCTCGTTTTCCGATGTGTGAAGCCACTTGGGGTTCAGATGGACGGGGCTCAGGCCAAGAAGATTATTCGCTCCTCGAGTCCCGTTCTCAGCTCGATGCTGATGGGGATTCCGTTCGGCCTGGTGGACAACCTTATCGTGGCGAACCGCCTTGGCACGGTGCAGAGTGGGTTCTATGGAAATGCGCGCACGCTGGCGGTTAAGCCAGCCGAGGTGCTCGCTTTTCCCTTGGGGCGCACGCTCTACTCGGCATATAGTGCGCGCAAGGACGATCCCGGGATCTTTGCGAACGCGTTTGCGCGGTCGCTGACCGCCGCCGTCCTCTTCGTGGCCCCGATCTACGTCTTCCTGGCAGCGTTTTGCAGCGAGATCGTGTTCGCGCTCTTTGGCCAAAAGTGGATGCCGTCGGCTCCGCTTCTCCTGATTCTGTGCGTTTACTACGGCATCCGAAGTGTGGGAACGCTGGGCGGGAGTGCCCTCACGGCCTCTGGCCGAGCTTCGCTCACCCTCTACTGCTGGCTGCTGGCGTACCTGACGACGATCCCCATGCTGGCCAGTCGGTGGGGAAGCCTCACCACTGAGTGGGTTGCGATCAGCTTCTGCGCGGGCGCAGGCATGGTCTACCTGTCTCAGACGGGGGTCGCCCTTCGGCTCTTTCGCGCCGATCGGGCGAAGCTTGCGCTCCTTGGGCAGATGCTGGGCCTGTTGTTAGTTCACGCCGGCTATCTGGCTCTTGTCAGGATGCTTCCCGGGCACCCCGTGGCCCATCTGATCGGCGCGATGCTGACGATGCCGGTGCTTCATCTCGCGCTCGTTGGGATCATCCTCGAACGAAGGCCTCAGGTATTCTTGTCAGCTTCTGGAATTAAGCGCCTCTACCGAGCCCTTTAGGCAGGAGTTTCGATTTTGGAAACTTCTTAAGGGCCGTTTGGCGTCTATCTAGAACAGCGAGGGACAATGCCTGCTGTAGATACCATCGAGGGAACCCAAAACGAACTTAGCGCTCCGGCCGGGAAGGCCGGGAAGCGCGGTTTTAACATCGACTTTCAGGCGATCCGCTCTTCGCCCGCCTTTTGGCCTGCAGTGGCGCTCTTCATCGGCGTGCTGTGCGCGTACTGGGCGCTACTCTCCGAATTGCCGGCCCTCTGGATCAACGACGAGTACTACTCGCACGGCGTACTGGTACCGGTGATCATGGCGTTTGTGATCAAGAAGTGGTGGCCCTGGCTTGAGAAGCTACCGGTGAAGCCTGTTCACAGCGCGATCGTGTTGGTACCTGTACTTGGGTATCTGACCTATGTTGCGACCATCAACGAGTTGCGCGTGGTCAACAGCATGATTTTGCTGGCCACGATCCTCGTGGGGGTCCTCTTCATCGCCGGATGGCGGTGGATGGTCGCGATGCTGCTGCCGGTTCTGTACTTGGCGTTTGCCCTGCCCATGTGGCAGCCGGTGATCGACAACTACACGAACAAGATGCAGTTGATCTCGGCACGCTCCTCTCAAGAGATTTTGGAGGTGCTCGGGTTCAACCCGGTAGCGCTGGACACGGTCATCTTGGTCAACAACTTCAAGATGGACGTAGGCGTACCATGCTCTGGCCTGAAACTCCTGATCGCGCTGTTCGCGTTCACCATCTTCTTCGTGATGGTCGGCGGGCTGAAGTGGTGGGGCAACATGATCATGTTGGGTCTGGCCATGCCTCTGGCGATATTCATCAATGGGCTCCGCATCGCCATGATCGGCATGGTGGGAGACACGTTCGGCGACGAGGCCGGGCACCAGTTTCACGACTACAGCGGCTACCTGACGCTGGTGGTCTGCTTCTTGATTCTGTTTAAACTCGCAAGGATATTAGGATGGAAGGACTAAAGCTCCGTTCGTATGTTTTCGCCGGGCTCTGCCTGGTGATCGGTGCCGGGATTCTGGTGGCGCCCAAACGCGTCTTCGCCAAGAAATCGGAATCCTGGATGGAGACCAAGGCGCCTGACGCGGTGGGCGACTACCGCTTCCTCGCGGGTTCGGACAACCCGTTGCAGTCCTACAAGATGAACGAGTCCACGTACACCACGTTGAATCCGTTCGGGATCGTCGCTCGGCATTACGGCAAGGGCGACCAGGCCTACGACGTGGTCCTGATCGCATCGAACGCCAACGAGAGCTTCCACGACCCTCGAGTGTGCTTTACCAGCCAGCAGTACGAAATCAACAAGGAGACCCGCGACGTCATCAAGACGAAGACGCGGGGCGAAGTTCCGGTCACCATCGCCCAGATGCGATCCCGCGACGCCGAATCGGTCACCTGTTTCTTCTACAAAGGGCCGACCGGGTTCCATTCGAGCACGAAGGACATCAAGGTTGACCTGTTCATGTCGCGCGTTCTCGGGCGAGACAACGTCGATGGAGTCTTCTATCGGTTCATTCCCTTGAACCCAGAAACGACGATCGATCAGCTTAAGACCTTCGTGGCGGACTACCTTGAGGCGGCCAAGGCATCGAGTGATGGCTATTTCTAACCTTCGGTGGTAATCTATAGTGTCGGCTAGCCCTTCTGGAAAGGACTTCAGGAACAAGGATTGTGCCTGTCAGCAGGGCTAACGTCAACGGTGTTGCGGCTTCGGCCGCGACTTGCCGCTATCATAGGTCAGACTCGAAATTCATTGGATGAGCCGGGATCAGTAATCAATGACCAGAAATTACGCTGCGCTAGTAATCGCCTTCACGCTGGGCTTCGCCCTCATCGCGGCGGTGATCGCATTTCTACTGCCCAAGCGCTACACCGCGCTTCTGCAGATGCTCGTCGACCAGCGTCCGTTGCCATCGCAGCGCGCTAGCGGCGTTTCGAACGACCTCCTTAGCGACGCGATCGACTTTGGCCGTCCTCGTTCGATCAGCACCCAGGCCGAGCTCCTGGGCAGCCTTGGCGTTATCAACCGCGCCTTGACGGCGGTTGGCGAGCGCACCGGCATTCCCGTCGGTCTCGGCTCGCAACTCGACCCGGTGGCGATCCAGAACCGGATGAACATCGTTGCCAGCACGGAATCGGACGTGATTACGCTCGAAGTGCAGATGTCCACGCCAGAGCTCGCGGTGGATGTTGCCAACGAGCTTTATCTAGCCTACGGCCAGGTCGTCAACGCCAACTCGCGCGACGCGGCGGCCCGTGCGGTTACCCGTATTCAGGCTCGCCTCAACTCTTCGCAGTCGGAACTTGCGAACACCCGAAAGGAGCTGCAGAAGCTAAAGGAAGACATGAAGCTTCCTTTGATCGAGCAGCAAGGGCAGGCCAAGGTTCAGCTAGGTTCTGCGCAGGCACAGGACGTGGCCTCGGCGCGCGCAAACCTCGCGGGGCAAACGGCCCGCCTCGCGGTGCTCCGGCAGCAACGTGACTTGCTCCGGAAGAGCATCGACGCAGGTACTACCCGAGCCATCAGTCAAAGTTACCGATCCATCGTGGACACCCTAACCGGTGCCCGGACGGAGCGGTCCAAGCTGCTTGAGCGCTACCTGCCTGAAGCGGAGCCGGTCAAGGAGATCGACCGCCAGATCGCCTCCCTCCAAGCTGAGTTGAACAAGACCGAGAAGTTCGAGATGGTCTCCGAGCAGAACGTAGCGAACCAGAACATCCAGGAAATCAGCCTGGAGATCGCGAGGACGGCTGCGGACGTAGACTCCTTGAACCAGAGGATTATTTCCCTAACCGCCAGTGAGCGGATTCAAGACGAGGCTCTGGCGAAGCTACCCAAGCAGCAACGCGAATTGAGCGAGAAGAACCTTGAGGCGGCGATCCAAGAGCGCAACGTTCAGGAGCTCAGCACGGTACTCAACGCGGCGCTTGGTCTTCGAGACTCGGGCGCCATTGTTACGTCGCTTGTTCTTCCGGCGGTTTCAGCGCCCACGCCGACTTTCCCAAATATTCCGTTGCTGATCTTGGCCGGCGCCACCATCGGAGGCGTGCTCGGCTCGATCGTAGCGTTCAATATCGAGAGCCGACGCCGACCGCTACGGTCTCTGGCGCAACTCCAGGCACTCGTGCGGAACGAGTCCATCGGCCTCCTTCCCGGCGGCATCGACGCACTTCCGTTGCAGGCTCACACGACGGAAGCCGCGTACTCCAGCGCGATCCTTTCTTTGGAAGAAGGGGTAACGCGGATTGCCATCGTCTCGGCTCCAAACCAAGCGATCAACGGCGCTAACGCGATCGGGTTGATCAACGCGTTGCGTCGGCGCCACTGGGGCGTTAACGTCACTTTCGCACGCGACGCGGGCCGGATTCAGCAAGACTACACCCGTGCCGCCGAGGTGACCGAGAAGGCGCTGACCGACGGTAGCCCGGGGGCCTCGCGCTCACTGCCGGAGATCGCCCGAAGCGTTGAAGTGCGGTTCTACGGCCAGGTCTCGACTCTGCTGGACGACACCCTTACCGGTGAGTTTGTGTCCGACCAAGTCTGCCTAGCCGTACGGTTTGGCATGACTCGGAGTGGAGAGCTCGTTCAGACCACGTCTCAGCTACATCAGCTCGCGAAGAAGGTGATTATCATCGCCCTTGGTTCGCGAGACTTCCACTTGGACGTTGAGCAATACTCTAGCAACTCATGAGCGGAATCGCCATTCCCGCAACTTGGGCTGTGCGGCAATCTGCGCAGTCTAGGGTCGGCCTTTATCTTGGGCTGGTTGCGGGATTGTGCGTTGCTTGGTACCTGCTGATGCCCTCGGTCATCCTCAGGGTAGACATCCCGCACACTTCCTATGCCGATCTCCCGATCCGCCTGATGGCGCTGAGTCTCCTTGTCTGGCGGCGGTCGCGCGTCTTTCTGCGCTCCTTCTGGTGGTTCGACATGTGGCTGGCCATCATCATCCTGCTGCCATTTGCGTCCATGCTTTATGCAACGCAAACACTGCAGCGGAACATCTCTCAGCGCGACCTGCTGATCACCTTGGCCCCGTTCATCTCGCCGGTGTGCATCTACTTGGTGTTCTCGGAAGTTCGCCTGCGACCCGGGTTCAAGAGCACTTGGGCGGTTGCTCCCATCATCGCACTACTGCTGGCCTCGTGCGTGCTTGGCCTTCTTCAGTCGAGAGATCTTTTGGGTGCACGCCATATCACGGAAGTCATTTTCAACTACAAAAAGATCGTGATCTCCATGTTTGGACCGAGCGCGCCGGACCAAGCCCGCGGAATCTTCAACCACGCGAACGCCTTCGCCCTCTCGATGAGCGCACTCGTCGCGCTCGCGGTCCCGTTTCTCAAGACCCGTAAGTGGGTCTTTATCCTTTGTCTGGTGATGGGGACGCTTGGTGTGGTTGCCTCCCAGTCCCGGAATGGTACGTTTACGTTTGCCCTCGTCGTGGGTACCTTGCCATGGATGCTCCTGCTGCAGGGCAGAAAGACCGATGCTGTTCGCTACGGTCTTGGGGCGGCCGCAGTAGGTCTGGTCGGCGTAATCCTGCTGGTGTCGTTTGGATCAGCGCGATTTCGTGCTATCGCGGATCGACAGGCATCGAGGTCGACTGAGCTTTCTCGTCAAAGGGAGAGCCTCGACTACCGCGCCGAGCGCGTCCAGATCGCTTTGCGCACGGCGGCGAACTCTCCCTTGCTTGGCGTTGGCCCAGCGGGCAGCATGTACAGTCCCCGCATGATCGTGCAAAACCCTCTCTCCTTGAAGGGTGTTCTGAACAGCCAGTACGGTCTCAGTGCTTTCCAATTCGGGCTCGCGGGCGTCTCGGCCTTTGTTGGATTGATCGTTTTGCTCCTGATGAGCGTAAGAAGTAAGACACTATCGCTGGAGCGGGTGTCGTTGGGCGCATTTGCGGTGATCGCTCTTCTTGCCGGAGTGGGCGAAAACGTCCTCCTTCAGAGGGAGTTCATCGGCTCACTGTGTCTCATGGCCGGAATCATGGTGCCTCGGTACGACCCAGGTCGTCCGCTCGAGACCATGCAGGCCGCAGACGACGCTAACGCTCTGGGATAGTCGGGAGGCTTCGTTGGGATTGCTGTTGGGAGATTGCAGACATTTGCGTTCGCTGAGGGTTGCTTCGAGCATCGTTGCCCTGAGCTTCCTCGGCCAAGCGGCTCAGGCGGACCTTGGGCAGTGGTCCAGCACCGTTTTTGGACTTGCCGATCCTCAGTGGGAGCCCCTCGGCGCGCGAGCCGACATCGCCAATCGTCTGGGCGTCAACCTTATTCGGAAGGTCATGCGCTGGCATCGTGTGGAGCCCGCCCCTGGGATTTATGACTGGGCGTATGCCGACCAGATCGTTTTGGACGCCGAGCGTAGCGGAATGACCCTGATGTTCATCCTCAGCTACGGGAACAAGAACTACACCGGGGTAGAGGTCAACCCTCCGAGAACCCCTCAGGCGATTGCAGCGTTCGCCAACTTTGCTCGGAAGTGCGTGGAACGGTACAAGTCGAAGGGCATCCTATGGGAGATCTGGAACGAGCCCAACAGCGATCGTTTCTGGGGTGGCCCGCCCGACGCGCTAGAGTACGCCCAACTCTTGGGCCCAACCGTGTCTCAGATGCGAAGAGGAGATCCGAACGCGGTCATCCTGGCTCCGTCGATCACGGGATTCGACCTTCCATGGCTTGAGAAACTCCTCACCTACACTCTCCCTGACGATATCGACTACTTCAGCATCCACCCGTACTCGCCGGATGCTCCCGAGAGTGCGGCGGTTAGGACGTGGGTACAGATCATCCAGGACCGAATCTACAGCAGCAAGCTGGGCAACCTTCCGCCACTTCTGATCTCGGAGTGGTCCTACCTTGCCCCCCTCAACGTCTCCGCGGCCCTTCAGGGGCAGTCGCAGTCTCGGATTCCGCTGGTTTCCCCATTCCTGGTTGACACGATGTCTGTGTTCTTTGGAATCCAGGGGCCGGGCGGGGATTCTCAGCTTGGAGAGGGTTCAGCCGGCCTCATCGACTCCCTGGGGAAGCCTCGAAACACCTATGGTCGAATGCTGTTCCTGAAGCCCCACGTTGCGGGCGCCCAACTGGTCGGTCGGTTCAGGGCTGGCGCAGGTAGCAAGACTTGGGCAACGCTTCTGCGCAGTGCAACCAACAAGCCGACCATCCTGGTCTGGACCGAATCCGGTCTTTCCGCCGCCCCGATCGTTCCGGGGGCGTCGACCTACCAGATGGGCCAGTCGAACGCCAGTTTCCGAACGGTGGGCAGCGCGAGCCTCGGGGCAATCGTTGCGTCGACAACGCCAACCGTCGTCTCAAGTACCCCCGCAGACCTTCTGTGGGGGCCGCTAGCCTCCCTTGGCCGCCTCCCAAACACCCTTCAGATTGGCTACTCCAAGACTCGAATGGAAGTGGCGCGCCAGATCTATGATGCGATCCGGAACTCCAGGCTTACGAACGCCACGGTCTTCGAGATTCGGTCGGGCACGGATTACCTACGACTGACGGCGGGGTCCCTCCGATCGTCGTCTTTCGGTTCGTTTCTCGCCCAGCTTGAGTCTAAACGGGTGGTTCTGGGGAACGTCACGGGAGTGGAGCGCCCGCTGAGCCTCACGATCGCGGTCTCGCAGTTTCCGGCGGTCACCTTCGACTTGGGACCGAATCGATGGCCCGCTCCGATCAAGTACCAGGTTCGATCGCTCGAAGGCTCCGCAGTCCTTCTTGGCACGAAGGCCCTCCGCCTAGAGGGCGGGGCAGGCTTTAGCCTCAAGTTTGGGTCGACAGCACCACAATCCCTCAACGCCAATCTAGTGCCAGGAGCTTCCGTTTTCAAGCTTGGGCTAGGTAGCTCCGCGACCAAGCGAACGGCCCACTCGCTCTACCTTCGGGAGCAGAAAGTAGGCTACTACGGGATCTCAGCTGGCTTGTGGAGCAGTTCGCTCCGGGACATCCGAACCTGGTCGTTCGACAAGATTCGCCCGACGTACGCGGACTGGCTAGACCTCGCATGGATGCAGAGTCGCGGGACGTGTAGCTATGGGATGACAACCGACGCAACTGCGCCAACGGGCTCGCGCGTGCTGCGATTGGTTGGCACAAGCCTAGTCAACGACGCCTTCCGTGTCCTTCAGGGCCGACCGTTCAAACTGCCCACCGGGGCAAAGCGCGTAGACATGTGGGTCTATCCCACCGGGCCGATTACGCACGTGGACTTCTCGGTACGCAATCGAGCTGGTGCGGTGAGTTACCTCAGTGCTCCAGTTGGTGTCCTGCGCGACCAGTGGAACTTAGTTCAGATGACGGTGCCTAGCGTTGGCTCTAGCGAGGTCTACCTTCACGACATCATCCGGGTCTTTGGGGAAGAAGGCGCAAGAGCGAGTGACATGCGACTCAACCTGAGCGAGATCCGCATCTACGGCTAGGCCTTCGGTGTCTCGTGCACGAGCGTGGGGCTAGGAAGTGCTAGCCCCACGCTTGGCTCCAAGACCGCGAATGAAGTTTCTTACGGGAACTTCGAACTTCAGGTGCAGGAAGACGGAGGTCAGAACGCAAGTCGTCAGCACCAATGCGAATCCAAGCGGGGTGCCCAGATCAAAGGCGAACTTGCGTGAGAGACGCACCATCCAGATATGCAGTGGCTCGTGGAGCAGGTACAGGCCGTAGCTAGCCTCTCCAAGGAGAACCAGCTTTGGATGCGCGAGAATCCCGCCCTGACCATACGATGCGCACATGACGAGCGCCGCCAACGGAACCAATGCAAGCGCGTTGGCTGGAACGCCTAGCTGACGGTAGCCACATACTGCGAGGACGCATAGGGCTACCACGATCGGGGTTGCCCGCCTCACGGCTTCCCCGTTGAGCAAGCTCTCCAAGTAGACCCTCCCAAGCAAGATCCCGACGAGGAACTCGGGCACCCGCAAGATGGGGTGCCTCGCGAAGAAGCGCATGTCGTCCGGAGCGGGGAAGTCGTTACGGAGCCACCACTGCACGGCCACCCCGAAGATCAGCATCACCAGCGTTGCCGGCAGAAGGTGATTTCTGCGTATCCTAGCCGCGCCGACTATTAAGACTGGGAAGAGGACATAGAACAGTGCCTCTACTGAGAGCGACCACGTGGGATCGTTCCAGCCCTGCGTGTACTGGGGAAACCAGCCCTGGATCATCAACGTCTTCGTGATGAAGAAGCCGGCCGCATCTGGCGGCCCGCCTCTGGCGAGTGCCCCCCGCATGGCCGCCAAGGCCTCTGGAAGCAGCGTCAGGAGATAGAGCGGGTAGATGCGGGCGAATCGGTTGAGGAAGTACTTTCGCTTGTCAAGTTTGTTGCCGTCTTGGCGGGCGAGGGTTGTGTAGCAGAGGATGAACCCGGAGAGGACGAAGAAGAAGGAGACGGACACGAAGCCCGCATCGAGGGCAGCGTACAGCGGGTGGAACTCGCTTCGGTTCGCCGCAGCCCGGTCCGGAATCAGCCAGAAGTGATGGAAGATCACGAAGGCTGCAGCAAAGAATCTCCACGAGGTGAGGTGTGGAAGGACCTGCATCCCTGTCGGGGCTTTTGCGTTGACGTGGGTCATGGGGAACTGGCTCACGGCTTCACGTCAACTGGCGATCCTCGCCTGCTGCTCGGGAGCACAAGAGGAAGATACCCAGCTAGCATCTTCGCCTGGTGTTTCGGCGACAATGCCCTGCCCTGAGGGCATGGTCTGTCGGGTGATACATCGGTCGGCTGATCAATTCTTGCGCGATTTTGCGCGATTTTCAGAGGGGCCAGAAATCGAGCCACGCAACCGCAGAAATCTTCGCATTTGCCGGACATTCCCCCTTGTAGCCAGCGAAATTACCAGGTACCTATCCTAGTATTGATACCAGGAGGTACCGATGATGTGTTTTAAGGTTGGGATTCGTTGTTCTGCTGTGTTCTCAAGGTGTGCCGTCGCGATGGTGGGCCTCATTGGAGTCGCCAACGCTCAGGCCCCCGTGAATGTCTGGTCTGGTCTAAAGTTCGGCTTGGCCGACCCTCTTTGGAAAGAGATGGAGGGAAGGGCCGAGGTCGCCGATCGCCTCGGGGTCAACCTGATCCGGAAGATGATGTTCTGGAGCGGCATGGAAACCTTGCCGGGCGTCTACGACTTCTCGCGCTCCGACCGAATCGTTGCCGAGGCGGAAGCCGCCGGCCGATCCATCCTGTTTATCCTAAGCTACGGCAATCCTATCTACACGGGAGCCGTGCTATCGCCTCCTCGGACCCCGGCGGCGATCGAAGCGTTCGCTCGCTTCGCCAAGGCGTGCGCAGACCGGTACAAGGGCCACGAAGTGAGCTGGGAGGTCTGGAACGAGCCCAATGGCGGCATCTACTGGGATGGGAACGACAGCGCGAGGGAGTACGCAACGCTCCTAAGGGCTACGGTTCCGGCCATCCGCGAGGCAGATCCCAACGCGAAGATCTACGCGCCCTCGATGGGAGGTTTTGATCTCAACTGGCTGACGACGTTCCTGGAGCAGCCGCTCCCGAGCGGGATCAGCTACTTCGCGATCCATCCCTACACGGAGAAGAGCCCTGAGGACCGACACGTGCCGTCTTGGCTTCGCATGGTTCAGGACGGCCTGTACCTGTCTGAGGTCCGCGACCTCCCACCGATCGCGATCACCGAGTGGTCATACTTGGCCCCGAAGGCCGTCACTTTTGCCAATCAGGCCAACTGGCAGACCCGAATTCCGCTTGTGTCGCCCTTCTACGTGGACAGCCTGAGCGTGTTCTACGGCATCCAGGGTCCGGAGTCGAGCTGGGATCCTTCGGAGGCATCTGCGGGCCTGATCGACCCGGCAGGCAATCCGCGAGAGACCTACAACAAGATGCTCTTCCTAGCCCCCCATGTCTCGGGGGCGCAATTGGTTGGACGCATCAAGTCGGCAACCGACAACGTTTGGACGCTGCTGATGCGCTCGAAGAGCGGAAAGCCGACGCTCGTTAGCTGGACGCAGGACGTTTCCGAGGCAACGCCCATCACTCCCGCCGCCGCCACCTACCAGGTTGGCCGAAGCGAGGGAGACTTCCAGACGGTCCCGGGTTCGGCGCTCCAATCCCTGGTTTCGGATGGTGCTCCGATGGTCATCTCGTCGACCAGCGACGATGCCCTGTGGGGGCCTATGTCGACGATTGGGCGGCTGCCCAACACCTTCCAGGTGGGCTACTCCAAGACCCGCATGGAGGTCGTCTCGGGCATTCACGGAGCGCTTCGGGACTCGCAGCTGCCGGGTACCGCGCAGGTTGAGATCCGTTCGGGTACCGAAGCCTTGGTCACCACGGCGAGCGCGCTTCGCGGAATGACCCTGACGGACTTCGTTTCCAAGCTCGCGCTGCGGTCGGTTGTAGTCGGCAATCTGGCTGAAACGGAGAAGCCGCTGTCGGTCGCAGTCAAGATCGGCGCCTATCCGTGGGTCCGCTTCGACCTCGGTGAGAACCGATGGCCAGCTCCGGTTCGAACCCAGGTCAGGACGCTTGGCTCAACGGCCACGATCGCTGGCACAAAGCCAGCCCGGCTCGACATGCCGGCTTACTTCAAGATCCAGTTCGGCGCGTCGGAGCGACGCTATCCGTACAAGCTGCAGGCGGGGGCCAAATCCTTCAACTTCAGCATCGGCACGACGGCGGGCCGCCGACAGGCTCACCTGCTGACGGTGCAAGAGGGGACCATGGCCGGTAGCTTCTACCGAACCTCGGACCAGGACCTCCGGATCCTTAGCTTCGATCAGGCGGTTGCGCCCTACATCGAGAACATGAAGGTGCAGAACATCGATACGAAGGGCACCTGCAACGTGCAGGTGACCGATGAGATGCCCTGCCCGGCCGGAAATGTGAACTCGCTCAAGATCACGGGTGTGAAGCTTCTGGACGGCGTGTTGCGCGTCAACCAGGGACCGAACCTCAAGCTCCCAGCCGGATCCAAGCGGATCGACATGTGGGTCTATCCGAAGGGGCCGGTGGCCTACGTGGACTTCAACGTGAAGGATCCTCTGTGGAAGCCGTTCTGGGGCAAGGTCACCAAGGTTCGCCCGAACGAGTGGAACCTCCTGCAGATGACGGTGCCCAGCACGGGTAGCGACATCCTTCTCCGAGACCTTATCCGGGTCTTCCCGGCTGCCGGAGCAAACGTCACCGACATGGTCGTCTATCTCGGCGAGATGCGCGTCTACGGAACGCCGTAGTCCGGCAAGCCATCGTGGCAACTGGAGTCTCCGGGTTCACCCGGAGGCTCCAAACTACGTCTGAGGGCCTTCAAGGAGGCGGGCGTAGAGGGCCTCGGTGGCGTGAGCGTGGTTCTCCATGGTGGGCGGACTCGCCCAGAACCGGCGGTAAGCCGACCTTCCGAGTTCCTCGCCGAAGGTGGGATCCTGAAACGGCGTCAGCTTTTCGACCAATCCTGCGAGGTCTTGGGCTGGAAGGAGGAAGCCGCCGCCATATTCGGTGAGGATGTCGCTTGCTGCCGTGGTATCCGCGCACAGGACCGGAACTCCGTTGGCGATGGCTTCGAGGACGACGAGGCCCTGGGTCTCGTACCACCGGGAAGTGAAGAGCAGTGCCCGGGCGCTCTGCAGGTGGGCGCGGACCTGGTCTGGCGTTTGCCAGCCCAAGAGCTCGGCGTCGGGGTTCGCGGCCTGAACTTCGCCGCGCAAAGGACCGTCGCCAACGAATCGGATCGGGATCCCTACTTCCTTGGCGGCGCGCGCCGCAAGTACGGGGTCTTTAGACATGCTCAATCTGCCGATGAACAGGAGCGGGGCGTCCGGCCCCGCCGAGGCGGGCTCCGGCTGGGAGAACTCGACGGGGTTCGTGATGACGCTACTGCTTCGGAGCCCGGGCAGGTTCGGGACCATGATCTTTCGGCTGAACTCGGAGACAAAGACGATGTGATCGAACACGCCCGGCAGGTTGCCCCGGCTGCGCTGGCGAACAAACCGCAGGTTCTGGTAAGCCTTCTCGGCCCAGCCCCTCTCCGTACACTGGGTGCCCCAGCACGCTAGGGAGCCGCCAGAAAGGGGGCAGATCTGCTGAGTCTGGCGGTTGAAGTGCTCACCGGTTGGGCAGGTAAGCCGGAACTCATGGGCGGTGAAAACCGTGCGATAGCCCAAGTCGCGAACCGCCGTCACGGCGCTTACGGAGAGGACGTCGCGATAGCTGTGGATGTGAACCACGGTGTCCTTGGTCGAGTATCCAGCCAAGCTCTTTCTCACTCGACGATCCACCTCGGGGTTCCAAAGGGCGAGGCTGAGCCGCTGGCGGATGGGAATCTCGTGGTTCGAGGGCATCCCGTAGGTCTCGATCGTCAGGCCGGGCACGTTGCAGAAGAGCGCTTCGGCTTCCCCGCTCCCGCCGACGAACAGGACCTCATGACCGCGCTCGGCGAGACTTTGCGCGCTCATTAGGGCAACCTTTGCCGCTCCCCCGTTGACCACGGCGTAGTCCGAGACGATTACGATGCGCATACTCGGATGATCATATCCGTTTGGAGCTCGCCCGCTACTCTAGAACGGCGTCGTGGAGGAGGACAAAGGTCGCTGCCACGGCAGCAAGAAGGGCGGCGCTAAGCCAACGCGGTTCAGCCAGCCCAGCAACAAAGAACACGGCACAGAGGCGGAACAGGGCTGGGCGGTGGGGCGCACCGAGTAAGACGCGACGGAGCCGCGCAACCAGGTATGCGTCCTTGATCAAGAGGGTGCCTGCGGCAAACAAACCGACCGACAGGTAGGCGGGGGACCGGAGAACGTGGCTGAACTCGCCCACGTTGAACTTGCCGAGGTCGCTCAGGTTGCCTAGGAGGTCTGGCGGGTTGGCAACGACCCCGCGAACCCCCAGCGAAACCAGGGCCGCCAGCCCGACGCACGCCAGTACCGCCTTCATCCTTCCCTCGCCAAAGAGCGCGAGAGTGGCCCCGGCGGCGATCCAGGACCCCGAGGGCATGTTTCTCAGGCACACGGCGGCAAAGAGGACGACCATCAAGCCTTGCGCCAGGATCTCCCGTCGCCTTCCCCCCAGGGTCATGGTGATCCCACCCAGCGCCGCGCAAGCTGCCATGCCAAGCGCAACGGCCTCGGATCGGTCGCCATTTTCCGCGAACACGGGACTAAAGAAGGTCCACCGTAGGTCGCTAATCGCAATGGCCAGAAGCGTCATGATGGCCACGGGCGCCAGGGCATGCGTGCCCGGGAGCCAGCGGTCCTTGAACAACTCGAGCAGGGCTAGACCGATCAGGCCCGGTATCAAAACCAGGGCAAAGTGAGCGATCCAGCCCGACTGGCCAAGCGTCCGGTCCAGTTGGTTGCCCAGAAGGGTGGCGCTTGGCAAGAGCATCGAGGACCGAATCAGAGCGGCGGCAAGGCGTCCTCGCTGCTCTCGAAGCAGGAGGACGACTCCGCAGGCCAGCACATACCCTAGGGTCACGGCGGTCAGGAAGAACAGCAGTTGCCCATTCGTCCTTGCATGCTCGAACCAACGGTTCGCTCCACCCCACGTGGCGGTCGTATTGTCCGCCCATTCGAATCGTGATGGCTGGGTGGCGAGAAGAACCGTCTCCCGAGCCCTAACCAATCCCGGAATCTGCGTGTCGCCCTTGGGCAGACCCGCAGGCCAGCCCGGCCCGAAAAGCCAGTATCTCGACCAGCTCTCGCCCTCTGCGGGCGGATACTCGACGACGAGCACGCGTCCGCCAAGCGCTCGGACTTGGGTGGCCACCTCGTCCCAGCCTTCGACCTCGCCAAAGACCAGATTCGGCTTGTCGTTGGCCGGCACGAGCGAGCCTAAGGGGCTCCCGGGCTTTGTTCCTGGGCGGACATTGGCGAGCCAACGGTCCCGCGCCGCCTCCATTCCCCGACCTTGGATCGGGCCTTCGGCCCAGTCAAGTCCGGTGGCCAGACTGTAGAGGTCGGCACCCCTTCGTGCCGCGCTTCGCTCGGGCCACAGAACCCACTCGCCGTGGATGTAGGTGTGGATGTCGACCGCCGGACCAGCTTTATCTGGGTGGATGAGGAAGATCCCATCGGCGGCGGCGGCAAGCTGCGTTAGCAGAAGAAGCAGGACCGAAATCCAGCGTCTACAGCACATCGCGAAGGGCGCCCCATACGGCTTCGACTTCGATCGCTGCAACGGTGGTACCAGGAGCGGGGACGAGGACCTGCAGGTTTTCCGCGGGGGGTGCCCAGAGTCGGTGGATTCCCTCACGGAAGAGGCCAATCGTGGGAGCCGAAGTCGATGCGGCGAAGTGGACGATTCCGTTGTCTAGGGTCAGCACGGCTCGGGCGCGGCTAAGGGCTCCAACCACCTGTGGAAGGGTGAAGCGGCCACGGAGGTCTTGGTAGAGGCCAGAGTCCACGAGGGCATCCTCGTCCGATCCGCCCTGCCAAAAAGCCTTCCCCTGCTTTGGCGGGGCGCCCAGCAGTCCGGCGGTAAGGCCTTGCGCCCGCAGGCGCCCGCCCACTTCCAACCACTTCTCAAGCGGCCAAAGCTTTTCCGGCAGACTGGCCGAGGTGGCGATCAGCACGTCGGGGACCAGCGTCGTCGGGGACTGGACGGGAAAACGGTATCTGGGCACGGGGCCATCCAGGTATGCGAGGCGGCAGAAGATTTCGCCGATGAACCCGGTCTCGAGAAAAGGGTAGCGCTCGGTGAGGTCGGCGGCGATCCAAGCGGGGTCGCGCCAAAGGTCCCCCCTGGGACCAGGCTCAAACGGAAGGTCGCCCCGGCCACCAGGCCCTTCGCACGGGCCACAAACGAGTCCCGACTCGCCTGAAGCAAGGGCAGTGAACCATTTGGCTCGCCCGGAGGACTCGAGGTTGACGACCAGATCGTACGGGCCGTGCTGCTGGACCCAGCGAAATACCTCAAGCGGTGCGGTACCCAGGAGGGCGAGCGATGCATCGTACAGATCAGAGGCCTGCTCGAGCTCGGCCGTACGAGATCCTCCAAAGTAGTGGAGCGCCGAGGGGGCCCACCTTGCTCGAAGCATTTGAGCGATCGGCGTAGCGACGGCGAAGTTGCCCAAGGCGTCGTTTGCCACCAAGGCGATTCGGCCGCCCGAAGGCAAGGCTTCCCCTTCGTAGCGCACCACGTAGGTAGTTTACATCCCGTCCGTGGCAGTCGGAGCCTAAGGGTAAATTGTCATGGGCATGGAAGACGTCTTCGTGGGCCTGGATTGCGGGGGGTCCTCCACGCGGCTCCTGGCGGTCTCTCGGGACGGTCGCGTGGTTGCCACGGGCCAGGCGGGCGGGGCGAACCTGTTGGCCACGCCAGAGAAGAAGCTCCTCCGCAACCTGACCGCCGCCGCCCAGGACTGCCCACCAGCGCGGTTTGTTTGTGCGGGATTCGCCGGGCTCGTGTCGGAGGAGGACCGGAGGCGCGCGTTGGGCTACCTTTCCATGGCATTCCCGGGGGCGACGCTCCGGGCGGAGCCGGACTACTACGCAGCCTTCGCCGCTTCGGAGCCTGGCACCGATGTATGCGTGATCGCCGGTACCGGCTCCCTGGTCTGCAGCCGGATCGGAGGTGCAATCGTCAAGTCTGGGGGGCGGGGCTATCTTCTTGGGGACGAAGGCTCGGCGTTCCAATATGGACGGGATGCGCTTCTGGCCTTCTTGGACGACCCATCGCAGGTTGGTCCGGAGACTCGGGACCTCTTGGAGAAGGGATTCCGGACCCTCGAACCTTCGGATCTGGTGTCGCAGGTCTACCGTGCCAGCTCTCCTCAGGCCCCGATCGCACGCTTAGCCAAGGGCTTCGCCGCAGACTTGAGAGATGGGAAGCCGTACGCGCTGGCATCGCTTCGACGGCATAGCCATCTACTCGCCGGCGTGATCACGCGTCATCTTGAGAGGAACGCTCTGCTTAACCTCGGACGTCCTATCCAAGTGAGTCTTGCCGGGGGAATGTGGCAGAGTGCGCCGGCCTTCCGCCTCGCCCTGGAAGCGGGGCTCTTGGAGGCCAACCCGGGAGAGAAGTTTGCGATGGCGCGAATCACGCGGGCGCCCGTGCAAGGTGCAGCAGACTTGGCACGAGAGATGGGTTAAGGCGTATGGTGATAGAGGTGATGCCTTTTGGGAACTGAATCGCGCAATCCGCGCTCGACAAAACTGGACCGTCTCAGCGCCCTGGAGATCGTGCGACTGATGAACCAGGAGGAGTCCGCCGTTCTCCGGGCGCTTGAGGAAGCTGCCCCCTCGATCGCGACCGCGATCGAAAAGGCCGCAGAGGTCTTCCAACGGGGCGGAAGGCTCCTCTACCTAGGCTCTGGAACGAGCGGGCGGGTTGCCCAAGCCGACGCGGCCGAGATGCCGCCGACTTTTGGCGTACCTCAGGAGCGCTTCGTGGCCCTGATTTCCGGGGGGCCGGGAGCTTCCGACAAAGCGGTCGAGGACGCCGAGGATGATCCGCACGCGGCGATAGAGGCTCTCAACGCTATCGAGGCCAGCCGGAACGACCTCGTGATCGGAATCGCCGCAAGCGGCACCACCCCCTACGTGGTCGGTGGGATCAAACACGCGAACCAGAAGGGCATCTTCACCATCGGCATCTGCAACAACCGCGGCGCGCCGCTGCTTGAGGAAGCCAACCTGCCGATCCTGCTGGATACTGGGCCAGAAGTGCTGACGGGGAGCACCCGCCTAAAGGCGGGGACCGCGCAAAAGCTTGCGCTCAACCGAATTAGCACCGGGGCCATGGTGCTGAGCGGCAAGGTCATCGAGAACCTCATGGTGGACCTCACCGCCAAGAACCAGAAGCTGAAGGAGCGGTGCGCTCGTATCGTCAGAGATCTAAGCGACGCCACGTTCGACGAGGCCTACGAGCTGCTCGAGCTCAACGACTGGAGCGTTCGTCGAGTCATCGAGCAGCTTCGGACCCCGGTGGGCAGCTAGCCTACTTGCCGAAGATCTCGGCGAAGAAGGTCCGCATCGCGGCCCATGACCGGCGGTCGGCGTCGGCGTTGTAAGAGGGGCCGGGCGCGGTGAACGGGTGGACGTTCAGGTTGTAGACCAGAGTCTGGTAGTCCACCTTGGCGTCCTTCATTTCCAGAAGGAACTCGTTGAACTGGGCGAGGGGCACGGAGGGGTCCTGCGCGGCGTGGACCACCATCACCTTGGTCTTGACCTCGCCTTCCTTTGCCTTCTGCGCGGCGCCAAGGCCGCCGTGGAAGCTCACCACGCCGTTCACAGCCATACCGGCGCGGGCGACTTCAAGGACGCCCGTGCCGCCGAAGCAATAGCCGATGGCGGCCGTCTTGGAGGCATCGGTCTGCGCGAACGCCTTCAGTTGGGTGAGGGCGGCCGCTAGGCGTGACCGGTACAGGGGGATGTCTCCGCGGTACTTGCCCGCTTGTGCGCCGTTTTCCGCCATGGTCTTCGGGCGAACTCCCTTCCCATAGATATCGACCGCGAACCCGACGAATCCCAGCTCGGCCAGCTGGCGTGCCCGCGTCTCCTCGTAACCGTTTAGGCCGTCCCAATCGTGGACGATCATCACGGCGGGGCGCTTACCGGCGATTGCGTCGTCGTAGGCCAAGTAGCCTTCGAGAACGGTGTCGCCATCCCGGTAATCGACCCTCTGGGTGACGATCTTGGCGGGGGCAAGGCTGGCGGCGGCGACGACAAGGGCTAGAAGCAAAGTCTTCATGGTTGGTACTACGCGCCGAATGCTGGAACCGGGCGCGACGGTGAGGCAGAAAAAGGCCCGGATCTCCGAGGAGGCTCCGGGCCACGCCTAGTTCAGGCAAAACTAGCTAGTGTTCGCCTAACCTTAGTTGCGGCGCTTGCGAAGCATGGCGGCCACGCCAAGACCGAGAGCGGCCATGGTCATGGGCTCCGGCACAGCCTCGACTTCCCAGCCCGTGATGGCGCCGTTATTGTCGCCAGCAGCGTTGTCCGAGATGTTCAGGGTGTACACGCCTGGGGTTCCCGTGATGATCGAGTTCAGGTCCGTGTTGACTTCGGACGTCGCGAGTACGCCGGTGAAGTTGTTGGAGGTCGCCGCGTAGGTGCCGCCTGCAACTGCGGTGGAGGCGTTGGCGGCAGCCGCTGCCGTCCAGAGGCTTGCGCCGCCGGTGGTGAAGGTGTAGTCGGCACCGGTCAGTGCGGTGGCATCGCTACCTGCACCAGCCGAACCGAAGTTCGAGTCTTCGCCAAAGCCGGAAGCAACCGCAACCTTTGCGAGTCGGTTCACGAGAATGACCGAGCCGCCGGGGCCGGTGAGGGTGACCTTAAGGTCGCCGATCCAGGTGTGCTTCAGGCCGAAAAGGGTGACCGACAGGATGTCCGTCACGGGGCCAACGAGGGCAGACGAGCTGCTCACGCCCGTCACGTTATTGTCGGTGACGGTGAAACCGGCTCCACCGAACGAGATCGTCGCCTGGGCGCCCGCCACCATGGACGTCGCCAAAACCAACATAGAAATTCGCTTCATAGATTCAACTCCTGCTAGAAGGCGGTTGCCTCCACTCCAAAACCACATCCCGCAAAGCCACGTCGCTCACGAGGACATGTAACACTTTAGCGTGACTTTGGCGAAAATGGAAGGGGGGGCGGGCCAAATTCCGAAGGATTGCGGGGTTTTTTTGAACTTTCCCCCCTAAGCGCGCAGTCTCAGGGCGCTACGACCGAGTTTGCCAACTGCGCCAGTACTCGGCGTCCTCGATCTCGAGGGCCCCTTCTGCCAGCCGGAACGGGTGGAAAGTGTCCACCATCACGGCCAATTCCTCCGTACGGGTAGCCCCAAGGGAGGCCTCGACCGCGCCCGGCTGTGGGCCATGCGGGATCCCCAGCGGGTGAAGGGTGATGCTGCCTTCCTCGATCCCTCGGCGGGAGCCGAACTTGTCGTTGCAGTAATAGAGCACCTCGTCTGAGTCCACGTTGGAGTGGTTGTAGGGCACCACGATCGCCTCCGGGTGATAGTCCAACATTCGGGGGCAGAAACTGCAGACCACAAAGTTGTGCCCAGCGAAGGTCTGGTGGATGGGCGGGGGCATGTGGAGCTTGCCCGTGATCGGCGAGAAGTCGTGGATGCTGAAAGCGAACGGGAAGACGTAGCCGTCCCATCCCACCACGTCCAACGGGTCATAGGGGTGGGTGTAGAGCGTGTGGCGGTTGCGGGCCCGGATGAGCACCTGGGTGGGTTCTCGTTTGTCCACGCTGTCTAGAGTGGCGGGCGGACGGATGTCCCGCTCCTGGAACGGGGCGTGCTCGAGGAGTTGCCCGTACTCGTTCCGGTATCGACGTGGCACCTCTATCGGGCCGTAGCCCACGAGCGCGATCATCCGCACCGGGTAGGTCTCAAAGTCCAGCCGGTAGATCGTGCCGCGCGGAATGACCAAGTAGTCTCCGGGGAAGAATTCGATCGTTCCGAAGAGCGACCTAAGCTTGCCGCGCCCATCGTGGATGAACAAGCACTCGTCTCCGTCCGCGTTCTTGTAGTAGGTGGGCATCGGCTCGGCCACGTAGACCTGGTGCCACTCGATGTCCTGGTTGCCCATCAAGAGGGTTCGCCCCGAGATGGCGTCGCCGTGGGGGTGCATCCCCTTGGTGCGCAGGTGCCGGTGCCGCAGTGGCTCATCCTGCAGGTAGACGGGCTGAACCGAGCCTCGGTCTTCCCAACTCGTCACCTCGGTGGGCTGGTGGGCGTGATACAGGGTGGACATCGGGCCGCTGAAGCCACGGGTGCTGAAGAGCTGCTCGGTGTAGAGGCCTCCATCTGGCTTGCGGAACTGGATGTGGCGTTTGCGGGGTAATTGGCCTAGTTGAACGTATCGGGGCATCATTGCACCTTTCGGAGGCTTCAGCTTACGCGCCGCAGGGGCGCGCGCGCATGGCATGCAGCTACGCGAGCTTAGGCCCGGTGGCTGCTTTGGACGAACGCAGAGTCGGTCATCAACTCCTCGCTAACCACTCCTACGTACCAGCAGCCGCCTTCGTACTCCGGAGATTCGTGCCAGTCGTACAGGTAGCCGTCGATGAGGCGATAGGTTGGCAGGTCGTCCTTGATCTGGAAACGAGGCACCCAGACTTCCTTGAGGACGGGATAGTAGTTCGAGGGCATCGGCGGCTGCATGAAGCGGTAGTCGTCGCTGACGTCCACCACCACCACCTTGGCCAGGTTGTACTCCCATAGATTGCCGAACATCGATGCCATGCTTGCGAATCCAGACGAAGCAGAATTCGCAAAGGGCGCGCCCGGTGCAAATGGTGCGGTGATCGGGCAATCCGAAGCGCGCGGGAGGAGCGAATGGGCCCACAATATCGTCATATCTAGGCAGGCTTACGCTTGCGCAGAGGAGCCATCGAAATCGCCGTCGTCCCCCCAGCTACAACCCCAAACCCCTTCGACGAGACCCCCGACGAAAGGCGGCTTGCGGGCGGCAACCGGGTCCAGCTCCTGGATCCCCACACGGTCAACCAGATCGCGGCCGGCGAGGTCGTGGAGCGTCCGGCCTCCGTGGTCAAGGAGCTCGTGGAAAACGCGCTTGACGCCGGGGCAAGGCGAATCGAAGTCGAGCTTGTCGACAGTGGCCGATCCCTTATCGTGGTCAAAGACGACGGCCACGGAATGGGGCGGGAAGACGCGCTCTCCGCTCTCCAACGGCACGCGACCTCGAAGATCCGGTGTACCGAAGACTTGGCGCGGGTGCGCTCGCTGGGATTTCGGGGCGAGGCCCTGCCCTCGATCGCTTCGGTGAGCGCGATGACCCTTTCCAGCGCCGCGATCGATGGCGAAGGGGTGCTGATCGAGGTTGAAGGGGGTGCAGTGCGCGAACCGAAAGCCTTGGCTCGGGCTCGAGGCACGGAGGTCCGGGTGGAAGGCCTCTTCTACAACACGCCGGCGCGGCTCAAGTTTCTGAAATCCGACAGTACCGAGTTGGGCGCGTGCATGGAGATCGTCTCCAAGTACGCGGTGGCCTGTCCTCACGTTGGGTTCCGGCTGACCCACAACGGCCACGAGGCGATCCGGACATCCGGCGATGGCGACATGCTGCAGGCCATTGCAGACGTCTGGAACAAGGACCTGGCGCGCGGCTTGGCCGAAGTGGACGCCACGGTGGCCGGGATGCGGGTGACGGGTTTTGTTTCTCCGCCGCACCTTACGCGGCCCACCCGGACTTACCAGTACATCTATGTGAACGGGCGCCCCGTTCGAACCCGGACCCTGACCGCCGCCCTAGACCAGGCTTACCGGGACATCACTCCGGAGCGTCGGTTCCCGATCCTCGCCCTCATGATCGAGGCGGAGCCGGACCGGGTGGACGTGAACGTGTCGCCGACCAAGAGCGAAGTGAAGTTCCAGCACGAGGGCGCGGCCTTCGATGCTCTCCGGGTGGCGATAAAGTCCGCCTTGATGGACCACGGGATGATCCCGAGCGCCCAGGCGGTGGCCGCCGCGAACGAAGCGCTGGCCAGCATCGAAGGGTACGCGGGCGCCCCCCTTGGCGGAGGCGATGTGCGGATGCCTTGGACGCCGGGCCCCGACGGCGGGCTCCTGAGCTTCCAGGCCCAGGCGCCCCTGGGCATCGAGGCGCAGCTTGCCGAAACTTCCGCCCCGCCGGCCTACCCACCGCACGCACTCCATCCGGATCGGTACCCGTTCGCGGAGTTGCTCGATGGGCTCCGCGTGATCGGCCAAGCGATGAACTCGTTTATCCTGGCGGAGACCAAGAAGGGGATCGTGGTGGTAGACCAGCACGTAGCCCACGAGCGGATTCTTTACGAGTACCTGTGCGGCCTCAAGAGCAGTACCGCGATCGAGAAGCAGCCCCTGCTGACCCCGGAAACTCTGGTTTTGGATCGCCGGGCAGCGATTCTGCTGCGAGAGAAGTTGCCGGAGCTCGAGCGGATCGGCTTCGATCTGGAGCCGTTTGGCGGAGAGAGCTACCTGGTACGCGCCGTCCCAGCCGCGATTCGGCGCAAAGACCCGCTCCGGGTCCTGCAAGATCTCGTCGAGGAGTTGGTGGAGAACTCCGTCTCACGCAAGTTGGCCCCGACTCGGGAGCAGATATGGATCACCTCGTCCTGCAAGATGGCGGTCAAGGCCGGCGATCCGCTGAGCCACGCTGAGATGGAGAAACTGATCCAGGACCTTGCCTACACGGAGAACCCTTACCTTTGCCCCCACGGACGCCCGATCACGGTGACCCTTTCCACGGACGAGCTTCTGCGGAAGTTCAAGCGCGCGTAGAATGCGCGTGCTTGGCATTGATCCCGGCATCGGCAGGATGGGTTTTGCGGTGGTCGAGCGCATCGGCTCCAAGCTGAGCGCGGTCGAGTACGGCCTGATCGATACGCCGCCCGGCCCGGTGGCGGACCGCCTCCTTCAGATCGACGAGCGGCTTCAGAAGCTGATCGAGGAGACGCGTCCCGAATGCCTCTTCATCGAGCGGGTGCTGTTCGCCGCGAACAAGACAACCGCACTCGATGTGGCCAAGGCAGCCGGCGTGGCGATGTTGTGCGCGGGCCGGAAAGGCTTGGCGGTGACGGAGATCACTCCGCCGGAGGTCAAGCAGGCGGTGGTGGGCGTGGGCAACGCCGAGAAGCGCCAAGTCCAGTTCATGGTCACCCGCATCCTTGGCCTGGCGGAGCCGCCGCGGCCCGACGACGTGGCCGACG
>JBGSIJ010000027.1:0-29343 GCA_041742595.1 Fimbriimonadaceae bacterium | reverse complement strand
GCAGCCTCGGCGTGGACGCCGGGCGGGTCAAGGCCGTCCTCCTGATCGCCGGGTCCGTGCTCGCCGCCTCCTGCGTCGGCGTCTGCGGGATCGTCGGCTTCCTCGGCCTCGTCGCGCCCCACCTGGCAAGGCTCTGGGCCGGGGTGGACTGGCGCAAATCCATGCCCCTGGCGATGGGAATCGGCGCAATCCTTCTGTGCCTCGCCGACCTCGCGGCGGCCCGGCTGGGCGAGATCCAAGTGGGCGTCGTCACCGCCATCCTCGGCGCGCCCGCCTTGCTCTGGATGCTCGGGAAACGCGGACCGTGATCCGAGGTTCCTACACCCTGGACCCCGAAACCGAGGAGCGACTTCGTCGCCACTGGCTCAAGCTCATCGGGGCGTGCTTCCTGGTTCTCGTCTTCTACGTCCTCGCGATCTCGGTCTCGGGCGTTCGCACCGGGCAAGGCCTCGCCACCATCCTCGACGCGGGCACCGTGCTGGCGATCCTCCTTCTCGTCTCGCGCTACTCGCGAGGCTACGCCGCGCTTCGAATCGCGCTGGCGAAGGAAAGACAATCTGAGAGCAGGCACGATTCCGTGGTCGCCCTCCTAGCCCCGTTCATCGGACGAAAAGCCCGCTTCGATCCCTCCGGCGAGTCCTTCCGCATCCTCCTCGCCTCCGCCCAAGCCCTGAAGGAACCCGAGCTTGCCGAGCTATGCCGAAAGGCGCTCGATCGCGCGCGCTAGCTCCGGACCCAGCTTCTCCTGCGGCAGACCCACCACGTTGGACAGCGACCCCTCCAGCCGATCCACGAAGGTGGCCGCCATGCCCTGCGCCCCGTAGGACCCCGCCTTGTCCATCGGCTCCCCGGTGGCCACGTAAGCACGGATCTCCTCCTCGGACACCGGGCGGAAGAACACCCGGGTGACATCGTGGAAGGTCTGGTCCAGGCCGGGGCCCTGAAGGCTGATCCCCGTGATCACCCGGTGGCTCCGGCCCTGCAGCAGAAGCAGCATGCGCACCGCGTCCTCGAAGTCGGCCGGCTTCGAGAGCTGGATCTCGTCCAGCGCCACCACGGTATCGCCCCCGATCACGAGCGCACCCGGGTGCCGGGCCGCTACGGAGAGCGCCTTGGTGCGGGCCAAGCTCTCCGCCGTCTCCACCGGGTCCGGCACCGTCAGCGCGTCCTCGTCCACGTGGGCCGGATCCACCTGGAAGCTAACCCCCAACTCCGAGAGCAGCTGTTGCCGTCGCGGCGAGGCGCTGGCGAGGACGATTCGGGGAGCGGACGGCATCAGCAGAAAGTAGCACAACGGCATCCGCAAGGGGCCGCCGTATACTTGACCGATGCCCGCGAAGAACATCTCCCTCCGTGTTCCTGCCTCCTGCCGGCCGGGGGACGAGCATAAGACCCAGCGCGCTTTCAGCGAGAGCGTGGAGGAGTACGTCGAGGGCATATTCCGGCTTCAAATGGAAGTCGACCGGGTCAGCACCGGCGAGGTCGCCACCTACATGTGCGTGAGCGCCGGCTCCGCCAGCACCATGATCAAGAAGCTCGCCGAGCTTGGCCTGGTGCAGCACACCCCCTACCAAGGCATCCGCCTCACCGATTTTGGGGAGAAGATCGCCAAGCAGCTCACCCGCGCGCACCGCATCCTCGAGGTCTTCCTCGTCGACCACCTCGAGCTGCCTTGGAACGATGTCCACGAGCTGGCCTGCAAGCTGGAGCACTACATCTCGGAAGACATCATCGACAAGATCAACCACAAGATGGGCGGACCCAAGCGATGCCCCCACGGCAACCCGGTGAATGCGGACGATCCCGATCCCAGCACCCGCCTCGGCGACGCCAAGCCGGGCCGGTTGCGCGTCTACCGAATCTCCGACGAGCGCGTCGAATTCCTCCAGCACCTGGAGCAAATGGGCTTGCTCCCCGGCACCGAGTTCGAGGCCTTAGGCTCAACCGCCATCGACTCCCTGATCCACCTCACCGTCGATGGAAAGCCCTGGACGGTGGGCGCCGAAGTCGCCCGGCACCTCTGGGTCGTTCCCGCCTAGAGTTTGGACAAGGCTTGGTCGAGGTCCCAGAGCAGGTCGTCGGTCGTTTCCAGCCCGACCGAGAGCCGAATCATTCCCGGCGTGATCCCGCCCGCGCGCATCTCGTCGTCCGAAAGCTGCTGATGGGTCGTCGAAGCCGGGTGGATCACCAGCGACTTGGCATCCCCAACGTTCGCCAGGTGCGAGAACAGTTGGAGCGATTCGATGAACTTTCGTCCCGCCTCCCGAGGGTCGCCCAGGCTCTCTGCCAGCTCGAACGAGAGCACGGCGCCCGGGCCCTTGGGCAGGTACTTCTTCGCCAGGTCGTAGTGGGGATGGCTGGGCAGGCCGGCGAAGTGCACCAGCGACACGCTGCGATGACCCTCCAAGAACCGCGCCACCGCCAGCGCGTTCTGCACGTGCCGATCCATCCGCACCGAAAGCGTTTCTAAGCCCTGCAGCAGCAGGAACGAGTTCATGGGCGAGAGGCAAGCTCCGGTGTCGCGAACCGTCTCCACCCGAAGCTTCATCAGGAAGGCGTAATGTCCGAAGGTGTCGAAGAATCGAAGCCCGTGGTAGCTGGGTGAGGGGTCGGCGATGGTGGGATAGCGCGAAAAATCGAAGTCGCCCGAGTCCACCACCACGCCCCCGATGCTGGTGCCGTGCCCGCCGATGAACTTGGTTGCGGAGTGGACGACGAGGGTTGCGCCCCACTCGATCGGACGGCACAGGTAGGGGGTGGCAAAGGTGCTGTCCACGATCAGCGGCACCCGCTTGGCCTTGGCGAGCGCGCCCAAAGCCTCGAGATCCGAGATCGCCCCCAAGGGGTTGCCGATCGTCTCGGTGAACATCGCGCGCGTCTTGGGTGTGAACGCCGCTTCCCAAGCCTCCAGGTCGCTCGGGTTGACGAACGTCACGTCCACCGAGAGCTTCTTCATCGTATGGGCCAGCAAGGTGAGGGTCCCGCCGTAGAGCTGGGACGAAGCCACCACGTGGTCTCCGGGGGAGAGGAGGGTCATCAACACCCCAAACTCCGCCGCCATCCCGCTCGCCACCGCCGCCGCTCCGGTGGCGCCCTCCAGCGAGGCCACCCGCTCCTCGAACACCGCGTGGGTCGGGTTGCTGATCCGGGAGTAGATGTTCCCGTACTGCTTGAGCTCGAAGAGGTGCGCCGCCTGCGCCGCGCTCTCGAACACGTACGAGGTGGTCTGGTAGATGGGCGCCGCCCGCGCCCCCACGTACGGATCGGGAACCTGCCCGGCATGAAGCATCCGGGTCTCAAAACCAAACGTGCGGGCGTCGCTCACCCCCGGGAGTCTACCGATCCGGCCCGGGGGGCTTGGCCGAATTGGCCAAGCCGTGGGCCTGTGCGCACTTTGGCGTTCCCCCAAAGTGGGGACTGTCGCGGGAGCGCCCCACCCGGCAAGACTGACCCTAGGGCGCAGGCGCGCCCCAAGGAAACGACCATGCGCCTCCTCTTTGCATCGCTCGCGACCGCCGCCCTCGTAACGGTGGCCCCCGCGTCCGTCACCGTGTACTCCAACGATCTCTCCGGTTTCGTCGGTGCGGCCGGTACGTCTAGCATCGCGCTCGACTTCGACTCGATCGGGTCGGGCACCAATATCGGGTCCCAGACCTACAACGGAGCGACCTTTGCCGCCACGGGCGGAGACCTCATCGTGGTCAAAGCGTCCGACACCTTCTCCACCCCCGGCGGATTCCCGGGCTTCGATGACCTGTCTGGATTCACGTTGCCCTCCACGAGCGGGGAGAACGTTCTATCTCCGGGCGGCGCCGAGCTTGTGCCCGGTCCGGACATCCGGGAGAACGACGGACTCCAGATCGCCTTTGCCAGCGGAACCCGTTACTTTGGATTCGACCACCTGTCGCAGTCTCGCGACGGCTTCTCCTTTACCGCGATCGACGTCTTCGACGACCAGGACCAGGTCCTGTACTCGGGTGGGGTTCCCATCGGCTCGAACAGCCCTTGGAGCGGCGGTTCGGACTTCTGGGGAATCGTCAGCGACACCAACATCGCGAAGGTGATCGTCTACGAATACGACCAGAACAACGGAAACCCCGACTCCAATATCGGCTACGACTCGCTGCGCTACGAAGCGGTCCCGGAGCCGGCTACCCTCGCGCTGGTTGGCCTCGGCCTCGCGGCCGTCGCCAAGCGGCGCCGTCGGTGAACGCGAGCTTGGGTTTCCGTCGCAAAACCGAACCCACTTGCCTGGGCCGAACGCTTGGCTCCAGGTTTGGGTGATTCGGCGACGTCCGGCTAGGGTTGATTTTGCGACTCCTGACCGGGTCGGGGATCGGGGCGCTAGCCACCAGGGGTCTTTACGCCCAGGCCAAGTTCTTCGATCCCATCCGGGGTGGAAGAACTTGGCCTCTTTCTCGGCGCGGCCCCGCGCAGCGAGTGGCTAGGGAGGATGCTCCCGGGGTCCAGCCGGTCGCCCCCGAATCGAAGCCCATGATAGCCTAGAGTGTCCGGGCCCGAACTTCGCGGCCAACCCATCCCGGACGGGATGGCAGACCTTAGCCGGGCGGTCGAAGACCCCCGGACGCTTGCCGCCGACCCACACGACCCCGGAGGGGGTCGCAGAACTCAGCGCCAGCGCCCAACGCGCCGCATCGGAGGCAGCCCCAACGGGGCGACCCAACGTAGCGAAGGGCGCAAGCCCTGGAACCGGGGCCACCTAGGATCCAAACGGGCCGGCGCCGCGGGAGTCCCGACTTCGCTCTCGCGAAATCGGGACGGGGTTGGGTGGGCAAGGCGGCGGCGGCCCGAACCGCTACAGGGTCCCGCGCAGCTCCTGTTCCCGCTCGATCGCCTCGAACAGCGCCTTGAAGTTCCCTTTGCCGAAGCTCTTGGCGCCCTTGCGCTCGATGATCTCGAAGAAAAGGGTCGGCCGATCGGTGATCGGCTTGGTGAAGATCTGCAGGAGGTAGCCCTCGTCGTCCCGGTCCACCAGGATTCCCAGGTCGCGCAGCTTGGAGAGGTCCTCGTCGATCTTCCCGACCCGCGCCGGAAGCTCGTCGTAGTAGGTTCCCGGTACCCGCAGGAACTGCATGCCCCGCCGCCGAAGCTCGCTCACCGTCGCCACCACGTCGTCGGTACGCACCGCGATGTGTTGCACGCCCGCCCCGCCGAAGAACTCCAGGTACTCCTCGATCTGCGACTTCTTCTTGCCCGCCGCCGGCTCGTTGATCGGGAACTTTACGCGCCCGTCGCCGCCTTGCATGACCTTGGACATCAGCGCCGTGTAGTCGGTGGAAATCTCCTTGTCGTCGAACGAGATCAGCTGCTTGAACCCAAGCACGTCCTCATACCACTTCACCCACCGGTTCATCTCGCCCAGCTCCACATTGCCCACCATGTGGTCGACTTCCAGCAGTCCCAAGGGCACGCCCGGCTCGTCGCGAGCCTCGAAGCCCGGGAGGAACAACCCGCTGAACTTGTCGCGGTTGATGAAGGTGTGGAGCACGTTCCCGTACGTGTGGATGCTCGCGATGCGAACCTCGCCCTCCGGACCGGTCAGCGAGTACGGCTCGCGCGCCGACTCCGCGCCGCGCGAGATCGCGGCGTTGTACGCCCAGTCCACGTCGTCCACTTCAAAGGCGATGTCCTGCACGTGGTCGCCATGGATCGCCAGCTGCTCTGCGATCGGGTGCCCGGGGCGGACGGGGGCGGAGAACAGGAACCGAATCCCGTTCTGCTCCAGCAGCCAGTCCACCTCGTGCTTGAGGCCGGTCTCGAGCCCGTGAAAGCCGATCACGTTGAAGCCCAGAAGCTGCCGGTAGAAGTAGGCGCTCTGGCGCGCGTTGCCCACGTAAAAGCGCACGTGGTCGATCCGTCGGATCGGGAAAGAATCCTGCGACGTTGGAGTCATCTTGATTCCATTATGGTGCCTGGCCCACTTGGGCTATCGTAGGCGAATGCTTCCGCTTCTCGCTCTGGCCTGCCTCGCCGAATCCACGCTGCTGGACTTCTCCGTCGGGGCCTGGCGCAAGGATCCCGAAACCCGGATAGAGGACGCCTACAAGTGGCTGTTCCACGCCACCCAAGGCGGAGACCACGCGATCCGATCTCTGGACGGTCCCCGAGCCTGGATGGACCGCGAGTGGGACACCCTCGCCAAGCCGAACCCAGGTGAGCCCCTCTGGGTCCCGCTCCGTCCGGACGGTAAGCTGGGCCGGCTGAACCTACGGCCCTACCGCACCGCGGGCGGGGACAGGGACAAGCTGCTGGACGCCTTCGTAGCTTCGGCAAAGTCGTTCCGGCCCGACCGGGACCGCTTCACCAAGGAGTGGACAGAGTTAGGAAAGAGGCTAACCTCCCGCCCGTTGGGCAAACTCACGCGAGCCGAATGGGAGCGCCTAGACACCGAAGCCAAGCCGCGCGGGTACCCCGCGTGGGACCACAGCGAAGCATTCGAGAGAAGCCGAAAACCCGCCTACCGGGTCCTCACCGACCAGGAATTCAAGCGGCTTCGGCGCGCTTCTTGATCGCCTCGTTGATCCCTTCCAGGTTCTTGACCACGATGTGGTGGATGACCTTCTTCACCAGCGCGCCCAGGGTCGGCACGTTGTATTCGTAGTCCAGATGGGTGGCAAACAGGGTCTGCCCGTCCTGCTCCGTAAAGGTCCAAACCCCTTCCAGCATGTCGTAGTCGCCCTGAAGCTGCTTGAAGTGGCAGGTGTGGTCGGCGTCGTTCCACAGGTCCTCCTGTCGCCACCGGACCTTGAGCATGAACTGGGGGATGAGGCCGACCCAGTCGGAGACGAAGCGATTTTCCGAACTTTCGACGGGAGTCACCGAGACCACGTCCTTCATAAATTCGGGAAACGAGCGACTGTCTTTCGCGATCTCGTAGACTTTGGAGAGCGGAGCCTGGATCCATACCTGGGTGTCGACGGTCGGCATGCGGTGAGGTTACCAGCGCGCCCCGCGGGCATCTGAACGAACATCAAGGATCCGTTTTGAACCGAACCCTCACCCAACCCCTTGCCCAAGCTGCGATCCCCGAACGCATGCAGGCCCTGATTCTCGAATCGCCCGGCGTGCTCCGATACGGAGACACCGCCGTTCCCCAGCCCGGACCCGGCGAGCTCCTCGTCCGCGTGGAGGCCGCCACGACCTGCGGCACCGATCTCAAGGCCTACCTGCGCGGCCATCCCCAGATCCCCATGCCAGGCGTGCTGGGCCACGAGTATTCCGGCACCGTCGCGGCCGGCGGCGAGGGCGCAAAGTTCCAGGTCGGCGACGCCATCATGGGCGTCCACTCCGCGCCCTGCAAGAACTGCTTCTGGTGCGACCACGACCAGGAGAACCTCTGCGAGAGCATCATGTCCACCAAAGTGCTGGGCAGCTACGCGCAGTACCTCCTGATCCCCGAGCGGATCGCCCGGCTCAACGTCTTCCACAAACCCGCCGAACTCAGCTTCGGCATGGCGAGCCTGCTCGAACCCCTGTCCTGCGTGGCCCAAGGCATCGAACTGCTCCACGTACGTCCGGACGATCGGGTCCTCGTCATCGGCCCCGGCGCGATCGGCCTGATGTTCGTGGCGGCGCTCCGCACGATGGGGGTCGAGAGCGTCACCCTCGGCGGACGCAACCGAAGCCGGCTCGACGTCGGCGAGCGACTCGGAGCCATGTCCAGCTTCCTGAACGACATCACGCTGCCGGAGGGCCGCGGCTTCGACGTCGTGATCGAGTGCACCGGAAACGTTGAGGTTTGGGAGCGAAGTCTGGACTTTGTCCGGCGCGGTGGCAAGGTCATGCTCTTCGGCGGATGCCCCAGCGGCACCGTCGCAAGGTTCGATACGAAGCGCGTCCACTACGATCAGATCTCGCTCCTGAGCCCGTTCCACTTCGGCACCCGCGCGGTGTCTGCCGCCCGCGTCTGGCTGGTCGACCACCGACTGGACCTCTCCCCCCTCCTCAGCGGGGAGCGGACCCTCGACCAAGGCCAGCAAACCTTCGACGACCTCCAGCAAGGCGTAGGGCTCAAGTACGTGTTCCGCCCATGAGGTGCTTGAAATGATCCGACGGCGCGGCGAGGGCTACACCTGGGAAGGGGTGGATATCCATCCCTACAAGGAAACCGGCACCCACTTCAAGAGCATCACCCGCCAGACCCTCTTCCCGGGCGGGGACGACATGGGCACCGAATTCCGCTACTTCGAGATCCAGCCGGAGGGCCACTCCACTCTGGAACGGCACCAGCACACGCACCTGGTCATGGTCTTGCGGGGCTCCGGGCAGGTTCTGGTGGGAGACGAAGTCTCCGAGATCCGCATGCACGACATCGTGCGGGTCCCCCCGCTGACTTGGCACCAGTTCCGCGCCACCCGCGGCGAGGAGCTAGGCTTCCTCTGCCTCGTGGCCTGCGACCGGGACAAACCCCAGCGCCCCGGCCCCGCGGAGATCGAAGAACTCGGGCAAGTGGAAGCGGTACGGGACTTCATCCGGTACTAGCGGGATGGTGGGCCGGTGTCGAAACGGAGGGGGCCTTCCGGCCTAGAGCTCCAGAATCCGAGCTGCGGCCGGCATGTCCTTGTCACCCCGACCGGACATGTTGACGACTACCCGGGTGCCCTCCGCAAGCAGATCGCGATTCCTCAGGACCGCGAAAGCGTGGGCGGTCTCGAAGGCGCAGATCAGCCCTTCTCGCCGTGCGACCCACTGAAGCGCCGCCAGCGCCTCGTCGTCGGTGACCGCCAGGTACTCGGCGCGGCCGGTGTCCTTCAGGTACGAGTGCTCTGCTCCGACGCCGGGGTAGTCCAAACCCGCCGAAACCGAGTGGGTCCCGATCACCTGACCGTGCTCGTCCTGCATCAGGTAGCTGAAGCTGCCGTGGAGGACCCCCGGCGAGCCCGCCGAGAGCGGCGCGGCATGCATGCCGGAAGCCAACCCGTGGCCGCCTGCTTCTACGCCGATGAGCCGAGTGCCTTCGTCGTTCCAGAGCCCCGCGAAGAACCCGATCGCGTTGGATCCGCCGCCCACGCAGGCGATTGCGGCATCAGGAGTTCGTCCATACCGGGCCAAGTACTGGGCGCGGGTCTCGTCTCCGATTACACGCTGAAGCTCGCGAACCATGTACGGGTAGGGATGGGGTCCGGCCGCCGTGCCGATGATGTAGTGGGTGTCCCGAACGTTGGTCACCCAGTCCCGCATCGCCTCGTTGAGGGCGTCCTTGAGCGTTTTGGTTCCGCTCGAGACCGGGACCACTTTCGCGCCCAGCAGCTTCATGCGGAACACGTTCAGCTCCTGGCGAGCGCAGTCCTCCTCGCCCATGTAGACGATGCACTCCAGCCCGAACAGCGCGCAAACCGTAGCCGTGGCCACCCCGTGTTGCCCCGCGCCGGTCTCCGCGATGATGCGGCTCTTGCCCATGCGCCGGGCCAAAAGGGCTTGCCCAAGGGCATTGTTGATCTTATGGGCGCCGGTGTGGTTGAGGTCTTCCCGCTTGATCACAACGTGAAGCCCGGTTTCCTCGCTGAGGCGCTTGGCCTCGGTGAGCGGGGTCGGACGTCCGACGTACTCGCTCAGAAGCTGGTCGAACTCGGCGCGAAAGGCCGGATCCGCCCAGGCGCGGTCGAACTCGATCTCGAGCTCTTCAAGGGCGGGCATGAGGGTCTCCGGCACGTACCGACCCCCATAAGCTCCGAATCTTCCTTTGGCGTCTGGGCGGGATAGCATCGACTAGATTCTACGTGAGCCGAGGCCCTACATTCTGTAGATGCTGTAGGAGTTCCAGTTGGCGTCGGCCTTCAGCCGGGCGAGCACCAGCTGGCCCACGTGGTAGAAGTCGTGGCCCACCACGAACGCGGAGCCCAACTCGGCGGCTTTGTCGTCGTCCAAAGCCAGCACGGCGGCGGCGGCGGACGCTCGGAGGCTCTTGAACTCCTCCATCAGGGGTCCGGTGGTCATGTCCGGCGCGGAGTAGGTTCCCCACTCGTGGGCTTCGCCGGCAGCTGTCTTCAGGGTGGCGGTGTAGCACTCGCACAGGTGCTCAACCATTTCGCGGGGCGACATCGCCTCCGCGGTGACCTTGAGGTCGAGAGTCGATTCGTCGGCGCCTTCGAGGACCTTTTCCAGCTGGTAGCCGGCTTCTTCGATCTGGGACTGGAGCAGTTGTTTGATTTCCATGCGGACAGTATGAGCCAGGAGCAAGGGTGCGGCGTGTCAAGGAATCGTGAATACTGGAACGCGCCGCATGGAGAACGTGCCCCTAACGCCGTGGACGATCCGGCAGGCCTATTCGCAAGGAATCTTCCCCATGACCATGGAGGACGGCGTCATCGAGTGGTTCCGCCCGGTGCGCCGATCGCTTTTCCCGATCGAGGGGATCCACGTTTCGCACAGCCTCCGCAAAACCATCCGGCGCGGCGCCTTCGAGATCAGGTTCGACACCGCGTTCGAGGACGTGATGCGCGGCTGCCTGCGACCCGAGGAGAACTGGATCAGCGAGGAATTCATCCGCGTCTACTCGCTGGTGGCGTACCAAGGCTGGGCCCATTGCTGCGAAACCTGGAAAGACGGGCGTCTCGCGGGCGGCGTGTATGGGGTGGCCCTGGGCTCTTGCTTCTTCGCCGAGTCCATGTTCCACCGGGAGACCGATGCCTCCAAAGTCGCGCTTTGGGCCTTGGTGGAGAAGTGCCGAGCGCTTGGGTTCACCCTCTTCGACGCCCAGATCATGAACCCGCACCTTGCCTCGCTGGGAGCCTATGAAGTGACGAACCGGCGATTTCAAGCCTTGCTCAAAGACGCTCTGGCCAAGACCACGCCTTGGAGCGTGTACTAGCGATGCCGCGAGCCTATGTCCTCGTGGCCTTCGCCTACCTGAGCTTCATTTCGATCGGAATCCAGAGCGCGTTTCTCGGCGTGGCATGGACCGGCCCGCCGGGCGCAACGTACATCGGCGACACCTTCCATCAGCCGCTGGACGCGGTGGGCGTTCTGCTTGCTGCCAGCACGGCGGGCTACGTAATGGCCAGCCTCCTGAGCGGAAGGCTCCTCGGACGGTTTCGGGTCGGCAGCGTCCTCGCCTGCAGCATGGCCGCCGCTGGGGCGGCGATGTTTGGCTATGTGGTTTCGCCTTCCTGGGCCCTGGCGGTCCTTTGCGCTTTCGTCCTTGGCGCAGGTGGCGGCATGCTGGATACCAGCCTGAACATTTATTTCGCGGCCCACCACGGCCCACGGCTGATGAACTGGCTCCACGCCTGCTTCGGGATAGGCACCACCATTGGCCCCTTCGTGATGTCCGCCAGCATCGCACAGACCGGCTCCTGGAGGGCCGCCTACGCGGTGGGAGGGTGCCTGCACTTGGGGTGCGCCATCCTTTATTTCGCGTCTCGTAAGGACTGGGGGATGGCTCAGAAGGAGTCCCACGTGGAAACGCCGGTCAAGGGGCGAGACACCTTGCGCCTCAAGCTGGTGTGGATTGGGGCGGGCATGTTCTTGGCCTACACTGGCCTGGAGATGTGCATGGGCCAATGGGCCTTTCCCCTCTTCGCCGAGGCACGGAAGGTGCCGGTCGGCGCCGCAAGCCAGTACGTGAGCATCTACTGGGGGAGCTTCACCGTAGGGCGGATCGCGTTTGGGTTCCTCAGCCACAACGTCCCGCTCAGCACCTTGGTCCGTAGCTGTCTGATCACGGCTTGCGCGGCCGCCGTCCTTCTTGCGCTCAACCCCTTCCCGGCCTCCGGGCCGATCGCGGTGGGCGTCTTCGGATTCGCCATCTCGCCCTTGTGGGCGATGCTGATGGTCAACACCCAGAAGCAGCTGGGCCCCGACCATGCGCCGCACGCCATCGGCTACCAGGTCGCCGCGGCCTCCCTCGGGTTCGGCCTGACACCTGGCCTGGCTGGCGTCGTAGCCCAAAGGTCCGGACTCGAGACGGTCCCGATCTTCCTGATCGGTCTTTCGGTGATGATGCTCGCGCTCTTCGAACTCGCCCAGCGCCAACCTACCCCCGACCACATGGCGGCGAAGGTCTAGAGCTTTTCCTGCAGGAACCGAAAGGCCCCGACCCCGTGGAAGAAGTGGTCGCCCTCGAAGATCTCGGACCCGAACCGGTCCGCCGCCCGATGGGCTTCGTAGATCGCTTGCGCCTTGGCGCAAGCTCCCCTGAATGCCTCCACCGGGAAGATCGGGTCCAGGGTGCCGTTCTCTGCGAAGAACGCGCGGGGCGCAAGCGCCGCCACCAGATCCGGCATCTCGGCAAGTCGAGCCATGCCCGGAATGTAGTTGTCCACGCAGTGGTCCACCGCCAGGATCGAGGCATCGAACGTGTTGAAGTAGCCGCTGGTGACGGTGGCCTGGACGCGCTCGTCCACGATTCCGGTTAGGAGCGAAACCGTCCCGCCTCCGGAAATCCCCATAATGCCCAACCGTCCGGGGTCCACCCCGGCGGTCTGAGCCAAGACGTCCAGCCCCGCCCTCGCGTCCCTCACCCGCCAGCCTGCCATGGTCTCGCCCAGGTGGAGGATCGCGGTCGAATCGCGATGGCAAGTAGACGCTCCCGGGTCTTCGGGCACCGGCGAAGAGCGCCGCTTGCCGAACGAGAGCATCTCAATCGCCAGGGTGGTGAACCCCAGCTTCACGCTCTGCACCCCAAAAGCGTGCTGGTAATCCTCCGGAGCCAGCCCCACGTTGGGATCAACCCCCGGCCCATGTCCGTGCAGGCACACCAGGCCCGCCCCGTTGGGCCGGTCTGGGACCAGGAGGTAGCCGTAGGCCACCATCTCCGGCGCGGAGCGGAACTCGACCTCCTGCAAACGGTAGCCGTCCCGGCTTTGCTCGGAGACCACTTTAACTGCGGGATCGGGGCGCGCGCCCTGGGCGCCGATCAGATCCGCCACTGCCGCGCGAGCCTGCTCGCCCCAGGCATCGAGGTTGGTGCCCACCGGGGGCGGCCAGGCGAACTGACGAGGCTGCTGGGCGATCCGCTGCTTGGCGGCGCTGAAGGCGTCCATGGCGCGAATCGTACCGGCAATATCGTCCCCATGAGCCCGGAGCGCGGACTCCAACCCGCGTCTGTGCCTACAGCCGGTCGAGAAGCTCTTCGACGCCGAACCTCACCGGGTCGGTGCATGGCAGCCCAACCTCGTCGGCCATATCCTCCACCGCCGCGCGCGCCTCCGCGTCTGGGAGATGGGAGGTGTTGAGGCAGATGCCCAGGGTGACCGGCCGAGGGAACGTGCCGGATACGGAGGCGAGGTCCTCGTAAAGCCGAATCAAGTCGCCAAGCGGTGGGATCGCGAGTTTGGGTGGCCTCGCCAAGGTCGTCTGCCCCGCTCGATGACACAGGATCAGGTGGGTGGGACACGCGCCGCGAAGCAGCGGCAATGTGGCCGTGCTGGCCGGGTGGACGAGCGAGCCTTGCCCCTCCACCACCACCAGCTCGGCGTCTCGGTGGGAAAGCACCTCGCGCTCCACGGCGCCGCTGGCATAGTCCACCCGCACCGCGTCCAGCGGGATCCCCGCCCCGGTGATCGTGATCCCGATCTGTCCGGTAGCCACGAAACCCGTGGAAATCCCGCGCCGCCGTGCCTCCGCCGCGAACTCTAGCCCTGCGGTCATCTTGCCCACCGCCATGTCCGTGCCGACCATCAGCACGCGGCGATTGGGCAAATGGGCCGCCGCGCCGGTGCCGTTGTCCAGTCCCGCCGGCTCGCGGCGGATGTCCCAAACAAACTGCCCGGTAGCCAAGTTGGGATAGCGGGGGGCCAGGGGCTCGTGGAGTCCGTTCACCAGGCTGAGGCCCAGCGAAACCGCTTGGTCGATGGCGGGTCTCCAGTCCTCCGGAATCAGCCCGCCCGGCGGGGCGATCCCCAGCACGAAGACTTTGGCCCCAAGCGCCGCGGCTTCCGTAACGGACGCCACGATCGGGCAAGCCCGGGGAGACATCCCCAACGCCAGCATGTCTTCCCCCGCATGCTCGGGGTCGATTACGCAGGCCACCGGGTTCGGGGAGTACCGGAGGATGCCATAGCCCATCTTCCCGAAGCTGCTGGTGGAAGCTCCGGCCATGTAGAGGGCGAGGGGAAGGTGAGGGGCAAGCATGGTGCTAGCAAATCATGTTCTTAACGACCGAGCCACCGTGCGCGGGCGGCGTTTCTCCCACCCAACGCTCGTCCACCGGCTCGTTCGCCCGCTGGTACCGCGAGTCGCTCGACATCCGAATCTCTCGCGAGTGGTTGTCCAACGAGCCATGGACGGTGAAGACGCTGAAGATCAGGAGGTCGCCCATCCGGTACTCCGGACACGTCAGCCACCGCCCGCCCGCGTCCTCGCGAACGTCCACCAGGCTATCCGCAAGCGCGCCGAAGCCCGGGAACCCGGCAGCGTTGAGCTCGCTTTCCCCCGGCCGGTTCTGGCACGCGGTATCGACGTCCAGCGTGCAGTAGCCAGACCGGATGGCGTCGTCCCGGTGGGATCCCTCCTTGAGAATCAGTCCCCCGGTCTCCAGCGGGACGTCCCCCAACGGCACCCAAGCGGTGTAGAGGTCCTTGGTTCCCCGACCCATGTAGACCACGTCGCAATGCGGATAGGTGCCAACCCCCGGCGCGATCGCCCGCATCCAGGTGTAGTCGTAGTGCATCGCCTCGGAGCCCAAGAACTCGGAGAAGAACGCCATGATCTTCGGCCCGTAGATGACCTCCCGCAAGAGCGCTCCCGCCGGCTCGCCGTTGGCGATGTCCGCGCGGAAGTACATCTCGATCCCGGGCCTAGCGATCGCCTTCTCGACCGGCTCCACCGGGTCGAGCAAGCCTTCGTCCGCAAGCACGCCGCAGATTGCCCGGCGAACCCGCACGATGGACTCTCGCTCAAAGAAACCCGGCAAGAAGAGGTAGCCGTCTTCCGCCATCTGCCGGCGCAAAGCCTCCGGGTTCCCAAGCAAGGAGTTGCTGTCCCGAAGCCAACCGAACTTGCCCGGATCGGTATCGATCTCCCGGCGGTTCGAGGTCAGGCGCGGCAATGCGACGGTTCCCATGGTAGGACATTATAGGAGGGTGCAAGCCCTGATCCTAGACTTCGACGGGTTGATCCTCGATACGGAGACCCCCGAAGTCCAGCTCTGGGACGAAATCTTCGCCGAGCACGACCTCGTCTTCCCAGAGGCTTGGTGGAAGGACATGGTCGGCCGCCTCACCGAGCCCCACGAGGAGCGTCCCCACCAGATCCTCGCCCGCCTTTCTTCCGGGCGCGTCTCTGCCGAGGTTGCCGCCGCCGAGCACCATCGCCGGTTTCTGACCCGAATCCATGAGGACGACGCCCGGCCCGGCATTCGCTCCCTCATCGCGCTGGTGCGCGAAGCCGGCCTCAAGCTGGGTCTGGCGTCCAGCTCGAAGCACGAGTGGGTAGACGGGCACCTCAAACGGCTCGGCTTGTTCCAAGAGTTCGACGGCATCCTTTGCTCGGACGACGTCCCCCGTGCCAAGCCCCACCCGGACCTCTACCTGGCCGCGGTCCAAAGCCTCTCCGTCTCCCCCCAACTTGCCCTGGCCCTGGAGGATTCCCCCAACGGAGTTGCCGCCGCCAGAGCGGCCGGACTGTCGGTCTACGCCTATCCCAACCCGATCACCATCCATCTCGATCTGTCCGCAGCGGACCAAATTGTGGACAACGCCATGGACGCCGGGCTCCTTGCTCGGCTCGGCTTGACGGGGCCGGGGCGGTAACCTCCTCCCCAACTCGAAGGTGAGTGCCCGATGACCCCAACGCGCGAAGAGTTTCTGTTCCTAAGCGGGCCCGAGAAGGCCCTCTTCTATCTCCTCATCTTTGGGGCGATCGCCTTCGCGGCCTATCAGGTCCTGGGCCGAAGCAAACTCTGGCGCACCGGCAAGCCCTTGGGAGAGCTACGCGAAGGCTGGCGCTACTGGCTCCCCACCAAAGAAGCCGCCGCCCGCTGGATGCGCAACGTGGGCGCCTACGTGCTGGCTCAGAAGAAGGTCCGGTCTTCCCGCCCGCGCTCCGGCGCGCCGATGCACCTGCTGATCTTCTACGGCTTCCTTTCCCTCCTCCTTGCTACCACCCTTCTGGCGATCGACAGCTACAGTCCGGTTAAGTTCCACCGCGGAAACTACTACTTAGCGTACGAGTTCACCTTCGACATCCTGGGGCTTCTGTTCGTGGCAGGCATCGCTTGGGCCATCGGCAGACGGGTGCTTGCCAGCCGTCAACCCAAGTCTCCGATCAGCCAAGCCCCCGCCGACATGGGCGCGCTGGTCCTCCTGCTCTCGCTCGGGCTCACCGGCTACGTGCTGGAGGCCGCCCGCATGTCCGCGAACCCCAAGCCGTGGGACAACTCCGCCCCGATCGGGAAGGCGATCAGCGACCTGATCGGCCCGATGGGACCGGACGCCTACCGCGCCGTGTGGTGGGTCCACGCCCTCCTCGTCGCGGGCTTCATCGCCGTGCTTCCCCGCATGCGCCTCCGGCACATTCTGCTGGCGATCGCCTCCACCGCGGGCAAGCCGGAGCAGCCGATGGGACGCCTCGCCCCGATCTCCATGGAAGAGGTCGAGCAGACGGAGAAGATCGGCGTCTCCCACGCGCAGGACTATTCGCGCTGGCACCTGATGTCGCTGGACGCCTGCATGGAGTGCGGGCGCTGCACCGAGGTCTGCCCTGCCCACAAGGCGGGCAAGACCCTCAACCCCAAGCGGGTGGTCCAAGACATCCGAGGCGCGCTAGACAGCGGCCAAGCCGTCGCCGAGGCCATCAGCGAGGAAGCCCTCTGGGCTTGCACCACCTGCAACGCCTGCGTGGAAGCCTGCCCGGTCCTGATCCGCCACGTGGACCTGATCGTGGACGCCCGCCGAAACCTCGTCGCCGAAGGCCGCCTTTCTGGTTCCGGCGCGACGATGCTCCGCCAGGTTGGAAGCACCTCCAACGCCTGGGGCGCCTCCGCCAGCGAACGCGAAAAGTGGATGGACGGTCTGGAAGTCCCCCTCGCCCGCGACGGGCAGCCGTTCGAATACCTCTTCTGGGTGGGCTGCGCGGGCGCAACCGACCCCGCCGCCATGCGCACCACCAAGGCGGTTGCCCAGCTCCTCATGAAGGCGGGCGTCAGCTTCGCCTGCCTCGGACGGGAGGAGGCCTGCACCGGCGACCCCGCCCGACGCATCGGCGACGAGTTCCTCTTTCAGGAGAAAGCCGCGGGCAACATCTCCGCCTTTGAAAAGTACGGCGTCCGCAAGGTTCTCACCGCCTGCCCCCACTGCTTCAACACGTTCAAGAACGAGTACGGCGAGTTCGGCGCAGACCTCCAAGTCTTCCACCACTCGCAAATCCTTCAGGAACTGGTCGAAGGTGGCAAGCTCCTTCCCGCCCAAACCACCGAAGGCGGCCTGACTTTCCACGACCCTTGCTACCTGGCCCGCGTGAACCAAGAGTCGGCCGCTCCCCGACGGCTGCTTCCCATGGTCACCGAGCCTGCCAGCCACGGCGCCAAGACCCTGTGCTGCGGGGCGGGCGGCGGACGCATGTGGATGGACGAGTCGCCGGACCAGCGCCCCGCCGCCGTTCGAGCCCAGGAGCTGCTGGACACCGGAGCCAAAACGGTGGCCCTAGGCTGCCCCTTCTGCCGCATCATGCTGGATGCCGGAGTCAAGCAGATCACCGACGAGGAGATCCGTCTCGTGGACCTTGCAGAATTGCTTCAAGAGTCGAACACTCCAACCTCCGGTTAGGAGCGGCTACAATCTCCCATGCTTTTGAGCCTCATCGCGGGCGTCGCCCTGGCGGGCAAGCCGTTTGATTTCTTCGCCAACGGCCCTTACGACCCCGCTGTCCCCAACCCCGAGGCCATCCTCGGCTACGCCATCGGGCAGCGCCATACCGTGTACCGAGACCAGGAGCGCGTGGTCCTCGGCATCGCCGAGAAAGCTAAGAAGACCGTCCGCGTGTTCGACTACGGCAAGAGCTGGGAGGGCCGCCCCCTCCGGGTCGTCGCCATTTCCAACTCCGCCAACATCGACCGCCTCGAGAGCATCCGCGCCGAGATCGGCAAGCTCGCTCGGGGCGAAGGCGACGCCGCCCAGATCGCGAAGAAGAACCCCGCCATCGTTTGGATCAACGAGTGCATCCACGGCGACGAGACTGCGTCCTTTGAGTCCGCGATGCCCCTCATCTACAACCTCGCCGCCAGCAGCAATCCTAAGCTCCGCAAGATGCTGGAAGACGTCGTGGTCATCGTGAACCCCGTTTACAACCCGGACGGGCACGAGCGGTACGTGGTGTGGTCCAACTCCATTGCGGTGGGATCGGCGGACAGCAACGCCTACGAAGCCCGCGTCCCCAGCATCAGTGCCGGACGACAGAACCACTACCGGTTCGACATGAACCGGGACCGCATCTCCATGTCCCAGGCCGAGAGCCGCCAAGAGGTCCGCGAGTTCCTGCGCTGGAACCCCCAGGTGTACGTGGACCAGCACGGCCAGACCGAGAACTACTTCTTCCCGCCCAACCCGATGTCGGTCAACGGCAACGTCGACCGAACCCGCCTCAACCAGTGGGCCGACGTCTTCGGGCGCGCAACCGCCAAAGCCTTCGACGAACAGGGCTGGATGTACTTCGTCAAGGACGTCTTCGACCTCTACTATCCGGGCTACCTCGATTCCTGGGCCACCCTAAGCGGCGCGATCGGCATGACCCACGAGACCGACGGAGGTCGGATGCTCGCCCGAACGCGCTCGGACGGAAGCCGCCTCACCATGCGGGACGGCGCGGAGAAGCACTTTCGCTCCGCGCTGGCGGTCATCGAAGCCGCCGCGAACCGCAAGGCCGATCTGCTGGCCAGCTACGCCAAGTTCAAGAAGGACGCCACCACCGGCGCCTCCGCCGGCAACTTCAAGCGAGTGGTGGTCTCCGGTAGTGACAAAGCCCTCGCCCGCCTCCAAACCCAACTAGATCGGCACGGCATCGTTAGCTCGATCTCGCCCCGCCCGTGGACCCAAGCCGATGCCCACGACTATTGGTCCGGCGAAACCGGCAAGCGTGAGTTCCCCGCCGGGAGCCTCGTCATCGACATCGCCCAGCCCCAAGGCGCGCTTGCCAAGGGCCTCCTAGAGCCGGAGACGCCCTTCGAGCCGGACTTCGTGAAGAACCAGATCGCCAAGGAGGCCAGTGCGCCCAAGGGCGAAACCTACCCCGGACCGGAGGGCAGCGAGTTCTACGACCTCACCGGCTGGTCCCTCCCTTACGCCCACGGCCTTGCGGCCTGGTGGTGTGAGTCCGCGCCCAAACTTCCGGAAGGTCCCTACCCGACCCCTCGCCCGCGCTTTGCCGCCTCTGCCGTGGGCTACGCCATTCCGTACGACGACGAGGACGCCATCCTTGCCGTTGCCGAGGTCCTGGGCACGGGAGTGCGGGGAATCCTGGCGCGCAAGCCCATCAAGGTCGCCGGTCTGGACCTCGCCGCTGGAACCTTCCTCTTCATGGCTGCCCGCAACGAGGACGGTTACGATGCCGCCATCCGCGCCGCCGCCGAGAAGCGCCAGGTACGGGTGATCGCCCTCTCCACCGCCTACCCGGACGGCGTAGACCGCTTCAGCCCCGGCTCGGAAGTCAACGAGACTCTGCGCGAGCCCAACATCGCCGTCGTCTTCGGGCGTCCCGGCGAGTCCAGCGGGTTCGGGTCCGTTTGGTACCTGCTCGAGCAGACGTTCAAGCTCCCCTTCACCCCGATCACCGCCCAAGCCTTGGGCGGAGACCTGTCCAAGTACTCCTGCATCGTGGTCCCGGGCGGGAGCTCGGTGACTCCCAAGCTCCGCGAGTGGGTGCAGGCGGGCGGTTCCCTCGTCGTCCTGGGAAGCCCCGGCTGGGCGCTGGGCGGCACCGGTTTCGTCAGCCTGGATTCCGTGGCCGGAGCCAAGTCCCTGCCCGGAACCCTGTTCCGCGCCAACATCGACCCGCGATCCTTCCTGAGCTACGGCTACCCGGTCAAGGACGGCAAGGTCGAGATCGCGGTGCCGATCGAGGGCGACTCCTTCTTCAAGGCGCGAAAGGAAGGGGGCTCGGTGGTCACCGTCGCCGATATCGACAAGCCCAAGCTCTCGGGCTGGGTCTGGCCCGACGACTCGGAGAAAGCGGTGCGAGGCTCGGTTTGGGCCCAACTCGTTCCGGTAGGCTCCGGACACGTTACGGTGTTTACCCAGGACCCTTCGGAACGGGCCCTCTGGCCCGGGTTGCACAAGCTCCTGCTGAACGCCATGATCCTGGGCGCCCGCAACTAGCACCCGGGCGAGGAGCCGAGGATGGACAAGTTGAGAGTTGGGATCGTGGGCCGGCGCGGAGCCAGCATGGTACGTGGGCTCCGCGCGGTGCCGGGAGTCGAGGTTGCGGCGTTCTGCGAGATCGACCCCGTCGCCCTGGCCGAGCAGCTGTCGGAGCACGGCGTGGACGAGGGCTTCTCCCGCTTCGCCGAGATGCTGGACCATGTGGACGCGGTGGCGATCGGCAGCCCCATGCATCTCCACGTTCCGCAAGCTATCCTTGCCCTTGAGGCCGGCAAGCACGTCCTTAGCGAAGTCACCTCCGCAGTCACCCTCGAGGAGTGCTGGCGGCTGCTGGACGCGGTCAAGGCGAGCGGCAAAACCTACATGCTCGCCGAGAACTACTGCTACTTCGAGGACAACATCCTCGTTCGGGAGATGGCTCGCAAGGGCCTGTTTGGCGAGCTCTACTTTGGCGAAGGCGAGTACATCCACGACGTCCGGTTCCTCCATCACAATCCGGACGGAACCCCCACTTGGCGCTACTACTGGCAGGTCGGCACGGCTGGCAACACTTACTGCACCCACGAGCTTGGCCCGCCCATGCAGTGGTTCACCGCCGCCAACCCCAGCGAGCGGATCGAGAGCGTGACCTGCCTCGGGAGCGGGATCCACACCGACCCGGAGCACCCCCACGACGACACCACCCTCACTCTCGTCCGACTCGCCAGCGGCAAGCTCATCAAGCTTCGCCTGGACATGATGTCCAACGCGCCTGGGATGACCTACTACTCCCTTCAAGGCGTCCACGGAACGTTCGAGAGCGGGCGCGGCGGCGGCGTGGGTCCCCGCGTCTGGATCGGGGAGAACAAGAGCGTCTCCTGGACCGACAAGCACCGCGAGTGGTCCCCTCTCAGCGACTTCCAGGAGCATTTCCCCGCCGACTGGAAGCCTCACCTGGAAGCCGCCAAAGCGGCGGGCCACCTGGGCGGGGACTACCACACCGCGCGCGTCTTTGCCCAAGCCGTGCGAGACGGGTCGCCCCCGGACATCGATATCTACCAATCCCTGGAGTGGACCGCCGCTGGGCTATGCTCCCAGCAATCGATCGCCAACGGTGGCGTCCCGATCCGCGTTCCGAACTTCCGAAACCCCGCCGAGCGGCCGGTCACCCTCGATTCGCCGCCTGCGCAACCCTGAGAAGCATGAGTACCCCCTCCTTGACCGGCCTTACGATGCGCCGCCCGGACCTTGATAACCTCCCGGAGATCGTTCTTCCGGAAGGCTACGAGTTACGGCCCTTTCAGCCCGGCGACGGACCGTCCGCCTCCGCCACCCTTTCCCTCGCCTTCGAGGACGAGTGGACCGAGGAGAGGGTCCTTCGAGACCTCGCCGAGAACGCCTGTGTGCGCACCATGTTCGTGGTGGTGACGGATGGGCAGGTGGTGTCCACCGCTTCGGCGGCCGAGATGGAGTCCCACCCTGGAAGCGGATACGTACATTTTGTTGGCACCCATCCTGAACACACCGGCAAGCGATTGGGCTACATGGCCACCCTCGCCACCCTCCACGAGTTCCGCCGGCTGGGCTACCCGGACGCCGTCCTCAACACGGACGACCACCGGCTTCCCGCGATTCGCACCTACATGAACCTGGGCTTCAACATGGAGGCCACCGACCCTACCCACTTCATGCGCTGGCTAACGATCGTGCAAGCCCTCGAAGGTCGCGAGTTGACTTTCACGGCTTTGCCGGACGGACCGCCTGACCCCGAAGCATTGTCAACGCTGTTTGGGATGCTCGGCGACGGACGTCCTCCCGGGTTCCCCGGAAGCTAGACTCCGAAACGCGGGTCTCCGCCGGTCCCGCCACCGCCACATACACGAGCCCGACCGGCTTCCCGCCCCGGTCTGCCGTCGGTCCGGCGTTGCCGGTCACTGCCACCCCGAAGGTCGCGCCTAGCTTGTGCCGCACCGCTTCGGCAAGGGCGCGGGCAACTTCCTCGGACACCGGGTCGGACACCGCCTCCGAGGATAGTCCCAGCAGACTCTGCTTCGCCTGCCCGCTGTAGACCACGACCCCGCCAACAAAAGTCTCGCTAGCCCCGGGCACGCTCGTGAGGCGCTCCGCCAAGCCGCCCCCGCTCATGCTCTCGGCGGTCGCCACCGTCAGGTTTCGGGACCTCAACTCCTGCAAGACCGCCGCCTCAAGCGTCGTGGCGTCCGTTCCGTACACGTGGTCGCCCAGAATGGCGCGGATCTCGCCTTCCACCGGATCGATGAGCTGGTCTGCCGTCGCCATGTCGTCCGCGCTGGCGGTGAGCCGCAAATGAACCTCGCCCACGTGGGCGTACGGCGCAACGGTGGGCTGGGTGCGGTCCATGATCGCCCCCAGGACCTTCTCTACATGGCTCTCCCCCAGCCCGCAAACCCGCAGGATTCGCGAGTGGATGACCTGGCCTCCGCTCAGCGTCTGCAGGACGGTCTTGACCGGTCCGAACGCCATGGGGTCGAACTCCCCTCGGGGCCCCGGCAACGCGATCACCACTTTGCCGCCCTTCCGGCACAGCAAACCGGGCGCCGTTCCGTTGGGGTTGGCGATGAACTCCGCGCTCTCCGGCCGATCCGCTTGGCGAAGGTTGCTCTCGCTGAAGGGCAAGCCTCGCCCGGTGAAGAAGCGCTCCAGGCGGGCCGCCGCCTCCGGCTCGCGGATCAGTTTGTCGCCAAGAGCCTCGGCGATGGCGTCCCGCGTGAGGTCGTCCGCCGTCGGTCCCAAGCCGCCGATCGTGATCACCACGTCGCTGCGCGAAAGTGCGTCCCGAAGGGTGCCCACCAGCCGGTCCCAGTTGTCCCCGACCGTGCTCCTGCGCTGACACCCGATTCCGCACTCGGCCAGAAGCCGGGCCATTGTTGGGGCGTGGGTATCGACGATCTGCCCGAGCAGAAGCTCGGTTCCTACGCTGACGATCTCGGCAATCTTCATGGGTTCCGCATGCTCCAGAGGGTCTGCAGGTTGACTTCGTGCATGGTCTCCGCTTCCGGCGTCTCCAGCAGGATCGGGATCGCCGCAAAGCGCTCGTCGCGAACCAGCCGCTCGAAGGCGCGCGGCCCGATCTCGCCCTTGCCGATCGCCTCGTGCCGATCCACCCGCGTACCCAGCCCCTTCTTGCTGTCGTTCGCATGGATGGCGCGCAGCCGGTCGATCCCGATCAAAGCGTCGAATCCCGAGAACGTCAGTTCGTACCCCTCGTCGGTTCGGATATCGTAGCCGGCAGCAAAGATATGGCAGGTATCCAGGCACACCCCAAGTCTCGGATGCCCCTTCGTCAGCTCCAGGATCCGGGCCAACTCCTCGAACCGCGAGTTCAGCGAACTGCCCTGCCCGGCGGTGGTCTCCATCAGGATCGTCACCGAGTCAGGGGTCTGGGCCAGCACCTCGAGCGCCGATTCGGCGACCCGCTGCAGCCCTTCGTCCGTATCGCCCTTGTACGACCCCATGTGGCTCACCACCCGGTCGATCCCGTACTTGGCGCAGCGCAACACCTCGCCCGATAGCCCGGCCACCGACTTCGCGCGAAGCTCCTCGTCCGGAGACGAGAGGTTGATCAAGTAGCTGTCGTGGCTGACCACCACCTCGATCCCGGTCTCCGCCTTCGCTGCCGCAAAGTCCGAGACCATCTTGTCGTCCACGTCCTTCGCCCGCCACTGCTGAGGGCTGCTGGTGAAGACCTGCACCGCCGTGCAGCCGATGGCCTTGCCCGCCCGGACGGCGTTGCCAAGGCCCTTGCCGGTGGGCATGTGGGCGCCCATGAGGGGGGTATGCATAGGCCTGCTAGCGTACCGGCGCTACTCGATCGGCTTCACGCGGACGACGCCCTTGGCGAAGTACTGCGGATGAGACTCCCACACCAAGTTCCCCGACTTGACGAGCGGATCCTTGTCGGCGATGGCTTTCGCCTCATCATCCGTCTTCACCGGCAGAATCAGGATCGCGAGGATGTCCTCGGGGTTGGGAACCGTGGCGTAGAACCCGAGCTTGCGAGCCTTCCACAGGTCGCTCAAGTACTCGCGATGTCCCCGAGCATCCAGCCCGGCCAGCTTCTTGCCCTCCGCCAGCTTCAGGAATACGATCGTCTGCTGGTCCATCGCAAAAGGCTCGTCCATCGTGTAAAGCAGCCCCGGAATCGAGGTCACCGGAAAGGCGTCCACCTTCAAGAGCCCACCCTGGACGAACGGGTCCGGCTTGAAGTCCTCCTTAAGCTGGTCCTCCGTGCGAGGAGTCAGCACCACGATGCCGCGGATGTCCCCTGCGTTGCCCGTCGGCCCGGCCAAGGGGCAGAGCTTGGCGTTGCCCAGGCGGCCCAGGTTGCCGACGTGGTCCGCTTGCATCTTGTCCAGTTCCTCCTTCGTGTACTCGCGAGAGCGGGTCCCAGAGCGGAAGAACACCCAGGTGTACTGGATCGGCTTCGCCTCGTCCGCGATCGTAGGAAGCCCGATCTGGTGGTTGGCGAGACTCAAACCTAGAATTGCGGCGGCGAGAAGCATGGGGGCATTCTAGCCGCGATTCACTCACGTTGCCAAACTGGGCGGCTGGAGAAGGCTAGCCGAACTTCCGTTTCCAGTCGTCCAGCAACCTCAGCGCTTCCAGCGGAGTCAGGCGGTTGACATCCACCTTCTGGAGCTCGCGCATCACCGCGGGCTCCTCGACCTCGAACAGGGTCAGCTGCAGCCGCTCTGTTTTGGCCACCGGAACCTGCGGTCCCGTGCGCTGCTCCTCCAGTTCTTCCAGAATCGAACCCGCCCTTGCGAGCACCGAGCCCGGCACTCCCGCCATCCTCGCCACGTGGATTCCGTACGAGCGGTCGGTTCCGCCGGGGAGCACCCGGTGGGTGAGCACGATCTCGTCGCCGTGTTCCTCCACCGCCACCCGGTAGTTGGCGATCCCCGGGATCGCCCCCTCCAGCGAGTTCAGCTGGTGGTAGTGGGTCGCGAACAAGGTCTTGGCCCCCACCGCCGCCAGGTGCTCGATCATCGCCCACGCGATGGCCAGACCGTCGTAGGTCGAGGTTCCTCGGCCCACCTCATCCAGGATCACCAATGAACGCGAGGTCGCGTGGTTCAGGATGTTGGCGCTCTCCACCATCTCCACCATGAACGTGCTCTGCCCCAGCGCAAGCTCGTCCTTCGCCCCGATCCGGGCAAAGATCCGGTCGCAAACCCCGATGCGGCACCGCTTGGCCGGAACGAAAGAGCCGATCTGCGCCAGCAGCGCGATCAGGGCCGCTTGGCGAAGGTAGGTGGACTTTCCCGCCATGTTCGGACCGGTGAGGATCAGGCACCGAGCCCCCTCCCCGGGGGCTTGAAGGTCCAGATCGTTGGGTACGAAGGCCGAGTTGGCACGCTCCACCACCGGGTGCCGCCCCGACTCCACCTCGAAAACGTCCTCCTCAACCAGCTCCGGTCGCACGTAGCGCTCGTAGCTAGCCACGTGGGCAAGCCCGGCAAGCACGTCCACCTCGGCCAGCGCCCGCGCCGACTGCAGCAACGACCGGCTTTGCTCGGCCACGCGGTTCCGCAAGCGGTTGAACAGGTCGGTTTCCAGCGCGTTCGCCTTCTCCTCCGCTCCCAGCACCAGCGACTCGTGGTCCTTGAGTTCCGCCGTGATGTACCGCTCCGCGTTGGCGGTGGTCTGCTTGCGGATGTACTCCGCCGGCACCTTCTCGATCTGGCTCTTGGGCACCTCGATGAAGTAGCCGAAGACCGAGTTGAACCCAACCTTCAGGTTGGAGATTGAGGTCTTCGCCCGCTCGGCCGTCTCAAGCTTCGCGATGTAAGACTTCCCGTCCCGAGAAAGCTCGCGCAGCTTGTCTAGCTCCGGGTCGTGCCCGGCCCGGATGAGGCCTCCCTCCCGCACCGTCATCGGCGGGTCCGGAGCGAGGGCCTTGTCCAGCATCAGCGCCAACTCCTGGTGGTCGCCCAGCGTCTCACGGAGCTCCTGGATGCGGCCCACTCCCACTCGCCGCAAGGGGTCCGCCAGCGAGGGCAGCGCCAACAAGGTCGTCCGCAAAGCCGAAAGGTCCCGCGGATTCGCGGTGCCGGTGGCCGCCCGCCCGGTCAGGCGCTCGAGGTCGCTAAGCTGCCGGAGAACCTCCCGAATGTCCTCCCGAATGATGGGCTGACCGACAAAGCGCTCCACCGATTCGTGGCGCTTCCGAATCTCGGGCGCGTCCAGAAGCGGCTGCTCGATCCAACGGCGCAGCAGCCGGGAACCCATCGAGGTCTGGGTCTGGTCGATCGCCTCTAGCAGCGTGAACTTCCGGGTGCCGTCCCCGAGGTTCTGGCTTAGCTCCAGCGAGCGCCGCGTCGCCAAGTCCAGCCGCATGAACCGGTCCACCGAATACGTGGACAGGCTGTCCACGTGGTTGAGCATCAGCCCGTTCTTCTCCGCGTAGGCCAGGATCATCGCCGCCGCCACCACCGCCGACGGTTTGTCCTCGCACCCAAACCCGCCGAGGTTGCCCGCCTTAAGCTGGTCCAGCAGTCGCCGGGTCGCCCGATCCGCGGAGAGCGGCGTTTGGGCGGTCACGCTCGACCGAAGCGCCGTCTTGGCCATCTCGCCGTACGCCTCCGCCTCCGGAGAGACCAGAAGCTCGCTCGGGCGAACCCGCGCCAGCTCCTGAACCAGCCGCTCCTCCACCTCGCCCAGGATCTCCGTGACCGCGAACTCGCCCGTCGAAGGGTCCAGGAACGCCAGCCCCGCCCGCCCGTTCTGAAGGCAGACCGCGGCGAGGAAGTTGTTCTGCCCCTCGGAGAGCATCGAATCCTCCACCAGGGTGCCCGGAGTCAGCACGCGGGTCACTCCACGCTTCACCAAACCCTTGGCTTGCTTGGGATCCTCCAACTGGTCGCACAGCGCCACTTTGATCCCCTGCTGAAGCAGCCGAGCTAGGTACTTCTCAACCGAGTGGTAAGGCACGCCCGCCATCGGGATCCGGTTGCCGGGGCCGTCCTCGCGGGCGGTCAGGGTGATCTCGAGGGCGCGCGACGCCTCCACCGCGTCCTCCCCGTAGAACTCGTAGAAGTCCCCCACGCGCATCGCCATCACGACGCCGGGATGCTCCGCCTTGGCCGCAAAGTATTGCTGGAGCATGGGGGTGCGGGCGGCCACCCCTTCAGTGTATCTCTGGCCCTAGCGGTGCAGATGCCCCGGACGCATCTCGCCCCGCAGCGGACCTTCCAGCCAGAACATCGTGGCGTCCTCCAGGACCTCCAGGATCTCGTGGACGTCTCCCATCTTGGTCAGTAGCACGCTCCCCTTGGACATATCGTACTCCTGCCCCTCCGAGCGCACTCGCATGCGGCCTTCCAGCAAGAAGTACCACTCGTCGCAGTCGTGGAAGTGCGCCGGGAACGGGTCGCGGGTTCCCGCGGGATACCGGGTGAGGCCCCAGCCGGCGGGCGTTTCTCCGGTCTTCGGCACGTCGGCTCCGGCGATCAATGGCATGGCCCGACGCTACCCAAAATCTTCGCCCGAGCCAACGTCAGTGTCACACTGGGAGACGTGCGTATCGGCGAAATCCAGAAGCTCCCGGTGGTGCGCGAGATGCCCCAAGGCCTCTACCTTGGCGACGACCAGGATAGCGTGCTCCTGCCGCGTGGCCAGTGCCCTCGCGACGCCGCCCCCGGCGATGTCCTCGAGGTCTTCGTCTACACGGACTCCGAGGATCGCCCGGTTGCCACCCTCCGCCAGCCCAAGGCGACCGCCGGCCAGTTCGCCTTCCTGCGCGTCGTCGCCATCAACGGGGTCGGGGCGTTCCTAGACTGGGGCCTCGACAAGGACCTCTTCTGCCCCGCCCAGGAGCAAGCCACCCGCATGCGCGAGGGTCAGAGCTACCTGGTCCGGGTCTATCTCGACGAAGCCTCTCAGCGCCTGGTTTGCACGTCCAAGCTGGCCAAGTTCGTGCGCCCCGAAGCGGAAGACATGCGACAGGGTCAGCCGGTAACCGGCATCGTCTGGGAAGTCCTCCCCCAAATGACGACCCTGATCCTGGACAACCGGGTGCGCGGCACCCTCTTCCCCGACGAAATCGTGGAGCCGCTCCGCGTGGGCGAGGTCCGAACCGTCTACATCAAGCGAATCCGACCCGACGACCTGAAGGTCGCGGTTTCCCTGCGGCCCCAGGGCTTCCACGGCGTTTTGAACGAGCGGGACCGTCTGCTGGCCGAGTTGCGGGACAACGGGGGATTCCTCCCCGTCTCGGACAAGTCGCCCCCCGAGGTGATCTACAAGCGCTTCGGACTCAGCAAAGGCGCGTTCAAGAAGCTCATCGGAGCCCTCTACCGAGACGGGATCATCGCGATCGACGACAACTCGATTCGCCTTACGAAGTAAGCCTGCGCTAAGCTAGTCGGCATGATCGCGCAGGCCCATTCCGCCACCTTGCTGGGGATCGAGGCGCTGCCGGTCGTGGTCGAGGTGGACCTGAGGACCGCCGCCACCGAAGACCGCTTCGTGATGGTCGGCCTTCCGGATGCCGCCGTCCAGGAATCCAAGGTCCGCACCCGGCACGCCATCACCAACTCTGGACTCACCTTCCCCAACAAGAAGGTCATCTGCAACCTCGCCCCCGGCGACATCCGCAAGGAGGGGCCGTTCCTAGACCTCCCGATCGCCGCCGCGATCCTCGCCATGGACGGCCAGATGCCGATCTCTGAACTGGAAGGAACCCTGATGATCGGCGAGCTTGGCCTGGACGGCGCCCTTCGCCCGGTAGACGGCGCGGTCAGCGTCGCCCTAATGGCGGTGGAGCAGGGCTTTCGGCGGCTGATACTCCCCGCCCAGAACGCCGCCGAGGCGGCGGTAGCCCCGGGCGTGGAGGTCTACGGGGTGGCCACCCTCCTGGAACTCGTGGAGCTGATGAACGGCTCCCTCCTGATCGGGCCGTACAAGTTCGTCGAGTCTGCCCAACAGCAACTCCCCAACTACGAAGTGGACTACGCCGACGTGAAAGGCCAGCGCCACGCGGTGCGCGCCCTCGAGATCGCGGCGGCAGGCGGGCACAACGTGCTCATGACCGGCCCGCCCGGCTCCGGCA
>JBGSIJ010000026.1:0-26781 GCA_041742595.1 Fimbriimonadaceae bacterium | reverse complement strand
CACTTGTCACGGAGGGGATGTGCTTCCTGGCTGGTGAGATATCCACAAAGTGCTGGGTGGACTTCAACAAGATCGTGCGAGAGACGGTCAAGGATATCGGCTACATCCACGACTCCGGGTTCCTCTACAGTTCGATAGCGGTTTTCAATGCGATCCACGACCAGTCAGACCAGATCGCAAAGGGAACGAAAGGGGAAGATCCCGAAGACACCAAGGCTGGCGATCAGGGCATGATGTTTGGCTACGCGACCCGGGAGACCCCCGAGCTGATGCCGCTTCCGCTAGCGATCGCCCACGCCCTGACAAACGAGACCCGGTTGGTTCGCGAGAACGACAAGGACGACGTCCTTGGCCTGCGCCCGGATGCTAAGAGCCAGGTTTCGGTGGAGTACGGACCCGACGGCCGCCCGGTGCGGATCAACACCGTGGTGCTCTCGCAGCAGCATGTGGAAGGAATGAATCTGGAAGAGGTCAAGGCCAGCGTCATGACCCGCATCATCCGTCCCGTGCTCGCGCGGTACGAGCAGTACATGGACGGCGAACCCGAGTTCCATATCAACCCGACGGGCAAATTCGTGATCGGCGGCCCCCAGGGCGATACCGGCGTGACCGGCCGCAAGATCATCGTGGACACCTACGGCGGCATGGCGCCTCACGGGGGCGGCGCGTTCAGTGGCAAGGACCCGACGAAGGTGGACCGCAGCGCGGCGTACATGGCGCGCCACATCGCCAAGAACGTGGTGGCGGCGGGCTTGGCCGATCGGTGCGTGCTTCAGCTTGCCTACGCCATCGGCGTGGCGGAGCCGGTTGCGGTGAACGTGGAGACGTTTGGTACCGAGACCGTGGATCCGGAGCGGATTGTGGGCAAGATTCGCGACACCTACGACCTGACGCCGGACGGCATCATCGACTACCTTGGCCTCTGGAACATGAAGTACCTGCCGACCGCCAAGAACGGCCACTTCGGCAATTCCGCGTTCCCTTGGGAATCGACGGAGAAGGCCGACGGCCTGAAGTAGCTGACGACTTGGGTTCGAGCGCGTAGACAGGGGCATGCTTAGCCTTGCCATTGCCCTCGTGCTCGGACCCGGAGACGCCAAAATCGTTGATTTGAAGGACGGTTTCGTCCGCGTGGAGACCCCCAGCTACAGCCTGGAGGTTCCGAAGGGCTGGGAAGTCAGCCGGGAAACCTCGTTCGGCCAGCGAGAGATGACTTCGAATGCGGGCAAGATGACCGCGATGACCGCCGCCGGCGGTGGCAAGCAGGGCTGGGAGCAGCTCTACCGAACAAGCCTGTTCTTCATCATGCGGGAGAAGAAGGGCAACGCCACGCCCTACCAAATCTCCAAGACCAAGCAGGGTTATGAAGCCTGCAGCTTCTCGATCCTTGATGCAGACGGCTTCGCCGACCGGCGCTATGTGATCCTCAAGAACGAGGTCCAGAACATCCTGGCCCTCAGCGTCAAAATCCCCGAGCGCAAGCTGGAAAAGGGACTTTTGGCCCAGTTCGATCGCATGGTCCGCACCGCCAAGCTGCAGTAGAGAACCAAGCGAGGGGAGGCATCGCCATAATCCAGGCCGATGCTTCTCCCCTACCGAAGCAAGAATCCTCCGGAAAGCCTTCCGATCGTGACGATCCTGCTGATCGTCGTGAACACCTTCGTCTTCTTCCTCACCTCCAACGGGTTCGAGGCGAAAGAGGGGGTCATCCAGGAGTACGGCCTGAAAGCGGCGGACCTCAACCTCGGCGATGCTTTCGCCAGCCTCTTCCTTCACGCGGACATCCTGCACCTGCTCGGGAACATGTGGTTCCTGTACCTGTTCGGCTTCGCGGTCGAGGGGCGGCTGAAGGCGTGGAGGTTCGCGCCGCTTTACTTGCTTAGCGGGTTTGTCGGCGATGCGGCTCACTTGGCCGTGGTAGGCGGCTCGTCTCCCGACATCCCCTCGATCGGGGCATCGGGCGCGATCATGGGCGTTCTAGGCGCGGCAATCTACATGTTTCCGCACGCCAAGATGGACTTTTTCTACTGGTTCGGGATCTTCTGGCGCGGCGTGTTCACGTGGCCCATGTGGGGGGTTGGCCTCTGGTACCTGGGCTTCGACGCGATCATGGCGTTTCTTACCAGCGGAGGGGGCGGGGTGGCCCGCCTTGCCCATTTGGGCGGCGCGCTGGGCGGTTTTGTGATGGCGGCGGCCCTGCGGCCAATACGGGACTCTGAGATGGCGAGCGATGCCAAGGCCACCTACACGGAGACCAAGGACCTCTCGCTCCTCAGTCGGATGGAACTGGCAGCGATGGCGGGGTCTCGGCCCGACGACCCGCTGCTCGCCCTGCACTGGATGCACCGTGGGCTCCAGGAGGCGGGCGGGCCCAAGCCCGAGTCGGTTGCCGCATTTCAGCGGCTGCTGCCGGAGATGTTGGTTCACCTGCCTCCACAGAGCATTTCTGGCTGTGTGCACGGCCTCGAAGGGCGGGCCTCGTTTGCTCCGGGCCAGCTCCTTGACTTGGCGCAACGGCTTGAGCGTTGCGCCGACCTGGCGGGGGCTCTGCAAACGTACGAGATGGTGCTTCGAGACCCCAAGGCGAAGCCGGAAGACACGGAGGCGGCCCTCTTCCGCGGGGGGCTCGCTTGCGAGCGGATGGGGCGGGTCCATCAGGCGATGGCTGCGTACCAGGAAGTGGTTCGGCGCAACGGGATGGGGCCTTTTGGGGAACCGGCCCGGCTACGCATCAGCGCCCTTAGGTCCAGTCCTCAATCGCCTTCTGCCGTTAAGGCCCCTTAACCTCTCTACCAATTGTCGGCGGCCATCTGTGAAACTGCATGGATGCTTGCGCCTGCGCTGGCCGCCCTGTTTCTGGGTGGCGCCTCGACCTTCCCCTACCTACATGCACCGGCAGGGAGGGAGTACGCCAAGGTTGTGCCGGGCGGGACCACGATTCTGCCGAACGGCCGGTTCCTTACCCCCAAAGGCAAGCGGCTCTATACGCCGGATGATCTCTGGCACTTGACCGCCAGTCCGGACGGGCGCACTCTGGTGGGCGTCCATGACGGAGGCTTTACCGTCTTCGAGAACCTGGGCTCGGACAAGCCCTCGTCTCGTCGGATCGCCCAGAAGGCGGTCGCTCCGATGGCGATGTTTGCCCCAGACGGTTCAAAGCTCTTCGTGAGCACGGGCGACTCAGGCGGGCTCGGCGTCTACGACGTCAAGACCTGGGAGCCAATTGGGAATCTATCCCTCGCCCAGGCGGGCATCAAGGATGCTTACCTCAACGACTTCGCCTTCTCGGCGGACGGAAAGATTCTCTACGCGGCCGACGTTGCCATTCAGCAGGTGGTCTCGATCGATGCGGCAACCCTTAAGGTGCTGGGAACCGTGCCCGCCGGCCGCGAGCCCTACGCCTTGACCCTCTCCTCGGACCGAAAGAAACTCTTCGTCGCGAACATCGGTCTGTTCGACTACACCCTCGTCCCGGATACCAAAGAGGCTGGCTTCAGAAAGGTTGGCATGGACAACCCGGCCTTCGGCTTCCCGAGCAAGGAGGCGACCGAGGGCAAGCGGATGGAGGGGCGGGACATCGCCGGCCTCGGTTCCCCTTACGCGCCGGACGCGCAATCGGTATGGGCGTACTCGCTTAGCGATGCCAGCCGGCCGGCGGTAACCCAGAAGGCGAAGTCTGGTCTTCTCATCCACGCGGTGGCGGACGGCGGCAAGGCGGTCGGTGGGAGCGCTCCCAACGCCCTTCTTGCCCATGCGGGCGAGCTTTTCGTCAGCAATGCCAACAACGACACGATCAGCGTGTTCACGGAGGGCAGCCTCAAGCTGAAGCGCACGATCAAGCTGAGCCCGAGCCCGGTGGTGTCTCGGTTGCGCGGCGTGATCCCAAGCGGCCTGGCCATGAGCCCCGACGGCAAGTGCCTGTACGTTTGCGAGAGCGGACTCAACGCTGTTGCGGTCGTCGAACCCAAGTCGGGGCGAACCCTCGGCCACATCCCGACGGGCTGGTTCCCGATGAAGGTTGCCGTGCTGCCAAGCGGGCAGCTTGCGATCGCAACCCAGAAGGGCATCGGCCGGGGACCCCGCGGCAGCAAAACCCCCCGTCTGGCAGGGGATGAGCGCTTCGGGCTAACCGACATGCCCGGCATGGTGGACTTGGTGAAGATTCCAACCGATGCCGAGCTTAAGCTTTGGACCGCCGAGGTCCTGCGCAACAACGGCATCCCGGCGTCCGCCAAGGTCGCGTCCAAGACTCCGACCGCGCCCAATCCGATCCCGTACCTGCCCGGCAAGCCGAGCGAGCAGATCAAGTACGTGGTCTTCATCACGAAGGAGAACCACACGTTCGACGGGATCTTCGGCGGGCTCAAGGGAGCCAAGGGCGAACCCGACTATGCCGAGTTTGGAATGCAGGGATGGATCAAGGAGAAAGGCAAGGCGGAGCGGTTGCCGATCATGCCCAACCACATCCGCCTCGCGGAGCAGTTCTCGATCAGCGACAACTTCTACATGGAGCCGCAGGCGAGCGGAGACGGCCACCGCTGGCTGAACGGCGTCTACCCAAGCCTATGGACCAGCCGGCTCTTCTACGCGGGCTGGGATTTCCGCCGGACCAACGACGCGCGCGGCCGGTTGGTCAGCTTCGGCTCGAACGGGTCTCCCATCCCGGAGGACTACCTGGAGAACGGCTCACTCTGGGAGCACCTCCACCGCGGAGGCGTCTCGTTCCGAAACTACGGCGAAGGCTACGAGCTTCCCGGAACGGACGAGCCGGACGATTTCTCGCGAACCGGAACCGTCTTCTTCGTCAACCACCCGATGCCCAAAGTCCTGTACGACAACACGGACTTCAACTTCCCGGCCTACAACAACAGCATCCCGGACATCGCCCGCGCAGACTGGTTCAAAGAAGACCTGGAGAAGTACCGGGCCAAGAACGGCGGCAAGATCCCCAAGTTCCTGAACATCGCGATCTGCAACGACCACGGCAGTTCACCCGCGCCCGCGCGAGGCTTTCCCTACGTGTGCAGCTACATGGCGGACAACGACCTGGCGCTTGGACGGATCGTGGAGTACCTGTCCCAGCAGCCCGAGTGGAAGAACATGGCGGTCTTCGTGACTCAGGACGACAGCGGAGGCGACGACGACCACGTGGATCGTCACCGAAGCTTCGTCCTGGCCATGGGTCCGTGGGCCAAGAAGGGCTACGTTTCGAACGACCACACGAGCATCATGAGCATCATCCGAACGATCTACCTGATCTTCGGGCTGGGGCCGAACAACATGTTCGACGCGCTGGCGACCCCGCTGCACGACATGTTCACCACTACGCCGGACTACCGGCCGTACAAGCACGTGCCGGTGGACCCTCGGGTCTTCAAGCCGGAGGCGACGTTCGATCCTTCCGACCCCGAGTTCAAGCGACGGCGCAACGAGAAGCCCACCAAGATGGACGATCCCGCGTTCGTGGAGTGGCTGCGAACCCGGAGCGCCGGTTCAGTGCCTCCACCCCGGTAGGCCCTAGAGCATGAGGCCGCCATCGACCGTGAGCGTCTGCCCGGTGATGTAGGCGGCTTCTTTACTGGCGAGGAAGAGAACGGCGGGGGCTACGTCCTCGCCGGTGCCCAACCGTCCGGCAGGAGCGGTCTTTGCGACGTGCTCGCGGAACTCCGCGGGCAGGTCGTGGGTCATGTCGGTCTCGATGAACCCGGGCGCGACCGCGTTGCAGGTGATGCCTCGGCTGCCGAGCTCTTTGGCCGTGCTCATGGTCAGGCCGATGAGGCCCGCCTTGGCGGCGGAGTAGTTGGCCTGCCCGGCGGCTCCGTGGAGTCCCACCACGCTGCTGATGTTCACGATCCGCCCGTAGCGGGCCTTCATCATTAGCTTGGCGACCGCGCGGGTGGTGAGGAACGCGCCTTTGAGATTGACCTCCATCACGCGATCCCAATCGTCGTCCTTCATGCGCAGCATCAAGGTGTCGCGGGTGATGCCGGCGTTGTTGACCAGCACGCTCGGGGTTCCCAAGTCGGCAACGACGGCAGCGAAGAGCGCTTCCACGCTCTCCGCGCTGCTCACGTCGGCCGCGTAGGCTTGGGCCCCGCCGGAGATGAGGTCCACCGTGCCTTGGGCGCCCGCGACGGTGGTGGCCACGCAGGCCACCTTGGCGCCTTCGGCCGCGAAACGGAGGGCGATCTCCCGCCCAATGCCCCGGCTTGCCCCGGTGACGACGACGACTTGGTCCTGAAACCGCATGGAATCAGTCTGACACGCTCGCTAAGCGAGCTTCTTGACGACGATGGTGGCGTTGTGGCCACCGAACCCAAACGAGTTGCTCAGGGCGTAGGAAACGTCCTTCTTGCGCGCCACGTTGGGCACGCAGTCGATATCGCACTCCGGGTCGGGGGTCTCGTAGTTGATCGTCGGCGGCACCATACCGTCCTTCATCGAGAGCAGGCAGATCAGAACCTCAAGGGCCCCCGCCGCGCCCAGCATGTGGCCGGTCATGGACTTGGTGCTGCTGATCGCGACTTTGTCTGCGACCTCGCCAAAGAGCTTCTTGAGCGCCATGGTCTCCAACTTGTCGTTGTAGTGCGTGGAGGTGCCGTGGGCGTTGATGTAGTCGATGTCGCCCGGCTGGATCCCGGCGGTGCGTAGGGCCATCCTCATGGCTCGGAACGCGCCGTCGTGCTCGGGAGAAGGCTGCGTGATGTGGTAGGCGTCGCCGGTCATGCCGTAGCCCACGATCTCGCCATAGATCTTCGCGCCGCGCTGAACGGCGTGGTCGTAATCTTCGAGAAGGAGGACGGCGGCTCCTTCGCCCATCACGAAGCCGTCCCGGTCCTTGTCAAAGGGGCGGGAGGCTCGGGCAGGGTCGTCGTTGCGGGTGCTCATCGTGCGGGCCGCGCAGAAGCCGCCCAGGGCAAGCTCGCAGATGGGGGCTTCCGAGCCGCCCGCGAGCATCGCGGCTGCGTCTCCGCGCTTGATGATGTGATAGGCGTCGCCGATGGCATGGGCGCCGGTGGCGCAGGCGGTGACCACGCACGAGTTAGGCCCGCGCAGACCGTGCATGATCGAGACAAGGCCGCTGGCCATGTCCGGGATCATGTAGGGAACCAGGAAGGGGGAGATCTTTCCGGGGCCACCCTCGATCTGGCGTCGGTGCTGGGTACCAAGGAACTCGAGCCCGCCGATACCGGAGCCGATCATGACGCCGAACTCGTCCGCGAGTTCAGGGGTGACCTGGATGCCGGAGTCCCGCATCGCCTGGGTTGCCGCAGCCGCGGCGAACGCCAAGAACGGGTCCATCCGACGGGCTTCCTTCTTGTCGAGCCAGTCTTCGGGATTGAAGTCTTTAACTTCGCATCCGATCTGCGTCGTGTATTCGGACGGGTCGAGGTGGGTGATCCGGGCAGCGCCCGAAACACCAGCCAGGAGTTGAGGCCAAAAGACGTCGACGCCGGTACCCAGAGGGGTAACCGCGCCGACGCCCGTGACGACTACCCGCCCAGAGGGCACGGGTCTCTCGCTCATCCCAGCTTGGTGGTGATGTAGCTTACGGAATCGCCCACGGTTTTCAAACCGCCGACGTCCTCATCCGGGATGTCGATCCCGAACTCGTCCTCAAGACCCATGACGAGCTCCACGACGTCCAGGGAGTCCGCACCGAGATCGTCCGTGAACGAAGCGGTCTCAACGACCTCTTCTTCCTTGACGCTCAGCTCCTCGACGATGACTTTTTTAACACGCACTAAGATGTCTGCCGACATGTCAGTCAAGATACCACGGTAGGCAAGATTCGGGAATCCGTCCGATTGGCGAGAAACCGCCTAGACGCAAGGTTTTGAACCTCGGAACCCCCTCGGCGTACTAAACTAGGGACTCACGCGCCCAAGGCCCATGTTCCTATCCAACAAACAGGACCAGTACCCCCATCTGGCCATCTACCTCCGTCAAGCCAAGGAGCGGCGTCGCTTCAGCCTGTCCTCACCTCCGGTGGCTGCCTTCGTGTTCCTCGGCCTTGCCTTCGTGATCGGGGTAATCGCCATGGCTCGGGGAGCCATGAGCGGCCTGCTGGGGGTGCTGGCCCCCCTTGCCCTCGTTGGCGGGTGGCTCTACGCCCGCAAGCACGAGGTCAAGACCCATGCCGACCTGCTGCACGAACGGGCGGACGAGGTCGCGAAGAAAATGAGCGACTGCCTGGAGCGCCGCCGCCTCCACCGAGACCTGGACGAGGCATCGCTCGCCCTGATCGAGGAGTGCGCCCGCCAGTGGCATCGCACTCAGCTCGCGCTAGGAAGCCCCCACTGGGACCGCGACGATCTCCCGCCCCATCTGCAGAACGTGCGCGACCAGTGCGTCCGCGCCGCCGACCAAGGGATGGACGAGGTCATGCTTTTGTTCGGGCCTCTGCTGCCGGCGGAGGTCGAGTCCAGGGGCTTTCTAGACTACGCGGAGGAGATCGCCGAGGGCGTCTTCACCTCGCGCAAAGCCGTCCGCCCGTTGCCGGCCGCGTTTGAGCCGGCCCGCCAGGTGGCAGAGAAGCTGAAACTGCTCGCTTCCGAAGTCGAGAAGCGGACCCAAACGGTTTCCGACTCGCCGAACCTACGGGAGAACCTCGCCGCCGGGCGCTCGGTAGACCTTGCCATCGGCGAACTCCGGCAACTGGACGAGGCGGAGTCCGAGCTCCGACAGAACCTCGGCGGCTAACTCTTCAGGCCGCTGGTCGCGATGCCCTGGATGAACAGCTTCTGGGCGAAGAAGAAGATCACCACCACCGGAAGAACCACCACGCAACTGGCCGCCATCAGCAGGTTCCACTGGGTTCCACCGTGCTGGCTTTGGTAGGCCTGCAAGCCTAGGGACAAGGTGAACGTCTCCTGGTCCACCAAGTAGATCATCGGGCCCAGGAAGTCGTTCCAGGTGCCCATGAAGGTGAACAACGCCACTACCATGAGTGCGGGTTTGGCTAGAGGCAGAACCACGCTGCGGAAGATGCGGAATTCACTACAGCCGTCGATCTTGGCCGCCTCGCTGAGCTCCATCGGAATCGTCGTGAAGAACTGACGAAGCAGGAAGATGCTGAACGCGCTCGCAAAGAACGCAGGAACCCATAGCGGTCGGAACGTCCCGACCCAGCCCAGCCACTTGAACATCGAAAAGGTTGGGACCATCAGGACCGGGAAGGGCACCATCATCGTGGCAAGGGTGATCGCAAAGATCAGATCCCGGCCGGGCCACTTCATCCGCGCAAAGGCATAGGCGACCAAGGCGTTGCTGAAAACCGAGCCGGTTACGGTGAGGATGGCCAGCACGATCGTGTTGCGGCCGTAAACCAGGAAGGGGATGTAGCCCAGTTCCTTGCTTCGGTAGGAGAGGGCCTCGGGGAAGTTCTGCCATAGGAACTGGCTGGGCCACCACTTGGGCGGGGAGGCCATCGTTTCTCCGATCGGCTTGACCGCGGTTAGGAACATCCACAGCATTGGCGAAAAGAAGACTGCCGCGAGCAGGATCAGAACCACGTGGATGAGGCTGGTGGTGACGAACTTACGTTGCTTCATTGCATGGCCTCATAGTGGACGTGCTTGGAGGACAGTCGCAGAGCCAACATCGTAAGGCCCAGCGTGATCAAGAACATGACCCAGCCCATGGCGCTGGCGTATCCCATGCGCTGGTACTTGAAGGCGTTGTCGAAGAGGTAGGTCGTGAAGAAGTAGGTGGACCTTGCAGGGGCCCCGCCGGGGAACATGACGTAGGCCACCGCGAACACCTGAAGGGCGCCGATCATCCCCATGACCACGTTGAAGAGAATGACCGGCGAGATCATCGGCAGGGTCACGTGGCGGGTCTTGGCGACCAGCTTGGCGCCGTCGAGCTCCGCGGCTTCATAAAGCGAGACGGGGACATCCTGGAGTCCGGCCAGATAAATGACCATTGCGTTCCCCGAGCCCCACATGGCGATGAGGATGAGTGTCCATTTGGCCCAAAGCGGGTCGCCCAGCCAGTTGGGCGGGCTCTTTACGCCGAGGCCGCGGAGTCCTTCGTTGAGGAGACCGTATTCGCCGTTAAAAACCCAGAGCCAGAGAACGCCCAGGGCAACCATCGGCACAAGCGAGGGGATAAAGAAGAGCGTTCGGTAGAACGCCATGCCTTTGACCTTGGTGTTGAGGAGAAGGGCAAGCAGGATTGCCATGACCGAACCCAGCGGCACGGCGGCGATCACGTAGAGCAGCGTGTTCTTCAGGGCGATGTGGAAGACTTCGTCGCCGGCCAGTTCCCGGTAGTTCGAGATTCCCACCCAGCTCGGGACCCGCAACACCGAGAAGTTCGTGAAGCTGTAGTACAGAGAGGCCAGCAAGGGATAGGCCAGGAAGGTCAAGAACCCTAAGATCCAGGGCGAGGCAAACAGGAAGGCGGTGGCCGCCTCCCGCGTGAGTATCGGCTTCTTCATCGGCCAAGCACCTGCTTTTTGTAGACTTCCCATTGGCCGTCCAGCCTGGCTTGGGCGTCGTGCAAAGCCTGCTCGGGCGTTTTGGTTCCCAGATTGATCTCCTGGGTTACGTTGTTAAGCTCCGTCGCGAGCTGGGCCCAGATCCCGAGCTTGTCGGCGAACAAAGGCACCCGCGTTCGCGCGAGCTGATCGAAAAGGCGGATGTGCTTGTTCTGGTGGGTGTTGAAGAAGTTCTCCGAGACCTTGCTGAGCGGCGAGTTCTTTCCGTGCATGGAGCAAAGCTTTTCCATCACGTCTTGCCTTTGCACGAACTTGAGGAACTCGAAAGCTTCCTTCGGATGCTTCGCCCCGCGCGGGATGACCACGATATCTAGTCCCAGGAAGCTACTCCCCTTCAGATCCGGTCGGTCGGCCGGATAGGGGAACGGCACGGCGTACCAGTCCATCTTGGGTTGGTAGAGCCGGATGTAGTTGGCCATCCAAACGCCCTGCAACACCGTCGCCACCTTGCCAGTCATGAAGGCGTTCTGCGGGGAAGAGAAATTGCCGAAGCCGCTCTGGAAGTCCTGGACCTCCCGATTGCCGAACTTCTTGCCAAACTGCCCAACCCACGTCCAGGCGCGGATGTTCTCGGGAGAGTCGATGGTGAGCTTGTCGCCCTCCATGAGCTTCCCGCCGAAGAGCTTGCCCCAACCGTAGTTCCACCACCCCGGCTCGGAAGGAAGGAAGCCGGCAAGGATCAGCCGGTCGTCGCTGGAGCGCTTGGAAACCTTGTCGACCAACGCGTCGAGTTCCTCGATGGTTTTGGGGAACTCCTCGGGCGAGTCGTACTCGGGCGGCATCTTGCTCCGGTTCACGTGCATCGCGGTTGAGGCAGGGGTGGTAGGCAGGGCCACGAGCTTATTGTTGTAGAAGACCATGTCCCAGTACGGGCCGATGTAGTCGCTCCGGTCGAGGCCGGCTTCCTCCGCCATCGGGGTCAAGTCCATTAGGGCGCCTGCGTCGGCGAACTGGGCCACTTGCTCGCCCCAGATTCCGGCTATGTCCGGGGGGTTTCCACCCGAGGTCGCCAGCAGGGTCTTGTCGTTGACGCCGGAAATGCTGAGGTACTGCACGAAGATGCGATCCTGCGACTCGTTGAACCAGTCGACGATCTTCTGCATGGAGTCGCCTTCGTCGCCGGTCCACTTTTCCCAGTAGACAACGGTGACCCGCTCCTTCTTCTTTTGCCGGTTGGTCGCTTGTTCGCTGATCACGACCGCCGAGGCAAGCACGACCAAGAACGCCGCAGTTCCCACGGAGCGTAGCCAACCCATCGCCATAACCTTAGCCGATTCCGCGTCTTTGCGTCAGCTAGGACTGCGGAGCTCGGATACTAGCTTCAGCTCCAGAGTGAGGTTTCCGCGGAAGCTGCTGCCCTGCAGGGGTTGATCGGACGCCGTCAGCTTAAGTTCTCGAACCAGGCTACGGCCGGACCAGGCTCCGGTTGCGGCTAGGCCCGGCGCGGAGAAGAAGACCTTGGCGCCGTCTGCTCGAGCCTGAGTCGGGGCGATCTCGAACTTGGAAGGGTTCGCGGGACTCCATGCTCCAGAAGTCGGGAGCCAGAAGACCGTCATCTGGTTGAGGCGGGCCTCGGTGGCGTCCAGGGGTTTGGCCCAAGCGATGGCGGCCGCCTTGGCGGGGTCGAAGGTTTGGCTCCAAGTGTCTGGGCTGGGGTTCCGGTCCGCATTCACCCGTTGGCCATCCATAACGGTGGCTATCAGCTCCTTCGTGACCATGACCTTGGTCTCCGAAGGCTTGGCCGACGTGACGACGAAGGAGAAGCGCTCGACCTGCGCGAAGTCGATCTCCTCCGCGGCATTGACCCAGCGGGTGGTCCGCTCCAGTGCCCACTCGTCGCCTCGTCGGAGGGGCGGTTCCACCCGGGGGCTTGAAGCTTGGCTCAGGGCAAGGGCGATAAGGAGGGTGGTCATGGGCTATGGCAAGGGCGAGGCGAACTGGAACGGCTTCTCGCCAGACTTCCGGAGACCCTTCTCCCGGGCCAGCACCTGGCGGCCGAGAGGCGACTCCATCTTGAGCTTCTGACGGGTGAGCGCCGCTTGCGCGACTTCGACTTCTTTGAGCTTTTGCAGCGCCTCGTAGCGGTCCGCTCGCTGAGCGGCGTAAACCTGCCAGGGCCGGCGGCTGAGGTAGAGCCCGAAGAGGACCGCCACCACCGATACCACCAGCAGCCAGCCGGTGCGGGTCACTTCACCGTCACCATCTGAATCAGGTTCGTGTTGCCGGGGTGCCCGATCGGTACGCCCGAGGTCAGAATGACGTGGTCGCCCGCCTTCAAGCGCTTCGCCTGCTTGAAGGCGCCGATCGCGTTTTCGATGTTGGTCTCAACGTCCGGGGGCATCGGCACGCGAAGGGCTTCTACGCCCCACACCAGGCCAAGCTGGGCCTCGGTTCGGGTGTCCCAGGTGGCGCAGAGGATGGGGGCTTCTGGTCGGAAACGGCTGACCCGGCGGGCGGTTTGCCCGCTGGTGGTGGTGGTCACGATCGCCTTGGGCTTGACCTGGCCGGCAAGCTCGCAGACGGCGTGGGCAACCGCGTCGGTGTGGTCCGCCTTCTTCTTGCGGGATTCCTTGTAGCGGCGGTACATGCGGTCTCGGTCTAGGTAAGACTCGGCCCGCTCGGCTAGGCGCGCCATCGTCTCCACGCACTGCACGGGGTAGACGCCGGCGGCGGTTTCGCCGCTAAGCATCACGGCGTCGGTGCCGTCAAGGATAGCGTTGGCCACGTCGGTGGCCTCCGCGCGGGTGGGGCGCGGCGACTTCATCATGCTCTCCAGCATTTGGGTGGCGGTAATAACGGGCTTGGCCTGGTTGTTGCAGACCTCGATGATCCGCTTCTGGGCGAGGGTGACCTCTTCGATGTCCATCTGGAGGCCCATGTCTCCGCGAGCAACCATGACGGCGTCGAAGGCGGCGGTGATCCTTTCGATGTCGTGGAGGGCGTCCTCGGTCTCGATCTTGGCGACGAGGTGGATGGTGGGGTCGAACTTGTCCACCTCGTAGCGGAGGAGGGCGTGGTCGGCAGCGCTGCGGAGGTAGCTGAGGGCGATGAAGTCGGCGCCGGCGGCGCAGGCCTCGCCGATGTCCACGATGTCTTTGGGGGTGATCGCGGGGGCTTCGAACACGCGATTCTTGATCGTGACGCCTTGGCGCGAGCGGAGGGTGCCGCCGCTGATGGCGGTGGCGCGCATGAGGATGCCCTCGGCATCTCCGATGCGGAGCTCGATGTCGCCGTCTCCCAGGAGGAGGCGGCAGCCCTTGGTCATGGCACGGACGATCTCCATCTGGTGGATGGGGATGTCGGCGGTATCGCTGGGGCCGACGGTGACTTCCTCGCCCGCCTTGAGCAGGCGCTCCGCGAGGTTGCCGATACGGAACTTTGGCCCTTGCAGGTCCACGAGGACGGCAACTGGGGCGAGGTCGGCGGAGAGCTCGCGGATCCAAGCGATCCACTGTCGCTTCTCCGTCCAGTCTCCGTGGGAGCAGTTGAGCCGGGCCACGTTCATGCCGGCGCGGATCAGTTGCTGGATTCCCTCCCGGCTTGCCACGGCGGGCCCGAGGGTGCAAACGATCTTGGTGCGGCGCATGGCCCGGCTTCCTGCCTTAGGCCTCGACCGTCAGGTCGAGGGTGATCTCGGCGTTCAGGACCTTGGAGATGGGGCAACCCGTCTTGGCGGCTAGGGCGGCCTCCTCGATGAGGGCTTTGTCCGCGTCCGGCGCCTTGACCGTGGTGGTCAGAGCGCTTGAGGTGACGGCGCCGGCTTCCAGGGTCACGACCGAAGTGGTGTGAATCTCGGCGGTGATCCCGCGCTCGCCAAGCTGGGCGCTGAGCGCCATCGAGAAGCAACCCGCATGGGCCGCTGCAATCAGCTCCTCCGGATTGGTCCCTGGCTCGTCCTCGAATCGCATTCGGAAGGAGTACTTGGTCTCCTTCAAAGTCCCGCTCTGAACGCTCAGAGTTCCTTCGCCGTCTTTCAGGCCGCCCGTCCAAATTGCGTTTGCTGTTCTCTTCATCCTGGTCTCCTGATGGAGGCTCTAGGTTACCGCCCAGGACTGTGGGCCTAGCACTCGAGGCCAGTGACCGAGGCGCTTCAGCTGGCGTCTTCCCGCACAATTTTTCGCTAGCCCTTGGTAAGGAGCAGGCTGAAGCCTGGTGGTCCGGTTATGATGCAAGGATGGAGCGGTTAGCGCGCTTGCGCCGGTGTTGCAGGTGGGTTCCGGCGGGCGTGCTCGCGGGGGCGGCGTTCCTTTCTTCCCTTGCGCAAAGCGGACCGGGCAGTATCGTGCGGGTCAGCACGACCGCAGGGGGAGTGGGGGCCAACGGATACTCCGAATCGGCCGTGATCAGCGCGGACGGGCGCTACGTTGCATTCATGTCGATGGCTTCGAACCTCGATCCAAGCGACACGAGCACGGGTTTCGACATCTTTCGCAAGGACCTGCAGACGGGCGCATTGGTACGAGCAAGCACAAGCGCGACCGGTGGGCAGAGCAATCCGGACAGCTCTTCGCCATCCATCAGCGCAGACGGACGGTACGTGGCGTTTGAGTCCTTTGCTGAGAACCTCGTCGCCGGCGATCCCACGGAGAGCTCCCACATCTTCCGCAAAGATGTGCAGACCGGCGCGGTGGTGCGGGTCAGTGCAAGTGGAGCGGGCATCCAGGCCGATGAGTCGTCCCAGGCGCCGGTGATCAGCGCGGACGGTCGCTACGTGGTATTCGGGTCCTTCGCGACAAACCTCGTGGAGGGCGACACCGACGGGTCTTACAGGTTGTATCGGAAGGATCTCCAGAGCGGGGGAATCCGGCGGGTCATCGAAAACGCCCAGGGACAGGATGGCGGTTCTGGCACCCACGCAGCAATCAGCCCGGATGGGCGGTACGTCGCGTTTGTTTCGTCCGCCACAAATCTGGTGCCCGGCGACTCAAATGGGGTGGACCACGTGTACCGAAAGGACTTCCGAACTGGTGCAGTGGTGCGGGTCAGCACGGGCGCTTCGGGCTTGCAGGCAGACAGCTACTGCTGGAAGCCCTCGATAAGCGCAGATGGGCGCTACATTGCATTTCACTCGAACGCGTCAAACCTCGTCCCCGAGCCAGACTGGATGCACCACGTTTTCCGAAAAGACCTTCAGACCGGGGCGGTGGCGGTGGTTAGCGCAAATGCGGCAGGCGAAAGGGGCAACTGGGCTTCCGATGACGCCAAGATCAGCGCCGACGGACGCTACGTGGTGTTCCATTCCGACGCGACAAACCTCGTGCCGGGCGACACCAACGACCGGCCGGAGTTGTTCTGCAAAGACCTTCAAACGGGTTTGGTTACACGGGTGTGTACCGCCACGTCCGGGGCGGAGGGGAATGACTGGTCTCAAAGGGCTAGCGCGAGCGCGGATGGGCGATACGTTGCGTTTGAATCTCCCGCTAGTAACCTCGTCTCTGGCGACACCAATGGCACTAGCGACGTGTTTTGCCGGGACCTAGGCGCACAGTTTGCGCAGCCCAAGGTGCGGTCATTGGTGATCTCGCCCTCGCTGGGGAGCCGGCCCAAGGGCATGTGGGTGACCGCTCGGTTCGATAGGATGCCGACCGGGAGGTTGATCATGACGGTGGACACGCCGAACTCCTGGCTGGTCCCGCCGGGGCCGGTTGGGGTTTCTGGCCGCACCACCAGCGTCCGGTTCTTCGTGGGCATGGCCCGCAGCCCTCTGCACGGCGAGAAGATCACCATCCGCACCTGGCTCCTTGGCATCCCGTTCAGCACAAGCTACCGTTTCCGGTAGGGTCGTCCGGACTCGGGCGGGCCGCCCGCGATACGCATGGGCAGGCTGCCCATGCTACGGGCGTGCGGGGTAACGTCCGAGCCATGAGTGCCGGACCTCTTGCCAACCTCTCCCAGATCGTCCCCGCCAAGTCCAAGCGGATCAGCAGCTACGACCGCGCCGGAGGCAACGGCGACAACATCCAGATCCCCAAGGGCCAGACCGTGACCATCGCCGAGATGGACGGCGCCGGCATCGTCAAGCACATCTGGGTAACGATCTCCAGCCGAGACGAGCTGCACCGGCGGAACCTGGTGCTACGGGCCTACTGGGACGGGCAGGAGCATCCCAGCATCGAGGCGCCCATCGGCGAGTTCTTTGGGCAGGGCTGGGGCATGAAGTACAACTTCATCTCGCTTCCGCTGGCCGCCGCGCCGAAGGAGGGCAACGCGCTGGTCTGCTACTTCCCCATGCCCTACGGCAACGGCGCCAAGTTCACGGTGGAGAACCAGGGATCCGAGGACGTGGACTGCTTCTACTACTACCTGGACTACGAGGAGCACGCCAGCATCCCCGATGATCAGGGCCGGTTCCACGCCTGGTACCACCAGGAACTCACCCAGCCCGAGGGTCAGACCGACAACGTGGGCGTCGGCGGAGACGTGGAGAACGAGTGGAGCATCTTTGGCGGCTTCCCCAACAACCCCACCGACAAGTTCAACTACCTCTTCTGCGAGACCGAAGGCACCGGCCACTTCGTCGGCGTCAACTACTACATCAACTGCCCCACCCCGGTCTGGTACGGCGAGGGCGACGACATGTTCTTGGTCGATGGCGAGCCCTGGCCGGGCAGCGCCCACGGCACCGGAACCGAGGACTACTTCAACCAGTCCTGGTGCCCCGACGAGCACTACTGCCACCCGTACTTCGGGACCGCGCGCGCCCCGGGTCGGCTGAACGATTCGCCTCGCTTTGGCTGGTTGGGCCGCACCCACGTGTACCGCTACCACCTGGAGGATCCCATCCGGTTTTCCAAGAGCCTCCGCGCCAGCATCGAGCACGGCCACGCGAACTGCCTCACGCTCGATCTCGCAAGCGTTGCCTACTGGTACCAAACCATCCCCAGCAAGCCCTTCCCGCCGTTCCCGTCCGCCGAGGAGCGCAAACCGCGGCCGGAGATCGGTGTGGTGGAGTTCCACCGCCAGCGCGACGAGTGGCGCAAGGCCAAGGGCGGCGGCAAGCTCTGGGGGAACGAGAAGTAGCGGCCCCCCAGAAATGAGAACGGGGGCTCCGCAGTCTGCGGAGCCCCCGTTCTTCGTTGTGCCGGCCTTAGGTTAGGGTCGGAGGGTGAGGGTGACCGTCTTGGAGACGGCACCGACCGTGATGGTGAAGGTCACGGGCGTCGGCCGAGCCACTCGGCTGGTCGTAACCGGCAGCGTGATGCTGGTCTTGCCCGTGAGGATCGTGGCGGAAGGCGCAACCGAAACGAGCCCTGCGCCGGGTCCGCTAACGCCGATGGCGACCGGCATATTGCTGAGCGCCGCGTAGCTGATGGTGCCCACCAGCTTGACGGACGAACCGCCACGGACAAAGGCCGGCGAGACCACTGCCGAAGTCAGCAGCGGAACCGTGGTGGCTCGGAAGCTGAAGATGCTCGTCGACCAGTTGTTGGGCGAGATGATGTTCATGGCATTGGCCCAGAACAGGCTGTCGTCCGTCGGATCGACGTCCACGCCAAAGTAGTCGCCCCAGCGGTTGTAGCTGTAGTTGTTGCCCGTGCTGTTCTCGATGAGAACGGGCGTACCTAGCGTTCCGGCGGCATCGGTCGACACCCGGGCGGCCGACATAACATCGGCGGCAATCGCGCTGCTACTTCGGGTGAAAGCCAGGGCGATATCGCCCGCGCCGTTGGTGGCGATCGCCGGCATGTGCATGTGCTCCGCCGTGGCGATGTTGCCAGATTGCGCAACCGTCATGGCCGAGGTCGGGTAGCCGTTGGTGTTGATCTCGTACCATCGGGAAGCCACGCGGCTACTGACCGATACGTTGTGCGAGGTCACGAGCTTTCCGTTCCTCCACATGATGCTGAAGAGGCGTCCGTCGAGGCTGTCCAGAGTCCTGGAGTTCGTGCTTGCGGCATCTCCAGACGGGTAGGCGAACGTCGGAACCGTGAAGTTCGCGAAGGTCAGGGTCGGGGTGGTGGTCAGGTTCTGGAGCGCATAACCTCGGAAGGTCGAGGTGTTCCAATCCGACATGGCGTAGATCTTGTCCTCGGTGGGCGAGATCATTTCGGCCACCTGGGCCGATCCGCCGCTGGTGTCAGCCACGTAGCTTACGGTCACTGCCGAGCCGGTCTGCACGGGCGTTGCCGGAACCACCAGGAAGCGCACTCCGTTGAACCCGCCAGCAAAGCCGAACATGTTCCCGCAAATGACGTAGGCGTCCTTGTTGTAGCCAAAGCCGGGATAGTCCAGCCAGAAAGTGCCGTCCTTTGCTTCGAGACGGTAGAGGTACCAGCTGCCGTTCGGGTTGTTGTCATCGGAGACGGCAAAGAGAATCTTGCTGAGCTGCGGGGAGTCGCTCTGCTCGAGGAAGATGACCACAAAGCGGTTCTTGATGCGGTCGTAGATGACCTTGGGGTCGAACTGGAACGAGGTAGCGCCCGTGCCGGCAAAGAAGGTGGTGGAGACCTGCTCGAAGTCCTTGGTTCCGTTCTTCTGGAAGAACGCGATCGAGGAGTTCACGACCTGGACGATGTGGGTTGGGCCAACCGCCATATCGCAGTCGGCGGGCAGCCAGCCGGTGGCACCCATGCCGGGGAAGAGGGAGTCCTTGGCCACGCGGTTGGCGCTGGTGAGACCGCCAACGGGCATGGAGTTCAAAGAACCGCCCTTGCGTCGATCGAACCGGATGGGGTTCTCGGGCTCTCTTTCTTTCATGCTGCGGTCGTAGACCGCGATCTGGGGGCTGAAGGACCGAGTGTCGATGCGAACCGACTTGACTCCGGTCTCCTGAACACCGCCCTCGATGGTGACGCTCTGAGGAACCTGGGCGGATGCGGACAGCACCGTCCCCAGGAACAGCAGCGCCGAAGCTAAATGACGACTGATTCCCATGACAAGATAGTGTGCACCAGAATTGTATGATTTGCGTAAAGGTTGTCTCTACCGGCCCGGAGGGTAGGCGGATTCGTACTCGGGCCGGGGCACGAAAAAGCCCCCTTCCGCGCGAGCGAAAGGGGGCTGGCCGAGGGTCCGGCGTTAGGGCTGGACGTTGAAGGTGATGGACTTGGACGATTCACCGAACCGAGCGGTGATCGTCACCGGAGTGGTCTTCTCCACCCGATTCGCGATAAGGCCGGCTCCAGCACGATACTGGATGTAAGGCATGGCGAAGCTAGACGGTACCGGAACCACCGCCGGGTTCGAGGAGGTCAAGTACACCGGCATGTTGTTCTTGTAGCTGTAGTTCGTGAGGAAGCACGTGAGCTTGAAGCTGTCTCCGCTCCGAATCTTCGACTTGCTGAGGGCAAGGTAGTTGATCGGCGGGGTCACGGTGAACGAGAAGATCTCCGTGGTCCAGTTGTTGGCGGCATCTACCCTCATCGCGGTTGCCCAGAAGGTGATGTCGTCGTTCGGGTCGGTTTCGAGCCCGAAGTAGTCGCCCCAGCGTCCGAGCGCGTAGTTGTCCCCAATGCTGCCGTAAAAGCCGTAACCGATGCTGATCGCTCCGGGGGAGTCGCTGCTGTATCGACCGGCACCAGAGATGTTCGCGGTGATCGAGGTGCTGCTAAGGGTATAGACAACGCCGATATCGCCGTTGAGATTCGAGGCGACCGCCGGCATGTGCGAGTGCGACGATCCAAGCAGGCCCGTTTGCAGCGTGGCAGCCGATGCGGACGGGTAGTTGTTGGTTGCGATCTCGTACCACTTGGAGCCAACTGCGCCGGAGTTGTCCACGTTGTGCGCGGTCACCAGGCGGCCTGCCCTCCAATAGACGTTGAAAAGGCGTCCGTCTAGGGAGTCCAGGGTTCGGCCGTTCGTCGACGCGGCGTCTACGGTTGGCGATGCGTTGCTGGGCACGGTAACGCTGGCAAAGGTGACGGTCGGCGTGGCAGCCGTGAGGCTCTGAAGCGCGTACAGCCGCATGCTGGTCGCGCCTTCGCGGCTGATCGCGTAAATGCGGTCTGCCGAAGCGGAGATCATCTCAGCAACCTGAGCGGAAGCGCCGGTGCTGTCCCGCAGGTACTTGATCGTCATGGCGCCGCCCGTCGAGGGAGTGGCGCTTGGGATGATCACGAAGTAGACGCCGGCGAAGCCGCTGGAGAATCCGAACATGTTGCCGGTGATCACCCAAGCGTCCTTGTTGTAACCGAAACCGGGATAGTCCAGCCAGTACTCTACGCCGGAGACGGTGAGCTTGCTCTCGACCCGGTAGCGGTACCAAGTTCCGTTGGGGTTGCTATCGTCAGAAACGGCGATCAACAGCTTGCTGGTGGTGGGACTGTTTGCCTGCTCGAGGCAAACCACCACGAAGCGCTGCTTCACGCGGTCGTAGATGACCTTCGGGTCGAACAGGAAGGTGCCCGCACCCATCCCGGAGTAGAACGTCGACATCGTCTGCTGAAGGTCTTGGGTGCCGTTCCTTTGGTAGATGGCGATGCTGGAGTTCACCACCTGGACGATGTGGTTGGGTCCCACGGCATGGTCGCAGTCCGGCGGATACCAACCGGTGGCGGCGATGCCGGGGAACTTGGTTCCCTCGCCAATCCGCTTGAAGTCCTGCTGCTGGCCGACCGGCAGCTTGTTTTTGATGCCGGACAACTCCGGCAGCTGAACTGGGTTCTTGGGTTGTTTGGGGACAAATCGGTAGGTGTTATCGATCGCAGGGAAAAAGTTCGCGGTGTCGATCGGCGACATTTGGAATGTCGCGGTCTCGCTGGCCGTGATCTGAGTCGACTTCGCGGGAGGCGCAGTCTTCGCGTCGGTTTGAGCCCACGAACCGGAGAGAAGCGCTGTCCCCATTGCGCAGCAAGCCATCAGGCGGAGGTAGGTGCTCATGATTACCCATAGTGTCCTCTAAATTCCGGTTCATGGCAAGGGACTTTTTGCCTATACCAGGCGGGTTGGCAAAATACGCAGGCGCCGATTCGGGTCCTCGCCTACGCTTTCGCTTGCGACGCGACGACTTTCCGTGAGCTGGTGCTGCATCTTCCGGATCGTCGCGGGTTGCGGGGAGAGCTCGAACGCCTTGCCGGTCTGCAAAACCACCTCGATCGCCTCGATCACTTCCTCGAGGGCGACGCCTTCCAGATCCTTGCCCTGGGTTGCCTGGTTGAGGATTTGGTCGAGGGCTTCCGCGATCTGGGTGAACGTGTTGGACTTCACGACCACGGTCTGGATCGGCTTGCCCGCCATGTCGCGAATCTTCTTGGGTCGCGATTGGTAGGTAGACCGAATCGCCATCACGGCATCGGCTTGGCTGGGGTCGTTGACCACGTGGGCGGCCGCCCGCTTCTCTCGGATCGCTCGCTCTAGCCGGGTGCGGGCGATGCCGTACGGGAAGATCTTGAGCAGGGGACCGGTGCTGGCCCTAGGCTCGGGGCGGCGAGCCGGATCCGCTCCGGCAAGGGGGGCGACGGGCGCCATGGTGCGAGGGGCCGGCTGCCGGTTGAGCGAGGGGTAGCGCTGGTTGAAGGCGGGATCTTCTGGCTCCTCTGCCGGGACTTGCTCCGACTGCACGACTTCGACGGCCCCCGCCCCGGTGCGGACCCGGATCTCCGGCTTCGGCGGTACGCCGCGCAGGATCAAGTCCACCGTCTTCATCACGTTGTTGTGAACCGCCAAGCGGTCGTAATCAAGAAGCTCGATCACCACGTCGAAGGTGGGAGGCGCCTTTCGCTCGAGCACCGTCTTCTGGGTCCCTCGGCGGGAGGCCTCGGCGTCGGAAAGGGTGACCGCCTGGATGCCGCCGATCAGGTCGGCCAGGGTCGGGTTGAGCATCAGGTTCTCAAGGGTTTGGCCGTGCGCCGTTCCAATGAGCTGCACGCCGCGCTCCGCGATGGTCCGGGCGGCGGCGGCTTCCTGCTCGGTGCCGATCTCGTCGATCACGATGACCTCCGGCATGTGGTTTTCCACCGCCTCGATCATCACCGCGTGCTGCTCGGCGGCGATGCGGACCTGCATGCGGCGGGCCGAGCCGATGCCGGGGTGCGGCACGTCGCCGTCGCCGGCGATCTCGTTGGACGTGTCTACGATCACCACCCGCTTCTCGGCCTCGTCGGCCAGCACCCGGGCGACCTCGCGAAGCTTGGTGGTCTTTCCCACGCCGGGCTTGCCGAGGAGGAGGATGCTCTGGCCGGAACGGATGATGTCGTCGATCATGTCGATCGTGCCCTCGAGGGCACGGCCGATCCGGCAGGTGAGGCCGACGATCTTGCCGTGGCGGTTTCGGATGGCGGAGATGCGATGGAGGGTGCGCTCGATTCCTGCGCGATTGTCCGTGCCGAAGTCGCCTAGGCGCTTGTTCACGAACTCGATGTCGTCGGCGGACACGATGTGGTCCGGCATCCGCTCCACTCGGTCTCGATAGCGCGCTTCGGCGGGGCGCCCGTAGTCCAGCACCACCTCGATCAGGGCATCTAGCTGTTCCGAGCGTTCGAGCCGCTCGCGGAGCGTCGTGGGGAGCACATCGAGGAATTGGGGAAGACCGTCCAACTGGGGTGGTTGCATGGCGGGTTCTGCGGAAGACGCAGCTCAACATAGATGACGTTGACCGAGGGGCGAACGTAATCAGGATTGCCGAAATTAACGGTTAGGAAACATCGACGCGAGACTATCGGCCCGCGGGAACGGTGCGGTTGCCGCCGAAGGCGGCTCGAAGCCGCGATTCCAGGCTAACCGTCCAGATCTGAAGCCGGGTCGTCAGCAACTCGCGTCGCGACCAGCCGGTCGGGACGACGGCATCGACGATCGCAGTCTTGCAGAACGTCAGCGCGGGCTTCTCAACCAGCCGGTAGGTCAAGAACGCGAGGGCCACGGAGAAGGTGATCACGAGCGTGGCGTAGAGCCAGCCCGGCAGTTCCTTGGGCATCCAGGTGAGGACCAGCGGGTGCATGAGGTAGAGGCTGTAGGAAACCACGCCCAGCTCCGTGACGGCCTTGGGCATCTTGCGGTTGCGGAGGGTGAGGAGGCCAAAGAAGACGGCGGCGCCGGCGAGCCAGCTCCAGAGCATCGCGCCCATGGAGAACTCGTTGCCGACGCGGGGGAAGAGAAGGAAGTTGACGTAGGCGATTGGCACCGCGACCACCGCCATGGCGGCGATCGACCAGCCCGCTTTCCTCCACGAGATCGCGCCGGAGAACGCTCGGTAGACCACGGTTCCAAGGAGCATCAAACAGAAGAGGAACATGTAGCCACCGGGGACCCGTCGGCCGAGAACGAGCGGCACGGCGATGGCGGCCACTGCCACCAGCGAGAGCATGGCGCCGTGGATCACCTGAGACTTGCCGAGAACCTTGAGTTGGAAGGCGACGCTGACGAAGATGTAGAACGCCATCTCCATGGTCAGGGTCCAGAACAGGCCCACCACGTGGGGCCGGCCAACGAACTCTTGGAACATGGTGAGGTTGGCGAGCCAAGCGGAGGCAGGAATATTCTTGTCGATCTGGCCCGCGGAGTAGGACAGCCACATCAGGCCGATCATCGTCCAGTAGAGCGGGTAGAGCCGCCAGAACCTAACCACCCAGAAGCGGCCGAGGTCGCCTCCTCGCTCCATGCTGACCGGGATGATGAATCCGCTGACCAGCATGAACGCGGCAACGCCGGCTTGGCCGAGGTTGACGTGGGAGGTGGACCAGGCTAGGTAGGCCGGGAAGACTTGCTCGATCGCGTGCTGAATCACCACCATCAACGCGGCGATGCCTCGGACGGCATCCAGAAAAGCCATTCGGCTTTGGGTAGCCGCAACGGTTGCGCGAGGGGTGGAGACGAAAGGTACGGATCGGAGCATAGCGAGATTCCAAGCCAGGGGCAAATTCCTGAGCTGAGTTCAGTGTGTTTGCCGGCACCCGCCTTTCCTGGTCCCCCTTTTCCGGTACACCCCTCTGGCTAGGTTCAAACGGGCGTAGTGTTAACGCAAAAAGGTCCCCTTCCCAAGGGGAAGAGGACCCATCGAGCATCCCAGAAACGTGTGACCTAGAGGCTCGTGCGGATTTCTACCAGCTTGACGGTCCCTTCCTTGATCTGGCCTGCGTTCCAAATCTTGACCCGAACGGTGTCGCCGGGCTTCTTCGGGACGAGGGCTTTGTTGAGGTCGAAGCTGCCGTTGACCTCCTCGCCGTCGACGCTGAGGAGGACGCTGCCGGCCTTTGCGCCGAGCTTGGCGAGCTCGGAGCCGACTTCGAGCATCAGCACGCCCTTGGAAGGGACGCTGGAGACTTTGAATTGCTCCTCCACCTGGGCTCGGAAGTAGGGGTTCGCGAGCGCGCCGTCGTACTTGGGCTCGTAACTGACGCCCAGTCCGGCGTAGCGGGCCTCTCCGTACTTCACGATGTCGTTGACCACGGTCTTCACCCGGTCTACCGGGATCGCGAAGCCGATGCCCACGCTTTGGCCGGTGCTGCTGGCGATGGCACTGTTGATGCCGATGAGGCGTCCCTCGGCGTCCGTGAGGGCGCCGCCGGAGTTGCCGGGGTTGATGGCGGCGTCCGTCTGGATGGCGTCCACCAGGCCGCTGCGGCCAACGGGGAGGTTGCGCTTGAGGGACGACACCACGCCTACGCTGACCGTGTTGTCGAACCCGAGCGGGTTGCCGACCGCGAGCACCCACTGGCCCACCTCGACGCCCTTGCTGGCGCCCAGCTCCACCGGCTTGAGGTTGGGCGCGGTGATCTTGATCACCGCGAGGTCGCTGCGGGGGTCGCGGCCGAGGACCTTGGCGTCGAAGGAACGTCCATCGCTGAGGCGGACCCGTACCTTGGGGTCGCGCTCGGACATGCTTTGCTCGACGACGTGGTTGTTGGTGACGATGACGCCACTCGAATCGATGATCACGCCGGAGCCGGTGCCGGTCTCGGCCTCGACCTCGCGGGGGTCGAAGAAGCCACGCTGGAAGCGCTCGAACCGGTCCACGCTCACCACGGAGGGCTTGACCCTCTTGGCGGCGGCGCGGAAGTCGAACAGGGCGCCCGTCTGCGCGCCCTCAAAGTCGGTTGGGATCACGCGGGACTCGTTGAGCATGGGCAGCTGCGGAACGTTCTCGCGGTGGCGAAGCATCCGGTCGGCCTGAATCGCGCCAAAAGCCCCCGCAAACACGGCGGCGGCAATCCAGAGATAGGAGCTCTTGTTCATGGTTTTGTTTGTTTCCTCACGTACATTTCGGGTTAACGCAAAACCGACGGTTGGAGGTTCCGGTGGGGGCGATTGGCTGAATTACGTCCCGTCCCGGCGTCCGCAGAAGGTTTTCGTCGGGACGGGACATCTTTGCAGAGTTGCCGGTTGGTCCAGGCAGCGGATCTCCAACCAATAGGTTGTCGGGATGGTCCGAAGTCAACCGTGGTTTTGGGGCCGGCCCGCCACCGCCTCCCCCACCCATCCCCGCACTCCGTCTCGTCCGGCAGTCGCCCGACGAGACGGAGTGCTCCCAGGCGCTGGCGGGCCGATTGGTCTTGGTTTGGGGTGATCCTAGTCGAGCGATCTTTCGCGGAACTGGACCGCTTCCGCGAGGTGGGGTTTGGCGACGTGGTCGGCCCCCGCGAGGTCGGCAATCGTGCGCCCAACCTTCAGAATCCGGTCGAACACCCGGGCCGAGAGGTTCATGCGGGCCATGACCAGGCGCATGAAGTCTTCGCTCTCCTGGTCCAGGGCCACCATCTCGCGGATCTCGCGGGGGCTCATCTTGGCGTTCACGCGGTTCGCGCCGAGGCGGAGGTTTTGGCGCTCGCGGGCGGCGCAGACCCGCCCTCGGATTTCGCTCGAATGTTCTCCGGGCTGGGCGTTGAGCAACTCCTCAGGCTTCAGGCGAGGAACCTCGAGATGGAGGTCGATGCGGTCCATGAGGGGTCCGCTGATCTTGCTGGCGTAGCGCATGCAGACGTTGGGCGACGAGACGCACTTTTGCTCCGGCAGGCCACGGAAGCCGCAGGGGCAGGGGTTCATGGCCCCGATCAGGATGCACTCGGCGGGAAAGGTGAGGGTGTTGGTGACGCGGGCTACCGTGACGATGCCGTCTTCAAGGGGCTGCCGGAGGGCCTCCAGCACCTGCCGGTCGAACTCCGGCATCTCGTCCATGAACAGGACCCCGTGGTGGGCCATGCTGATCTCGCCCGGCTTGGGATTCTTGCCTCCGCCCACGATGGCGGGGTGGCTGGCGCTGTGGTGGGGGGCGCGGAACGGGCGCTCCCAGACAAGGCCCTGGCCCTTGTTGTGTCCGCTGGCGCTGTAGATGCGGGTGACGGCGATGCTCTCCCGCAGCGAAAGCGGGGGCAGGATCGTGGGGAGCCGCCGGGCCAGCATGGTCT
>JBGSIJ010000025.1:0-24264 GCA_041742595.1 Fimbriimonadaceae bacterium | reverse complement strand
ATGCGGTTCAAGGGCACTCCCAACGAGTGGGGTAAGGCGAACGCCCTGAACGACGTCAAGGAGTGGCGGGAGCGCTACCAGGGGATCGAGGGGCATGGCACGGCGTTTGAGGGCACCGACGGCTGGATCTGTGTGCATCGCGGGGCGGTTCGGACTCATCCCGCAAGCCTGGCCGAAGAACCCCGGGGCAAGGACGTGGCAGGGGTGCTGCGCAGCCAACATCACCAGCGCAACCTGTTGGAGGCGGTTCGATCGCGCGGGCCGACGGTGTGTCCAATCGAAGACTCGGTGCAGGCCGATGTTCTATGCCATCTGGGCGATATCGCAACACGGGTGGGCCGCAAGCTGACCTGGGACCCTCAACGTGAACGATTTGAGGCGGACCCTGAGGCCAATCGCCGCTTGGAACCGCGCGCAATGCGCAAGCCCTGGGACCGCGTGCTGGAAGGGGCGGAAGCATGAAGACACTCGCCTACGCTCGCGGGGTGGCGTTGCTTGCCGCCAGTCTGCTCGTCTCCGGTTCAACTCCGGCCGCTCATGCCGCGGACGGGTTCGATGGACTGAGCGGGGGGTTGAGCGACCTCCCTCGGCTCTCCTCGGCCAAGTCCCGATCCATCAGCCCGGAGAATTTCACCGGCGAGAAGGGGAAGGCGGGCATGGCCACTGAAGGTACCGGCGCCAATGCGGCGCGGGACTTGGGCCGCACCTGGAAGGTGTCGCCTTCGGTTCGGATCGAGGCCGGCTCGACCTTCACCCTGGGCGAAATCGACGGGCCGGGCGCGATCCAGAGCATCTGGATGACTCCCACTGGGAACTGGCGGACCTCAATCCTGCGGTTCTACTGGGACGGCGAAGCGACCCCGTCGGTCGAAGTCCCGGTGGGGGACTTCTTCGCCTGCGGTTGGGGCAAGTATGTCGCGATGTCGTCGCTTGCGGTCTGCATCAACCCGGGGAGCGCCTTCAACTGCTATTGGCCCATGCCGTTCCGCAAGAAGGCGCGCGTCACAATGGAGAATCTGGCGGACGATCCCATGGTCCTTTACTACCAGATCAATTATGCGCTCGGTCGGGTTCCCCGCTCCGCCGCGTACTTCCACGCCCAGTTCCGGCGAGAGGACCGGCTCCGAACGCAAGGGATGTACACGATCCTGGAGGGCGTGAAGGGACGAGGGCAGTACGTCGGCACCTATCTTGCCTGGGAAGTCTTCAGCCCGGGTTGGTGGGGGGAGGGCGAGATCAAGTTCTTCATGGACGGGGACGGCGAGTTCCCGACCGTCTGCGGGACCGGCACGGAGGACTACTTCTGCGGGTCCTACGACTTCGACGTGAAGGGCAAGACCCAGTTTGGGGTGGAAACGCTGGAGTACCAGGAGTTCTGCACTCCTTACGCGGGGCTGCCCCAGGTGATTCGGGGCGACGGCCACTACCAGGTGCAACAGCGCTTCGGGATGTACCGCTGGCACGTTATGGACCCGATCCGGTTCGAGGATGATCTGCGGGTGACGATCCAGGCCCTCGGGTGGCGTTCGGGCGGACGCTACCTGCCCTTGCAAGACGACATTGCGAGCGTGGCCTTCTGGTACCAGCAGGAGCCACACGCCCCGTTCCCGGCTTTGCCGAGCAAGGACGAGCTCGAAATCATCTGAGGGGATAACCCGGCAGTTGCCGTAAGATAGGGCCATGGTGAGCATCCTTTGGCCCCTGCTGGTTCTGGCGCCCGGATTGACGGAGGGCGAAGTTCTTGGCCGAGTCAAGGCGGCTTACTTGGCTGCCGGCACGTTGTCGGTTTCGGTCAAGCTGGCCGGGGATAGCTATCCTGCAACCGCCGATATCCAGTTCCAGAGGCCGGGCAAGCTCCGGGTCAAGGGGCGCACGGGCTTCGAGACGCCGTACGAGTTGCTGGTTCTGGGCGACGCCAGCTGGGTGTTCAACGCAGGGAAGTGGACGAAGATGCAGGGCGCGGATCTGGGGATCGCCAGCATCGCAGGAATCTCGGGCCTGGCGGGCAGCACCTTGCCACCGTTGCTGCTGAACCGACCCTTGTACGGGATGGAGGTGGCCGACAAGATGGTGAGGGCCAAGGTCGAGAAGGTGGGCAGCGCGGAGGCCTTCGTGCTCAACACACGAACGCAGACGGTCTGGGTGGATGCTAAGACGTTCTATATCCTGCGGACCAAGGCGACTGCCGGTGGCGTGACGTTCGATTCCTCGTATGGGCCTACGGTCGTTGGCAAGGCGATCCCGGCGGATGTGTTTGTTGCTCCAAAGATATAGCCTCACTCCCTAGATGATTAATCCCCAATCAGGGATTCTGTGGCGGATCAAGACCAGCGATTTGGCGGGCGGTGGCAAGGACGGATCGGGGGTCATAGGTCAGAGCCTCTGCGATCCGATGCGCTTTGCTGCCCACCCATTCCTCTCCCGGTTCCCAGTAGACAACACAGAAGGCCTGGCGTCCACAACGGACAACCGAGCCCGAAGGAATCACGGTGAAGCGATCCGAAATCTTGATGCCATCAACATAGGTCGAGGCAAGTGGGTTCACGTTGACGCAACTCCAACGGTCGTTGTGTTTGCCGATGAGGGTGTGCAGCCCATCAAGAAGAGGGTCTTCGGGCAAGCTTATGCGGTTTTCGGGGTCACGTCCAATCGGCACAGGCATCTGGAATCGCCAAGATCTGCCGACGGCATCGCCCTCGATCGCGATGATCACAACGGCATAGGAGTTTGCCATCGGTACGGATCATATCAGAGGCGGTTGACGCAACCCAAGCGAGCAAGTCTTACTGGATATGAACGAGTGGATGGAGCGCCTCTGGCTAGATCGATGGGTGACCGTACTTGACGATAGGACTTGTGGGCGCTGTGCCGAGCTTCATGGCAAGCTCATTCCTCCGACAAGTGGGCCCTACCCGCCCTTGCATGACGGTTGCAGATGCGAACGCGTCCAAGCTTTCGATGAAGATGGCTTGATTCCGGACTGGGCACGCGTGCCGCTTCGGAGGGCAGGGGAAGGAGCCAGAGATAGTTGACGACTGACTAATGCATCGTCAGTGTAGGGGAGCAAGGTAACTTGCGTGGCGTGAGATTGGGTGGAGAGCCGCGTATGGTTGGGGGCGCCGTCTCCCTGCAGATGGCCGAACGGGACATGGGGGATTTCAACCGAATGACAGGACAACCCTCCGGTATCTATGCGGTTGGCGAAGGATCGGCCAGGGCAACCGTCGGGCTCACGGAGACCGAGCAAGCGACACTCATCTACACCGAGATCCAGGGGGCGGTCGTGGTTTCCACGGGGGTGCCGGGGAGCAATGTTCCCATCGGGGCGCTTCTGAGAGGGAACGTACGGGTTTACAGCCCCGACGGCTTCGCGGACATGAGGGTCGGTGAAAGTCTCCTGGCAATTCCTGGAGACGACGTCGCGTACGTTCTGACCGACACCCGAAGCTATACACTTCGTATTCGCTGCAGCGGGGACCTTCGGCTCCGACTCAAAGCAATGCCTCAGTCGGAGCGGGCAAAGCTCAGACGAATCCTTACCGTAACCGAATCTGAGGACCTCGTACAGCTTTTCATGTTCTTCGGCAGGGAGCACGATCGGTTGACCCGGGTTATGCGGGCGGAGAACTCTGAGCAGCTAAGGGTGATCGGGGCGGCAGTGGTGGAACGTGCGCTGGGGCAGATCGAATCTATCGTGGGGGAGGCGCCCCATTACGATCCCCAGTACCTCCACATTTGCGAAAAGATCGACGGCCTCGTCTCCGCGTCGGGCTGGTCGTCTTTGCTCGCGAAGGACCTTGCCGCCCACGCCAACTGCAGCGTGCGGCAGCTCTACCGGGCCTTCGAATCCGTGATGGACGCCTCCCCGATCCACTATCTGTTGCGTTCTCGGCTCTTGGTTGCGCGGTCGGCCATCCTGTCGGGCGGAGGCTCGGGGAAGACCTTTCGACAGGTGTGCGAGGACGCTGGTTTCTCGGTCACGCCCTCGTTCGTTCGCTCCTACGCCGCCGAGTTTGGGGAGCCTCCGGCGGCTTCGTTCCACCGCCGAGAGAAGCTGGTCCGCCAGTTAGTGGGTCGGACCAACTCCTGATTCAGTCCGCTCTACTTTGGAGCGGTGTCTCCGGAAGGGAATCTATGAGACTCGCGATCCTAGGCAACTCCGGCTCTGGCAAGTCGACGCTGGCCCGATGGGCGGCAACCGAGTACGACGCTGCGCTGCTGGACCTGGATACGGTGGCTTGGGAGCCTGGCCAAGCTGGGGTCCCCCGGCCCGACGAAGAGGCGTTTCGCGATGTTCGTCGGTTCTGCGCTTTGCACCAAAACTGGGTCGTGGAGGGCTGCTACGGGCACCTGATCGGGCCGATCCTCGAGCTAAGGCCCAAGTTGGTCTTCTTGAATCCCGGCGAGGCGGCCTGCCTTGCCAACTGCCGAGCCCGACCGTGGGAGCCCCACAAGTACGCGACCGCGGAGGAACAGGACAAGAACTTGGCCTTTCTGCTGAGTTGGGTCTCCGAGTACTACACCCGGGATGGGAATCTCTCTCTCGCCAGCCATCGGGAGTGCTTCGACTCCTACGGCGGGCCGAAGGTCGAGCTGAACCGGGTGCCCGATCTTGCGGATCCCGGTTCGCTCGGCTCGATCGTGCGGTAGGCGGTTAGCCGACCTTGCCGTCGCCGTCGAGGTCCTTCTTGAGGAGCTCTTCGGCCTTGTCCTTGATCTTGTCCAAGAACCCGCCTTCCTTCGCTTCCTCGTCGATCTTGTTGTCGAGCTTCTGCTTCAGTTCTTGGGCGGTGTGCTTGGCTTCCTCGGCGAGTTCCGATGCCTTGTGGATGGCCTTATCCTTCCATTCGGAGGCGGTGTTCAGGGCCTCGGTCGTCTTCTCCTCGGCGCTATGCTTGGCGGCGTCCACGGCCTCTTTCGCTTCTTCTGCCTTCTCGCTGACTGCGCTCTTTGTTTCGTCGATATTGCTCATCCTGGTTCCTTACGCCCGGATCCGCCTACAAGATGCAGAAGCCGGGTAGGAGGCGTCGTTTTTAGGCGCCCTCCGATGCCTTGCTGAGATAGGCCCGGTTCAGGGGTGCCAAGCTAAGACTTCCGCCTACACTTGAGGCATGGTCAGTGGCTTGCTTCTTGCCTTTGCTACGCAAGGAATCTCGGGCGACGCGGTGGTGCGGGGACGCACTGGGGACTCGGAGATTGTGATCGCCACGACTTCGCGTTGCGCTGGCGCGATTCACTCGCTTACCTGGAGAGGGCGCGAGTTTCTGGACTCTTTCGACCACGGCAGGCAGCTGCAATCGGCCAGCAACTTCGATGCCGGCTCAGAGATGGCCGCCGAGACGTACAACCCTACGGAGGCAGGCTCTTCGATCGACGGGGTGGGGCCAACGAGCTCGAGCCGTCTGCTCCGGCTGCGAGCAAGAGACAACCGCCTGGAGACGACCAGCCAGATGGCGTTCTGGCTTCCGCCCGGTGGGAGGTCTGGCGCCAACCAGGCCAAAAACAAGGTGGTTCTGTCCAACCATCTTCTTTCGAAGCGGGTGGTGATCGGGGCGCTAGGTCGTCCGCATCTGATCTCTTACGACGTTACGTTCACCTTGCCGAAAGATGAGAAGCACTCGGCGGCGGTTTTCGAGTCCCTTACGGGATACATGCCGCCGGAGTTCAGTCGGTTCTGGGCCTTCAACCCGGTTACTCGGGCGCTTCGATCGCTTTCGGATGGGCCGGGAGAGCAACCCTTCCCAGTAGTTCTGGCCACCGAGGACGGGGCCCACGCGATGGGGATCTACTCACCGGAGAAGCAGCAGAAAGGATACGGAAGGTGGCGGTTTGTTCCGGAGCGGGTTGTCAAGTGGAACTGCGTGTTCCGGGTGGACCGTCCGAGGCCGGGCGGCAAGTACAAGTATCGGCACTTCGTGGCGGTTGGGACCCTCGCCCAAGTCAGGGACGAGATCGCGAGACTGGCCCGCTAAGCCCAAAAAGAGAAAGCCCGAGCACATCGAGTGCTCGGGCTTAGAGGGCAAGGACCCAAATGGGAGGCTTAGCCTCCGATCTTGGATTCCCTCGAGATGGCGTTCGACTTGAGCGTTACCGCTCCCGTCTTGGTGAGCATGGTTCCGTCGCTGGTGGCGCCGGTGTTCACGGTGATGGAAACCTCGGCGAGGATGATTCCCTTGAAGACCGAGTTCACGCCCAGGGTGGCAGACGTGCCCACCGACCAGTAGACGTTGGTGACCTTTGCGCCACCCGCCAGGATGACGTTGGTACCTACCGAGGTGGTAAGGGTCGAGCCCATCTGGAAGATGAACACGGCGTCAGGATCGCCCTGGGCGTCCAAGGTCACGTTGCCCGCGGAGAGCATGACGGACGTGGAGTTCTTGTAGAGCCCCGGGGTGAAGGTGAGTCCGCTGAGATTGCCAGGGAGCGTAGCGGCTCCCAGTCGTCCGGCGGCGTCCAACTGACCCTTTAGGAGGTCGGCCTTGGCCTTGGCGGCGACGGCGTCTCCTCGGTTGATCGAGCCGTTCACGATGCCGGGCGGGAATCCGGTTACCGAAGTGCCCGGGCTCACGCCAAGGTTGCCGTTAACGATCGTGGGACCGCTGTTCGTTACCGTGGAGCCTGCGAGCACGGCGTAGCTGGAGGCGGCGCCGAGATCGATACGTTGCTGGGCACGCTGGATTCCGGTGATAAAGGTCCAGACCTTGCGAAGCTTCAGACCGTTGCCGGACAAGTCCCTCGCACCCGTCTCGATCGAGGCGGTGTACTTGGTGTTGGGCGACAAGTCCTTTCCAGGTCGGAAGGTTGCGATCCGGGCTCCCGCGTTGTACGATACGGTGCCGCTCACTCCGGCGATCATGAAGGTCGCGGTGTTGAGCGTGTCCGCTCGCATGTTCTCGCTGAAGCGAGCGCTGACGGTCTTGTTCAAGAACACGTTCGTCGCCCGGTCGGCGGGGTTGGTCGACAGGACGGTCGGGGCAACGGCATCGCCCGTGGATGCGGTCGTGAAGGTCCAGCCGTAGTTGGCCGCCATGGCGACGCCAGAAGAGTTCTTGACTCCTCGGGTGACCACCACGCTGTAGACCGAACCCTTGGCAAGGGGAGCGTCCGGCTTCAGAACCGCTACGCGATCCGCGTAAGAGATGGTTACCGGCACCGCGGACTTGCCGAGCACGAGGCTCATGTTCGACGAGTTCAGGGTGGTCACGATCATCGGATCACTGAAGGTGATCGAGATGCTCTGATTGACCGGCACGTTTGTTGCCGATTTCGCGGGCACCGTCGAAACGACACGGGGCGCCGTCGTGTTGCCCGCCAGCCCGGTGGTAAAGGTCCACACCTTGTCGGCGGCCAATGTGTTGTCGGAGAGGTCTCGAGCGCCCTTGGTGATCGTCGCGGTGTAGACCGTCTGGGCCTTGAGGAGGGCAGAAGGCTCAAATACGGCGACGTTGTTGCGGAGCGCGACGGTGCCCGCTACCGCGCCGGCGGCACTTCTGAGCCGGAAGGTGGTGGTGTTGAGCGTTGCCGCAGTCATCGGCTCGCTGAAGACGGCCGTCAACGCTTGGCCGGTTGAGACTCCGGTTTCGCCGTTTGCAGGGTCCGTGGAGCTGACGGTGGGCGGGGTGGCGTCACTATCTGAGCCGGTCTTGAAGGACCACTGGTAGTCGTCCCTCAGCCGGGTCCCGGCGGTGTCCCTAACGGATGCCGTTACCAGCGTCGTTATGACGGTGTTCTTCGGCATCGGGGAGCTTAGGAGGAGGGTCACCGTGTTCGACGAGTACGAGACGGTTCCCTTGAGCTCGACCGTGGGGGTCGAGGCCCGAACCGATGTGGTGGTGAAGGAGGAGGGGTTCATCTCCCGATCGAATGTCGCGGTGATGCGACGAGAGATCGGCACATTGGTTGTGGCATGCGCGGGCGCGGTGGAGGTGATGGTTGGGGCGGGACCAACCGGGTTCGGCGTGTCGGAGCCGCCTTGGCCTCCGCACCCGCCGATTGCGGCGGCGAGTAGGAGCAGCAGACCGCTGCGTAAAAGGTTTCTTGTCATCTCATTTCCTGGGCGATGGCGCCCCGCCTGCATCGGATACCAAATCCGATGCAGGCCGACTGAAGATTCGGTTCTAGCTCTATTTATGTGTTGTTCACAATATAGAGATACAGGTAAGTGACATCGCCGCAGGCGCGGCTTGCATCTACTCTCACTGCACGTACCTTTGGAGATTAGCCAGCGCACTTGCCCCGGAGACAGTCTTCCGTTTCATGTCCGCCGTTCCATGACAAGGCTCAGGCAGTCCGCAGACCTGCTGACAAGCGCCGACGATGGGCCTGGCGAACCCCCTGGGAATCCGTGGGATAGTAGTGTGAATTACTGGGTCTTCTTGCGAATGAAGATTCGGTACTCGCAAGAAGCCAGGCTCTGCGAAGCTCCGAGAAGGGCCGACTTGCCGCCGTTCACCCAGGACCAACGCCCCTGGAGTGCCCTCGGCACGACGTACTCGACCGGGCGGCTGCGAACGTTGGCGAGGACTAGGGCGGTTTCCGATCCGGCTTTCTTGGTGAAGGCGACGACGTCTTCGGAGGAGAGGTCTTCAACTTCGTTGGCGCGGAGCGAAGCGTGGGTATCGCGCATTGCGAGGAGCTTGGACATCCACTCGCCTCGCTTCTGCTCGCCCGCCCAGTCGATGGCGATGCGCTGGAAGAAGGGGATTCGACCGGGCCAGTCCACCTCTTGGCCGGTGTAGATCAGCGGGCACCCGCTGTACAAGGCCGAGATGGCGAACGCCACTTGAGCGCCCTGGGTTGTGCCGAAGAACTCGCGGGCGCTGCCGTCCCAGGCCGCCTTATCGTGATTGGTGGTGAAGCGAAGGCGACGGGCGTCAGAGGACAGACCCCGGGACTCCATCTGGACGCCCCGGGCGTACTCGGAGGCCTTGGCACCCTTGAAGATGTCCACCAGGCGGTCGAAGGTTGGCCAGCCGAAGGTGAGGTCGAATCCGGCGGAGTAGTGGTCAGGGCGGAAGCCTTACGCCAGCATGAGCAGCTTGCGGGGCGACTTGGCGCGGAGGCCTTGGATGGCGTCCTTCCAGAAGTCGAAGGGCACGTTGTCGGCGGTATCGCAGCGGAAGCCGTCGATGTCGAAGCGGTCGATCCAGCTTTGCATGCTGGCGGCCATCGCCTTCCGCATTTCAGGGTTGCCGAAGTCGAGGTCGGCCACATCCTGCCAGTTGGTGCCGGCCGGGATCTGGATCTCGCCCTTGGCGTTGCGGGTGTACCAGTTGGGGTGCTGGGCGATCCAGGGATGGTCCCAAGCGGTGTGGTTGGCCACCCAGTCTAGGATCACCGCCATCTTTTGGCGGTGGGCCGAACGGACGAGGTCGCGGAAGTCCGCTTCGGACCCGAACTCAGGGTTGACCAGATCGAAGCTGGCGGGGGCGTAAGGCGACCCTAGGCCGCCGGCCGACCGGAGCTTGCCAACCGGCTGGATGGGCATGAGCCAAAGCACGTTCACTCCCAGCTTGCGGATGGCGCCCAGCCTTCTGGTTACGGCCTTGAACCCGTACTCGGGAGCGTGGGCGCGAAGGTTGGCCTCGTACACCACCGCTCGGTCGAGGGAGGGCACGTTGGTTGAGAGGGCAAGAGCGAGGGCGACGGCGACCACGGACCTACTTTATCCCTCTTGAGGCGGATCGGGCGCCCCGGAGTAACCGGGGCGCCCCGAGGTGCTTAGTCTAAGTCGAACCGATCCAGGTTCATGACTTTGTTCCACGCCGCGACGAAGTCGCGCACGAAGACCTCCTGCGCGTCGTTGCATGCATAGACCTCCGCTAGGGCGCGAAGCTGCGAGTTCGAGCCGAACACGAGGTCCACGACCGATCCCGTCCACTTGAGCTCGCCCGTTGCGCGGTCTCGGCCTTCGAGGGTGCCGTCCGCGGCCTTGCTCCACTTCGTCCCCATGTCCAACAGGTTCACGAAGAAGTCGTTCGTGAGCGTCTCGGGGCGCTTGGTGAAGACGCCGTCTGGGGACTGGGCGTAGTTGGCGTTCAGGGCCCGCATGCCGCCGATCAGGACGGTCATTTCGGGGGCGGTCAGGGTCATCAGGTTCGCCTTGTCGATCAGCATTTCAGCGGTCGACCCTTCGAGGCCCTTGCGGGCATAGTTGCGGAACCCATCTGCCAGGGGCTCCAGCACGGCGAACGAGTGGACGTCGGTTTGCTCCTGCGTGGCATCCGTTCGCCCGGGGGTGAACGGAACGCTTACCGAGTGTCCGGCTCGGCGGGCGGCCTCCTCGATCGCCGCGCAGCCGCCGAGGACGATTAGGTCTGCGAGCGAGACCTTGGCGGGAAAGGAGTGCTGAATGGCTTCCAAGGTCTGCAGAACCTTCGCGAGTTCGGCAGGCTGGTTGACTTCCCAGTCCTTTTGGGGCTCTAGCCGGATGCGCGCGCCGTTGGCGCCTCCGCGCATGTCGCTGCCCCGGAAGGTTGCGGCCGACGCCCAGGCGGTGGAGACGAGCTGCGAGACGGTGAGTCCGGAGGCGAGGATCTTGCCCTTCAGGTCGGCGATCTCCGACGCCCCGATCAACGGGTGGTCAACGGCAGGAACCGGGTCCTGCCAGATCTGGGGCTCGGCGGGTACCAGGTTGCCAAGGTAGCGCGAGATCGGGCCCATGTCTCGATGGGTCAGCTTGTACCAGGCTCGGGCGAAGGCGTCTGCCAACTGGTCCGGGTTCTGATGGAACCGCCGCGAGATCTGCTCGTAGACCGGATCGAAGCGCAACGCGAGGTCCGCGGTGGACATGATCGGGGCGTGCCGCTTCGACGGGTCGTGGGCATCCGGCACCAAGTCGGCTCCCGCGCCGTCCTTGGGAACCCACTGGTGGGCTCCGGCCGGGCTCTTGGTCAGTTCCCATTCGAAGCCGAAGAGCGTATCGAAATAGCTGTTGTCCCAGGTGATCGGGGTTGGGGTCCACGCGCCTTCGAGGCCGCTGGTGATCGTGTCGCCGCCTTTGCCGGAACCGAACGAGTTGATCCAGCCGAGGCCCTGCTCTTCGATGCCCGCCCCTTCCGGCTCCCGTCCGCAGTACTTGCTGGGATCGGCCGCTCCGTGGGTCTTGCCAAAGGTGTGCCCGCCGGCCACGAGGGCTACGGTCTCCTCGTCATCCATCGCCATCCGGGCGAAGGTCTCGCGAATGTCTCGCGCCGAGCCAAGGGGGTCCGGAACCCCGTTGGGGCCCTCCGGATTCACGTAGATGAGCCCCATCTGGACCGCGCCGAGGGGATTGTCGAGCTGGCGGTCGCCCTTGTAGCGCTGATCGCCGAGCCACTCCGTTTCCGGCCCCCAGTTGATGTCCTCCGGCTCCCAGACGTCCTCGCGCCCGCCTCCGAATCCGAAGGTCTTGAACCCCATGGTCTCTAGCGCGACGTTGCCGGCCAGGATCATGAGGTCCGCCCACGAGAGCTTGCGCCCGTACTTCTGCTTGATCGGCCAGAGGAGGCGTCGGGCCTTATCCAGGTTGCCGTTGTCCGGCCAGCTGTTCAGCGGAGCGAACCGCTGGGTCCCGGCCCCGCCGCCGCCGCGGCCATCCGAGATCCGGTAGGTTCCGGCGCTGTGCCAAGCCATGCGGATGAAGAACGGGCCGTAGTGACCATAGTCCGCCGGCCACCAGTCCTGGGAGTCGGTCATCAGGTCGCTGAGGTCCTTGACCACCGCGTCCAGGTCGAGGCTCTTGAACTCCTTGGCGTAGTCGAAGTTCTCGCCCATCGGGTTGGACTTCGGGCAGTTCTGGTTGAGAACCTTCAGGTTCAGCTGGTTCGGCCACCACTGGGCGTTGGAGGTGCCTCCGACGAGGCCAAGTCTAGAGTTGTGGCCCGTCACCGGGCACTGAAGTTCGTTGTTTTCCATGGCTGCTGGTTGAGAGATTCGCGGCGGAAACCCCTGGATTCTACGTCGCGGAATCGCCCACTCTTAGCCTGAGTTTGGCATGACAGAAGGGGCGTGCGATGAGAGCATCCATGACCCAACACGAGAAATCTGGCAATCAACCAGAACCAAGCCACTTTCCTGGGGCGGGGTTGGGGGGCTCTTACGTGCCCTGATCGATTTCCAGTGTGGAAGGAACATAGAATGGTCGATCGTTGTAAGGCATTATTGCCAGTTGCCTTACCTACCACCCGAGTTTAGAATCACCCATGATCATGAAACTGAAGTCCAAACCTAGTGTTTTCTTAGCTGTCCTCGTCTTGGTGGGTTTGTCAACGGTTATCGGTGCATGGGCTCAAGGTGTGAATAGGACGAGCCCTACGAGCGATTCGAAGAAGCTGAAGGCCGAGATGCGACGCGCCCTCACCACGTTGCTTTCAAATCGGCCGGAGGAGGAATCGAGGAAGGCTCTGGAAGCGATTCGGAAGTTGGTCGGGCCCGTCGAACGTCCCCAAGGGAGGTTCTACCTTGGCACATGTTCCATCGCTCCAACCGTTAGCGTGGGTTGCACCGACTCCTTCATAGATTGGCTTCTTGGCGACTATCTGTGGTGTGAGGATGTAGAAAGGTCATGCGTTTCCTTCGGTGGCAAATGGGCCTACGCGCGCAGAGGTTAGGTCGAGCGTGCGCTCAGTTCCCGGACTGAGTCCGTCTCAGGATGGCACGCCCATGGCTCACAAGAGCTTGCTTCGATGAAGCAAGGGGTTAGGCTCATATTCTGATCGGCAGCACCTCCAGAGATTCGGCGCCAGCATCGCGGCCCGGACGTGCATGACGCGTTCAACGATCCGATTGGGGCGGAAGAGCGCGTAGGATTCCGCCCAACAGGGAGCAACGGAACGAATGGGAGCCGGGGCCTACCTCCCTCGCCGTTGAGTCCGGAAGGATGACCGTCGCCTTCGCGCCTCTGGGAACCTGGACTCGAAGCTGGAACTTATCGTCGTCCCTCTCCCAACTGACCTTCACGTTCCCCCTCGGAGTTGGGATCGAGCCTTTGGCCCATTTCAGGTCGCATACCGAAGGCTGGATCCGAATCTGGCGGTAACCCGGAGCCTGCGGAGAAACGCCGAGGACTCGCGCGCTCATCTGGTAAGTCGGAGTGCACTGCCAAGCGTGGCTGTAATCTCCCCGATCCCACATCTCCGTGAACGTCTGGGTATCGGGCACCAACTTCCATCGCCTCATCTGCCGGGTGGCCCACTCGTTGTAGAGTCCGGTTCGGTCGAGGGCGTCGAAAGCGAAATGCATGAAGTAGGGCTGGCAGTTGGCGGGGCCGCTCTCCATCACCTTCTGCAGGACGTTCCTAGCCTCGTTCTCCGGCGCAAGGCCGTACGCGCAGGCCAGGATGTTCACCTGACTGGAGAAAGTCTCGATGGGCTTGTCGGCGGGGAGCCAGGTTCCGACGGGCGATTGGGATTGGCCGGGCTTCCCGTCGCGGTAGAGCCGTTTGGAGGACGACCAGAGTTCCCGGTTGAAGGCCTCGCGAATGCTGGCCCGCCTCTCCATGCTCTGCCCCTTACGAGTCTGGTCTCCCAGCAGCTCGGCGATAGCGGCGATATCGTCCAGGGCTCGGTAGTAGAACGCCGTCAGCACGCCTTGCCCGATGACGGACGGAGGGTGGTGCAGGTTGAAGCCCTCGATCTCCACCCAGTCGATGAACATGAAGTTGGGAGGATTGGAGATGAGGCCGTTCGGCCCCCGCCAGGTCTCCCAGGTGTCGACCAGTGCATAGGCGGTGGGCGCCAACTCCTCGATCAGCTTCTGATCTCCGGTGTGCTGCCAGTACTCGACCAGCATCTGTAGCCAGAGCAGGGCGTAGCTGGTATGGAATACCTTGCTCTTTCGGTCACGAATGATCTGGGCGTACTTCCGCAGGTCTTGCCTGGCCAGCCCGGCCTCTCCGAAGACGTTGTAGGAGATGAGCGACTCGATGAGGTAGTCGCCGGGGTCGCTGATGGGTTCCTGGTGATGGGGGGAGTCCAGATGGTGGGTCTGCATGCAGATCTGGGTGGACCACCTCCCGGCCTTCCAGGTCTCGTTGAGGGCCGCATCGTTGCACTCGAACTCTCCTCGGTACCTCACGGGGTAGGAGCGGAAGACCGCGCGGACTTCCTCGATTTCGATCGGGCTGGAAACGCCCGTCGCCTCGATGTTGATCGTCGAGAAGCTATCGAAGAACGGGACCTCAAAGGTCTGGTGGCCTTCCCCGAGCACGAGTCGAACCGCTCGGTTGTAACCCTCGCTATCCCTCTCGTTCGGCATGAGCGTGATGACCGAGCCCGCGCCGCCGTTGACTCGGAGAACGATGTGCGCGCTCAGAACCCGGTCGAACCGCACGGCGAGGCCGCCGGGCGCGGTGATCCGAGGCTTGCCTGCGACGGTTACTCCTCCGTGGACCCGCGTGTAGCCCGTCGAGGGATAGATGGCCTCCATCGGCGCCGGAATCTCGCTCTGCAGGATTGGTCGCTCCGCGTTCTTGGCTAGGGTTGCGGGCCTGAATCCGTCGCCTCCCCCCTGCAACCACTCGCCGCTGGACGCGTCGCCTCGCAGGGTAAGGAACACGCCCTTGCCGAACAGAGGCTCACCGTTCTTGGCCGCCTGGAACCCCAGGCTAGGGCTGGGGCTTGCCAGCCAGGACTCATCCGACCCAATCCGGAGCTTGTCCACATCGGCCTCCAGCCAAAGGCCCGGCTTGCCCAATCGCCCCTCGCTTTGGACGAGCGCTTGGGACACGACCTCGACGCCGATGGCGTTGGCGCCTTTCCTCATCCATGGCTTGACATCGATCACGTCATAGAGCCACGGACCGGTTGGACCGAGGTCGTAGTCCCGTCCGACATCCGCCGGGCCTCGGGAGACGATCTGCCCGTTGACGTAGAGCCGGTAACTGCATTCGGACGTGACCCGAATCGTGGCCCGCTCTGGGGCCTCGGCGCACTCGATCTTCTTGAGGAATCGGACCGCGCTCGGCTCACCTTCGGTCCAGATCCATTTCCCGATGTTGCTTGGCGGGCTCATCTTCGGCATGACCGCCTTCCCTTCGACCCGCCCGGGTCCGACGGAAACCTTTGCTCTGGGAGATGGGATGGGACCGAGATGGGCAGGGGACTGACTCATGGCGACGGTAAGGAGCAAACTTGCGATCATGGGAGGAAACGCCTCACTTTTCGTTAGATTAGCCCGAAGTACAGCCCAACACCTCCTCGGTAGGAACAGGGGCAGCTACCGCGCTTGGCATCCAGCTGCGGCTCCTAGCCATGCTTAAGCGCAGAAGGAATCGATCCGACGCTCTTTCGTCAAAGCATCTAGACTTGCTTCTTTCGTCGCCTAGCCGCCTATGGCCCGGCAATCCCGATGCATTTTTCCAGTGGGCATGGTCAACCCAAGTTCGAGTTCGGGACCGGGTTAGTGGCCTTCAGCATCAAACTTGAACTTAGAGTTTGGCCCACAAGAGACGTCTTTGATGTCCCTCTGCGGCGAATCTTTGAAGAACGCGTGAGGGGTGCCTCCTGGGCCAAAAATCCGGAGGTGATGGAGTTTCAGTCCTCTCGTGTTGTCACTCACGATTGCCGGCCTGAAATCGGGCTTGAGAACATTGAACTCCGTATTCCGCAGCGATATCCCGTCGGCGTGCCTCGTGTACAGGGCCCAACTAGGGAGTTCTCCCCACATCGAGAATTCGGGATACTCACCAGACTTCTCCGGGATACCACTGATCTTCTCCAGAGGGACATAAGCGTGGCTTCGATCTGCGTTTCCCCCGTAGCAAACTTTGATGTTTTCGAGAACTACGTCCTGTACGGGATTGCCCTTCATACCGACGATCGACGAGGGAATCAAATTGTGTGGTTGGCCGATCTCTCGGTGGTAATCCTTGTTTAGTTCAGGCACTTGTACATCGAAGTCCCGCAATCGAATGCCTCGAATTGATCCCGGAGCCTTTTTCTTATTGCGATGGCCAAGTCGCACAAAGAAGGCGTTACCCGTATTCGTTGCTTTCAGGCGTTCGACAGTGACATCTTCGATCTGGGCACCATCAACGCTCTGGATGGCAACCGCCGACCGGTAGGTGTCCCGTACTGTGACATCAGAGATATGAATCCGCTTGAATCCGATATGAGAGGCCGTGCCAAACTTGATTGCGCTTGCCCTAGAAGCGAGTTTGAGACGAGATGCGACGATATCTGAACAGCCGGCTCCAAAGGGCTCGGACTTGAAGCAAAGGGCGTCATCTGCCGAGTCGAAACTACAATCGTAGATCTCCACGCGACGGCAATCAACCAGATCAAGGCCGTCGTTGTTCCAGTACTTCGTGCTTCTGACCTTGACCCGATGAAACTTCATGTCTTCGCAGTCTCGATAGGTTTGCACCCAGTTCGCACTGTCTGCGAGCGTAATGTCCTGAAGCGTTACGCCGCTGCACTTTCTAAACTCGATTACCTGGGGCCGCACAGCTTCAGTAGGACGTGTGAGCGATCCGTACAGTTGTGACCCAAGCTTGCCAACGGAGTCGAGGGCGTAAGGATCTACCTCGGTTGGGTTTCCTGTAGGCCCAATATAGGAGACTTTCTGACCCCTTGTACTCTGGGGGAAGTAGTCTAGGAAGGTCCCTCTTGCCTTGATCGCTTCGAACAAAGTCTCTAGTTCGACTGAGTTTCCATCGATGCGACCCTTTCCCGATATTTTGATGCTCTTGCACTCATTGGCCATGATCAGGGCGGGCCAGTTTCCGCGCTCGTAGTCCCGAAGGTCTGCAGAGCCCTTTAAGGTGGCTCCTTTCATGAGCTTCAGGGTTACACCACTCCTAAGGTGAATCGTCCCAGATCGAAAAGTGCCCTCGGGAAACTCGACAACGCCTCCTCCAGACTTATGCGCGGCCTCAATGGCCGCCTGGATGGCTTTCGTCGACAGAGTTGCGCCAGAACCGTCTCCTCCGTACGATGTGATGTTGAACATTTTTGCGTCTTGGGGCTGAGGAGATAGGGAGATCGCCAGAATGAAGAGCAATGTTGACGTATAGGTCATGTTGAACACCCTAGATACAAGCTCGAATCGTTTGGAGTGTTGTACGACTATCGATTGCTGGCACCCCGAGGAGGTTGGGGGGCATAACTCCTTCCCCAGTCAATGACTAGGCGTGCCCTCTCCACTCGGGTTTACCCGAGAAAGTCTTCGCGACGACGCCGGTCCGCCATCCGCGCTTCTCGGAAGTCAGCCCTTGCTGTGACGGTGCAACCTGGTGCCACGTCTAGCATCTAGTGTTTGCTTCCTTCATTGCCTTAGCGTTGCTCGCCCCGCAACAGCCTTCGAACCAGGTGAAGTTCGTGCCTTCGGCCAACGTTCAGATTCTCTTTTCGCGAGATCTGGAGCCCGTGCCTCCGCAGGCAAGTAGCCGTTTGGAATCGAAGGGCAGACTGGGCTGGGAGACCGAAGCGGTCTGGTTTGCGAAGGCGCCGCGCGCAGAGGTCCGACTGACCCACTGGACCTACCCGAAGGGAAAGAAGCCGCTACTTACTCCCAAGGAGATCGCCACCGAGCTCTACTCGAATTCCGAGTTGGTCGACACGAAAGAGGAGCTCGAACGTGCCTACGCCGACAGGAAGGTGATCGAGGCAAAGCTCGGGCCGTATCCCGCCACGATCGACCTGCACCACGACAAGGAGCTCAGCCAGCATCGTGGAACCCTCGCCTTCGGGGACGATTCTCAGCAATGGCTAGTCGAGGTCATCGGCGACGCCAAGCTGGAGGGGATCGACAAGGCCGTCCGCTCGATCATCGCAAGCGTCAGGCCCATGAACCCGACCAAGGAAGAGCTGGCGAAGGGGCTCAACAAGATGTGGAATCTGCCGGGAACCGGATTCGAGATCGCGGCCCCCGCGACGTTGACCGCACGGGTGGCCTCCCCGGAATCGCGCCGGCCCTTGCTCTGGGCCCACTGGTATGCCCTCGACCTTACCGACGATTTCATGATTTCGGTTCAGGACAACGCCTACGGGGACAAGAAGCAACCCAACCTGAAAGCGGATCTCGATTACGTCGCAAACGCCCTGCGAGACGGCAGCCGAAAGTTTGGCAAGCCCGAGGACCGCGAAGGCAATCAGGAGGGTTGGACGACCTTCATGAGGGTTCAGCCCATCACCGAAGGCGATCGGACGTACACGATGGTTTGGTCCTACTGGTCCAGCCCGGGCCGGACTATCTTCGCCGTGGTGAAGGTCGCGGATCGGATCGGGGGCGCCCTGCGGGCTCGCGAGATCGCCCGGAGCCTGCGGCCAGCAAGGGCCAAGACTTAGGAGGCAACGGTAATGGCCTCGGAGGGACTGGATGTGAATCAGCGAATGTCTCAGGTTGCCTCACGAGATCCATAGGCTAAAGAGAGGCGGCATGCCTGACGGAGTGGGACCGACGAGACAGCCAAATGACGCCTGCCTTTGGGCGAGCCGCCAACAAGTCTTCTGCCCTCTTGGGTGAACACACACCGGCAAATAGCGTCCGTTCTGCCTACGACCTCGATCTACGGCAGGGCCTCGCCTGAAACAGTGAAATGGTTACCATATGCATTACCGCTTCCTGAACTGAAGATAACGAAATCTCAAAGAGTATAGGATTCAGCTATGACCAGTAAGACACACGCGGCTCTCCTTCTTGGTATCTTTGGGCTCCTCGGGTGTGCGACATATAGTCGCAATGTTTCGCGAACTCAAGTGGCTGGCAGCCCCAACGCGGAGAGAACCAAAACCGAAGTCTACAAAATTATCGGCGATACTCGGCTTACCGTTAACATATTTGAGGATTCGAAATCAAAGGAGAATCGCCTTCGGCCTGCAATCGTGTTCTTCTCCGGGGGCGGCTGGAACACGGGATCCATCAAGCAGTTTGAGTCCCATGCCCGCTACTTTGCGTCGCGTGGCATGGTCGCGGTCACGGCTGAATATCGGGTTAGGTCAATCCACCAATCCCAGATTAGGGACAGCGTTTCGGACGCAAGATCGGCAATCCGATGGCTTCGCACAAACGCAAAGCAGTTAGGCGTTGATCCAAGCAAGATCGCGGCGGCGGGTGGTTCGGCAGGCGGGCACCTCGCGGCATGCACGGCGACGATCAGCGAATTTGATGCCCCAGGCGAAGACAAATCGGTCAGCGCAGTTCCGAACGCGCTTGTCCTTTTCAATCCAGCCTTGGTTCTGGCGTCGCTGCCTGGCTTTGATATGAGGAGCGTTCGTGGTGCCCCCAACCAGGCATTCCTAGGTGCCGAAGCTTCCAAGTTATCACCTGCGCATCACATCAAATCCGGAACTCCACCTACGATCATCTTCCACGGGTACGCAGATAAAACCATTCCTTATCAAACCGCGCAACTGTTTGCGGATCGGATGATAGCTGAAGGAAACCAATGCAAGCTTATCGGCTTTCCTGACCAGGATCATGCGTTCTTTAACAAGGACCCATTTGTGAGGAAGACGTTGATCAGCGCTGACGAGTTTTTGGGGGCATTGGGATGGCTAGGGGGCCCACCCACGCTGATTGCGCCATAGGTAGGGGAGCACTAGTCCCGGCTGCATGAGACGCAGGGACTCGGATTGCGCGGATCGGCGCTACGGGCACCATGGGAGCGGCAGCGCCGTCTCTCGCTACCCCTCGGGTGCCAAACGACGGCGCAATGACTCCTGAGCGAATCAAGTCGAGAGGTAGGATGCGAAACTCAGTTCCGAGCCATGAAGTTAACCCCTGCCCTCTTCGAAGACGCCACGCCCTTGCTCGGCGACGTTAACGCGCTCCGCGCCAAGGCGGCCCAGGACGGGTTCCTGTTCTTCAGGGCGCTGGTCCCAGTCCCGCCGCTGCTCGGGTTAAGGAGGGACATGGTCACCGTGCTGGACCGATACGGATGGATCAAACCCGGTTCCGATCCGATGGACGGGTTCCTTCATCAGCCCGCCCTAGACGCCGTGCCCGATAGCGAAATGCGGACCGACATCGGCGTAAGTGCCGCCATGTACGACGACGTTCAGCGTCTTCAGTCCTTTCACGCCATGCCCCACCATCCGAATCTGGTGGGCGTCATGGAGCAACTGTTGGGCGAAGAAATCCTTGTTCATCCCCGCCACATCGCCCGGATGATCTCCAGCCACCGGACCATCCACCCAACCCCCGAGCATCAGGACTTCATCCATATCCAGGGCACCGCCAAAACTTGGACCTGCTGGCTACCGCTGGGTGACTGCCCGAGAGCGATGGGTGGATTGACGGTGCTGCGCGGTTCAAATCATCAGGGCGTCATTGATCTCGAACCGAGGGAAGGCGCCGGCGGTAAGGGCGTACAGCTATGCCCGAACGAAACCGACTGGGTCGAAGGCGATTATCAACTCGGCGACGCCCTCTTCTTCTCCAGTCTGACCGTCCATCGCGCCCTCCGTAGCCACATGCGCGACCGCATTCGATTGTCGCTCGACGTCCGCTACCAAAGCGAAAGAGCCGCCATTGAGAAAGCCTCCCTCCTCCCGCATTGCTCGCTCACTTGGGAGGAAATCTACGCCGAATGGCCAAACTCCGATTTTCAATACTATTGGCGTGAAAAGTCCCTGCGCCTTTCCCGCTGGCAGGACCAGTTACGCTGGCAACGCCAACGAATCTGCTCGTAGACCACCGGGGTCGGGTAATTCGCCTGCTACTGCGGCGTCAACCGTGCTATTGCGGCATCCATGTCGCGAACAAATCCGGGCGCGTACTGCACTTTGGTCCTCGCCCACCAGCGCGCCCCGCCTTTCGTGCTCAGCCACCTAGCCAGCGGCGGGGCGGCACCCCTCTCGAACTGTTTCGGCTCGAAGATTCCGGCCTGCGCCCTGTCCCAGATGTGGAACGTCGCCCAGGTATGTTCCGAAAGCAGGCTCTCGAACCGCAGCCGTTGGACCGCGTTCAGCGCCTCACCGTCCAGACCGGCGACCCAGAGCTGGGCGACCTCGCGGTTACCGGCCAAGGTGAGCCTTATTGTTTGCCATTGGGCCTGCGTGGCGTTGTTCTCTTCGCGCTGGAGTTGCCTCGTGTTCTGCCGCAACTGAATGCCGACGTAGACCAGCGAAGCCACGACGGCGATCGCGCCGACGACTTGGGATGCGTTCGAAAGGTCTTGCAGCCACCCGCGAGAAGGTTTCTCGACCGCGTTGGCCGGTCTGCTGTCGGGCGCCGAACTTATCGAGTTGCCTACAATAGCAGGCCCGGTTGAGGCAGGCGTTAGGGGAGCATCCGGATGCTGAACAATCTGGATCTCATTCCCTGACGGATCTTGAAGGGTTGCGAGGATGCCGCCCCAGGGCTGCTTCTCCGGAAGTCCAGTGAAGAGGACTCCGCGCTCGGCAAGTTCGCGATGCTTCGCTTCGGCGTCCTGAACGGTGAACGATAAGCCGGTGAAGCGCCCAACCAGGGCCTTGTCTTCCTCTGGTGCGTCTTCGGCGACGGCTTCGACGACAAGCTCCGAGCTCCCGGCACTGAAGACGCAGTAGCCCTGCGTGCCATCTTCAGCTTTGACGGGTAAACCAAGCACTCCAGAGTAGAAGCTCTTCGCAGACTCTAGGTCCCTGACGAAGACTCGGGCTGTTTTTAGTTCGATCGTGATCCTCAGGGCCGGAATAGGGATGATGCCTTTTCGGGTTGACGAGTAGCGTTGCGCTCAATACTGCGGCCTAACAACCGTGTCTGCGTAATTCTACCGGAGCGCGCGCCCGTGGCCGCCCGCTCTACTGGTAGCCACCAACGGCCAACTTAAAGGGGAAAGGATGAAAGGTCAGGAGTCGTCGCCAATCCACTTGTCCTGGCCCTCTTCAAGCATGTGATACCGCCCGTGTGCCCAACTGTAGAAGTCCTGCCAGTTCAGAATCTGCGGCCCACCATCAATAGTCACGACTACGCCCGCTTCTACCGCCCGACGAATTCTTCGGAGTTCTTCGACCAAGATGCCCCAGCTACTGGGTATCCCCGAGGAGGATCGTTCCCCATACAATGCGTCAAGCTCATGAACGAGCTCATTTGATATCGTGTACTCCTGCCGGAGAACCTGGACTTCAATCCCACTTGTTTCAACGGCCAGCGCAAAGCCTTCTTTGGTTTCGAGCATTTTGGCGACGAATGCCTTCTCGAAGTCAAAGATGGGAGTCGGCCATCCCTGCTGCTTCGTCCAAATGCGCAGTGCCTTGATGTCAGGCCACTTGATTTGCACCCTGCCTTGCCGATGTGCATCTTTGACAAGGCACTGATCTTCAGATTTTGCGGGCCTTAATGCCCAGGCGGGTAGGTTTTTCACATCAAGCATCCTTCTGTCGGTGTGGGTTTCTGAGGTTCGATCGCCATGGCGATGTTGCGGGGCCTTGATTTCGCCTCGGGGATGGGGCCTACTCGACTATAAGCAATCAACGTACATCCTCGACGGTTAAGGCATTCGCCTGCCCATCGGTCAACTCCTCAAACATGCGCACGGGCGGGACGGTGTTGAGGAGGGGCCGGGCGTTCAAGTGGTGCGTGAACAAAGCCAGGATCTCCGGGGTCTTCTCAGTGACCGACTCACGTAGCATGATCTCCGCTTCTCGTTCGGCGGCAGTGAGACTATCCACTGAACCTGGGTTCGTTTTCATGGAAGCGTTCGACGGCATCGTTTCCTCTTTTGCGATAGTGCACTTGCAAGGTAGCGCTACTTCCTTCCCGCTCCCATTCTCATGAGAGCGTCGGCGAAGGCCTGTCCGATCGGAGCCATGATCTTGGCGGCACCGAGGTAGTGGTAACCCCCGTTCGACACCCCCTGCTGCAAGCGATTCCATTCCTCGGGGGTGAAGTTCTCCGCCATGAGCTTCATCTTGTTCTCCCATGAATCCGCCTCGGGCTTGTTCTGCTTCTTCTGCTCTGCAACGGTCGCGTCGACCTTTGGCCAATAGCCTTGCATCCTCTCATGAAGCTTCTCGAGATCGTCGTCCCAGAAGGGCGCCGTTTCGACAGTCAAGACGTTCCCCTTGAATTCCTTGAGCGTGGCAGGCTTTCGCTGGGCGTCGCGGAAGTGCATCATCGGGGCATTGGTGTTCCCCCTCATGCCATCAATGCCCATGACGCCAACCACAAATGGCACCTTCGGGGCGGACAGGTCCTTTCGTACATCTCGGATGAAGTGGCCAAGCAGGTTGGCGTAGAGGTCGTAGCCTCCCGGCTCCCTTTGGCGGGGGTACACGCCACCGTCGACATAGTCGTTGAAGCCCTGGAACCAGACGAAACCGGCTAGCTCGTAGCCCTGCTTCGCGTCGTAATCGGGCACCACCCGCTTGATGTCCTTGAGGACCTTCCGCACGTGCGCGATCATCTCGCGGTAGTACACGCCGGTGGCGGCGGCCTTTTCGGCGAAGAACTTGGGCCGATCCTCGGCCTTAGGAATGCCATGCGCACCCTGAGGATGCTTGTCCCACAGTTCTTGAGTTTCCTTTGCGAGGACGTAGGGTCCGGCACTGGGCGAACGGAAGTCGGTATGAAGGCTGCGGCCACCCCACGAGGTCTTGATGATGATCACCGGCTCCTTCATCTGCTTTTCCACCGTCAAGCCGAAGGTGAATTCCGGGCCGATCTTGTTGTCCGGAGCACCGAAACCCGCCGTCAGCTTGCCCTTTGCCTCCGTCAGGTCGGTGTAGGCGTCGCCAAGGCAGCCGATCGAGCTGATCCAGACCTTCTCGCACACCTTGGGCTTCCCATCGGAGGTCCGCATCTCCTTCAGGAGCGGGGCCGTCTTCGGGTCGTCGGCCATCGAGTCGAACGTCGTGATGCTTGCGTGCCCCTGCATGTTCGACTGGCCCGCCAGGATGTAGACCTTGAGCGGACTCACTTTCGTGGTCTTTGCTTTCGTCGGGTTCGGAGCGGCCGTCGCCCGCCCACCTTGCGCCGGAAGCGTCGACGTGAGGCCCAGAGCCATCAGGCCAATCAGAGGAAGCACTCGTAATCGTCTCGTCATCGTTCCTGATCCTGCACCCGCTCTTTGGAGACTCTCCCGCTGGTGCTATCTCAACATCCTACGACCAGTGCGAGTGGCGACATGCAAGGGAGACTTCCAAAGGCAAGTAATCGGCTCTTTGGCATCAGGGCTTTGCCCTCGGACCTCTGATCAACCAGAGCGACCGCGCTTATTGGTGACCATACCGACAGATAGGTAACAGATCGTTTCGGACACATGGGTGACACTTCCTCCTTGGAGGAAGCGGATGCCCTGGAAGGAGTGTTCGGTGATGGAAGAGAGATTGAGATTCGTGGCTCGCCTGCTTGAGGGCGAGG
>JBGSIJ010000024.1:0-30377 GCA_041742595.1 Fimbriimonadaceae bacterium | reverse complement strand
CCTCGCCCTCAAGCAGGCGAGCCACGAATCTCAATCTCTCTTCCATCACCGAACACTCCTTCCAGGGCATCCGCTTCCTCCAAGGAGGAAGTGTCACCCATGTGTCCGAAACGATCTGTTACCTATCTGTCGGTATGGTCATCTGCCCATGGGGATTCCCTCGACCTCTTGTCCGCGGAACCTAGCTTCGCACTGCCTCAAGCGTCCTTCAAATTCATGACAGAACGAGTCATGGCCAGCCGCAGATAATGGGCCATGCCGCTCCCTACCGGAAGGTTCCGCGAGGTTGCCGAGGTTCACATCGATGAGAGCCGCTGCAACCAATGTGGACTCTGCCTAAAAGTGTGCCGGGGCGCGCCGCTAGTTCTTCATGAAGGCCGCGTCGTGGTGGACCAAACCCGTGGCTTCGGCTGCATCGCTTGCGGGCAGTGCGCCGCCGTGTGTCCGGAGCACGCGATCTTCGTCGAGGGGAGGGACCTCACGGAGGCGGACCTGGGTCCGCTCCCCGCGAAAGAGCATGGCGCATCCTACGACACACTTCTGTACTTGGCCCAGCGAAGGCGGAGCGTGCGGGACTTCGCGCGCAAGCAAGTAGATGACGAGACCCTGGAGAAGATCCTCGCCTTCGTCGAGACCGCCCCGATGGGATTGCCGCCAACCGATGTTGGGGTGGTCGTGTTCCGATCTTCTGCCGAGGTCCGCCAGTTCTCCAACGAGGTCCTTGAGGTCTTCAAGTCCTGGCTACCGTGGATTGGCAAGGCGGGCCGAACCTTGTTCGGCCCCTTCCTCTCCCGGGCCTCAAAGGAAGCTCTGCGCGATTTCGCCGAGCCGGTGATCCGGACCGTGATGCAGAAGCGCAAAGAAGGGAGCGACTGGCTTCTGTACGGGGCGCCCGCGGCCCTCTACTTCTACGGAAGCGACCGAGGCGATCCCGCCGATCCCGCGGTGGCCGCAACTTACGCGATGTTCGCGGCAGAGTCGCTTGGGCTGGCAACCTGCTTCATCGGCACTCCCGGCTATGCGGTGCGATACAACAAGCGTCTTCGGCAGAGCCTCAGCGTTCCCGAGAACAGCACTCCGGGGCTGGTCCTCCTGCTGGGGTACTCCAAGTTTGGGTACCGAAGGTCTATCCGCCGGCACTTGGCGAAGGTCGGCGGGCCCACCTACAAGCGGGAATCAAACGTTAGTACTGCCGCATCTGGGGGTCGACCGTCTGGGCCCACCCGTTGATTCCGGTGGCCACGTTGCGGACCTGCTTGAATCCCTTGCGCTTCAGCATCAACGTGATCTTTCCGCTTCGGGATCCGGATCGGCAAAGCACGACGTAGTTGGCCGCTGGGTCTAGTTCGTCGAGGCGGGCCTCGACCTCGCCCATCGGGATGTTGATTGCCCCGGGCAGCGCACTGGTGAGAAGCTCGTCCGGCTCCCGTACATCCAAGATGATCGGCGGGTTGTCCGAGGCCAATTCGTCTTGCAGTTCGATGGGGAGGATTTCGCGGTTCATGGAATCTAGTATGCCTAGCTGATGGTCACCACGGCCTGTTCCTCGCGCCGCTGCTTGACCTTCTCCAACATCGCGGCATGCTCCGGCAAGGCAAGAGAGGGATCCTTCCCGATCAGCTGGATCGCCGCCTCCCGGGCCAGCTCCAGCTGCTTGCCATCCTGAACAAGGTCGGCGATCTTGAAGTCCAGGTTTCCGCTCTGCTTGGTTCCCGCCAGCTCGCCCGGACCGCGCAGTCTCAAGTCCGCTTCGGCGATCTGGAACCCGTCGTTCGTGTCCCGCATCGTCTCCATGCGGATGACGCCGTCCTCCGTGCGGCTGTCTGCGATCAGCACGCAGTAGCTCTGGTACTGGCCTCGGCCAACCCGTCCCCGTAGCTGGTGGAGCTGACTCAGCCCAAACCGGTTCGCGTCCTCGATGACCATCACGCTGGAGTTCGGCACGTCCACGCCCACCTCGATCACCGTCGTGCTCACCAAGACATCCAGCTTGTGCGCCCGAAAGTCCAGCATGACCGCCTCCTTCTCCTTGGACTTCATCTGCCCGTGCAGCAGTCCAACTCGCCATTCGGCAAGGGCGCCGGTGCTGAGCCGCTCGAAGAGGTCCTCGGCGGCCTGGGCCGCGACCTTCTCGTTCTCGCTGATCATCGGGCAAACCACGTAGGCTTGGCGTCCCTCTCTAAGCAATCCCAGTACCGCATCGTAAACGGAGCTCCTCTCGGACGGCTTCTTCCAGTGAGTCTTGATCGGCTTGCGCCCCGGGGGCAGCTCATCGATGACGCTCAGGTCGAGGTCCCCGTACAGCGTCATGGTGAGCGTACGCGGAATCGGGGTCGCGGTCATGACCAAAACGTCAGGATTGCCCAGCCCCTTCCCGCGCAGAGCCGCCCGCTGAAGCACGCCGAAGCGATGCTGCTCGTCGATCACCACGAAGCCGAGCCGGTCGAAAGCCACCCCTTCCTGAATCAGAGCGTGGGTCCCCACCGCGATCTTTGCCGTTCCCTCTCGGGTCTTGTTGCCGGCGGCGGTCTTCTCCGTCTTGGTCTGCTTGCCAACCAGCAGAACCACCTCGATCCCCATCGGGTCGAAAAGGGCGTGGAGGTTGGCGTAATGCTGCTCCGCAAGGATCTCCGTGGGCGCCATCATTGCCGCCTGATAGCCGCTTCGCACTGCCGCAAGCATCGCCGCGGCGGCAACCGCCGTCTTGCCCGAGCCGACGTCTCCCTGCACAAGCCGGTTCATCGGAGTGGGCCGCTCCATGTCCCGGAAGATCTCGCCGATCACCCGTCGCTGGGCGCCGGTCAGATCGAAAGGCAGCATCTGGTGGATCTGGTCCCAAAGCCCAACGCCCGCGTATTTGGCCTCCGCCTCCGGCTCGAAGAGGTGCGAGGAGTGCTTCACCTTCTTCACGACCGCCGCCTTCGCCATCTTGCCGGTCAGGTCTCGCATCTCGGCGGCGGATGACGCCACCAATGGCGGGGCCTTACCGTCGATCAGATCCGGGATCGGAAACGCGATCCCAAGCTCCTGCTGGGTCTCCGCCCGCTTCATCGCCAAGGCAACCTGTAGGTAGAGGAACTCCTCAAAGACCAGGCGACGCCTCGCCTCCAACCGGTCCGATTCCTCCTCTGGCTGGTGGATCTGCTTCAGGCACCAGGCAAGCGGCTTCAGGTTGTAGGTTTGGCGGAAGGAGTCCGTCAGGGGGTCCTGTACGCCGCCCAGGTAGTTCTCCACCGCGGATTGGCAGGCACGCCGAACCGTCCTTTGCGCGACCCCTTCGGTAAGCGGATAGACCGGAACGATCCGGGCGAACTGGTCGTGATCGTCGTCCTCGTCGATCAGCTCGAACTCAGGAGAGTTGATCTCCAAAAGATAGTTGGCCTCTTTCACCATCCCGTAGGCAACCACCTCACCTTTGTACGCGGCCAGCTTTCGACCTACCCAAGGCTGGTTGAACCAGGTGAGGCCTACGCATCCCGTCCCGTCCTCGATGGTGACTTTGAGGATCACCATGCCCCCGCGGGTCGGGCGCGAGTTGACTTCGGACACTAGTCCCCGAACCGTCGCAAAGTCCCCCGGGCGCAGCGTCCGGATCGGCGGCACGTTGCGGCGATCCTCGTACCGGCGGGGGAGGTAATGGAGCACGTCGCCCACGGTGAACAGCCCAAGCTTGGCGAGGCCCTGGGCCAGTTTGGGCCCAACCCCCTTTAAGTACTGCGCTTCGGTATCGAGGCCACGGCTCATATCCTAAGAATATCAGACGTCTGTCTACGCGATTCCGGCGCGGACCTTCTCGTCAAACAACTTCCCCGCGTCGAAGGGGTCCACATGGATCACCACGATCGCCGGATGGAGAGCATCGTCGATTCGCTTCTCGAGATCATCGGCTAGGTCGTGGGCCTCAACCAATGACCACTCGTTCGGCACGACAATGTGCAGGTCCACGTAGCGGGTCATGCCGCTCAGCCGAGTTCTTAGGCGGTGGTAGCTGAGCAACCCCGGCGCGTTGTCAAGCAGGTCGCGGATGATCTCGATTTCGTCATCCGGCAGACGTCGGTCGATGATCTCGTGGAACGAGCGAGTCGCCATGCGGAAGGCCTGATGCCCCAGCCAGATCGAAACGAAGAGCGCAAAGAGGGCATCGACATTGGTCAGCCCGGTCAGCCACGCCGCCGCAAGCGCGACCAGCACGCCGAGGCTGGTCCAGAAATCGACGAACAAGTGCTGCCCGTTGGACTCCAGCGACAACGATCTCGTCTTCTTCGCGACTTTGGTGACGTAGGTCGCGGTTGCCAAGCTTCCAACCGTGCTCAGCGCCATCAGGCCCACCGCGAGGTCCAGCTTCTGGACCGTGCCCCCGACGACCAAGCGGTGGACGGCCTCGATGAAGATGAAAACGACGATCCCCAGGAGAAGAACCGCCTCGGCAAATGCGGTCAGAGACTCGACCTTTCCGTGGCCATACGGGTGCTCCTCGTCCGGCGGAACCGCAGAAACCCGGACGCTCACGAACGCGATCAGGCTGGCGGCCACGTCGATGGTGGAGTGCATGGCCTCGCTCAGCAGGGCCACCGACCCGGTCAGCACCGCGCCGATCGTCTTCAAAATGGCCGAGGCCAGGTTGAAGGCAAGAGACGCGGTTGCAGCCTTCCGCTTCAGCCGTTCCATCTCGCCCTTCATCAACCAGAAGGTACTTGCGTGCCCTGCAACGTGGCTACGTTTACATCTTTAGCTCGGGCTAGGTTCCTGGGTCGGGGCTTCATCCGCTCGGGGCGGCCCCTTGTAGCCGTACACCACCCATAGCCCGAACGCGAGGATCACGGAGGCCGCGCCCACAACCCATGCCGGCCCGATGGTCTCCCAAAGCAGCTTGACGTTCAGAGCCGTAATGATGGCGCAAACCACGTAGGCAACCGCCTTCACCCAGAGCGCATTGGCGAACTTGCCCATCCGGCGCCGGTCGGACGTGAACATGACCAGCGGGAAGATGGCGAACGGCAGTTGCATAGACAGCACGACCTGGGAGTAGATCAGCATGGTGACCGTGTGGTGGCCGCCCCACACCGTCACCATGATCACCGCCGGAATGATCGCCAACCCTCGGGTGATCATCCGGCGCTTCCAAGGAGCGATCTTCAGGTTGAGGAACCCCTCCATGACGATCTGGCCCGCAAGGGTGGCCGTGATCGTTGAGCTCTGCCCCGATGCCAGGAGGGCGACCGCGAACAAGGTTGCCGCGGTACCGCCTAGAGCGGGCTTCAGCATCTCGTGAGCCTGCTGGAGCTCGTCTACCACCAGCCCGCCCTTGTGGAAAACCGCCGCCGCAAGAACCAAGATGGCGGCATTCACGAAGAACGCACAGCCCAGCGAGACCACCGTATCCCACGTGGACATTCGGGTCGCCTCTTCTAGTCCCTCATCCGTTCGATCATAGGCCCTGGTCTGGACGATGCTGCTGTGCAGGTACAGGTTGTGCGGCATCACGGTAGCGCCCAGGATTCCCACCGCGATCAGAAGCGCCTCATTGTTCGGGAATCCGGGGGTTATAAGGCCCTTGCCCACTCCCGCCCAGTCCGGCTTTGCCAGGAAGATGTTCGTGGCGAAGCAAACGAAGATCGTCCCGACCAGTACCAGGATGATGGCCTCGATCTTCCGGAACCCAAACTTCATAAGCGCCAAGAGCGCCAGCACGTCGAGGCCGGTGATCAGGACTCCCCAGACGAGCGGCAACCCAAACAGCAGGTTCAGGGCCACCGCGCTACCGATGACCTCTGCCACGTCGCATGCGATGATCGCAATCTCGCAGAGAATCCACAGTGCCACCGTGGCGGGCCGCTTGTAGTAGTCGCGGCAAGCCTGAGCGAGGTCCTTGCCCGTCACCACGCCCAGGCGGGCGCAAAGCGTCTGCAAGAGGATGGCCATCAGGTTCGAGGCCAGGATCACCCAAAGGAGGGCGTAACCGAACTTGGAGCCTCCGGCAAGGTCCGTGGCCCAGTTCCCCGGATCCATGTAGCCGACGCTAACCAGGTAGCCGGGACCGGCGAACGCAAGGAAGCGACGGAACCCTTTGGCTCCGACCACCGGCACGGATCGAAACGATTCTGGCAACGAGGGCGCCCCTGATGGAGATGATAGACCGCTTTTCATGAGAAACTTAGCGTTGGCTAAGAAATCATTATAGGGCTAATCTTTGACGCCCAGGCAAGCTTTCGAATGCCTTCTCAGAAAAAACGCCCGAACCTCGGCTACGAGATGCCGGCGCGCGTGATGTCGTGGAGGTGGACCATGCCGATTGGGCGTCCGTCTGCGTCGCAAACGGGCAACTCGATGATTTTGTGCTCGCGCAGAATCTCCAGCGCCTTCACCGCCATCATGTCTGGCCAAGCCCGCTTCGGATTCGGAGTCATGATCTCCCGAACCTGGATTTGCAGGTTCGGCTCGTTGTTGAGCAGGTAGCGGCGCATATCGCCGTCGGTGAAGAACCCCACGAGCTTCCCGTCTTGGTCGGTAACGCTGGTTGCGGCGAGCTTGCTACGCGTCATCACGAAGATCGCCTCCTGCAGGGTCACGTCCTCGCGAACCACCGGGTTGTGCTCGCCCTTGTGCATGACGTCCTCGACCTTGGTTAGCAGGCGCCGCCCCAGAGACCCGCCCGGGTGCCGTAGCGCGTAGTCCTCCGGTTGGAAGCCTCGGGCCTCCAGAAGGACGATCGCCAGGGCATCGCCAAGTACCAGCATCGCAGTCGTGCTGCTCGTCGGAGCCAGGTTCATCGGGCAGGCTTCACCCTTGCTCGTGACCACTAGGGCCACGTCCGAGTTCTTCGCAAGGGTGGAGTCGCCGTTGCTCGTAATCCCGATCAGGGGGACCTCGAAGTGCTTCAGGTAAGGCAGAATCCGGAGCACTTCCTCGGTCTCGCCCGCGTTTGAGAACGCCACGACCACGTCCTGGCCGGTGATCATGCCGAGGTCTCCGTGAACGCCCTCCCCGGGGTGCATGTAGAACGCCGGGGTACCGGTGGAAGACAGCGTTGCGGCGACTTTGCGCGCGATCAGGCCCGCCTTACCCATCCCCGTAGCCACCACTCGACCCGGACACTTGAGCATCAGATCCACTGCGGTAAGGAACCGGTCGTCGATGATCTCGGCGAGGCTATGCACGGCGGCAGCCTCAAGGTCGACGACGCGTCGGGCAGATGCAAGCAGGGGGTTTGTCATTGCAGAAACCTAATCCGCGATTCGTAGCAACTCGTCCTCGGCGTCGCGGGTCCAGCGGCCGCCATCCAGTTTGGCCGCCACCGTTGGGTAGCGGTCAGCCAGGTCTTCGAGGGCGGTGAGGGGCATGTTCGCAAGTTGCGGATAGACCACGATCTTCCCATCCATTGTGCGCGCTTCCACCGCCATCAGTCCATCGATCGCGCCCGCCATCCCAGACACCGCTCCCACGCTAAGGTTGGTGTCCAGATGGCCCGACACCACCATTCCCAGCACCGTGCGCATATCTGCCGGCTCGGATCCGCTGGTTCCAAACACGAAGACCCTCTTCTCGATCAGTGCGTCAAGGTCCAGCGGGTGCTTGACCGGCGCCGGAATCCCCGCGAACAGATTCACAATTCCCCCTTCCTCGCACCGGGCGATGGCATCCGCCGCCAGCGCCGGAATGGGCGCCATGAGGGCGATGTAAGAGAACCTCTCCTGGCCCAGGTCTTTGCTGGCGACCGAGCGGTAACCCGGCAGCCCCGCCGCCTTGCCTTCGAGCGCGCTCAGCCGGGCCAAATCCACGTCCGAACCGGTGGTCTGGGCTCCGAATGCAAGGGCACGGATGACGTGCATCTGCCCCATCGGGCCTCCCGCGCCGACGACCAGAACATGGTCCCCGGTCCTAAGTTCGCCATTGGTAGGGATCATCGCGTATCCGGCCGCCGGATCAGAACCGACCGTCCCCACCCAGCGAGTCCCGCCATAGTGGATTCGCCCAACCCCCAGGTTTACCGGCCGCCCGATCCGCTTGCCGCCAAGAACCACGTTGAGGATGCCACCCTTGGCAAGCTTGTCGTTCAAGAGTTCCAGCGACTCTGCGTTCGCGCCAAAGTAGACGATGTCGTCGAACGCCTCGTCGGGTAGATCAGCAATCGCCCCAGCTTCGTCCGCGATCCTAACGACCTCAGATGGCCCCCCGGAGTGATCAAAGCAGTCGTCCAGGGTATGCGCCCCTCCACCGACAACCAGCAAGCGGCCGCCCGCCCGAATCCGGTTCCGCTCCGGTGTCGCGTAGCTGTTCTCCACGCATGCCCAAGGCTCCACCAGGGCAGCCTGGGAACGGCTCTGACCTTCCCCAACGGGAATCATGTATCCGTTCGGCTCGCTCGGGTCGCCGATCACCCGCTCGTCCAGAAGGATGTACTGCTGAAGCCCGCCCTCGAAGTCGTATCCGAAGGCCCCGTTGGAGCCCGCCGTCTTGAGGTTGCGATAGTCCGCCTGGATGATCCAGCGCTGGCCGGGGCGGTAGTGCTCGACCTGGTCGCCGACCTCCAGGACCCGACAGACCACCTCGTGCCCCGGCACGGTGGGCAGCCCGCCCGGCACGTAGTTGGGCATCTCCGACAAGGCTTCTGCCGAAATCCCGGATACAATCTCGCCCTTTCGCACGTGCTGGTCGAACTGCTTGAGGAGTTTCATGTCCGAGAAGCACAGCCCTACCGCTTCGGTTTGCGCGAGAATCGCGTGTGGGCCAGGCTTCAAGACCGGCTTCTCCAGATTCATGCGAAGGGAGTCTGGCCCCACCAGTTGCACGGCGAGTTGGGTTGCGGGAAGCTTCATCGTTTCATCCATCAGGCCAGCATCACCTGGCCGCCGGTCACCGGTAGCGCCTGGCCGGTCTCGTACTCCTGCTCGACAAGGTAGAGGATTGCGCGCACCACGTCTTGAACCTGGCATCCCCGGCCCATCGGGACCTTCTGTTCGTAGAACCGCTTCACATCCTCAAGGGTCTTGGCCCCCGGAACCTTTCCCGCTCGCAGGTACTGCGCAAATAGGCCGGTCTCGGGATCGGCCCACAGCGGCCCCTCGAAAAAGTTGCCTGGACAGATAGAATTCACCTTGATCCGGTCCTCCACAAGTTCTAGGGCGAACGATTGGGTGAGCCCGATGCCGCCAAACTTGCTTCCCGCGTAGGCCCCATTGCGATTGGAGCCCTGGAGCCCGGACTTGGAATTAATCTGAATCACGTCCGTCCAACCGCCCGGGTTTGCCGCGTTCTGGGCGGCCATCGGGCCGGCTACCGCCTGGGTGGCCACGAAGTAGCCCACGTAGTTCACTTCGGCAACGAACCGGAAGTCCGCCGCGGGCTGGCTCTTGACGCTTCCTGCCCGAAGTACCCCCGCGTTGGAGACCAGAAGGTCGAGTCCTCCGTAGTTGCGCACGACCTCGGCTACGGCGCGAGCCATGTCCTCCGGATCGGCCACGTTGGCCTGAATGGCCAGGGAGTTCGGGCCCAGCCGCTCGGCCATCTCCCTCGCCTTGGCTCCGTTCAGGTCGAGGCAGGCCACTTGGGCGCCGTGCGAGGCAAGCTCTTCGGCGATCCCTGCGCCGAAGCCCTGGGCGGCGCCCGTGACTAACACGACCTTCCCCGCCAACCGCCCCGCGTTTTTGCCCCCCGCGACGGAGCGCCGATATTGCTCCACTTCCCAGGCATCGATGAACTCGCGCTGAGCCTTGCCAAGTGGCTTGATCCCGCCCAACTGGCTGGCGCCCTGCATGACCCGGATGGCGTCCCGGTAGGTCTCCCCCGCATCGCGGGCGCCTTTCGCGTCGGCTCCGCTCGCGAGCATGCCCAGCCCCGGCACCAGCAAGATCCGCGCTTCGAACCCGGTAGCCAGCGCGTGGTCCAGCAAAGCCCCGGCGATCTCGTCACCATCCCATTCCAGGTCGATCCACAGCGGAAAGGACTTGCAGTAGACGATCTGGTCTGGGATCAGAGGCCCGGCTACCGTGGCCTCGCGTGAAGCGGGATCGTTCACAAATCGAACGACTTCAGGCTCGGAGAACAGGGTTAGGATCGGCCCCGCTCCGCGATGAAGCAGGGCGCCGCGAAGCGCCGGGATCCGAAGATCGAGCGGAGCATCCACGTCTGCCCCTAAGCTCGGTTCCGGCAAGGGCGCGCGAACCGCCGCCAGGATCTCCGCGGTTGCAGCTTCGATGGCCGCCGGGTTTGGGCCGGCCACGATCAGACCGTGGTTCTCCATCAAAACCGCGTACGTCTGGCTCGGATCCATCGCGGGCAGACGGCTCGCGATCGTCTGGGCGAGCACAAAGCCAGGGTCCACGTACGGGATCCAAAGAACCCGGTCCCCCCACAGTTCCTTAGCCAGAGTCTCGCCGCGCCAAGAGCAGGACACCATGTTCGCCAAGGTCGCATGGGTGTGCACAACGTACGCATGCGGAAAAAGGGCGTGAACGGCACATTCCACGGATGGGCGTTGGCCCCTCTCCGGCTGTTTTCGCGCGGCGTAAATGGCATCTTTGAATCTCGCCTCGCGGTGGTCTGCGTCCTGTCCCAGGTCTTGAGCCACGAGATCGCGTAGGCGCGCCAGGTCCATCTCGACAAAGCCGTCCTCTCCGATCGTGGCCATGGACGTTCCGCTCGCCTTCACCCACATCGTGCCGCCGCGCTTCAGCGAAGTGTTGCCGCCACCCGCGACCACGAACAGCGGGTCTGCCCCGTAGCGACGACTCACCTCAACGAGTTCGACCAGCATCACCGGGCCTCCTGCCAGTCGTAGAGCGCCTGTGCCCCTGCCCAAAACCGCTCCGCCGAAACCGCGCTGATCTCTCCGTCCCGGCACCGGGGTCGCACCGCCAGAAATCCGGAGGTGTTGTGCTCGGTTCCTGCCGACACGGTGTAGCCTCCGCCGGTGAGATCGCGAACCCAGCGATCGAGGACCGCCACGCTGTTGCGGTTGGGAATGAACTCGACGTGGCCAATCGAGAGCCGCTTCAGCACCGGCTCAAGCGTCCGGAGCGACTGCTCGACCCCGCTCGGCGGCTCCACGCCATCGGCCACGATCGGATAGACCGGCATCCCACCCAACTCCTCAATCAGCTCTAGCCCCTCGGCGAGCGACACAAAGTCCTCCGCGATGTAGGCGGGCCGACCCGCCTTCATCCAGAGCTTGCGGATGGTGTCCTCGGCCGCCGAAGGCTCCGCGTCCAGCCCCACCACGGCTCGAAACGCTGCCGCCCCGGCGGACTGCACCGCTTCCGCCGCAGCTGCGGCTAGGTGCCTTTCCTGGAGCACAATCGTGCGCTCTTCCACCCCGAGCCTCTCCGCGAGACGGGATCTCACCCGGCTCGCGGTTGGCATCTCAACGCCGAGTGGCTCGAACTGCTCTGCCATCGCGCACGCCATGGCGTCCATCCGGGCCTCGTCCCCGGCACGGACCCGCTGGATCAGTTCTGCTGCCCGGGCGGTGGGCTGCCTCCACCTTCGCAAGCCCTTGCCGCAAAGATAGACCTTGCCGGGGTTCGCGGGATCGTTGTACTTGGTCCCCTGCGCCGCCGAATCGGAGTCCATGCACACGACCTCCAGACCGTAAACCGGGAGAATCCCCACCTGCCGGGCCAGCGCGCCGAACGCCTCGTACACCGTGAAGTCGTAATAGTTGCTCGTTCCAAGCAGGGCGCAGCCTTCGATCTTCGCCTGGCGCACCGCTTCCTCTGCCGAGGCGAAAGCCGAGAAGTTTGGCGGCAGGTGGATGTGGGCGTTTGCCCAAACCTCGCTCACGACAGTCCTTCCAGGACCTCTTTAAGCCGGCCCACGAACTTGGCGGCCATCGTTCCATCGATCAGCCGGTGGTCGGCGCTCAGGGTCATTGTGCAAACTCGGCCCGCCCGGATCGCCCCGTCCTTCGCAATGACCGCTTCCCTGACCGCTCCAACCGCCAGAATCGCGGCCTCCGGTGGGTTGATGATCGCTGCAAATTCCTCGACCCCGAACATCCCGAGGTTGGAGATCGTGAAGACGCCCTCGCCCATACCCTCGACCTTCCCCTGGCGAGCCGCCTCGACCACCCTTCTGGATTCCTCGGCAATCCCCTTGAGGTTGCGCCCGTCCACGTTGCGCACCACCGGGACCACCAGGCCCTCTTCCTGCCCTACCGCAAGCCCGATGTTAACGTGCTCGAACTGGACCAGATCGTCGCCGTCGATCTGAGACCGGAACATCGGAAGCTCCATGATCACCCGGGCACAGGCCTGCAAGATTACGTCGTTGAGGCTGCACGGGTAGAGAGACTTCTCCCGCTTGTAGTACGCGAGCATCGGCCCCGCGTCAACGGTGACCCGCGTGTACCAATGCGGCAAGGTCTGCTTGCTGAGCGACAGGTTCTTGGCGATCGCCTTCCGCATCTTGCTCATCGGCTGACGAGATCCGCCAGGATTGGCCTTGATCGCGGGTGCGGGCGCAACAGCAGGTTCCGCCTTCGCAGGCTTCCGAACGGCCGGCGCAGAAAGCGCGGCGCGCTCGACATCCTCGCGAAGAATCCGGCCGCCCGGCCCGCTGCCCGCTTCCATGCCCGCCAACGCAACCCCAAGAACCTCGGCCGCCTTGCGGGCGGCGGGCGAAATCTTCTGCCGACCGGCCTCAAGTACCGGCTCGTGACTTCTGGAGGGTGCGATCTCGGGCTTTGGCGGCGCAATCGGGGACCCCGCACCTGAGAGATACGCAACCGGCTGCTTGATCTCGATGGTGTCGCCAGGCTGGGCAACGATCGTGATCTTCCCTCCGCCCTCGGACTCCACCTCGATCGTCGCCTTGTCCGTCTCGACCTCGAAAAGCACGTCGCCGGGCTTCACGTCGTCCCCGTCCTTCACGCGCCAGGAGACGATCGTCCCCTCTTCCATCGTGTTGCCGAGCTGAGGCATGAGAATCGGGATCGCGTCGTTGGGATGGCTCATAGAGAGGGCTCCGGTTCCCTCCCATCATGACACAGTAGTCGGGAATCCTGCAAAAGTTTGGACAAGAATTGAGCAAACTCTGTCATAATCCGCTCGAAGCACGAACGCCATGTCCAACCTCAACGGACTCCAGAGACGAGAAGCCATCCTCGACCGCCTAAGCGAGCGGGGCCATCTTGCCGTTCGTGAGCTCGCATCTGAGATCGCCGTGTCCGAGGCGACGGTTCGTAGAGACCTCCGTACCCTGGCGGACGAGGGACAGCTGGAGTTGGTCTACGGAGGCGCCACCGCCCTTCGGCCCGCCGACCAGTCGCTCCAAGCCCGCTCTCAAATGAACTTCGAGGCCAAGCGCACCATCGGTCAGCTCGCCGGCGGCCTGATCGAGGACGGCGAGATGCTCTTCGTGGACGCCGGAACCACCTGCTACGAGTTGCGCCACTCCCTCCTCAAGCGCAAGCGCTGCTCCGTCATCCTAACCTCGACCCGCCTTGCCAGCGACCTCGGCAAGAACCCGGACCTCGACCTGATCATGCTGGGTGGCCACTACCGGCCGGAGCGCATGGATTGCGTGGGCCCCCTCACCGCCAACGCCCTGGACCAGTTGCGCGGGTATGTCGCCTTCATTGGCGCGGACGGCCTCAGCCCCGAGTTCGGGATCTCCGCCAACGACATCCAGACCGCCTACCTCTATCAGCACCTGCTAAGGAACGCGAGAGAGACGATCCTCCTCGCGGACCACACCAAGTTCGCCGCGCCCTCCCTCTTCCGCATCTGCGGCCTGCAGGACGTCTCTCGCGTGGTCACCGACCGCCTTCCCGAGCCCGAATGGCGAGAGCGCCTCGCCACCCTCGGAATCGAACTCATCACCCCCGAACGCAACTCGCCGTAACCCGAAGAATCGCCATGCCCAAAAGCGTAAGCATCCACCCCAACGAAGTCCGCCAGTCCGGCGCTCTCACCATCCAGCCGATCCCGATCAACACCTATTCGCGGAGCGTGGAGGAGGAGCTGGACCGGCGCGGGCCGGAAGCCCTTCTCCGGATCCACCACGACATGGCGGTCGTGCGGGCCTTCGAGACGATGCTCAACGAGGTCAAGCTCAAGGGCAACTACAAGGGAGTCGAGTACAACCACCGCGGCCCCGCCCACCTCAGCATCGGCCAAGAGGCTTCTGCCGTCGGCCAGGCGTTCGCCCTCGACGTCGACGATCACATCTTCGGAAGCCACCGAAGCCACGGCGAGATCCTAGCCAAAGGCCTCTCCGCGATCGCCAAGCTAGACGACGCGACGCTCCTTCAGATCATGAAGGGCTACCTGGGAGGAAACACCCTCCGGGTGGTAGACGACGGGTCGCACGAGTCAACCAAGGCGCTTGCCGTCGACTTTCTGCTCTACGGCGCCCTGGCCGAGATTTTCGCGCGAGAGCCTGGTTTCAACTTGGGAATGGGCGGTTCCATGCACGCCTTCTTCACCCCGTTCGGCATCTATCCCAACAACGCAATCGTGGGCGGATCGGCCGATATCGCGGTCGGCGCCGCGCTGTTCAAGCACGCCAACCGCAAGCCCGGAATCGTGGTGGCCAACATCGGAGACGCCTCCGCCGGCTGTGGCCCCGTCTGGGAGGCGCTGTGCTTCGCCGCCATGGACCAGTTCAAGGAGCTTTGGGCGGGCGACTTCAACGGCGGCCTGCCGGTGATCGTCAACTTCATGAACAACTTCTACGGGATGGGCGGCCAGCCGGTAGGAGAGACCATGGGCTTCAAGGTGCTTGCGAGACTCGGCGCGGCCCTGAACCCGGACAACATGCACGCCGAGCGCGTGGACGGCTACAACCCGCTGGCCGTGGTGGACGCGTACGAACGCAAGAAGAAGATCCTCGCCGAGCGTAATGGCCCCGTACTTCTAGACACCCTGACCTACCGCTACAGTGGGCACTCGCCCAGCGACGCCTCCAGCTACCGGGAGAAATCCGAGGTCGAAGAGTGGCAGCGTGTGGACTCCATCTCCACCTACGCCGCATCCCTAGAAGCGGCCAAAGTCCTCTCGCCCTCCGAGGCGGAGAAGATCCAGGAAGGGATAGACGCCGCCATCTTCCGTGTCTTCAAGAAGGCGATAGACGACAGCGCTTCGCCCCGAGTTGACCTCTTCGCCGTGAACAACCTCCTCGATCGGACGATGTTCTCCAACGAGCGGATCCCTTCCCTCGACGAGTCTCGAACTCCCGAGATCTCCGGTCACCTGGAAGACAACGTCCGGGTCAAGCAGATTGCCGGCCGCAGCCGGTCCGGGATCGACGCCGACGGCAAGCCCCTTTCCAAAGCGAAAGCTGTGCAGTTTCGCGACGCCCTCTTCGAGGCCATCCTAGACGGGTTCAATACCGATCCCACCCTCATCGCCTACGGCGAGGAGAACCGCGATTGGGGCGGCGCCTTCGCCGTTTACCGGGGGCTGACCGAGTGTCTTCCCTACAACCGGCTCTTCAACTCGCCGATCTCTGAAGCGGCGATCGTCGGCACCGCGGTCGGCTACGCCCTGGCGGGCGGACGTCCCTTGGTCGAGCTCATGTACTGCGACTTCATGGGCCGCGCCGGCGACGAGATATTCAACCAGATGGCCAAGTGGCAGTCCATGTCCGGCGGCGTTCTCAAGATGCCGGTGGTCCTGCGGGTCTCGGTGGGCAGCAAGTACGGCGCCCAACACAGCCAAGACTGGTCCTCGCTTTGCGCCCACATCCCGGGCCTCAAAGTAGCCTTCCCGGCAACCCCCTACGATGCGAAGGGGCTGATGGCCTCGGCCCTAAAGGGCACCGACCCCGTCGTCTTCTTCGAAAGTCAGCGTCTGTACGACCAAACCGAACTCTTCCACCCCGGCGGCGTACCCGAGGAAAGCTATGAGATCCCGTTTGGGGTTCCCGACGTGAAGCGCGAAGGGTCCGACCTAACGATCCTCAGCATCGGAGCAACTCTCTACCGCGCGATCGACGCCGCCGACCGGCTCCAGAAGGAATTCGGCCTCAGCGCCGAGGTCATCGACGCCCGCTCGCTCGTGCCCTTCGACTACACCGTGGTACTGGAATCCGTGCGCAAGACCCGTAACGTGTTGCTAGTTTCTGACGCCAGCGAGCGTGGCAGCTTCTTGCACACGTTGGCGCAACGCATCGGACAGTTCGCGTTCGACGACCTCGACGCCCCTCCCACCGTGGTCGGGGCCCGAAACTGGATCACCCCGCCGGACGAGATGGAGGATGCGTTCTTCCCCTTCCCGGCAGACATTCTGGACGCCGTTCACTGCCACATCCGCCCGCTCGCTGGCTACGCCCCAGCCCGGCCGAGCGACTCGGCCGAGCTTCTAGAGCGCAGCAAGCGAGGGATCTAGCGAGTTACTTGCAGCCAGTAGGCGGGGGAGGAGGCGAGCCGCTGCTGGCGGCAAGTCCGAGGTCGGTGCCGGTGGTAACCACGCCGGCCTTCAGGACCGGAAGCGCCGCCCGGCACGAAGCTACGAGCGCGGTGAACCAGTCTCCCTTGTACTGATAGCTGTTGTAGTAAGCGGCTGGGATGGTGGCACCGTTGACCGTCATCCACTTGGCGGCGGTGGGAACGGCGACCGTGAAGTCTCCGAGCGAGCCGCTGCTCCCCGTGGCGATCACGGTGTTGAACGAGTTCAAGAACCGGATCCCGATCCCTGCAACTCCCTTTCCGCCCGACCGGACCGAGCCCTTCACCAGGGCCATCGTCTTAGGCACCGAGAGCACCTTGAAGGTTACAAACTTGGATTTGTTGGCCAGGCTTGTCGCGGTCACGGTAAAGGTCCCCGCCGCCGAGGGCGTGTACAGGACGCTGGTACCGGTGCCTCCAGACAACTTGCCGCTGGATGCGCTCCACGAGACCGGCCCTGCCGGCGTGATGGTGACGCTTAGCGCCACTGCAACGTTCTGGAATGTCGCCGGCTGGCTAATCGTGGTGCCCATCGTAACCGTGGGAGGAGGAGTCGTGGATCCACCGCCCCCGCCTCCGCCACCTCCGCACGAGGCCAACACGAGTCCGGCGAGCGGTACCAACAGCAAAGTCCCTTTTCTAAGTCGCATGCGTATCCTTCAGACCGGTCCACCGGCGGAATCGGTTCGGCCGTGCCCGTTACGGGGTCGGCGTGTAGTCGTAGGCTCCGTGCCGGCCCAAGTAGTTGGGGTTCTCGACGAACGAGGCCGGAGTCGTCAGGACCGGGTGCTTCAAAACCTCCTCGGCCTCCGGGGCAAATTCCAGAACGTCGGTCGTCGGCCACCAGGTGACCCAGTGGATCATCGCGATCATCGGGCGAGGCTGGTCGGTTCGGTTGGGCATCCCGGCGTGCCACATCCGGATATCTCGGATCAGGATGCTTCCCGCCCGCATCTTCGGCTGGAACGGAGGCCGTTTGGCCGTCCACTCAGCCTTCTTGGCGTCAGAGACCTTGATGTCGCCGTCCGACCAAGCCACGCTCGTGTCGTTGTGAGTGCCCGGCCACAACTCCGTGCTGCCGTTACGCTCGTCCATATCCACTACCGGAACGTTGACCACGAGGGCGTACGGCGGGGTGGCGTGGTCCATGTTGGGCCAGAGATGGCCGAGGTCGGCGTGGGCCGGCTGCCGCTGATCGGAGTTCGGCAACGCGGTATTCCCGCTGTACATCCCGTTACGCAGGCCATTGCCGAGGACCGCTTGCGTGACCTGAATCGCGTAATCGTTGGTCAGGACGTCCTTGAAAAGGTAAGGAGCGAACGGAGGGGGATCCTGCTGAACGTTGGCCCGGTTGAAGTTGAAGGGCGTATCTGTTCGGGCGAGAACGGTCGGCAAGTCCTCTAGCATCCGGTCCCTCAGCATGGCCAGGTGCTCAGGATCGATGACGTCCAAGAGCACAACGCAACCGTCCTCTAGGACCGCTTTGCGGGCCGCCTCTACGGTCGTGGACGAGAGTTTCCCGGACAATCTTTCTTCGGTCGTTAGTTCAATTTCGAGCATCGTTGGCGGCTTCCGTTCGAGAAATAGAAGGGGCAAGGGTCTCCGACCCTTGCCCCTATTTTGACTCCGTTCGCTTACCGATCGCTCAGCTTTCTGAAACCGACTTGAAAACGACGAGGGACCAGATCGCTTGGATGGCGCCAAACGCGGTCAGGGCGATGCCGTAGGCAACCGCAGCCCCGCCGGCACTGAACTGGAGGACGCCGATGCCCACCATCACCGCGCCAGAGACGAACGCAAACACGGGGAATGCAACCGATGGCCCGGCTGCAGACATCTGACTCGGACGCTTCGTGAGGTCTTCGGAGGAGCGGTTCAGAATCCGAACGCCTTCCATATGGTCGCGAGCTTCCGGCGCAGGATGAAGTACCGCTTGCACCTTTGGGTTGGCCTCCAGTTCCTTCACAATCGCCGCGATCTCCGGCTGGGTCGCATACTGCGGAGGCAACTGGCTGATCAAGTGGGCCGCGTCTTCAAAGCCCTGATGGGTCGCATAGTGTCGGAGGAGTTTCAGAATGGCCTCGTGAGACTCCGGCACCAGTTCGGCGGCTCTTCGGTAGTTCAGTTCTGCCGACTTCGGTTCGTAATCCTGCAGCGTCTGGGCGTAGTCCATACACGCCTGGGCAAGCACCAGCCGAGCGTCCAGGAAGGTTGGACGCATGTGCATGACCGCCTCAAGGTGCTCGATGGCCTCGCGATGGCGCTTGACATGGAACAACGAGACCCCGGCAAAGTAACGGGCTTCCGGAATCTGTGGCTCCACTACGGCCAAACGAAGCGCCGGGCTAACCGCGTCCTCGTAGCGTTTCATGGCGACGAGCGCACCAGTCTGGAAGTGGAGCGCGTGAGAGTGCATCGGCTGCTCTTCGAGCACCGGCGCCAGTAGGGTGAGTACTTCTTCGTACTGATGGTCGTTGTAGCGGGCTTCCGCGTCAACGACCGCTTGCATATTTTGTTCGCGGGTGCTCAAGTTGCACCTCCTACGATCAGCATGCCGGGTTTCGCGCCGGGATGCAAGCTTTTCCTTGTCGTGATTTTCTAGGTCAGCCTATCTAGCCCCGAGAGCACAAGCCGCAAAACGTTCAGAAGGAGCTATCGCTGAACAGAGAAGATGGGGCAGGAATGATCCCGCCCCATCCTACCGCCTCCCGCCCGCGCTACTTGCTGGCGCGATGGGTGCTGAACATAGGGTTCATCCGGGCGCTTTGCCCAGCGGTGAACTGGTACCGGCAGGCGTCCGGCGTGTAGTCCATGAAGTTCATCGTTGGATCCGCCCCCTTGTACTTGCCCGTGCAAGTGTCGCGGTTGCCCGGAGGGCAAGCCCGGTTCGGGGTCGCTTCCGCGGAGTGTCGCTCACGAAGTCGTTGTTCGTTTGGCATCCGCCTTGGAACGTGTGGTACAGCCCCAGCCAGTGGCCCGCCTCATGCGCGTTGCCATCTCCCGGGAGCGCCGGGGCGCGACAGATGATTCCATCTTCGAGCGGCTTCGCCGCGTAGCCCCAAGGGAACGTGCTGTAGCCGCCGACATCGCTGAGCTTGATCTAGATGTTCATGTCGTCGGCAGAGCCCTGCCTAAGTGCGGTCTTCATCTCGATCTCGGCCGGGGTGCCGTAACCCGCGGCGTACCACGCGTTGTTGACCGTTCGGCTGATGCCGGCAAGCGTGAACCGGTATTGGGTGTTGTAGCCACCCGGCGCCTGGGCGCCGGAGAACGCGGCGTTCATGATGTCGATCTGTTGGGTGAACAGCGCGTCCGCAACGTCGCCCTCTCCCGCGTCGGTGAGGATGATGTGGAAGTACACGGGGATGGCAACCGTCGAAGCAAGGGGCTGGATGTCCCGCCCAACCTCGGCTTCGATGGCTACCATCTCGCGCAGGGTCGGCGTAGGGGTCCCGCACATCTGCCACATGCCTTTGGTTGAGTCGGCGGTGCAGTTCGTGCAGGGCTTGCTAGAGGCGCCGACGGCGCCCAGGGCGGCGATAAAGGTGACCGCCAGCACGGGTGGGAGCGCCGAGCCAGCCATTCTGAATTTACGTGTCATTGCGTATGAGCCTCCAGGAGAGTCTCCCCTCCGCCGGCCAGTAACCGGCTCAATCACTATAAAGGACCAAGTGTGACGAAATCGTGACGGAATTACCGGAAACCACTTAAGCCGGCCAGGTCTGGCTGGAGGGCCGCCCCGGGCGATAGTCCAGCTGGAAGCGCTTAGGAGGAATCCCAAAGCTCCGCGAGAAAGCCCGCGAGAACTGCGCCGCGTCCTGGATGCCCACCATCGCCGAAACTTCCCCCACGGAAAACCCCATCAGCAGCTGGTGCGAGGCAAAGCGCATCCGTCGCCGGTTCACTTCATCGGCAACCGCAACCCCGAAGCGGCGCTGGAAGCCTCGCCGTAGCGACCGCGCAGAGAGGCCCACGACCTCCGCGATCTCGTCGACCGTGAGCCGGCGATGCAAGTTGGCGCCGATGAACTCGAGGGCTCGATCGACCGGGTCTCCAGGCTCTGGACTCTCGCCAACCTCGAGCGACACCGTGGCGAGCGCCTCCATCATGCTCAGAGTCAGGAGTTTCAGCGCCTCCCGGCTGGCCCTCCTCCTGACCCCTTGGGTCTCTTCCCGGATGAGCGGAAGGAACGCGGCAAGGTCTTCGCACCCCCTGGCCCGAACGGCCGACGAGTTCTCAAAGGCGGCAATGAGGTCAGACTCGGCAGTACCTGCGCCCGCCGGCTGAACCGCGAGGCCAAGGCTCACGAAGTAGAGATGCAAGTTCCGGGTCTCGTACGAGGAGATCTCATGGACAACTCCCGGCCTTGCCACGAAGACGTCGCCCGCCTCGAGTTGAATTCGCTGCCCGCCGTGGTCGTATGTCCCATGTCCGTCTAGGGCAAGGCAAAGCTCGTAGTAGGGGTGGCGGTGCCGTGAGTTGGTGAGCTGGACGTTGAAACGGCAATAGCCTCCCGCCTCGATCTCCACTCTGTATCGGCCCAAGGATTCGGCGACGGTCATAGGTGTGTCCGATTCAGTCAGGAAATGGGCCGCTCCTGCCGTTCACAACAAGAAGACCTGACGCTATGATAGTCAATCATGTCTGCCACTGCCAATAGCCCGTTCCAGATTCCGGTCGCGGATACCGCGATCGGCCGACAGTTCTCCGAGGAGGGCTACTACCTTGCCAAGGGAGTCTTCACCGGAAAGGACCTTGCCGACCTGGAAACCGATTTCGACCGGATCGTCGGCCAGCTCAACCAGTCCGGCGAGAACCTGAACGCCACTTGGAGCGGCCCGGAAATGGAGCGCCTGGGCGCGCAGAACACGGTCGTCCTGCACACCCACAACGTGCAGCAGTACTCGGCGATCTGGGCCAAGGCGCTCTTCCACGAGGGCTTCCTCGCCGTGGCCTCCGAGATCCTTGGCCCCGACATCGTGATGCACCACACCAAGCTGTTCCAGAAACCGCCGGAGAAGGGTGCGCCGTTCCCGATGCACCAGGACTGGGACTACTTCCCGACCATCCATCACTCAATGATCGCCGGGATCGTACACGTCTCCAACGCCACCGACGAGATGGGCTGCCTCTGCGTCTATCCAGGCTCCCACCGGCTGGGCCCGATGGACCAATCCAACGGACAGCAAAGCGGCTGGCTGGCGGACTATCCCCTGGAGAACGCGATCCCCCTCGAAGCGGAGCCTGGCGACGTGGCCTTCTTCCACTACTTCACCATCCACGGCTCCATGCCCAACCGATCGCCTCTGACTCGCAAGACCGTGCTGGTCCAAATGCATGCAGGAACAGACCGAGTGGTCGACAATTGCGCCCACCCGAACGAGCGCTTGGTTCTCAAGGGATGGAACCACCACGCCACCCGATCGATGGTGAACCAGAAGTAAAGGTCTGAACGAGTCCAGGGGCTAGAATGGCGAAGCCATGGCCACCCAAGACGACGTCCGCCGCATATGCGCGAAGCTCCCGGAAGCCGAAGAGTCCGAAGACGGATTCGGCTTCTCGGTGCCGGTGAAGGGCAAGCACAAGGGCTTCGCCTGGACCTGGAACGAGCGGGTTGAGCCGAAGAAACCCAAGGTGCCTAACCCCAGCGTGCTGGCCATCTGCGTTCCCTCGGTGCACGTCAAGGACATCCTTGCCGAGTCCATGCCCTCTGAGATATTCGTGGACGACCCCCACTACCGCGGCTACCCCGCCGTGCTGATTCGCCTCGCCGAGATCGGCATCGAGGACCTTGAGAGCCTCCTCATCGAGGCCTGGCGCAGCAAAGCTCCCCCGGCGATTGTCAGGGAATTCGACGCAACCTCTTGCCCCGGCTAGGCCCGCATCCGCTCGAACGCGGTGGGTCTAGATCTTGCTTGCCAAGCCTTGAGCAACAAGGCCACGTTCTGATCCACGGGCACGGTCGAATCGAGTTCCAGATCGTAGATCCCGTACGCGTGGATGTGGCCCAGATCCTCTCGGGCCTCGCCAATCCGCCGGTCGCCTCGGGCCAACTCCCGCTCCTCCAGGACCTCCAGGGGCGCGTGCAGGCCTACGTAGAACACATCGAACCCATCTAGTAACCCAACAAGCCGGTCCATCCACGCCTGCGACTCCACGATGTGTTCAACGATCAGGTTGTTCCCCGCTTCCGCGAGCGCGGGCAAGCAACGGTGGAACCCCTCGAAGAACGGCTCTCTCAGCTCCTGCCACGCAAACTCCCCACTGCGCATTCGAGCATCCGGCAAGACACCCGCCGATCGGAAGTGGTCGATGGAGTAGTGCCAGAACGGCTCCTCCAGGGCATCCTGGAGCGCCTTGCACAGGGTTGTCTTACCGGAGCTAGAGGCTCCGTTCACGAGGATGATCTTTCCTGCCAAGTCCGGAAACTACCCGCTCCAGGCGATACTCGAGCTTCCGACGTGCGGCGTTAGAATCGTGTCCTCACCGACGACCCTCGAGTCCGCCCCTGAAACGTTGGCGACCTGAATCCCAACGAGCCGCACCGTCCAACTCCCCGAGCCCTCGACCGAAATGGATCCCGGCCGAGCCACGGCGACCAAGCGAACCGCGCCATGAACGTCGATCACGTCGCACCGAGCCTCCCCATCTAGTGCATACACGCGAAACTCGACGCCATCCGCGAAGTCGTAGTCCGGCACGTCCTCACGTGATCCCCAAGGCAGGATGGTGTTTGGGCGGACCAGAACCGGGGCGGTCAGGAAGCCGTGCGACTCCCGCACCCAGCGCGGCCCCTCGATCACCTCCCCGCCGATCAAGTGGGTCCATTTGCCATCGGGCACGTAGTAGGTCACGGTAGAAGGGTCGAACACCGGAGCAACCAGCAGCCGCTCGCCCAGCATGTACTGGCGGTCGAGCCCATCTGCCGCCGGATCGGAAGGAAACTCCAGCATCATGGCGCGCATGAGCGGAGTGCCCTCGTCCCGCGCCGTGAGAGCCTGACGAAACAGGTACGGCATCAGCCGACACTTGAGGTGCGTGAATGTGCGCAGAACGTCCACCGCCTCTTCATCGAAGAGCCACGGCACCCGGTAGCTGGAGCTGCCGTGCAACCGGGAGTGCGAAGACAGCAGCCCAAACGCCAGCCACCGCTTGTACACGTCCGCCGGGGGCATGCCCTCGAATCCGCCGATGTCGTGGCTCCAGAATCCAAACCCGCTCAGCCCAAGCGACAACCCGCCCCGCAAGCTCTCCGCCATCGACTCGTAGGTCGAGGAGCAGTCGCCGCCCCAGTGGATGGGGAATTGCTGGCCGCCGGCGGTTGCCGAGCGGGCAAAGACCGCTGCCTCGCCAACCCCGCGCACTTCCTCCAGGACCTCGAAGACTGCCTGGTTGTAGATCTGCGAGTACAGGTTGTGCATGCGGAGCGGGTCGGAGCCGTCGTGGTAGACCACGTCGGTTGGGATGCGCTCGCCGAAGTCCGTCTTGAAGCAGTCGACGCCCTGCTTGAGTAGCCGCCGCAAGTGCGACTGGTACCAATTGGTGGCCTCGGGCTTCGTGAAGTCGACGATGCCCATTCCTGGCTGCCAGAGCTCGGTCTGCCAGACATCGCCGTTGGCCTTCTTCAGCAGGTAGCCCTTCTCCTTGCCCTCTTGGAACAAAGGGGAGAGTTGGCCGATGTAGGGGTTGATCCAGACGCAGAGATGCAGTCCGCGTTCCTTGAGCCGGGCCAGCATGCCCTCGGGATCGGGGAAGACGCGCGGATCCCACTGGAAATCGCACCACCGGAACTCGCGCATCCAGAAGCAATCGAAGTGGAACACGTGGAGGGGCAGGTCGTGCGACTCCATGCCTTTGACCCACTCGGTGACGGTCTGCTCGTCGTAGCTGGTGGTGAACGACGTGGTGAGCCACAGCCCAAAGGTCCAAGCCGGAGGCAGGGCAGGGCGACCGGTGAGCTGGGTGTACTTGGCCAGGATCTCCTTGGGCGTGGGGCCATAGATCACGAAGTACTCCAGCACCTCGCCTGGGACGCTGAATTGCACACGGGAGACCTTCTCCGAGCCGATCTCGAAGCTGACCGGGCCCGGATCGTTGACGAACACGCCGTAGCCCCGGTTGGTGAGATAGAACGGGATGTTCTTGTACGCCTGGTCGCTGCCGGTGCCGCCGTCCTTGTTCCAGATGTCGACCACCTGGCCGTTCTTGACGAAGGCGGTGAAGCGCTCGCCGAGCCCGTAGACGCTCTCCCCGACCCCGAGGCCGAGACTGTCTTGGAGGTACCTGCCCTCGCCGGCCACATCCATCAGGCCCATGCATCGCCAGGAGCTTTCGGTGAGGGGCTTGCCGTCGCCTTCGAACTCCAGCTTCCAGGTCTTGCGAGAGAGCTTTGCTCTCAGGTTTCCGGTGGCAAAGGTGGCTTCGTCTTCGGAGACGTCGGTGTGGATCGTGGGGTTCTGGTCTTGGGTTTGGAACTGGACCGGCGGGCTGCCCCCGGTCCAGTGGGAGACTTTGACCCTGATGATGTCGGGCAGCGGGGAGGTGAGCTCGAGCTGGAGGAGCGGGCCGGAAAGGGTATCCCCCCGGTGCCGGATGGGCTTGGTTGGGACCACGCAAGACAGCCCCCGCTTATGGGCATCCACCTCGTACAACTCTGCCGCGTAATGGGCGGTCACGCCCTCCCTCATCAACCAAGCGCCGTCGGTGAACTTCATCCCATAAGGGAATATGCCCGAAAAATCGGGGAGACGTAGGATCGGCTTCCAGCCGGTCAGTAGCGCGGGCATCTCTGCCCGCCTCGCACGCATCCTCACCAGCCGGCACAGGAACTACGGGCTCCAGCCGTCGAAGGGCACATGTCATTGATACCGCTAGCGGTATCAATGTACACTGCTAGCGGTGAAGACAAGCATCGACATCCCAGATGCGCTGCTGAAGAAGGCAAGGGACGCGGCAGACGCCCGCGGAACCACGATACGGATGGTCGTGGCAGAGGCGTTGGTTAGGTACCTCGCGGATGATCCCGCTGCAGAGCCGGCTTACGCCTACGAGGACCGCTCGGTCGGAGGGCAGGGTTTGGAGCCTGGCTACACCTGGGACGATGTGAGTCGTGGTCGGGGCTGGGCCTATGAAGAGGAGGCCTGATGGTCGCCGTCGATACCAACATTCTCGTCTACGCTCACCGAGCCGACTCGGACCGGCATCGGGTTGCCTACGAGCTTGTCAAGAAACTGGCGACCTCGCCAATGCCATGGGCTGTACCGTGGCATTGCATCCACGAGTTTTACAGCACGGTGACGCGCCTGGGTCGGCTCCGACCACCCAGCACGCCCGAAGAGGCCCTCGGCCAGGTCGATACCTGGATGAGGTCGCCTTCAGTTCAGGTGCTATCCGAATGCAAAGAGAGCTATGCCGTGCTTCGAGGCCTACTGATGGAGACTTCGGTTCGTGGGCCAATGGTGTTCGATGCCAGGATCGCCTCCGTCTGCCTCGAGAACGGCGTCACCGAGCTCTACAGCGCCGACCGAGACATGTCCCAGTTCCCAGGCCTCAAGGTTACGGATCCGTTCCGCTAGACCCGACCTCCTAGAACGACATCCCGTAAATCCCCAGGATTCCCCGAGCGACCTCGAAGTAGATGATCAAGCCCGTTGCGTCCACCAGGGTGGCGATGAAAGGAGCGCTCATCACCGCTGGATCGACCCCCATCTTCTTGGCCAGAATCGGCAGCATGCTGCCCACGGTAGCCGCCCAAATCACGATGCAAGGCAACGCAAAGCCAATCACCATACTCAAGTAGAGTGGCTGGTTCCAGCCGATCACCGGCGCGAACGCCCGCAGGAACCCGACGAAGCCCAACGTCAGGCCGATGACCGTAGCTACCATCATCTCTCGCCGCATGACCGTCCACCAGTCCCGACCCCGGATCTCGCCGAGCGCCAGGGCGCGGGTGATGGTGGTGGTGACTTGCGAGCCGGCGTTGCCGCCCGCGCCGATGAGGAGGGGAACGAACAACTGGAGCTTTGCGATCACCGCCAAGGAGCCGCCCGACGATGCGTCGGCATGCGCGCCCAAGTAGTGCCTCAGCACGGAGCCCGTCATGAACTCGGCCACAAACAGGATCCCTAGCCAGGGCAAACGCCGCTTAACCAGCTGCCAAACGTCCAACGAGAGATAGGCCTCGGCATCTCCCGAAACGCCTCCTAGCTTGAGAACGTCCTCGGTTTCCTCTTCCCGCAGTACTTCTTGGGCGTCGTCGCCGGTGAAGATGCCCACCATGCGCGCTCGGCGGTCCAGCACCGGCAAGGCGTAGAAGCCGTATCGAGACATCCGGCGGGCGGCTTCCTCGGCGCTTTCCCACGCGCTGCAGGTCACCGGATCGTCGTTCATGATCTCGGCTGCTTTGGCGCGCGGAACCGCGCGAATGACGCGACGAAGCGGAACGAGCCCCAGCAGGTGGCCTGCCTCGTCCAGCACGTACAGGTCGTTAACCGTCTCGTACTTCTGGTCCGGCGCGAGTCGGATATCGGCAAGGATTCCCTCGACCGTATCGTCCGACTTGACGCGGAAGAAGTTCTCCGTCATCAGCCGGCCAACCGCGTCCTCCGGATACTCCATCAGACGCCGAATCTCGGCGGCGTCCTCGGCCGGGATCAGGTGCAGAAGGTCGTGGAAGCGGTCGTCGCCCAGCTCTTCTCGGAGGTCGAGGGCGTCGTCCATCGGGAGGACGTCCAAGTAGAGCGCCAGGGTGACGTCTGGAAGGTCTTCCAGCATCGCCCTTGCCGTCTCGGTGGGGAGTTCCACCATGACGTTGGCCGCGGTCTCCTCGTCCAGCATCCGCAGAATGCTGTGGGCCTCCTCGAGCGAGATGCGCTGGAACGCCTCGGCGAGGTCCTCAGACCGTACGCCCTCAAGCTCCTGACGCAGCAGGACGGGGTTGTCTAGGCGGGCGAGAGCCCGTAGCTGATCCTCAAATGTGATCTCGTCTGGACGCATGACGACACTCCTTCTTGTTGAGAGAGCCGCCCGCAAAGACGGCCCCTAGATACGATTGGGTTCCATAGTGGTATGCGCTCCTCGGAAGAATTGGAGAACGCGGGTAGAAGCTACCTCAAGGCAATCTACGCGGTCAAGGCGGCGTTTGTCGCCAATTCTCACCACAAAACACCGTTCCTAAGTACTGTTTGTCGCACATCCTCGCAGAATCGCCCACATATCTCGCGAAATCTTCGAGTTTCGTGATAGCCGGTATCCTAGATCCCATGCGGGAGCGATTGCGGAACCACCTCGAAACTACGGGGATGATTCCAGGCGGCTCGCAGGTCCTGGTGGCCTACAGCGGTGGGCCAGACAGCACCGCCCTCCTCCACCTCCTTCACTCCCTGGAAGTCGATGTCGTAGCCGCGCACTTGCACCACGGCCAACGGGCTGAAGCCGACGACGAGATGGCCCGTTGCGAGGCCTTCTGTGATCAACTCGGCATTCCCTTCCTCAGTGGTCGAGCCGACGTCCCAAGGATCGCCGCGGACATGAAGATCGGCCTAGAGGAAGCCGGGCGCAATGCGCGCTACCAGTTCTTTCGCCAAGCCACCCACCGGCTGAACGCCGACCTCGTCGCCACCGGCCACACGCGGGACGACCAAGTCGAGACCGTCCTCCTGAACTTGGTTCGAGGAACCGGCCTGAGCGGGATCGCCGGGATTCCGGCATCGCGAGACGGTATCGTCCGCCCCCTCCTTCCCTTCTCCCGGCGAGACACCAGGGCATATTGCGAGGAGCATGGCCTCTGGTTCCACGACGATCCCGCCAACACGGACCTTGCTTTCAGCCGAGCGCGAATCCGTCTCAACGTCCTCCCCGAGCTTCGGACCCTGAACCCCCAAGCCGATGCCAGCATCTGCCGCCTCGCCGAAATCGCGGGCGAGGAAGACCGCTTCCTCGACGGTGCCGCTGCCGCCGCCCTGGAACAATCCGAAGCCCCTGCCAACGGAGATCTGGCGTTCCTAACCCGCGACTGCGAGGCCGCCTTCTACCGGAGGCACCTCGAATCCCTCCCTGCCGTTCTCTTCAAGCGTGCGGTTCGTCTGGCCGCCCGCTCCCTTGGAGCGGAGCTTGATTTCGCCCAAACTCTTGCCGTCCTCGAGGGACTTCAGAACAGCGCGACGGGCTCCGTAACCGCCGAGGGAGGACGCATCGTGATCGAGTGGGCCCCCGAAACCGTGGCGGTCAGAGACCTCCGGCCCGTGGAGCCGTACCGGTTTCCCCTGACCGTTCCCGGAGAGACCGACAGCGACGCGTTCGGTTGGCAGTTCACTGCGTTCCCCGAGTCGAGCACGGGCGAAGCCACGCGCCGAGCCAGCCTCGAAACCACCCTCGCCCAAGCCAAAATCCGAGGATCGCTCTACTTCCGAACCCTCCAACCTGGAGACGAAATGGCGCCCCTGGGCTTCGATGGGCGCCGCAAGCTGGCGGACCTGATGTCTGAGGCGGGCCTCACCCGCACCGCCCGAGCCCGGCTCCCGATCGTCTGTGATCTCGTTGGCCCGCTCTGGATTCCGGGCGTCTGCGTTGCCGAACGCTCCCGCTCCAAAGCAGGCGATCCGGTCATCCGCGTCCGGTTTGGCCCGCTCGGGGACTCAGGATCGGCATAATAGTGGTAACGGGATCCCTGCCGGATTCGTAGCGATACACCAGAGACAAACTCTCTGCGGAGAAAGATTGAGTAAGCCCACCCGGACACTTTTCGCGCTATTCCTGGTCATCGTTACCGGGATGATCCTCCTCAACGTTGCTGGCGGAGGCGGATCACCCAATCTCGGATTTGGCCCAAAGCCCGCTCAATGGACTCAGAAGGAACTCTTTGAGAACATCGGCAACGGCAGCATCGAAAGCGCGGAGTGGCAGCAAACCACCCTATCCGGTGTCCTCAAAGACGGGACCAAGTTCGAAGTTATGGTGTCCGACCCGAATTCCTCGGGCGGCAACGAGCTTCAAAAGGCGCTGATCGAAAACAAGGTCAAGTGGAAGAACGTTCCGCCGCCGGTCAGCCAGATGGTGATCAGCATCCTCTCAGTGATCGCCTTCCCGCTGGTGATGATCATCCTGATCTACCTGCTGGTCCTTAGGCCGGCCCAGATGGGCGGCAACCAGGCCATGAACTTCGGTCGAAGCAAGGCGAAGCGGGTCGGCGAGCAGTCCAGCAAGATCACCTTTGAGGACGTCGCCGGAATCGAGGAAGCCAAGCAAGAGCTCTCCGAGATCGTCGACTTCCTCAAAAACACCAAGAAGTACGCCGCCCTCGGCGCCAAGATCCCCAAGGGAATCCTCCTCACCGGCCCTCCCGGCGTAGGTAAGACCCACCTCGCCCGCGCCATCGCCGGCGAAGCCGGAGTTCCCTTCTTCCACATCTCTGGCTCCGACTTCGTTGAGATGTTCGTCGGCGTGGGCGCGGCCCGCGTCCGCGACCTGTTCGAGACCGCCAAAGCCCACCGCCCCTCGCTGATCTTCATCGACGAAATCGACGCGGTCGGCCGGCAGCGCGGCGCCGGACTCGGCGGCGGTCACGACGAGCGCGAGCAGACCCTCAACCAGCTTCTCGTGGAGATGGATGGGTTCGATACCCAGGATGGGGTTATCATCATTGCCGCGACCAACCGACCGGATGTGCTCGACCCCGCGCTTCTGCGCCCGGGCCGGTTTGACCGCCAGGTCACGGTCAGCCTGCCGGATGTCAAAGGCCGCGAAGAGATTCTTAAGGTCCATGCCAAAAAGGTGAAGCTCGGCGAAGCGGTGGATCTCGCCGTTCTTGCCCGGGGCACCCCCGGGTATTCGGGGGCCGAACTGGCCAACGTGATTAACGAAGCCGCACTGCTCGCAGCCAGAAAAGGGATGAAATCGATCGGGCAGCACGAACTCGAGGAAGCCCGTGACAAAGTCCGCTGGGGCAAGGAGCGCCGCAGCATGGCCATGAGCGAGCGCGAAAAAATCTCGACCG
>JBGSIJ010000023.1:0-74259 GCA_041742595.1 Fimbriimonadaceae bacterium | reverse complement strand
GTGACCCTCTGGTGGTGCGTGGGCACGCCAGGGTTCATCGGATATAAGCTACCCCGGGGATAACAGGCTGATCTTGCCCGAGCGCTCACAGCGACGGCATGGTTTGGCACCTCGATGTCGGCTCGTCGCATCCTGGGGCTGTACACGGTCCCAAGGGTTCCGGAGTTCACGGATTAAAGCGGCACGCGAGCTGGGTTCAGAACGGCGTGAGCCAGTTCGGTCCCTATCCATTGCGCACGAAGGAAAATTGAGGGGAGTCGTCCTTAGTACGAGAGGACCGGGATGAACAGACCTCTGGTGTACCAGTTGTTCCGCCAGGAGCATACGCTGGGTAGCCACGTCTGGCAGTGATAAGCGCTGAAAGCATCTAAGCGCCAAGCACACCCCAAGATTAATTTTCCCATCGAAAGAGTAAGGCCTCCGGAAGACTACCGGATTGATAGGTCGCAGCTGGACGAGCAGTAATGTTTGAAGGTAAGCGATACTAATTGGCCGAGGGCTTCATTAAGCTTCGCTTTATCGAGTTCTTGAATGCGTTGACTAGATCAGATACTTTGTGCAACTCTCAAAGCGCTTTAGCGCACCCAGTTTTCGGGTGGCCATAGCGAGGAGGAAACACCCGTTCCCATTCCGAACACGGCAGTTAAGCTCCTCAGCGTCGGAAGTACTTGAACCGCAGGGTTCCGGAAGATAAGATCGCCGCCCGGATATCTTTAGAAGAAGCCTCCACCTTAAGGTGGGGGCTTTCTTCGTTTACGACCCTCTTGAGTTCACCGCCACATCAGGCGGCGGTACTCGCGTTCGTAAGTCAACGCGCTCTCCACCGGCTTGTTCGGCGGGATATGGTTGCCCACCGCCAGGAAGTATCCCGGGCAGCTCTTGCCAATCCCAACGCACCGCGCCACTTCGCCTCGTATTTGGTCAGCTGTTCCGCTAAGGAGAATCCTGGTGTCGGCGTTGCCCACAAACCCGTGGCTCTGCCCATACCGAGCGGCTACGCCCGCCATATCTGTCATAGGCTCCATGACCAGCACATGGGCGCCCGTTGCCGCCAAGTCGTCGACAAACTCTGAGTAGTCTCCGTCGGCCGTGAAGATCACTCGCTTTCCAGAGTCCACGAGAGACCCGATCAGGCGTCGGTAGTTCGGAAACACGTACTCCCGATACCAAGCTGGCGCAAAGATTGCCCCACTACTCCAGACAAAGTCGTCGTGTACCATTGCCACCGGCACATCGGAAGCGGCAAGCGCCTCAAAGTACTGCGACACCCACTCCGCGTACCGGTTGGCCAACTGTCCGAACTCGATCGGGTCCTCACCTGCGGCCTCGAGTAGCAGTTCCCACCCAAACAGGTCGATCAGCCCAGAGACCAAAGTCACGTAGATGCCCGACATGTTCACCGCGTTGGGTACCCGTGCGCACTGTGCAGCGTAGTGCTCCTCAAAGCGTGTGATCAGGTCGCTCTGCGGATGCCTCCCAAATGCTTCTCGCGGATCGAACCGAAGCACTTCTTCGGGGGAGTGGAACGCTCGGGTCACCGTCGGATCCCAGTCTGCGTTGCCGGCTTGATAGACCGCATGACCCATTCGCGTACGCATTTCCCCGAACTCGTCAGGTCCGATGTTCGTCGCCCACACGAGATCGTAGTCCCACGCCTCCATGAATGCCCGACTAGCTCGGTCGCGTACCTCGGCAGAGGAGTCGTAGTCCACCTCGATCCCCGTCACCGTGCTCACCAACCCCCAGTGGAAGTCCGCCGAGTACTCGGTTCGAGGGATTCGGGGCGGGGCTTCCAGGTGAAGCGCAGCCCAGCCATGCTCAAAAGACATGTCATCCAGGTTACGGAACAGATGCCGCACGTCGGTGTCATGACTTCCTACCTCCCAGGACCATTGGCCCTGGCAGGCCGGGACTGAAGGACTAGGCTAAGGTCCCGGCGCTTGGATCCACTACCGCTTTCGTCGGTCAATACAGGCGTGAACAAAGTAGCGCTCTCGGTGTTTGGCTTCGCCGGATTCATGACGGCGGTAGCTTTCGTCGCTCTCCCCAATCTGAACCTCAAGCCGCGTCAACTGACGCCCGGTACCACGCAGCACACGCTGGGTATCGATGGCTCGGTGCTCGCCGTAATGCGTAACGGCGTTGCCTACGAGGTCGTCGTCCAGGTAACCAGTCGCGGACTGGGAAGCACCGCGACCTTCAAGCCGTCCGATCTGACCGTCACGACGGCAGATGGCACGCCGATCCACGGCATCCGCTTCGACCCGATCGCCCTGCAACCCGGCCAAACGGAAACTCTGCGACTCCAGTTCCGCGGCCCGACCGCCGACGCCTTGAACGTGAAGTTCAACCTGGGCAGCGACCAAGGGATCGCGCGCGCATTGAACAAGCACACCCCATCGTTCGCCGTCCCCGTCACGGTCGAGCAGCCCCAGTAGCCGCGCAACCATCCCGCCAACCCTGAAGCGGTTCGGCGGGATGAACCGTCTTTCACCTGTAGTGGCGCCGAGACTGGAGCTTGCGGAAAAGAAGCGGTGGCTAACCGGCCTCGGCGTCGTCGCGCCTCCGCCCCTCCACATCCAAACCCCCCTCTTCGAGGGATCCCTGGCCTCGCTCTTTGCCTGCGTTCGCGATCGAAAGCTCGAGCTGACCGACGTCCCGCTCTATCCCATCTGCGAGGCGTACTTCCAGTATTTGCTGCAAAGCCAGATCGACACCCTGGACGAAGCTGCCGCCGCCCTCGCCGCTCTCGCATTCCTGCTGGAGCGCAAGGCGTGGAGCTTGCTGCCCACTCCGGAGGCCGAGCCGGAGATGGAGGACGAGCTAAGCTCGCTTCCGTCAACTGTCCACGAGTTCGGCGACGCCATCCAGGCGCTGCGCCTCTGGCACGACGAGCGAAGCCGGATCCACTTCCGCACTTCGGAGGGCTTGCCCCAGGGTTACGAGCTGCCTTTCACGCTGGAAGATGTATCGATCCTGGATCTCGCTCGTGCCTTCGAGCGCCTGATGCGTCGCGCCAACCCCGAGCCGGCCAGCAACACCAGTCGCCCCCGAAGGTCGCTCAGTGAGGTTATGGGCCAGCTGATCGCTCGCCTAAAGGCCGAGCCGGCCCCGCTCCACCACATCGTTCCCTTGCCAATCGCCCGTTCCGAGGCCGTTTACTGGTTTCTCGCGCTCCTAGAACTCATCCGTTTGGCCCAAGTGCGGGTACACCGTTTGGATGATGAGTTGTTGTTCGCGAGGCCGGACTAGTTGAGCCCGGTCGACCGCGTGCATGCCTTGTTGTTCGTGGCAAACGCTCCCGCCACCACCACGGAGCTTGCCCGGGCGCTTGCCCTGACAGAGGGCCAGGTCGAGCAGGCGCTTGAGATCCTCGAGGCCCGCCTCGCCGAGGGTGGCCCGGTCCAGCTCCTCCGCATAGCAGGCGGGCACCAGTTGGGTACCCGCCCCGAGTACGCAGAGTCCGTGGCGGCGTTCCTTCGGCCCCAGCACTCAAAGCTTTCCAAGACCCTCCTCGAAGTCCTGGCCGTCGTGGCTTACCGCCAACCCATCACGATCGCCGAGATCGACCAGGTTAGAGGAGTGCAAAGCGACTACGGTCTGCGCCAGCTCCTCGAGCGCCGGTTGGTGCAGGAAAAGGGGCGAAAACCGGTGCCCGGTCGGCCGGTGCTCTACGGAACCACACGCGAGTTTCTGCACCAGTTTGGGCTGGATAACCTAAACGAATTGCCCGAAGCCGAAGGGGCTCGGCCTGCCCTGCCCGCGAATCTGTTCGACGTGTTGGAGCAGAGATCATGATGGCTACGCTGTCGGCGGTGCTGGGGATTCTGGCCTCGCCGCCGTTGCCGGCGCTCGATCTTAGTGCCAAGAGCGCCCTGATCATGGACGCCGATTCGGGCATCGTCATCTGGAGCAAAGACGCAGACACCCCGCGGCCGCCCGCCAGCACCACCAAGGTTATGACCGGCCTCCTCTTGCTGGAGAGGACCCTACCAACGGACATGGTGGTTGCGCCCAAGGACGTGGGCCAGGTCAAGGAGTCCAGCATGAACCTGAAGCCGGGCGAGAAGCTCAGCTCACTCGACCTGCTGTACGGGATCATGCTTCGCAGCGCCAACGATGGTTGCTACGCGGCGGCCGTTCACATCGCTGGCTCGGTCCCTAAGTTTGCCGAGCTGATGAACGCCCGCGCCAAGCAGATCGGCTGCCGAACTGCGAGCTTCAAGAACCCCCACGGGCTAACCCAAGCCGGGCACGTGCTTTCCGCGCGCGACCTTGCGCTGATCGGAAGGGAAGCGATGAAGTTCAAGACCTTCCGTGAGGTCGTCAAGAGTCGAACCCATCCGATTGTCCGGAGCATCAACCAGGGCGACAAGCTCATGGTTAACCGGAACCGATACCTCCGCAAGGATCCCACCGCCGATGGGATCAAGACCGGGTTCACCACGCCTGCGCGGCAATGCTATGTCGGCAGTGCCACGCGGAAGGGCTATCGGCTGATCACCGTGATTCTGAAGTCGGAGGGTTACCGCAAAGACCACGCGGCCATGCTGGACTGGGGCTACAAGAACTTCAGCCCCTTCACTTGGTATGACAAGGATGCCCTGGTTTCGGAGCCGGAGCTTGCCGATGGACGGAAGGTCGAGGCCCTTGCCGATGCGCCGGTGCGGGCGATGAAGGGCGTGAACGGGGTCGAGCCGCGTCTTCTGCGGGTCGAAGTCGCAAAGGACCGGAAGTCGGACGCCGACCCCCTCGGATGGGCGGTTGCGGAGTATCCCAGCGGCGAGACGTTCCGGTTCCCGTTGCGCCAGGGGAGGACCGTAAGTACAAAGTTCGCGGCTGCGGGGCTCTCGCCCAGTGTTCTGGCGGCCGGGGGTGCCATGCTGATAGGGGCCTCGCTTTTGCGAAGAAAGGCCCGAAAGGAGAGTTTCTATGCGAGACCGACGTCCGGGATCGGCTAAACCGGCGGCAAGCGCCTCCGCCGAGCACACCACCAAAAAGCGCATCGCCAACACTTTGAAGCAAGCTTCGGAGCCCAAAGACCGAGCCGACGACGGCTTGGAGCGCCTTCACGTCCGCATCGCCCACAGCGGCCTTTGCAGCCGGCGCGCGGCGGAGAAGATGATCCGCGAGGGGCGAGTCGAGGTCAACGGCGCCCCGGTGAGCGAGCTTGGCACCAAGGTCGGGCCGAACGACGAGGTTAAGGTCGACGGCCGACCCATCACCGAGGCGCGCATCCTCACCGTGATGATGTACAAGCCCAAAGGGGTGGTCACCACGCTTTACGATCCGCAGGGGCGGACCACCATCGTGCGGCACCTTCCGGACTACGGCATCCAGCTGAAGCCGGTTGGACGGCTGGACATGGACACCGAAGGTCTGCTGCTTTGCACCAACGATGGCGAGCTGGCGAACCGGCTGGCCCATCCGCGGTACGGGATCGAGAAGGAGTACCAGGCCATCGTCAAGGGGATTCCGGACGAGAAGTCGCTGGAGCGGCTCCGCAAGGGAATCTGGATCGAGGGCGGCAAGACGATGCCAGCCGACGTTTCGGTGATCCACGCCGAAGCTAAGACGGACACCACCGCGCTCAAGATCGTGATCCACGAGGGCCGAAAGCGCCAGGTTCGCCTGATGTGCGAGGCGATCGGGCACCCGGTGACCTCGCTCAAGCGCGTACGAATCGGGCCGCTGTTCCTGCGCGGAATGCGGGCGGGCGAGTGCAAGCTGCTGGGCAAGCAGGAAGTGGACGAACTGAAGCGGCTGGTCGGGCTCGAACCCGGCTAGCCCTCCCTGTGGTCGATCGCCAGCCGGATTTCGGCGGGCGTGACCGCCCGGTCGTAGATTTCGACTCGCGCCAAGGTTCCTCGCAGCGGCTGGTTGTGGGGGCCGCGATCGTTCTGGATGTTGCCAATGCTCACGCCGGGCGCGGTCATCGGGTCCAGATTGCCAAACGGCCGGGCGTTGGTCTTGGCCTCCGCCACCTTCACTCCGTTGATCCAGAGGAGGAGCTTGCCGGTTTTATCGTCGAGCGAGCCTAGGATGTGGGTCCATTGGCGAAGCGGCACCGGCGCGGCGACCCAGCCAGAGTCCTTGCCCGACTCGACCGCGAAGTAGACGCGTCCGTCTCCCTGGATGTGCAGGTGGTAAGGGTCGATGCCAATGCGGTCGTCTCCACGGAAAACGATCTGCGCGCCGGGACCGGCGAAGACGTACGTTTCCAGGTTCACCCAGGCGGCGATGCTGAGCGACTTGGTGAGCCGCAGCGCGCGGACGTCGCCGAGGAGGATCCCCGACTTAGGCCCCCCGAACTGGAACCCGGTTCCAAAGTGCGTCGGAACCGCGGAGGTTCCCGGGCAGATCTTGGCGTCCAAGCGACCCTTTCGCAGCCGAATCTTGCCCTCGAGGTTCATCTCAAAGACCGGTTTCGGCGTGGGACCCACGGGCTTTTCCACCGGGTCGTGCTGGGCCACCGGCGCGGCCGGCGGAAGGTTTGCCAAGTGAGGCGGCGCCTGGGGAATCGAGTAGGTAGGCGGAACCTGGCAAACAAGGAGCGCGGCGGCGGCAAGGATCGGCATGGCGTTAACCACCTGACGCCCAGGGCTCCTGGGCGTTACCGCCAAGCTCTTGGAAATGTGACAAGTTGCGCCTCGGAGGCTGGATTTACGTCCCGTCCCGCCGTCCGCAGAAGGTTTTCGTCGGGACGGGACATAAATTCGGGTTGGTGGCTGGCGTTCTTCGGATGGCTCGGGTGATCGGGTTGGGGCAGGAATAAGTCATCATCACGGGCTCCGTGCAAGGTTTTCGTCGTGATGTGAACTAATCTGGGCGCCTTGGATGGTTCGGGCATGGGGTCTCCAACCGTTTCGATGGATTCGAGGGCGGAAGTCAACCGAGGTTTGGGTGAATCGGACCGCCGCCGCTTTGCCCGCCCTCCCCGTCCCGCCATTCATCGGGACTCCCGCGTCGGCGGTCCGTCTGGGTTTCCAGGTCTGCGACCTGGGGTTACCCCTGTGCGACCCCTGCCGGGGTCGCGGGTTGCGTTCTGGATGGGTTCGCGAGGTTCGGCGGGGTCCGGATCGCTCGGGCTTCGAGCTTGGGATCGTAGATTGGGTTTTTGCCGCCCCCTTGGGGCTTCGGAAGCATCGGGCGTATTAATAGGGCTTCGCCCTTCGCTACATTGGGTCGCCCCGTTGGGACTGACGCTAACAGGCGCGGGCGCTTAGGCCGCTTGGCGCCGTGGATGTGGCATCCTCGAACCGCTTTCTCACTTGCCAGTTCTCCTTAACCGCGTACCGGTTGAGTATCCCAACTCACGTTGGAGGACCAGGGTCTCGGCCCGGTTGCCATTAGCAAGAAGCATTTTGAACTCGCTTGAGCGAGCTCCCAAGCGATTACCTTCTTCATCCGGAACTTCAACGAACACTACGGAGGGATCTTGAGTAGTCCACCAGTAAAATATAAGCCCCCTACTGGTGGGGTTTGAGAGCTGAAAGATTGCCCCCTCCCCGTTAGCCATGAACAGCAGTCCGTGATCACACCCAGCCTCATGCCATCGACCTACCAAGGCACTGTTCCTCTCGCGCGAAAGGCTGCATGCGACCACAACTATTGGAACGGCCAAAGCTATTAACTTGCCAACTCTCACCCTACATGCACCACTATACTATTGTCATTGCACTGTCAGTCGCCACTCTTCGTGGAGCTTAGCCAGACCGAGCGACCGGTCACGATGACGGTCTCAACCCGCCGCGAGTTCCCTTGAACCTCCACGTCCACAAGGAGCATTCCCACTAGGTACGGCGCCCGGACGCGGGCGATTCGAAAGGAACGTACCCTTCCGAACGCTCGTTCTGACGCCGCAAACTGCTCAGTGGCCATCTTACCGATGTATCTAGACGGGGTCAACTCTCCATTCGCAGCGGAGGAATAGACCATTGAAACAGCGATCTCAGCCATCGAAACTCTCTCCGAATTCAGTCGGTCAATGACCCATGCCGAACCCAGGATGGTCGCTACCCCTACAAGTAGGGTGGTAGTTTGTAGAGCTCTACTACCGGGCATTCTGTCGTCTCCTAATGCGAGGACGGGTTAGCCCCCCTTCGAGCCACTTCCAGAGGTCTTCTCTACAGGCACTGCAATGCGAAACCAGGTTGGGTAAAGAAGTAGTGCACATGGCAAAGCCGTCGTAAAGGGCAGTGTCCCTAGCAAACTATACGACATCTCCGTTGGATCTCCAAGCAACACGAATCCGGTGATGACTGCGCACGTTACCAAACCTAGTGCGATCGATGCGAGAAGGACTTTTTTGTTGCCGAGGATAAGACCGATCACCGCTACTAGTGGCTGCCCTACCCAAAAGAAGTAAATCCACTCTTGTAGTAGTGGCCCAAAAATAAGCAGTTCGAACATCGCAGCCAGCACCACCCCGATCACTGGGAGCACTTCGTCTACCCATTTACCTTGCATTTGCCTTACCATGCTCTTCATGCTGAACGATGCCTCTTTCTCCCGTGGCGGCCCGGGCCGCGCCCCGGCGCCCCGCCTGGTACCGGCGTTGGGTGCGCTTCGGGTTCGGGGCGGCCACCATCGGGTGCATTGTACGACAGGTTAGCGCCCTGAACTTCGTGCGAGGGAATCCTGCGTGAGGCGGCAATTGAGGAGGGTCTTCGCCACACCCACACAGCACCCCACTAAGGGATCCGAAGCGCGGAGAGCGGCGTGATCCTGATCCCGGTACCCCAGCGCGGATGCTCGGTGGCCGTGGGGCCTTTCACCAATGCTGAAGGAGCGCCGCGCGGCGTCGTAGGAGAACGTCATCGGGGCCGAGCCCTGGTGCAGCCGACTGCTTTTGGAGGACAGCAGGCCTTGGGCGGGCCCGCACGCTCATGGAACGGATGGCGGGAAATCGTGTGTTACGTTTCCTGCCTTTTCAATAGTGTTGATACGAATTCCCAGAAAGCCCGCTCCCGTTGAAGAGTACTTGCCCTAGATAAGCGATCCACCTGAAGACTAATCCACTTCCTAAGTGGTCCATCTTCAGGATTGGACTTCACCATCACAATAGCAGCATGATATCTGACCTGCGGATTCTCTTCTGCTGCAATACTGGCAATGATACTCTTGGCTTTGGCTCCGTCTAACTGGCTACTTTGAGGATTAGTTGCTGCTATAACGAGCACATCGTACCGTTTGGGGAGCAGGCCTCGGAGTCCGCAGTAGCTCGCGTATATCCTGACCTGGAGTTCCGGACTCATTGCGGGTGAACTGTGGGTCTTGGATAGAAGCCTAGTGGACAGCTCGTCAAATGATATCTTGCCTTCGCGCGCAAGGACTTCCAGGCGGACAAACCCACTCAACCATTTGCCCGGGTCCTGGCTCTCAACGCGAAGCCTTGCCTCGTCCGTTGTTAGCTCTCGAAGGTATCCAAGCGATTTCCCAACTGATTGGGACGGCCGATTAGTGTGCTCCTCTCCCTTGCAACCAGACACAATTACAGCTAGGAAAGCAACGCCTATTGCGTGGAAATAGCCGCCACAATGGCATTTACTACCAATCATGGACAGTCCCTATCACGTCTGGATCCGTCAAACTGCCTCCGAAAAACTCCATCAAAGTGTCCGTTCATACAGTCCCAAAACTGCTCTCAGCGCAAGCGTTCTAGCAATCATTGTGAGTGTAGTGGTCAACGTATCTCAATCGCGCACTCTCTTCAAGGTCGTTCCAATCAGGTATCTCAGATCATTCTCAAGCTGAAGAGTGTCGTTGCTGCTCCTCCGTGCAGGGATTACCTTGTATGCACTAGACCGAGGCCCTACGCGATTTCCCTCTTCATCCGGAACTTCAACGAACAGCACAGAAGGTTCTTGCGTAGTCCACCAGTAAAACGGCAAACCCCTTGATGTTGGATTCGAAACTCGAAAGAACGCGCCCTCACCACTAGTCAAAAACAAGAGACCGGCATCTCTCCCTGGTTCAAGCCAGCGTCCGACCAAACGCGGGTCCAGGTGGCGCGGTGGGCCGCAGGCAGTGGCAACCAGCATTGAGAAGATAGCAACCGTCCTGCCATATCTGACCATACATGCACCAGGAGGCGACATCATTGCACTGCCACTCCCTCTCGGGTCTGCCGCCGAAGGTTGTCTCCGTCGTACACGTACGAGGACCGTGCTCCCGTGCTGGGCTGCACGTTGAAGAGGGACAGGGTTCCGTCCTTGTAGACGAACGTCGTCACCACCCCCGGCGCGGTCACCTCCTTAAGCGCTCCCCTCAGGCCCCAAGCGTAGCTCTCTCCCGTGGCGCGCCGAGACGCGCGCCAGCGCCCCACCCGGTGCGGGCGCGGGGTTCGCTTCGGGGTCGGCGTGGCCACCATCGGGTTCATTGTACGACAGGCTCTTGGGGTGCTTAGCCCAGGAGCATTTGGCTGGGCGCTGGGCCCGGGAGACTCGGGCCTAAGCCCGCATCCTGGATTCGGCATCAATGCCGCGCTCCTGACTGGCTGACGAATTGCCTCCCCGAGCGCGAAGGTTGCGTGGACCCATACCGCGCCAATGCCGTCCCGGCAACCCGCTGCACGGGCGTTTCTGGGGAGGAGCTACGTCCCGTTTTCACCAAGTCCGATGAAGAATAGAGGCCGAGAAACACATCGAACCTGGTTCAAATGTACCAACTTGGTGCGACAAGGAGTGTGTGTTCGGTACCGGGACACGGGGCGTGTCGGGGGATGGTCTGCCAGGGCAAGGACTCTCGGAGGTCGAGGGTGGATCCTTCGGCTTCGCACCGGAGTGCTTCGCTCAGGATGACACGGGATCTGGCGTGGCGGTGGGTTCCAGCCCAACCGGAACCCTCCACCCCGCTCCGGAGAGCGACCCTCCTCCCTTTCCCGGCACGTGGCATGCGAAAAAAGGAGAAGGGTGGGACCGGCCCATCCCCCAGCACGCCACGTGCTGGGGGTTCGGGCATGTCAATACCCCCGACAAGGGGCGTGTCGGGGGATGGTCTGCCAGGGCAGGGACTCTCGGAGGTCGAGGGTGGATCCTTCGACTTCGCACCGGAGTGCTTCGCTCAGGATGACACGGGATCTGGCGTGGCGGTGGTTCCAGGCCATCCGGAACCCTCCACCCCGCTCCGGAGAGCGGCCCTCCTCCGTTTCCTGGCACGAGGCATCCGTAGAAAGGAGAAGGGCAATGCCTGGGCCGATTTGATCCCTCAGCAGCTTGCTGTTGAGGGTTGCTGACAGGGCGCTAAGCCTCCACAGCAAGCTGCGGAGGCATCGGGCTCTCCAGACTGCCTACGCGACCTCGATCCAGCGCTGCTCGCGGTGGCTCTGCAGGATCGCCTCGCAAAGGACGATCTCGCGATGCCCTTCCGCGAAGGTCGGGAAGGTGGCGGGGGCGGTGAAGTCGCCGGCCGCGATGTAGCTGTAGAACGAGCGGAAGCACTGCTTCATCGTGTCCGGGAAGCCCTCGTTGTGGCCGCCGGGGAAGGCGATGTAGGGCTTGACCGAGGGGTCCACGAGGCCCGGATCGCGCAGAAGAACCTGGTTGGGTTCGTTGCGGTGGCCGATCCACATTTCGTTGGGCTTCTCGCTTTCCCAGGCCAGGGCCTCTTTGCTTCCCGCGATTTCGAAGCGGAGGCAGTTCTTGCGGCCCGCGGTCACCTGAGAGACGTAGAGCACGCCTTTGGCGCCGTTGCTGAAGCGCAGAAGGATGGCGCCGTAATCGTCGGTGCTGATCTCTACCGGCTCGAGCTGGTCCTCGGTGAGGACCTTGCCGCTATAGGTCTCGACCTCGCCGAGCGGGCGCTTGCGGATGGGCCAAACCGTGGCCAGGTCGGCGCAGACGGCGGTGACTTCCAGGCCGGTGATGTTGTGGAGGAGATCCAGCCAGTGGGTTCCGATATCGGAGACCGCGCGAAGCTCGCCGCCCTCTTTGGCAAGGACTCGCCAGTTGTAGTCGGTTTGGTAGAACAGCCAGTCCTGCACGTAGCTGCCGGTCACGTGGAGCACTTCGCCGAGCTCGCCGTTCTGGCGCAGGGCCTTGGCCTGCAGGGCCAGCGGGTAATAGCGGACGTTGTAGTTGACGCCGGCGGCCAGGTTGGGCTTGGTCTTGGCCAGGGCCACCAGCTCCGCGGATTCAGCGCTGGTCATGGAAAGCGGCTTCTCGCACAAAACGTGCTTGCCCGCTTCCAGGGCGGCCTTGGCCATGGGGAAGTGGAGTCGGTTGGGGGTAGCGATGTGGACCGCCTGGACTTCAGGATCGGCCAGGATCTCCTCCAGGTTTGCGTAGGCCTTGGGCAATCCAAGCGCGGCGGCGGCCCGCAGCGACTCGGCGTGGTCCACGCCCAGGATTCCCCGAATCTTGACCCCAACGCGCTTCAGCGCTTCCACATGGACCGGCCCGATAAAGCCCGCCCCGATCATCCCTACTCCGATGTTCTGCATCCTCGAATCTCCTTAGCCGTCACCCGAGCCAAGGCGCGGGGAACCTGATCCGAGTCTACCGATTAGTCGAGGAGCGCGAGGAGCTCCGAGACCTCGGCCAGCGCCTCTTCCACGGCCTGAACGGCGAACTGGATCTGCGATTCGGTGATGATCAACGGCGGCTCGAAACGAAGAACCCGCGGGTTGTTGAGGGTGTAAGCCACGCACACGCCGCGCTTGAGAAGCTGAGCGACGACCAGCTCGCCAACTTCGTCCATGCGGAACTCGAAGCCGATCATGAGTCCGACGCCTCGGACCTCGGCGACCATGTCCGGGAACTTGTCGGCGACCAACTGCAGGCCCTGCTTGAACAGGTGGCCGTAACACTCGGATCGTGCGACCAATCCTTCCTCTTCAATGACCTGGATCGTGGCCAGCCCGGCCGCGCAGGCCAGCGGGTTGCCGCCGAAGGTGCTGGTATGGAGGAGCGGGTTGGATCCGTAGATGGCTTCCCAAACGGCGGGGGTGCCCATGGTCGCCCCGATGGGCATGATGCCTCCGCCGAGAGCTTTGGCGAGCGGCATCAGGTCCGGGGTGACGGAGTCGTGGTTGCAGCCAAACCACTTGCCGGTGCGGCCCAGGAGGGTTTGGACCTCGTCCACGATCAGCAGCGCGCCGTGGAGGTCGCACGCCTTGCGCAGGTCTCGAAGGTAGCCGGGCGGCGGGATGATAATCCCGCCCTCGCCTTGAACGGCCTCGACGATGAAGGCGGCGGTCTGGTCGTCGATCGCGGCTTCGGCGGCGACGGAATCTCCGTAGTCGACGAAGATAGGGCCCGGCATCAGGGGATCAAAGCGCTTGCGGTACTTCTCGCGTCCGGTTACCGAGAGGGCGCCCAGGGTCTTGCCGTGGTAGCTGCCGTGGGTCGAGACGATCTTGCTGCGTCCGGTGGCGCCTTTGGCGAACTTGAGGGCGCACTCCACGGCCTCCGCGCCGGAGTTGCTGAAGAACGTGTACTGGAGGCCTTCGGGCGCGATCTCGGCCAGCTTTGCGGCCAGATCCGCGGTCTGCTTGCTGAAGAACGCCTTGCCGCCGAGGCCCATGTGGTCGAGCTGGGCGCGGACCGCTTCGACGACTTTCGGGTGCCGATGGCCGAGGCTGAAACAGCCATACCCGCCAAGACAATCCAGAAATTTGCGTCCGTCATGGTCGAAGATGTAGCATCCTTCTCCATGGACTTCGACGCCAAATCCGGCGAATGCCATGAGCTTGGCCAGGTGGGGATTCAGGTGTCGGCTGTACTTATCCAGCACATCGGCATAGACTTCTTCGGGCAGCATCTTACGGCTAGTATGGGCACAACCAGATGACAGACCTCGATCTCGGCATTCGCGCGTTTCTTCAGTTGGCCGTCATTCTGGCGGTCTGCCGTTCCGTTGGATGGCTGCTGCGATACGCGGGCCAGACCCAGGTGGTGAGTGAGATGGTGGCGGGCGTGATGCTTGGGCCGTCTCTGTTTGGATGGCTCCTGCCGACCTGGCAGGCGGAACTGTTCCCCATGAAGATCGCCGACACGGCGACCAAGCATCCGTCGATGCAGATCCTCTACGTGGTCAGCCAGATTGGGCTGGTCCTGTACATGTTCCTGGTCGGGATGGAGTTCGACGTCAAGCTCCTGCAGAAGCGGGCGGGCGGGGCGATCGCGGTCTCGGCGGCGGGCATCCTGGTTCCGTTTGCGCTTGGGGCGGCTATCGCCCCGAACCTGGTGGCGAGAGGCGACTGCTTCGGGGCCGGCGTTGCCACAAGCACCGGAATCCTCTACATGGGCGCGGCAATGTCCATCACCGCGTTTCCGATGCTGGCCCGGATCATCTACGAGCGCGGGATCAGCAAGACGAGCATGGGAACGCTGGCGCTGGGGGCCGGCGCTTTCGACGACGCGGTGGCTTGGTCTTTGCTGGCGGTGGTGCTGGCGGTCAACAAGGGCGATCCCATCATCGCCTGGAAGGCCATCGGCGGCGGAATCCTGTTCGGCATCTTGGTCATGACCCTTGGCAAGATGTTGTTCTCCAAGTTGGCGGTTGCTTCGGACAAGGCGGGGGAGATCACGCCCACCCTCTTTGGCCTCACGATGATTGCTCTGATGACGGGGGCTTGGGCAACGGATGCGCTGGGCATCTACGCGGTGTTTGGCGCCTTCATTATTGGCGCGGCGATGCCACGGGGCCGCTTCCAGATGAAGATTCAGGAGAAGATCGAGTCGCTGACGGTGACGCTGATTCTGCCGCTGTTCTTCGTGTACTCGGGTCTCAACACCAAGATCGGCCTGGTCAATACGCCGGAGCTGTGGACGTTGACGATCGTGATCATCCTGCTGGCGACCCTGGGCAAGGGCGTGGCGTGCGGGCTGGCGGCGAGGGCCAGCGGAGAGCCATGGCGGGAGTCGGCGGCGATCGGCACGCTGATGAATGCGCGCGGACTGATGGAGCTGATCATCCTCAACATCGGGCTTCAGAACGGGGTCATCACGCCTACCCTGTTCACGATCATGGTACTGATGGCGATTGTGACGACGCTGATTGCGTCGCCGCTGTTCCTGTGGATCTACGGGAAACAGGCGCTGCAGATCCGCCAGGCTTCGATCGCCCCCGAGGCCTAGCGAGGGGCGGTACCCTTGAGAGGATGAAACCTCACGCGGCGGCAATCATGGTGTACGGGATCTTGAGCATCGTGCTCGGGATCGTGGGCGGTTTGGGCCTCGCGGGCGGGAAGGCAAGCCCGATCAGCATGATCGCGGGCGGCGGCGTAGGGGTGGCGATGATCGGCCTGGCCGCCTGGAGCAAGACCAATCCGGGGATGGCGTACCGTATCGCGGCGCTCATCACGGTTCTGATGGTGGGTCGGTTCTTCCAGCCGGCGATGGAAGGAAAGTGGCTGGGGATTACGATGACCGTTGCCAGCATCGCATTGTTCGTCTACCTGGGCGTCGGCCACATGATGGCAAAGCGGGCCAAGGCTTAGGCTTCGGCCAGAACGGTTTCGGGGCGCTTGTCGGCGCCCTCCCAAACTGAGATGAGGAGAGCGGCGGCAACGAAGAGCGTGCCGATCCAGGTCTCGGGGCGAACGGCTTTGCCGGTCAGCCAATCCAGGGCGGCGGCCAGCGGCGGTTGGACCAGCATGGCAAGGGCTAGGAACGAGAGTTCCTGGGTCTCTGAGAGCTTCATGTAGACGGTGAAGCAAACGATCCCCGCCACAATCGCGATATAGAGAAATCCGGCGAGGCCGGCCACGCTGAAGGCGCAGATGGTGAGCGGGAACACGGACGGCAGGAGGGTGCCGAGGGCGAACAACCCAACTGCCCCACCGGACGTCAGCCACGCGAACGCAGTGACCCCGCTCGACCTCCGTGTAATCCGAGTGAGCAGCGCAAACGCGACCGTCTCCACGATCACGGCGGTTAGGAAGACGGCTCGACCCCAGGCTCCCGCGCCTTCCATATGGGGAAGGGCAAAGCCAAAGACCACGACATAGGCTCCAAGGACGCCGACGGCGATGGCAAGCCACCGCTTCCAGTGCAGAGTCTCTCCCAGGAAAAGGATGCCGAGCACGGCCATCCAAAGAGGTGTGGTGGTCAGGAGGACCGTTCCCTCGGCTCCGGTCGTGGCGGAGGTTGGGTTTGTCAGGGCCCAATAGTAGGCGGCGTGGCAAGGGCCGAAGAGGAGGGCCCCGATGGCGAAGGCCTGAGACGCTCCTCGCCACCCGGTGGGCTTGGCAGAGGTCAGGTCTCGGAACCACCTCGTCCGCAGGAGGGTCGCGAGGATGAAGGTCACCAGGGTCCAGCGGGTAGCTGCCAGGAGAGTTGGCGAGAACATGGTGCCGCCGAACTGGATCGCCTTGTTCACGCCCGACCAGAGGACGTGGATGCCGAGGAGGGCCGCCATCACGCGGCTTCGCTCGTTCACTCCAGGCTCAGGACGGGGATCGACCGCACTTCGGCGTCGGCGACTCCGTCGGGAGTCGCTACGGTAACCCGCTCTCGCGGGAAGGCGGCTTCGTTTCTCAGCATTGCGGCGGCAAGATACCCGTAATCCGGGGAGTAGACCGAACTGGTGACGGTGCCGGCGTCTGGGCGGGAGGAGTGGCCGATTGCGTCGCCGGGCTGCATCGGAGTTTCGGAGAGGAGGGCTCGCCACGTGCGGTTCGTGTGTCCTCGGCTGTGGATTCGCATGAGGACTTCCTGGCCCATGTAGCAGCCTTTGTTATAGCTCACATGACGAGCGTCGAAGGCTGGGCCGAGCTCTGGCGGAAGCGTGCGGTGGGTCCAGTCTTTGCCGAATCGTGGGATTCCAGCCTCTAGCCGGGCGATCTCGTACGCGTCTGGGTGGAGCGGGGCGAAGGTCTCCCGGACTTTGGCGATGACCGACTGGGCCTCGCGCGGGAGAAGAACGTCCCAGCCGCCCATTCCGGTGCGGTTGGAGCGGAGAACCAAGCCCTCGGCGCCCTCGATTTGGATGGTTCCTGCGTCCAGGGTCGGCAGATCGCAGAGCATTCCGAGCGCCTGGGTGGCGCAGGGGCCCTGGATGGAGAGCAGTGAGTACTCCGGGGTCACGTCCTCGGCCACCACGTTCTCAAGGATCACCATGCTCTCCACGCGTTTGAGGACGGCCGGAGCGCAGACCGATTCCATGGTGGCCAGGATGAAGTCTGGGAAGGCCCAGGCGTCGCAGACGGCTTGGAGGTGTCCGGTGGACTCGCAGAGGCAGAACGAGACTGCGCTTCCTGCATCGAAGCTGCGGAGGTTGTTGGTGACTTGGCCCTGGAGCCAGCCCTTGCGGTCGTCTCCGCTGAACCGGATGGCGGAGATGCTGTCCAGCTCGAGAAGGACAACGTCCACCTTCAGCTGGTCGTAGGACTCCAAGATGGGGGCGGGTAGAGGCAATCGGGGGGTCAGCGTGTCTGACATCTGGCTTGAAGCTCCTTGTCCTCGTACAACCACCACTCCGGCGGGACGGCACACAAACGAGACCGTCGGGGAAAACCCCGATCTACGCGATTGCGTTGGTCCATTATGAGATACGTTGGTTCGGCGGCGGGAGTGGCACTCTAGCGATGATGTGGTGGGCGATTGGGATGTTGGGCGGGGCGTTCCTGCTGGGCGGAGGCGAACTGCGGTCCTTTGAGCGGAAGGCGTCGCAGGACATCTTGGCCAAGCTTCAGGGCGAGCATGCCTCGGTGAAGATCCGGACCGACCTGGGGGATCCGTTTCGAGCGATGGGCGGAAACGTGCGGCGGGTCACGATCTCGGCGCGGGATTTCTCCACCGACGGCCTGCCGCTTTACACGGAGCCGGGCCGATCGAAGCGAGGCCGGGTACGCGAGCTTCGGCTTGACCTGCGGGAGTTCTCCTTGGGCGGCTTGCTGGTGGAGCGGCTGGAGGCGCGGATACCGGAGTGCCGGTTTGACCTAGGGCTGGCGATGAGCAAGCGGCAGATTCGGCTGAGCAAGAGCGGGGAAGGGCTTGGCACGGTCCGGGTTCGCGCCGCCGATCTGGAGCCATTCATCTTGCGGAAGGTCCGGGAGATCAAGCGGGTCTCGGTAGTGATTTCTGATGGGCTGGTCAGGGTCAAAGGCTACGGCGAGTTCCTGGTGGTTCAAACGAACTTCGAGGTCGAGGCGAAGATCGAGGCGGTTGAGGGCACCAAGCTGTACTTGAAGGAAGCGCGGATTACCTTCGATGGCAAGCCGGCGGATCCGTTCTCGGCGAAGACGTTGCTGGAGTCCCTGAATCCGGTGGTCGACTTGGCGAAGGATCTCAAGCTGCTGGACGCGGTATGGGTTACCCGGGTTGATCTGCGAGACGGACGACTGATCGCGGAGGGCCGTACGAAGATCCCTAACCAGCCGATCTCGGCGGCGGGCGAAGCGCCCCCCAAGACAAGCGGGGCGGTTGCAGTTCACAATGCACCATCGGTATTGAGAAGCCCGTTCCCGAGGTTCAGCCCGTAGACGTTACGGTGGTGGTGCCCGCGCTTAACGAGCAGGACACCATCGGCGAAGTGGTGGACCGCCTGTTGGCGTTGCCGCTGGCTATCCAGGTGATCGTGGTGGACGACGGGAGCACCGACGGAACCTCGGAGATCCTGCGGGGCTACGCGGGCAGGATCGAAGTCTTGACCAACGCGAAGCCGGGCGGCAAGGGCGCCGCGATCCGCAAGGCGTTGCCGGCGGCCACGGGACGCGCGGTGATCATTCAGGACGCCGACCTGGAGTACGCCCCTGAGCAGATTCCGCTGGTGGTTGGGCCGATCCTGGCTGGCACGGCGGGAGTGGTCTATGGCTCGCGGTTCACCAAAGGTTTGCCGGCCGGGATGGCCCTGCCCAACAAGATCGTCAACCGGCTCCTTGCCTGGACGGTGGGCCTGCTGTACTTCCGCGGAATCACCGATGAGGCGACCTGTTACAAGGCGTTTCGTCGCGATCTGTTGACTCGGATGAACCTGGAGTGCCAGCGCTTCGAGTTCTGCCCGGAGGTGACGGCGAAGGCGTTGCGGCTGGGGGAGACGATCCACGAGGTGCCGATCGACTACGTTCCGAGGTCGAAGGAGGCGGGCAAGAAGATCCGCTGGACGGACGGGGTCGAGGCTTTTTGGACGCTGTTGAAGCACCGCTTCAAGCCCTTCTAGGCGGTGGGTTTTCCCAGATGATCCGTTCTGCGACCCCGGCCGGGGTCGGATTGTGGCGGCGGCCGTCCGTGGGGCTTCGACCACCCGGCTAAGGACTGCCATCCCGTCCGGGATGGGTGCTGGCAAGGTGGATTGTGTCGCCCCATTGGGGCTTAGGTCCTCGGTGGGCCGTTCCAGGGCTGCGCCCTTCGCTTTGTTGGGTCGCCCCGATGGGGCTAAGGGGCGGTAACGGCAGGTGTGATGGACCGGCCAACGGCGGGCCCGTACGTGGGGCTAGCGCCCTTGCTAGGTTAGGTCGCCCCGATGGGCTGCTCGGCGACGCATGGGATTCAGACCGAAGCGCTCCAGCTAGGAGGAGTCCGGTCCGGGGGCGCTTCCGGACCGGATGCGGTTAGTCTTCGCCGACTTTGTGTTTGTCGAAGAACATATGGCCCGTTTGGGGGTTGAGCATCACCTTGGGGTGCTTTCTCAGCAGCGTGGTGAGGAGGCTCAGTTCCTCGATGGAGACGTTGTCTACCCGGTAGGTTCCGCCGGGCATGTCGGTGGTGGACTGGTAGTGCAGAGTGACGATTCCCTCGCGGGATTCATGATGCCAATCGACTTCGTAATAGTTGATTTTCTTCATCCCTTCACCTCTTTGGTCTGGGATCATTTCCATCATATCGCTTTCGCGGGCAGGTGGCAAGCTAGTCGCTGACGAGTTTGACTTCGGCGGGCTCGTCCTCGAAGATCTGGCTGAAGCGTCCGACGTTGGGGTCCTCGAAGAAGTTGTCGTTCTGGTCGTCGTTGGCGGTGGAGACTTCGCCTACGATCGCGTACTCCGAGTCGGCCCAGAAGGCGTGCTGGACGCCCGGCACAAGGGTGACTCGCTCGCCGGCATGCAGGATGAGCAGCGAGGCGGGAGTTTGGGGCTCGCCATTCACCTGGAGGGTGACGTTGGCGTCTAGCTCGATGGCGAGGCGCCCGTAGCGGCAAATGATGTCTTCCTTCTTCTGGGCATGCCGGTGGCGCGGGGTGACCTGGCGATGGCCAACGAACATGATCTTCTCGCAGTACTCTGGCTGCTCGGCGAGGTTGACGAGGACGAGGCCCTTGGCGGGGAAATCGCCGAGGCCGAAATCCGTGACGTCCCACTTAGGGTTGGGCGGGAGGGCCCAGCCGTGGCGCTCGAACGCGGCCGACGCGGTTCGCACGGCGGCATTGATCTCGGATCGCTTCATGGGGCAATGTTACTAGGGGTGCAGGTTCGGATAGTTCGGCGGGTTCGGGTTGTTCGGAAAGTCGAATCGTCAATCGTCAATAGGCTATGCCGATGTCGCCAGATGAAAAGTCGATGCTGAGGGCCGCGAAGGGTGGGGATGTGGACGCAGCGCGGGAGCTGTTGGCCGCGAATCCGGCGCTGATCGGAGTGCTGGACACCGACGGCTCTACCCCGCTGCACTGCGCGGCTTGGAAGGGGCACGCCGAGGTCGTGTCCATGCTGCTGGACGCGGGAGCGGACATCATGGCCCGGAACCAGAACGACCACTGGGGCGACACTCCGCTCCACGCGGCGGCGCACGGGAACCAGAAGGCGGTGGTCGAACTGCTGCTGGCTAGAGGGGCGGATGTTTACGCCGTGAACCCGGCCGGCCGGACCCCGTTACAGGAGACGGAGTTCCACAACGCGACGGCGGCGGCAAAGCTGCTGCGGGCGCACGTTGGCTAGCTGTCATCCCGACGCAGGAGGGCTTTGCTCCGTCGTTCTAGGTTGTTGATCCCAGGGCAGATCCCTCGGCTTCGCGGCCCGGCCGGTGGACGGCGGAACCTCGGTGCGCTCCGCTCGGGATGACAAGGTCGAGGTCGAAGTGAGCGTAGAATAGTTGCGTGATCGAGCTACCTACGGAGGAAATCGCCCAACTTTGCCGCAAGTATGCGGTGAAGCGACTATGGGTGTTCGGCTCGGCGGTCACCGAGGGTTTTGATCCCGACAAGAGTGATGTGGACTTTCTAGTCGAGTATCCGCCTGGCATCGATCTCGGCCCTTGGATGCGAGACTACTTCGACCTCCAGCTCTCGTTGGAGGCCCTCCTTGGGCGTAAGGTCGACCTTGTGGACCGGGGAGCCATCAAGAACCCTCGCTTCCTGCAAAACGTTACGGCGCAGGAGAAACTGCTCTATGCGGCGTGAGGGAAGGAATCTCCTAGAGGACGCTCTAGACGCGGGCCGCCTTGCGGTGGAGTTTTCTGCGGGGCTCACCTTTGAGCAGTACCTGGCCGACCCCTTGCGCTCGGCTGCAATCGAGCGGAAGCTGTTCATTGTTGGTGAGGCCATTTCACAACTTCGCTCTAAGGATGCGGAAGTCTATGAAAGTCTCACCAATGCATGGAGCATCGTTGGCTTTCGCAATCTCCTGGCGCACGGCTACAACCGAATCGACGACTTGCAGCTGTGGCGAGTGCTCACCGATGCCCTACCTGCGACCCTTCTTGAGATCCGGAGTCTGCTTGATGCGTCCGACCAGGGCTAGCCGAGGGTGAGCAAGCGGTTGCCGGCGGGCAAGCTGCGCGACCTTCCTTCGTCGAAACCGACCCAAGTAGCCACAATCGCCGAACCTGGTTAAGGTTAGGAATTGGCGAATGGCGTTGATCTGAAGGCCTGCACGGTCAGGGCATTATCCCGGCGCACAGCGGCGGCGTAGCCCCTTGGAACCTTCGCGGGCCCATCGTCGCCGCCGGACTCGGGCGGGCCGCCCGAGATACTCACGGGCCAGCGGCCCGTGCCACTAGCTGACGATCGCGAGAGGCTCCATCGTCTTCCACTTGCCGCGCGTGAAGTCGGGGACGTCGACGCTCTGGCTTCGGTTCTTCACCGACCACTCGCTCAGCGGGCCGATTACCGACCAGGTGGCGGCGTCGTACACATCCTGATCCATTGGCAGGCCGTTGCGCAGGCAGTAGACAATGCGCCAGAGCATCACGAAGTCCATGCCGCCGTGGCCGCCGTTCCTTTTGGCCTCTTCACCCATGCGCTTCCAGAGGGGATGGTCGAACTCCTTGTACCAGGGCTCCAGGTCGGTCTCCCAGGAGTCGGTGGACTTGCTTCGGCCCTCGATGGTGACGCGATCGGGGAAGCCGCCGAAGGCGCCTTTGGTGCCTTGGATAAAGTTGTGGCGGGTGTAGGGGCGGGGAAGCTGCTCGTCCCACTGGATCATCATCGTTTTGCCGAGCTTGGTCTTTACGATGGTGGTGCTGAGGTCTCCGCAGACGAAGTCCAGCTTGCGGTGGGGGTTGTCTTCGGGGAGGGTCATCTTATAGATGTCCCGCATGCGGCTGGGGGAGCTGACGGAGCTAAGGTAGTCCAGCCGATCGCCGCGGTTGATGTCCATGTACTGGGCCACCGGGCCCAGGCCGTGGGTGGGGTAGAGGTTGCCGTTGCGTTTGGCGTAGTGCAGGGTGCGCCAGGATCCGGTGCCGTGGCCTACCTCGTGCATCTGTCCGCGTAGGTCGTGGATATAGGCAGCTTCGGCGTGCAAAAGCTCGCCAAAAACGCCAAGACGGCACATGTTGAGGACCATCAACTCTTCGCGGCCGTAGTTGACGTTCTCCATCATCATGCAGTGGCGCTGAGTCTTCTCGGCGACGTCCACCAACTCCCAGCAACCGTCTACGGTGATGGCGGCGGGGACCTCGACGAAGGCGTGCTTGCCCCGCTTCATCGCGGCGACGCTCATCGGAACGTGCTCCTCCCAGGGGGTGGCGATGATCACGATGTCGATGTCATCGCGATCCAGCAACTTCAGGTAGTCCTTGGGGCCGTTGGTGTAGAGGGTGGGGGCGGGGCGTCCCTTGTTGACGACTCGCTTTTCCGAGGCCTGGGCGCTCGGGAGGTGGGGGTCGCAGATGGCCTTGACCTCCACGCCCTCGATCTGGAGCATCTGCGCCACGTGGCCGGAGCCCCGGGCGCCCACTCCGATGAATCCTACGCGGACGACGTCTAGTTTGGGGGCCACGAGGCCGGCGGCGGATTTCTGCGGAGCTTCCATAGCGCTTGACTTGCCCAAGATGGCCATACCTGCCCCCGCAAAGGCGGCGGCTTTCAATACGGATCTGCGGTCGATGGCATCGGGCATGCGGTAATCATTGCGCATTCGGTCCAAATCCGCCCGGAAATGGTGGCATTCTCTTGCCCATGCTCTCCGCCGCGCAACTCGATCTGGCCGATCCGCTGGCCCCGTTCCGGGACCGCTTCGTGATCGACGATCCCGACCTGGTGTATCTGAAAGGGAATTCGTTGGGCCGGTTGCCGAAGGCCGCGCTGGCGCAACTGGAAGACGCGGTGCGCGCCCAGTGGGGAGGGCGCTTGGTGCGCGCTTGGAACGAGGGCTGGTACGACGCTCCGGCCCGGATCGGGGGGAAGATCGCGCCCCTGATTGGAGCGGAACCGGGCGAGGTGATCGTTTCTGGGTCCACCTCCGCAAACCTTCATGCCCTGCTGTTCGCGTCGCTGGAGGCACGTCCAGATCGCAACGAGATCGTGACGGACGACCGCAACTTCCCCAGCGACCTGTACGTGATGCAGGGCTTGCGCGGGGCAACCGTGCGGGTGGCGGGTCGCGACGGCGCCCTGGAGGAATTGATCGGCCCCAAGACCGGAGTCGTTTCGCTCTCGCACGTCGTGTTTCGCGAGGGCTTTCGGCACGACATGGCGGCGGTGACCTCGCTTGCGCAAAGGCATGGGGCTTGGAGCTTGTGGGACCTCAGCCACTCGGCTGGGGTCTGCCCGGTCTCCATGGGCCACGCGGAGATGGCGGTGGGCTGCACGTACAAGTATCTCAACGGGGGGCCGGGCGCGCCCGCGTTCCTGTACGTTCGGGAGGATCTGCAGCCGCTGCTTCGTCCGCCGGTTCAGGGCTGGTTTGGCCACGCGGACCCGTTTGCGTTCGAGCTGGACTACCGGCCGGCGGGCGGGATGGGTAAGTTCCTAGCGGGGACACCCCCGATCCTCTCGATGTTGGGGATCGAGGCGGGGGCCTCGCTCTGTCTGGAGGCCGGGATGGAGCGGATCTGGGAGAAGGCGGTTGGGCTGACCTCTCGATTTCTGGAGTTGGCTTCGGGACTGTCGGTGGAGACTCCGTTGGAGCCAGAGCGTCGGGGGGCGCACGTCTCGATCTTGCATCCGGAGGCGTTTCGGCTGAGCCGGGCGTTGATCGATCGCGGGATCATCTGCGACTATCGGGAGCCGAGCGTGCTGCGGTTTGGGTTCTCGCCGCTTTACACGCGGTATGTCGATGTGGACCGCGCTTGGGAGACGCTCTCCGAGATCCTCGAGGCGGGGCTACATCTGGCGTACCCGGAAGCCAAACCGGCGGTTACTTGAGGTGCTAAGATTCGTGCCAATGAGATGCCCGCTGCTTCCCCTTGCCTTTGGACTGATCCTTGCTTCGGGGGCTTCCGCCGACTTGCCGGTGAAGTGGCAAACCGTTACGGCCAAGAAGGGGAAGACGCTCCTCGTCACGGCCTCCATCCCGAAGTTTCTGAGCAACGATCCGGTGGCCACGTATGCCAACTCGGCGTTGCGAGAGGCGGTCATGGCGGAGCAGGCGCGGTTCTTGAAAGACATGTCGGACATGGACTTTGCCACCGAGGACAAGGCGCGCTTGCCCTATACCCACGAACTGAAGACGGTGGTTTGCTCGTCCGGCCCGGGCCTGGTAAGCGCCTATCTGCAGGAGTACACGTGGACGGGGGGCGCCCACCCCAACAGCCGGTACCTGGCCTACACGTTTGGGATGGTGGACGGCAAGCCGGCGCGGCTCAAACTGGCGAACATCCTGCGGATTCGGATGGCCCTGGGAGCGGCTTTCAACCAGATCGTGCTGCCGGCGCTGAACGAGATGAAGAAGGAGCGGGGCTTGGATCAGATGTTCGAGCTTCCGGCGGAGAGCATGGACAACTTCGTGGCAACTCCGGGCGGGCTAACGTGGCTCTTCTCGCCTTACGAGGTGGGCTCCTACGCGGAAGGACCCTACTTGGTGAAGGTCTCTCGGGCGGAGCTGGCGGGGCGGGTTGCCCTGCCCGCGCCCGGCAAGCGCTAGGTTCAATTCCACCGTCACGCCCGGGGTTCTGGGACGACTAAACTCGTCGTATGAGGTTGCTTTCTTTGGCCGCGGTTGCGGTGGCGGTTTGCGTTGGCTCGGCGGACGTTCGGGTCGTCGGGATTCGCAACGATCGGCCGGGGTACTGGACCGCTCGGGCGTCGTTCCCGCAGCTTCCGGCAGACTCGATCTTGCGAAGGTTCGCGAATCTCGAGATCGCCAAGGACAGCAAGGGGCAGCTGGACGAGTACGCGAAGGAGCAGGCGCTCTCCGGCGACAAACCGCTGCGCGAGACGGTGTTCGAGCTCAGGAGCCAGATCAGCTTCGAGGATCCGCACGTGGTGAGCGTGCTGCAGGTTTCGATGATCGACGGGGGCGGCGCGCATCCGAACCGTTTCCTGGCGGGCCGAACGTACGGGTTGCTGAAGGGCAAGTTCTCCAGGCTACGCTTCCGAGATCTGCTGAGGCCGGGGGTGGACCCGGTCGAGGTGTACCAGCGGTTGGCATTGCCCCGGGTGAACGAGTCGAAGTTCTTGCGGAACGCACCCTCCCTGGAGAAGCTTCCGCCCTCGGGCATCGAGAGTTTTGTGGTGACGCCCAAGGGGATCACCTGGGTTTTCTCTCCGTACGATCTCGGGGCTTACGCGGAGGGCGAGTACCACGCAAAGGTTTCGTTCCAGGAGCTGGCGAAGGACCTCGACCCGGCAGGCCCGCTTCGCCTGGCGATAGAGCGTGCAGGGATTGGGACCGAGACGACCGGAGTTCGGGCTCCCTAGGCGAAGGCCACTTCGACTTCCTGGGCGACCTTGAGCACGTGCGCGGTGGCGCGGACGTAGTCGTCCTGGTGGTGCATGTGTTCGAGCAGGACGGGCGTTGTAGCGGGCAGGCGATCCAACGCCTTCAGCATCGCGCCTAGGTCCAAGCCGCCCTCACCGGGTACCCGCTCTTCCAGATGGACGGTTAGGTCTTGGCTGATGCCCTGGTCCTTGAGGTGGACGCCCTTGATCCAGGGGCCGAGCAACTCCACGCAGTGCCGGGAGAACGCGGCATTGTTAAAGTAGAGGCGCGGAGACGTGATCATATTGACGATGTCTAGGTGGACGGCGAAGCCCGGATCGTCGATGGCTTGGATGAGCCGGAGGTAGGTCTCCGGGGAGTCCGGGAAGACCCAGGGCATCGTCTCCAGGGTGTAACAGGAGCGGGTCGGCTTCACCGCGCGCAGGATCTCCCGGACCTGCTCGACGATGAGGTCGAAGGTTTCTTCGGAGAAGTTCTCGGCGAAGGGGCCGTCCCAGCGGTCTCCGCAGGAACCGGCGATGTTCACCGCGCAGGCTGCTCCGAGTTCGTCGGCAAGTTGGAGGCAAGCCTTGGCCTTGTCGAGGGCGATTTTCCGGGCGTCCGCGTCCTTTGTGAGCGGGTTGTTCCAGACGCCGACCTCGGCGATCACGAGGCCGTGGCGGTTACAGAGCGCTCTGAACTCGTTGCGCTTGGCGGCGTCGGCTTCGGGGCCAAACGGCGGGTTGACGGCCCCGTAGTGGGCGGCCTTGGCCGCAACCGCCCAGGCTTCTGGATCGTCGTAGGAGGAGAAGACTTGGCCGCCGAGTTTCATGTCCGCAGTTTAGTCTTGGGGCTCCTCATTTTTGTCAGCGGCGCTCCTCCACTTTCCCTGGGCGAGCCTCGAGAGGGCTTCGGGAGTCGGTTCCTCTTCGCGCGCCTTTCGCAGTTGCTTGATGGTCTCCGTCAGGCGGTCCAAGAAGCGCCCGCAGCGGCCGCAGCGCGCGGCGTGGGAGAAGGCATACCAGCGGGAGACGCCTTTGGCGGAGCCGTCGGCGGCTTGATGGAGCAGGCCCTCCATGTGGCGACAGGGCGGTCCCTCGTCCGAGTGGTTATGCGTGAGTTTCATGGTTGGGTCTCCGGGGAAAGGTGGGCGAGCTTGGCCCGTAGGATTCGTCTGGCTCGAAAGAGTCGGGTTCTAAGGGTGGGGGCGGGGATTCCGAGGGCTTCGGCGGCTTCGTCATACGGCATCTCCTCCACGTCGCAGAGGGTGATGGCCATTCGGTAGTCCTCCGGCAGGAGGTCGACCTCGCGAAGCAGGTCTTGGCCCACGGCTCGCCAGGCGACCTCCTCCCAGAATCCATCCTCCTGAGGTTCGACGACGTCTTGGATCGGAGTCTCGGGGCGGGAGGAGCGCTTGCGGATCACGGTGAGGTGCTCGTTGCGGAGAATCTGGATCAGCCAGCTGCGGACGTGGCGGCCATCGAACTTGGTCCAGGCCTTGGCGGCGAGGTAGAGGGCTTGGCCGACGAGGTCCTCCGCATCCGCGTCGCTAAGCGTGAGACGCTTGGCGACGCGGTAGAGGACGGGAAGCTCGGCCAGCGCGACCACCTCGAATTCCGGCTTGGCGCTGGTCTGCTGGAAGAGCTTCATGGCTTACTTGGTCGCGACCGGGGTCGCGAAGCTGGCCTCGCCCAGGTTGACTTCGGCGAAGGTGCACCAGATGCGGACCTTGGAGATGCTGGAGATGTAGCCCGGCAGCATGATCTTTCGGTTCGTCTTGTTGCCGACGAGATTAAGGTTGTTGAGGGTGAAAACGTTGTTGTCCTTGTCCACAACCTGCCAGTGGGGGGCGGGCGACTTGGGGATCTTGAAATCCGGGCTCAGCATCAGCATTGGCTTGCCGTTCTCGGTATAGAACGAGACGGTGCCGGTGTTGGCTTCGGCGCCTTTGAAGGGCATCGAGACGACTTTCATCATTGCCATGTCCATGGCCTTGGCTTTCGGCGCGTCTTGGTTGGCGTGAGTCATCGAGGGAGCGGCTGCCACGGTCGCGAGGGCAGAGGCGAGGACGAAGGTGCGGATTGCGTTGATGTTCATGTTAATGCTTCCTTTGGAGGGGTTGGGGCTGTTAGGCGAGGAGGTTCTGGATCGGGTCCGCCTTCGGCGTTTCCTGATCGGAGCGGAGATGGGAGTAGCCAAGCGACTTGCCTTTCGGGGTGGCGCGCGACCAGAGGGAAACCGTGCGGTAGAGCCAAGCATCGACGTCCTTTCCAACCTCGAAGCGCTGGCGGGGACCCGGCTTGATCGCGCCTAGGTCGATGCGAACGGAGGACGCGATCTCGGAGGAGGTCTTGGCCGATTCAGCTTTTACAAGGAGAATTCGGGTTCCGACGGGCGCCTTTGCGCCCAAGATCTGAAGGAAACGCTTGCCGTTCTCTTCGATGAACTCGGCTTTGCCGGGGGTTCCGACAAACTGACCCCTGGTGACTACCACCGAGTCTTCGTAGGATGCAAAGCGAAGGGTTCCTCGGTTGGTGGAGGCCTTGGCGGAGCTCTTCAGCGTTGCTCCGCCGAAGCCGACGTCGAACCGCTTGCACCAGATCGCAACTCCGCCGAACTGGTCGGCCTTCGTTCCGGCGGGCAACTCGTAGTTCTGATTTCCGATGTTGCCCTTGATCGGCCCGAGGTCGACGAAGCCGTCTTGGTGGACCCCAGCCTGGGTGGTATCCGAGCCCTTTGTTAGGTAGACCCGAACATCCGGGCCGTTGGAGGTGTGGAACTCCGAGAGGCGAAGGAAGGTCTTGCCGGCGCTCTCGACGATCTGGGCCATCCCTTTCGTCTCGTGGGCATAGGACTCGAAGCTCCCAGAGGCCAAGGTCTCGACTGAGGCGTTGCCCACGGTTGGAAGCTTCTCGTCGACCGACTGGTTGACGAAGAGCAGTTCGGGGCGGAAGAGCGCCCATCCCCCGATGGCGAGGGGGATCGTGGCGAGGAGGGCAAGTTGCTTTCGGTTTCGCATGCCTTCGGAATGCAGGCAAACCGTTGGGCGTTTCGCGCTTTCCGAAAATCGCAAAAGAGAGCTTCGCGTTACAAACCGACGGGACGATTTGTAAGGGATCGGAGCGTGCCTCGTCACGGTGGGGACGGACAATCAAAGCATGAAAGCCCAATGGATGATTTCCCTCGCCGTTGCCTCCCTCGCCACCCTTGGAGTTGCCCAGGGACCTTCGCCGGTGGGCAAGTGGCTGGGCCGGATCGGTGTGATCATGCCCGCCAAGGTCTCGGACGCGCGGACCAGGCGCACCCTCGACCAACTCTCCAAGACCCGGATTGCCTTGCGGGTCGAGGCAGACGGATCGTTCACGGCGGTGGTTACCGGCCTAGGCGAGAACGAGGTCAACCAGGGCCGTTGGCAGCGCAGGGGTACGAACATCCGCTTTCAGGGCGCGGGGTTCCTCAATGCCGAGGAGTTCAAACTCTCGACCGACGGTAAGCGGATGAGCTACGCCCAGTTGGGCCCGAAAGGCCAGCGCCTTACCGTGACGCTGACCCGACTACCTTAGACCTTGGCGAGTTCTGCGTGGGCCTGGCGAACGGAGAACTTGGGTTTCCAGCCGAGGTCGCGCTTGATGCGCTCGGCGCTGGCCCAGTTGCCGTCCTCGGGGTGGCCTTCGGGGACCTCGAGGTCCGGCCAGATCGCGGCGACGTAGTCCTGGATGGGGGTTAGGTTCGCCACATCATCTGCCAGTACGTTGAAGACGCGGGTGCCAGCCTGCGGGGAATCGAGGGCCATGATGAACGCCTCGCAGAGGTCCTCAAGGTGGACGTAGCTGGCCAGCCCGTCTCGCTCGTCCAAGTGGGCATGGAGCCGCTCGACAAAGACCTGCCAGGGCCACCAGACGGCGGTTACGCCGGGGAAGCGCAGGGCGGTAGCGCTGAATCCGGGGGTTTGCTCGGCCACCATCTTGAGGTAGCCCTCGTTGGCCACCTTGCTCATGGCGTAGGCGTTCTGGGGCTGGACGGGGTGGTCCTCGTCGAGAAGCAGCCGGATCGGCGGGACTCGGGAGGGGCCCCAGCATCCGTACACTTGGGCGGAACTGGCGTAGACGACGTTGCCGACTCCTAAGTAGGCAGCGGCCTGAAACACGGTGGAGGCGATGCGGGTGTTGCGGGCGAAGACCTCATCAGGCGCGTAGGGGCCGTGGACGTTGGGGATCTCACCCAGGTGGATGACTGCACTGGCGCCTTCAAGGGCACGCATCACGGAGTCGCGGTTGGCGAGGTCGGTGTAGTGCCAGGGCACGGAGCGGTCTTCCGGCGGCTTCACGTCCAGTCCGAGGACCTCGTGGCCAGACTCGAGGAGCATTTTGCCGAGTCGGGAACCGATGCCGCCGCCCGCACCGGTGAGGATAACTTTGCCCGTTTGCACGAGCTAAGTTTGTACCTGGCGCGCCCTTCCCTTTGGTTAAGGGAAGGGCGCACCCGCCGACCTAGAGCGAGTAACCCTCGCGGTAGGTTGGGTAGATGAGGCTGTCGTACTCGCGGGTGCCCTTGACGCGGAGGCGCTTGGCATCCCATTCGAGGCGCGGACCGTTGGCCCAGACGGCAAGGTTTCCTACCAGCGCCATCTCGGTGAGGGGGCCGGAGTAGTCCGGGAAGTTGGACATGGACATCTTGCCACCCTTGATGGCGTCTACCCACTCCTCCATGTGCCCACGGGATTCCACGTAGGGAACGCTGGGAAGCTCCATCTTGACGGAGAGGGTGGTGCTGCCGGCGTACTCGCCCGGACTGTAGAGGGTGGCCTTCTCGCAGACGATCAGGCACCCGTTCCCGGCCAGCGGAACGCTGGGGAAGAGGTCTTGAGACGGCTTGCGTCCGCCGTCGTACCACGTCAGGGTCAGAGGACCTCGGCTGCCACGGGCGGCGAACTCGTAGGTGATGGTCGAGCTTTGGGGGTAGCTGTCTTTGTTGTGACCGCTGGTGTTTGCCTGGACGGCGATCGGGTCTCGGAGGTCGAGCGCCATGTAGGGAAGGTTCATGCAGTGGCAAGCAATGTCTCCCATCGCGCCGGTGCCGAAATCCCACCAGCCGCGCCAGGCGAAGGGGTGGTAGCCGTCCGCGTAGTCTCGCCACTTGACCGGGCCAAGCCAGAGGTCCCACTCCACGGTATTCGGAACCGTGCCCTTGGCGGGACGGTCCACGCCCTGGGGCCACCAGCCGCCGGGCCGGTCGGTCCAGCAGTGGACCTCTTTGACCGCGCCAAACGTGCCCGCTTGGATGTGGGCCGCCATCTGGCGGATGTTGGGGTGGGCCGTGCCCTGGTTCCCCATCTGGGTGGCGACTTTGGCGTCGCGGGCGATTTCGCCGAGACGGCGGGCCTCCCAGATCGTGCGGGTGAGGGGCTTCTCGCAGTAGACGGCTTTGCCGTGGCGAAGGGCCATGGCGGCGATCACGGCGTGAGTGTGGTCGGGGGTGCTAACCACGACGGCATCGAATTCGCTGCTTCGGCGGTCGAACAGCTTGCGGTAGTCGGAGTACACGCGGGCGTTCTTGTGGACCTCGAGCCCTCGGGCGAGGGAACGGCTGTCGATGTCGCACATGGCGACGATGTCGCCGTTGCGGGCGGCGCCTTCCATGCCGCTCCAACCCTTGCCGCCCACGCCGATGATGGCGAAGCGGACACGGTCGTTGGGGCTCTGGGCCTTGAGGCTGGTGAGGGCTCCGAGGCCGAGGACGGCGGAAGTCGATTGCTTCAGAAATTCGCGTCGGGATGTGTTGTGCGCCATTGCGGTTGAGATCCTCCTAGGGAACAAGCTCTTCGCTTGGCGCGAGGTTACACGAGGCGCGATCCTGCTGGCTTGAGGCGGGGGAGTCGTGCGAGGGGCACTTGACTCTCCTGTTGGAATGTTGACTGAGGTAATGTCGGTGGAACTGCCCAGCCACTGGGGTTGTACGTAGAAGTATTGCGGTTGGCTGTCTTGCCAGCCCATTTATTGTCGGAGAGAAAACAAAAATGATCAAGCACCTCGTATTTGGCGTTGCCGCCGTCGCCGTCGCCGCTTCCGCCGTCGCCTTCCTTGGCGGCAAGTCCGGCCTGAAAGCTGGGGATCGCGTGACCCCGTTCCACCCCTCGCACGTGAGCGGCCCGCTCGCGGGAACCGACAACTGCTTCCCCTGCACGTTCCAGAACCGCCCGCAGGTCCAGGTATGGATCAACGGCGACAGCGCTGCGAACGTGGTCAAGATCGCCGCCGGCCTGCAGAAGCAGATCGATGCGAACAAGGGCAAGGAGTTCAAGGCCATGGTGGTCTGGCTCACGGACGACGTGAACGCCGCCAAGCCGACGCTTAAGAAGGTTCTGGCCGAGAGCGGAGCCAAGGACGTCGCCCTCGCTGCTCTGAGCAAGAAGGACGACGCGGTCGACGCGTACAAGATGAGCCTGGCCTCCGACGTGAAGAACACGGTCTACGTGTACAAGAACTGGAAGGTCGAGGCGAGCATGGTCAACCTCGTCGCCGACGATAAGGGTCTGGTCGCCCTCAACGGCGCCATCGCCAACGTCGTCAAGTAAGAATCTCCCTCAGGGGACAGCCCGAGGGCCGCGGACAACCGCGACCCTCGGCTTTTTTGTGGCCGGAGAGGGCCGCTGGTAAACTCAACCCAATGGTAGCTTGGAAGGAAGGGCAACGTGTCCGCGTGGTGGCTCGCGAAGTCACCGAGAAGGATCGCGAGGAGAACCGGTACTTCGCGCACATGGGCGGCCTGACGGGGATCGTGCAGAACGTCTACTCGGAGGAGGAGATCGCGGTCAAGATGGACCTCGATTCGCTTACCTCGGTGTCGGCAGACGTTCACAAGACGGCGACCGAGCGGATGCGCGACCAATTCGTCGGGAGCATCAGCGAAGAGCAGAAGAAGCAGCTGACGAAGGAAGAGCTGGCTTTCACCCCTCACTACGTTCTTCTGGTTCGCAGCGCCGACTTGGAGGCCGTGTAATGGCGGTCGTCGATTTCTCGTTCGATATCGTTTCTCGCGTGGACCAGATGGAGGTCAAGAACGCGATCGGCCAAGCGGAGAAGGAGCTTTCCAACCGCTACGACCTGAAGGGAACCAAGTGCGAAATCCTGCATGAGAAGGACGACGTGACGGTGGTGGCGGACGACGAGTTCCGGATGGAACAGGTCAAGGACATCATCTTCTCCAAGCTGATCAAGCGCGGGATCGACTCTAGGAGCATCTCCTGGGGCAAGTCGGAGCCGGCCGCGGGCGTCACGATCAAGAGCAAGCTAGAGTTCACCCAGGGGATCGAGCAGAGCAAGGCCAAGGGCCTGATCAAGCAAATCAAAGACAAAGGCCTCAAGGTGCAGGCTCAGATCCAGGGCGAGGAAGTGCGGGTGAGTAGCAAAAGCAAAGACGACCTGCAGAAGGCGATCACGTTTGTGAAAAGCCTGGAGCTCGACTTCCCGGTCGACTTCGTCAACTTCCGCTAGTCGTTGCCCTTGGAGGAAGTTGGAGGTTTTTTCGCAACTGGCGGGAAACCTCCAGAACCCGACCTAACGAGCGCGCTTGCGCTGTCGCTAGGCGAATGAAGCGCTTAAGTCGCTCCTTCTAGCCATGAAGGTAAGAGCGCTTTTCCAGGGCTAAGCGTTCCGGGGCACTTGTCACGTTTTTGTGCGAGTAACTTCGGGCTGAATTGGGCGTCTTACGGCCCGCCGGCTTGCCCCCCACTTCTTCTTGCCGTTCAAAGCGACTCGCCCAGCCGCCTTCGGGATAGTTGTGCAGTCCCGATAGGCTCCCAACGGTACGCAACGGGTCGTCGGACCGATGCCAAAGGGCTGGTAGGCTCACCTCGGATAGAGGTGTTGAATGCTAAGCATCGTACCTATGTGTCTGGCCATGATCGTCCTGGCTTCGGGGCCGGAGATCGGGGCAGACCAGACCTTCTCTTCGACGTCTAAGAACGTTGGCGCAGAACTCTCCGGAGACCTCCCGAGGGGCGACTTTGACCTTCGCCTGAGGCTGACGTGGACGGACCCGGGCTCAATCGTCGATACGGTTGGGTTGAACGCAGCCAAGGTCGGGTCGTTCGCCATCAACGTGATCCCCAATGAGCATCTGGAGTTCCGTCTCTGGGATGGTGCGAGTTGGATTACGATCGACAGTGGCCAGAGGGCTCCCAAGGGAGTGGAGACGGCGGTTCGGGTTGTTCGCCGGTCTGGCGAGATCCACCTTGAGACGTCGGGCGTCCTTGGGCCCTCCAAGAGGGTAATGGTAGCTCTGACCCAGGACAAGGCCTATCTGGGCGACTTTCCCGGCGATCAGAACTGGACTCCGAGAGCCAACCCGAATCTCGGGTTCATTGGTAGCGTTACGGTGGCCTATGTCGGACCGCCTCCCGCCCTTCCGACCAGTGTCGTCCATGATCCCACAGGACAGTTGAGCGGAGGGGAAACCGCTCGGATAAAGGCCGTGCTCGAGGGGCTAGCGGCGGCCAGCATTCCATTGGCGGTCACGTTTTCGGGCGATGATACGCCCGCTAAGGGCGAGTCCGTTTGGATCGACGGCGACCTGCAAGCTAGCGGCTTGCTGCCAAGGGGCGGCGGCGTGCTGGCCTTTGGCAAGTCGAGCGGGTGGGTGTACCGCCGGCCGCCGAACCTGAATGCCAAGTTGCCTTTTGAGCGGATTGTGGAGGACTGGAAGAAGTTGGCTCCGTTGCCTTCCCAAACGGAACGGGCTGCAAGTTTGCTTGAAGGACTGTTGGCTACGGTCCAGGGAAGACCGTCCGCGCCACCCACGGCCGCGGTCGTGCCGGCGGCGGCCAAGATGCTTGCCACCGCCAAGATTGGACCGGGCGGCGGTGAGGTCGTGGCGCCGCAAGGGGTGCGCGTAGACGTTCCTCAAGGCGCCCTCTTGAAGGAGCAGACGTTAACGATCAGCGAACTCGGGACCACGGGCACGCGGTTCCGAATCGAGGCAGGCGACGCCAATCTGGTCTTCTTGCGCCCGGTGAAACTCAGTTTCCCGGTTCCAAAAGGGGCAGATACGCGGAACCTGCGAGTCTTCCACCATCTGAGCGACGAGGTTGCCTTGTCTGTACCAGACGCCAGCGTGGAAAACGGAATGCTCACGGTTTCAACCAACACCCTGAGTGAGTGGACCCTCTCGATGGGGCGTGCGGGAATGGAAGTCGCGGTAGGGGGAGCCGCGTTGATCGGAACTGGCGTGGGCATCGTCCTCACCGCCCCCGCAACTCCTTTTGCAGCGGCGGTGGGAACGATGCTCGTGATCGGCTACGCGGGTTGGAGAATGGGCGACTCGGCCCATACCGAGGCGATCATGACCGACCTAGAGGGCCCCCTCCCAGCCCCCGGCTTCGAGTTGCGCTGGGAGAAGGCCACAACCCCCGCTTACCCGGCGGTATTGGCGTACTTCAGCAAAGTGGATGGGAGGCTGCTCCTATTGACGAAGGTCGTTCGCTCTGAAGAGCGCGCCGAGCCCGTGCTCGAGCAGGGGACAGACCCGGTAAAGACCATTCGGATCAAGGAGAACGGACAGGAGAAGGAGTATCGAGCTGAGGATCTCAAGACACGGCTCATTCCTCTGGCCGTTCTCTTCCTGCTAGCCGATCTGCAGAGATCAAGGCAGGTTTACACTTCCATGGGCTTTGACGTTCCCGAGAACACCGGGGTCGCCATTCACTCTCGCCTAGGGGCCGCTCCCTCGGGAGGGAACGAGACCAATGCCGGCGAGTGGGATGGCAAGATCCTCTCGGTGAACACGCAAGACCTGAAGGGGCATTGGCCCCTCAAGGATGGCATCCGTTCGACGCTTGCCCACGAATACTGGCATGTAGTCGCCGCGCGTTCGGGATTCAAGGAATCGTTTCCCGGCATGGAAGAAAGCGTGGCGACCGCCATGGAGAGCCTTGTCTTTGCGTCTCCGGAGCCAGTCAACGCAGGCGGCAAGGACTTCGTGACGCTCCGGAACTGGATTAGCGTCGGCCCGGTTCTGAGTAGTGGCATCAGGGTTGTGGGGGCCGGGCAGCACTCCGTCCGGCGCGGATACCAGTTGTGGCCATGGCCAAAGTTCGTGTTCCATGTCAAGGGACTGGCGGCCTATCGCGATCTCGTTGCGGGCAAAGTCACCAAGGCTCAGGAGGAGGCGTGGTGGCCCGAGTTTGCCAAGACGATGGTCATTAAGGAGTTTGCGGTTCCAGACCCCGCCAAGTTCAGTCTCGGCGGGCAGACGCTGACCACGGTTACCAACATGGGCGACAGCGCTCTCTTCAATGCTCCCGCCTCGGCTGCTCTGAAGTGGGGCATCGTCGAGAAAGGACGCTTCGAACCTCTGTCCCTCGCGTGGCATGGCGTGGTCATTCCCGCTCGCGACCAGGGCGGGCCCCCGTGTCCGATCATCTTGCGCCGAGCAATGAGCCACCAGCCGGAGAGATACGTGGGACAGAACCTTCTTGTGGGGTCGTGCTATCCGTTCCCCAAGACGCCTCCGGCAATGGACCAGTCCCAAGTTCAGATTGGTACCGGGCGAATCGTGTTGCCTCCGAGTTGGGACGCCGAACCCGGGATTAAGAAGATGCCGATCGTTCTGAGTCCGGTCTCGAAGCCGATCGACCTAAGCGAGGACGCGCTGCTTGTGTACCGGCTAGCGCCGCCAGCTTCGTTCAAAACCACTTTCCAAAGCCAGAACACCCTCGTCATCGAAATTCCCCCCGACAAGACTCCCGGGGGACTCATGCCGATGGTGCATTTCCAAGGCTACAGGCTGTTCATTCGTGGCAAGGATGGTAAGGAGCGACAAGTCGCCGATCTGCTCTACCGGCTCGAGGGCCAGCCTCCAGTAGGCCGGGCGCGGATCGATCCCCAAACCCATCGTGCCACCGTTGAACTGCCTCTTACCGAAGCCGAGATTAGCGGGATCGGAGTTGCCACGATCGACCAAGGCAACCCGGCAACGGAGCCCTCGCTTATCTCCGCTACCTTCTGGAAGGGCGATGCAAAGCCGACCGCGAACGACGATCTGCTTCCGGCCTTACAGAAGACAACGCACTTCATCGTCACCCTAAACGGGGTGGTGCTGGAAGACACGGAGCCGAACTTTATCGGAACCCAGGCGCAACTGGGCGGCGCATCCCTGCCTGGGAGTCTTCCCAACCAAGTGGCAGAGATTATCAAGACAGCCAAGGAGGGTGGCAAGGACGTCGCCTATCCCATCGTACATTGGAGCGGCTCAAGCTTCACCCTGAGCGTGGACAGCGGTGCAGTGGTGGCTTCGGACACGTCGCCCTATGGCACCACGGTGACGAGGCGGAGCAAGAAACTTAACCTATCCGGGACTTACGATCCCGCGACTCGCTCACTGAAGAAGGTGGAGTACATCTGGGAGTCGAGCGAGACGAGGGCTTTCACGCCGGACCTCACGTCAAAGCGGAGAAGAAGCAGCCTTGAAGGGCCGGCAGTGCCAAAGAACTATCGAAACGTGTCGACCATCAGGCTGACCTTCGACTCGGTTCCCGCGGTTGCCATGTCCGTGCAGGACCCCAGCCGGTGGTCCGTCGCGGTTAGCTTCGCGCTCGATGGGAAGACTGTCCGACCAGGCTGCTTCGGGATCACCCACGTTGAGATTGAGGAGACTGACAAGAAGAGCATCAACACGACGAAGAGAGTCGCGGTTGGCCCGGGCAAGGGGTTCCAATCGTGGGCGCCGGGGGCTTACATTCAGTTCTATCTGCCGAAGCCTTGACTAGATGTGGGGCATTGTCCCCCTCTCTGACCACCGTCGCTGCCGTGATCTCGGCGGCAAGAACTGCCCTTGCTCGCGTAATCAAAGGAAGGGGACGGTTTGGTCGGTCGTTACCGGGCCAAGGACTTCAGTCAGAGGCCCGGGATACGGGCTAGCCGCCGATGCCGAGGCCGGAGGGGGCTCTCTCGCCCTCTCTGTCCACGGTGTAGGCGGCAATCATGAGGAACATCTCGTCAGTGGTTTCCTCGCCCCAGGTCACGCGCTTAGGCGGGTTGTTGGGGTTGAAGGGGTTCTTCTGCGAGTTGTCGTACAAGGCCTCGATCGTGATCCTGGAGCCCTTGGGAGCCTTGATGGGATCTCGGAAGGCGTAGGTCATCTGCCACTTGAAGTCCCAGTCGTCGACCCAGACCATGGGGACCTCGGTGCCGTCGGGTTTGGTCAGCCACGCTTTCATGGACCGTCCGAGGAGGTGCATATGGGGCATGGCGTTGTAGATCGTCACGTCGGCGGGGATGTTGACCACGCGTCGCATGTTGTGATCCTCGACGTTGGGCGGGATGTTGACGGCGAAGTTGAACATCCAGAAGAGGCTGAGCTCACGCTTGGGAGGCTCTTTGGAGAGGTAGAGCGCCACCTTCGTTTGGTCGGTTTCTTTCTTGCCGCTGAGGTGGTAGTGGACTTGAAGCACGAGCTTGGTACCGGGCTTCACCAGGTAAGCGGTGCCCTCAGGCGTGTAGCGCGCCTGCTGGCCGGGCGCCCAGCCTCCGAGCGTTCCGGACGGGAGGAAGCCGACGCCGCCAAAGGTGCTGTAGCCAGGCTGGCCGTCCTTCTGAGCGGCCTCTAGGGGGAGAGACTGGCCCCGCTCGTCCAGGAACACGATGACGTGGTGGACGACTTTGGCGTTGCCGGGCCGCACGTCCACGGCGCGGACCCAGGTCGGCTCCTTAAAATCGGTTTTGACGACGAAGTTACGGTAGATGTCCTGGCCTTCCGCCGGCATCGTATAAGCCTTCTCGGGGGCCAGGACGACGTCGGGGGTGCCGAGCTTCCACTCGCTCTTGAACGCAGGGAGCTTGGGCTCTTTCTTGGCGTTGCCTCTGGGTGCGCCGCCGGCGTGCCAGCGTTTGAGGGTGTCCAGTTCCTCCGTGCTCAGGCGGCTCTCGTCCAGGAAGTGGTTGTAGCCGGCGACGGCCTTCCAAGGCGGCATCAACTTGGCCTCGGTGACGGCGGCGATCATGGCGCTGCGCTTCTTGGCGTCGTTGTAGCCGATCAGGGAGAAGGGGGCGACCTCGCCGGGTCGGTGGCAGTCTACGCAGGCGCGGTTGAGGATAGGGGCCACGTTCTCGGCGTAGGTAGGAACCTTCGCGGCACGGTCACGGGGCGCCCACGCGATCGCTGCGGCAAGGGCAGGCAGAGCGAGGCAAGCAAAGGCGGGGCGCAGATTCATACCAAGGTTCATACGGGGCACCGGCGCGAAAGTTTACTGCGATTCGCGATCGGGCTGGGGGCCGGTGCGTTTGGCTTCGCCAAGTAGACTCGGAGCATGAGTGGGCGAAGGGTTTTGGTGACCGGGTCGTCGCGCGGAATCGGACGCGCGATCGCCCTGCGTTTGGCGGAGCAGGGGTGGCGGGTTGCCGTCCACTACACCTCGCAGGAGGAAGCCGCGCGGCAGGTGGAGAAGGAACTCGGCGCGCAGGCGTCGGGGGTCTATCAGGCCGATCTCTCCGAAAAGCGCGCGCCCGCGCATCTTTGGCGAACCGCCGTGAGCGATGAACCCCTCCATGCCTTGGTGAACAACGCGGGCGTGTACATGCCGATCGACTTTGCTTCCGCCTCCGATAACGTTTTCGAGGCAAACTGGCACAAAACCTTTGCCGTCAACTTTGAGGCGCCGGTCAGGATGATCCGGGCGGCGCTGCCCTACTTCGAGAACGAGGGCGGCGGCCGCATCTTGAACGTCGCAAGCCGGGTGGGATTCCGGGGCGAGCCGGGCGCAGCGATGTACGCCGCCAGCAAGGCGGCGCTGATCAACCTGACGCGCAGCTTGGCGATCGAGCTTGCGGGTCGAAAGATCGCGGTGTTCGGGATGGCGCCGGGCTGGGTGGAGACGGCGATGGCGCGAGACGGCATGGGATCCAAGCTGCAGGAGATTCTGGCGGGGATCCCGCTCGGGCGGATGGCGACGCCGGAGGACTGCGCGGCGGTCGCGGGCTTCCTGCTCTCCGATGAGGCTCGCTACTTGAGCGGCCAGACAATCGATATCAACGGGGCCAGCTACTTCCACTGACATGCTAAGCCTGGTTGTCGGACTCGTCCTCTCTCAGCAGCCGTTCGCGAACGAGACGCCCTCGGAGCGTCTGCGAACGGTGCTTCCCAACGGGGTCACGATCGTGGTCGAGCGGATGCCCAAAGCCGGGCGCGTGGGGGTCTGCCTGACGGCAGCGGCCCGTGGGGTCGAGGAGACTCCGGCGACGCACGGGCTTCGGCACTTACTCGAGCATCTGATTGCGCCCGGGAAGGGCGGCGATGTGGACCGCCGATTGGAGCCGCGCGGGGCGACCCTGACGGCCCAGACCTCTCGGGAGACGATGTCGTTTCGGGTGAGCGCGTCGCCGGCGGACCTGGAGCGGGCGGTGGCTTGCCTGCAGGAGATGGTGCGCCCAGACGCTCTTACCGCCGAACGGATCGCCAAAGAGAACAAGATCCTCGAAGAGGAGATTGCGCTGGCCGAGGATGATCGCCTGCTGGGAATGGCCGCTTGGGACTGCGGCTACGGGCCCGAAGGGCTAGACCCGCTGGGCGGGCTGGCGGTCATGGCGGCGGCGACTCCCGAGGGGCTTACCGAGCTCCACGCCAAGCACTTCGCCAGCCGGAATCTGACGTTGTCGATTGTGGGGAACGTCGACCTGGACGCGACGACCCGACTCGCGAGTCGCTACTTTGGCGGGTTCGCAAACAATCCCGCCCCGGAGTGGAGGACGCGGACATCGTTCAAACCGGGCCGGCGAGAGGTGGATGCCGCGTTCGGCGATGCGCGCGCCGCCGCGGTGCCCGGGGTGGCGAATCCCCGCACGATGTGGACGTTGAGCGCGGGGCTGGCGGTGGCGGCGCTGTACGGCGATGCTTTTGCGACCTACACGCCTTCGGCGGAGAGCGGCCTGGTCATCGTCGGGCAGACCACGGACCGTGCGGGAGTAAACCTAGCCTTCGATGAAGCGGATCCCGGGCGGCTGTTCCCGCTCGGACGGCGGCTGGCGAAGGCCTGGCTCAACCGACAACTGGGCGATCCGTCGAGCCGGGCGGCTCTGCTGGGCACGTTGTCGGCCCTAGGGGGCGTTCGGTACGAGACGCTGGAGGAGAACCTTCGAACGATGACGCCGACGGACTTTGCGAAGGGCTTGGCGGCGTTTGCCCGGGACAGCGCGGTTGTGGTGGTGGGCGGACGATGATGCCAGCGGCTTTGTTTCTGACGGCGGTACTCGGGGTTCCGCCCCTGCCGGTGATCGAGCTGGAGGGTCCAGCCAACGTGTACTCGATTCAAGCGGTGGTCAAGACGCCGGTTTTGGGTCCGCGGGACTCGGCGGCGCTGGAAGTGCTGGGCGAAATCCTGCGCGAGGGAACCAAGACCTTTACGGCCGGGGAGATTCGCGCGAGTTGCCTGGAAGCGGGCGAGCGGCTGCGGATCGTTTGGGCGCCCGACCATCTGCGGATCGGGCTTGGCTCGACGCGGCTGTCGGACGGTCTCACGATGCTGATGTCGATCCTCAGCGAACCCAAGATCACCCAGGAGGCCTTTGAGCGGGCGGTGACGGCGCTGCCTTATCGGTCGACCTCGTACTGGTCGCAAGCGGTTCGGCAAGAGCGTCCCGACTTCGGGCAGCTGAGATTGCCGGACGTGCTGGAGCTTTGGGCTCGGTTGATGCGCCCGGAGAACGTGGGCTTGGCGGTCGGTGGCAAGTTCGAGCCGGGCGAGGCGAGCCGGATCTGGGCGGCCAAAACGGTAGCGTGGACGCCGGAGCGAATGCCCCGGCTGCTTTCGGACTCCGGGGCCAGCCGGTTGCTGGCCAAGTTGGACGGCCCGGTTGGAGTGGTTGAATTGCGCGGAGGCGAGGTCAATGGGGCGCAAGTTCCGGCAACCCTATTTGCGCTGCTGATCCTCGGTGCCGGCAAGACGGGTGCCCTGCATCAGGTGGTGCGGAACCAACTGGGCGTCTCGTATTGGCAACAAGCGGTGCTCACGCCGACGCCGACCGGGCTGCTGCCGAGGGTGCTGATCCCGAGCAAGGGAGCCGACCTGGCCGCCGTCGCAACGGCGTGCCAAGCCGCTTTGGGCAAGGATGTGGACGGTTGGACCGATGCCCGGCTCCGCGAAGCGCTGGGCGTGGCTCGACGGGTTCTTCGGTACGAGAGCACGGGCTTTCCCCTGATGCCGTCGGGAACGCGCGAACTCGGGGACTCGCTGGCAGATCGCGCCTACCTGGCCGCCTACTGGCGGATGAAGACGGGGATCATCTGGGACGCCGACCGGATGCTGGCAGAGTTCCAGAACCTCAGCCTCGAAGACGTGCAGCGCGCGGCGAAGGGGATCGTGGCGGCAGGTCCGCCGGTGATTCTTCCGGGCCGACGCTAGAGAACCAGCCCACCGTCGCCTTGCCCTCCCACCCCGTCCCGATCTCGGCAGGAGTCGGGATCGGGACTCCCGCGCCGGTGGGCTGCTTGGGTACCCGGGGTCTTCGACCGCCGGGCTTCTCGGATTCGACCCCGCTGGGGTCGGGTTTTGTTGTGGCCGAGCTATGCGTGTCACCCCTTCCGTCCCCGACGGGAGTCGGGGCCACCTTCCCCTGAGGGGCAGGAGCTTGGCTTTGTGGAATCTCATCATCACGGGCTCCGCGCAAGGTTTTGGTCGGGACGGGACATTTCCTTGAACCTGAGGGCGGGGTCACGCTTGTCCGAGGTTGGGGACGCGGATAGTCAACCGGTTGGGGGTAGATCCGCCGGAGTCTTGTCCGAACAGTCCGTCCCGCCTCAGAGTCGGGGCTCCGGCGCCGTTGCCCCCTTGCCGGTGCGGTTGTTACGCAGGATAGGACGCGGTCATTCGGGCATTTGACTCTGCTGCCGCGCCGCCCAGGCTTCGGCGAACTCCGGGTGCTTCCCGCAGAGCGGGACGAAATCGCAGCCCTGGCACAGGGGCTTCAGCCGAGGCTCGTACTCCAGCCAATCGGCGCTGAGCATCCAGTGGGCGGTGGTCTGCAGGTCGGCCTCGAACTGGTCCAGCTCCTCCGGCGATAGGGAACTCGTGGCCCGGTTCTTGGTTCGCAGGGCGACCAGGGTGGCCTTCACCGGTCGACCGGGATGGGCGTGGGCCAGGAGTAGCTGGTAGATGCCCATTGCGAGATCTTCGTGGACGTCTTCCTCGCTGACCTGGCTTCGTCCGGTCTTGTAGTCGATGATCTCGAGCGTGCCATCCTCGTGCTCGTCCACGCGGTCTAGCCGGCCAACCAGGCGGAAGGTCTCGAACTTTTTGCTGAGGGTCTTTTCCAGGTAGAGCGTTTGGGCGGTGGCGGCTTCGCGAGCGTAGTCGTCCACGTAGGCGGAGATGATCTCTTTGCCTTCGCCGAAGGCTTCGACCATCTCGTCCGGGGTGCTGAAGCCCGCATCGATCCAGCTCTCCTCGTAGGTGGCGAGCACGGCGTCCACGGTGGGGACGCCCTCGCGCGCGGCCTCATGGAAGAGCTCCAGCACCCGGTGGAGGGTGTTGCCGAACGAGTAGGCGGCCTTGGAGCGCAGGTAGAGTCGGCCCCGGCCGTCCACGTAGGTCCACCGATACTTGACCGGGCAGGCCAGGTAGGTGCTGATCTTGCTGGGACTCAGCGTGGGCATTCGAGACACGGGACTAGTTTGGCGCAACTAGCTGGCCAGCGAGTCTCGCCAGAGGCTGAGCGCAGCTCGGGACCCTGGCGCGATCCCAGCCCGGAGAAGGGTGTCTACCGCGAGCCCAAGGTTGCGGCGGGCGGCTTCGCGGGCCGCGTCGGTGAGGGGGTGCCCTCCGTCGTCGATCGGGTTGGCGAACAGCCGTTGGGAGAGGACGTCTGCGCAACGGAACAGCATTGCCAGAGACGTGCTGGGCGATGGATTGGTGGGGATGTGGAAGCCCAGCACGAGCGACGCGTGGGTGTGGCCGGTCTGCACGTTGCCCAGCGAGAAGGACTCGTCGGTAGAGGGCGCGAGGGTGATGGCGGTGAGCCCCGTATCGAGGTCTTTCCAGACGAAGGTTCCGCCGGTGGACTCGAACTCGAGTCCCAGGTTGGCGGCGGCCACCCAGACGTCTTTCTCCGGGAAGGCCCCGTGGCGGGGCAGGAGGCCGACGGAGTAGCCCGCGTCTAGGCGATCCCGGATCTGGGTGAGGGCGCGAACCTGGGCATCCACCTCGCTGGGCGGCGGCATGGTCATGGCACGCCGGCTGATCTGGGTGGCGAAGCGCTCGCCCATTGCCAGAAGATGGCTGGCGGCCGAACTGGACAAGGATCCGCGGTCGCCGACCATGTCCCAGGCGAGCGCAAGGGAGTCGTAGGCGCCGTCCCGCGTGTCCGAAAGCGGCTGCCATTCCAGATCCTTGGGGGCCATGCAGTAGAGCTGGGGTTGGCCGAACGCGCTGTACCAGGAGGTGTCCAGCAGCATGCTCGCGCTGAACGCAGGGACCGTACGCGGCCCGACAAGCTCCATTACGAACTGGGTTCGGTGGATGGGGCCGGCGCCCAGTTTGACGCCCGACCGAAGAGGCCCCAGGGCCACCGATGGATCGGCACGGAGGGGCACACCGAACAGATCGTCCACGGGGGCCATTTTACGCGCGAAGCGCGGGGTCCTTGCGGCCGGGCTCACAAAAGCGTGCAAGTAATTCTAGCAGGTGTACCGGAAAAGCGTTACACCTAGCACGTCTCCCAGGGGCTAACCTATTCACCGAAGGACCGACAATTTAGCTCACGGATTGGAGCGAATGCTTGTTAGGGGGAACCGACCAATGGTCGTGATTCGCGTTCGTCTCAATCAAAGAATACGTCGGAGCATCTGGGGGAAGAAGTCATGCCGTGACCGGCTAAAGACTTCCTATGCCAAGTCCAATTTAAGCGCACGCAGCGCGGCTGCCTTCCCTAAGCAGGCGACCCGCGTGGAGCTTGCCGATCTGCCGCTTGCGGCGTAGCTAGCCGATCCAAACGAGCGGATCGCCTGGTTGCACCAGCTGTCCGCTTTCGGCACAAACTTTCAGCACGGTTCCGCTCATGGTGGCGGGAACTTCGTTGAACACCTTCATGGCCTCGATCAGGCCCACGGTCTGCCCGGCCGTCACGGTATCGCCCTCTTTAACGAACGCGGGCGAGGACGGGTTGGCGCTAGCGTAGTAGATGCCGCTCATCGGAGACGTGATGGGATGCCCGGCCTGAGCGGCCGGCGCCGCGGGCGCCTCGGCCGCTTCCTCGTAGTCTCCGTCCTCGTGGTACGAGGCTCCTTCCACGTGCGCCACCGCTTGGACCGCGCGCTTCTTTCGGAGGGTGACCCCACCCTCTGCGCCGGACCAAGCAGCCTCCTGCAGGCCGAACTCTTGGACGAGGTCGGCGAGGGCGTCCACGCGGGTCTTCAACGAATCCATGCCGTTGATTATGGCGGCAACCTTAACTGAAGGATAATGGGCGATGCGCAAAAGCATCCTTGTCCTCCTGGCGGCAGTTTCGGCTCAGGGTTTCTCGCAGACCGTGTATGAGAAGTCCGAAGTCCTGATCCCGATGCGGGACGGGGTGAAGCTCTTCACGTCCATCTACACGCCCAAGGACTCCCCCAAGGCGGCTCCCTTCATGCTGCAGCGCACTCCCTACAGCTGCGCGCCCTACGGACCGACCCGGTTGAAGACGGCCTTTGGCCCAGACGGAACCTATGGTGCGGAGGGATACATCTTTGTGACCCAGGACGTGCGCGGGCGCTACATGTCGGAGGGCGAGTTCAAGTGGATGACTCCCTACCTTCCCAAGAAGAAGCCAGGGCAGACGGACGAGAGCACGGACACCTACGACACGATCGAGTGGTTGCTCAAGAACGTGCCCAAGAACAACGGTCGGGTGGGGATCTATGGCACGTCTTTCCCGGGCCACTACGCGGCCCAGGCCCTGATCGACCCGCATCCTGCGCTGGTGGCGGCGAGCCCGCAGGCGCCGATGGCGGACAACTGGCTGGGCGACGACATGCACCACAACGGAGCCTTCTATTTGCCGCACGCGATGAACTTCATCGCGGGGTTTGGAAAGGTGCGGCAGGGGCCCACCACGAACTACGGGCCGCGGGTCTTCAGCCACGACACGAACGACGGCTACCAGTTCTTCCTGAAGATGGGGCCGCTGAAGAACGCCTTGACGCAGTACAACATGAACCAGATCCCGCTCTGGAAAGAGTGGGTAAGCCACCCCAACTACGACGAGTACTGGGCCACTCAGAACGTTCCGCAGCATCTGAAGAAGGCCGACAAGGTTGCCGTGCTGCTCGTGGGCGGCTGGTTTGATGCGGAGGACCTGCAGGGGCCGTTGGCGATCCACCAGGCGATCGAACGGTTCACGCCCCGCAACAACACGTCCATCGTAATGGGTCCGTGGTACCACGGGTCTTGGAACGGCGGCCCGGGCAACTCGCTGTACGACATCGCCTGGACAACCCGCACCGGGGAGGATTTCCGGAACCAGCTTCAGAGACCCTTCTTCCGCAAGTACCTCTGGCAGGATGCCGATGCGACGATCCCCGAGGCGCAGGTCTTCGATGCCGGAGCCGACGTCTGGCGAAGCTTCGGGCAGTGGCCTCCGAAGGCGGCGAAGAGGCTAAGCCTCTACCTGGAGGATGATCGCACGCTCTCGGCGGGCCGCAGAACGCTCCGTCCGGGCTTCCGGGAGTACGTGAGCGATCCGGCGAGTCCGGTGCCCAACTCCGCAACCACGACGGTTGGGATGGCGCGGTCCTACATGCTGGAGGACCAGCGCTTCGTAGCTTCTCGCCCAGATGTGCTCACGTACGAGAGTCCGGTTCTGGGCAGCGATCTGACGTTGGCGGGCCCGCTGAAGGCTTCGCTCTTCGTCTCGACGACGGGGACCGACGCGGACTTCGTGGTGAAGCTGATCGACGTGTTTCCGAACGACTACTCGGTGGCCTCTCCGCGAGGCGCAGACGTCAAGATGGGCGGCTACCAAATGATGGTTCGCGGCGAGCCGATGCGCGCCCGGTTCCGGAAGTCTTGGAGCAAGCCGATTCCGTTTGTGCCCGGGAAGGTGGAGAAGGTTGAGTTCTCGATGCCGGACGTTTGCCACACGTTCCGGAAGGGGCATCGGTTCATGGTGCAGATCCACAGCACCTGGTTCCCGCTGATGGATCGGAACCCGCAAACCTTTGTGCCAAACATCTTTGAGGCGAGTGCGGAGGATTTCAAGGCCGCCACCCATCGGGTCTTCTCCGGGGGCTCGACGGCAAGTCGTCTCCAGGTGACCGTGCTTCCGTAACACAACCTTCTAAAAGCACATTTGTGTGACTGGCAATTGCGCTGGCTGGCTCCTACGATGGGAGTCTATGGTTACGCGCAAGAGTCTCGTTCTTCTCGCGCTTCTTTCGGTTGGAGTCAGTGCCCACGCGCTTCCGAGCAACGGCGGGTTTGAACTTAACGATTGGAGCGACTACGCCACCGACCCCGATTTCTACAAGGTCTACAACGCGGGCGACACCGGCATCAACGACTGGACGGTCGGTGGTAAAAGCGTCGACCTCGTGGTCGCGCCCTACGCGGTCCACTCCGGCACCTTCGCCCTCGACTTGGTCGGCACCCCTGGGCCCGGATCCATCGAGCAGTTGGTCGCGACTGGCGAAACCGACCAGCTGGTCAAGTTCTGGGCCTTCGGAACCGGCGGTATCAACAATGACCTGACGGTCACCTTCGGTAACACCAGCCAGGCCTTCACGGTGAATGCCGGCACCTGGACGGAGTACAGCTTCGTTGCGGACACCGACATGTTCCAGTCGGCAACCATTGGCTTCTACTCGGCCTCGAACAACAACTCCAACGGAAACCTATTCCTGGATGACATCTCCGTCGAAGCCGTTCCCGAGCCCGCCACCATGGCTGCTCTCGGTCTTGGCCTCGCAGCCATCGGCCGCAAGCGACGAAGCTAACTTCCCTCGACGCCTAGCCGAGTCCCTGGACTGCGACATGCAGTCCAGGGACTCTTTGTTGTGTCCTGTGGCGAACACCTTGGCGTGGCCCTGAAGGGAAGTGGGCTACGCCTGTAGCCTTGCCTGAACACCGGCAGCCACCCATCGGGTCCTCTCTGGGGGCTCGCTGGCAAGCCGTCTTCAGGCGACCGTGCTTCGGTAGGGGCGTCCATCGAAAGGGGGACTCTTGGGCCAAGACCCGGGGGCCGACAATGAAGGTGTAGGCCCGACCATGGGCGATCATGGCTCACGGGCGAAACAGGAGTCTCTATGAACACCTTCACCCTTAGGATGGGAGTCATGGCCGCGGTCTTGGCCGGAGCGTCGGGCATGGCCCATTCCGCGATGCCGCTGCATACTTTCGACAGCGATAACCAAGGCTGGCGCTACGCCGGCGGCGACGTCTCGGTTGGCGTGAACAGCACCCTCAACGTCGGCGGGGCCGTCGGCTGGGACGGTCGAGGCAATCCCGGAGGCGCACTAGCCGCCGGAGACGTCTACGGGGAGACCTTTGTAGCCGCGCCCTCCGAGTTCCTTGGCGACCAGAGCGACATGCTGGGCAAAGCTATCCAGTACGACATCTTCATCCGCCACACGGACGGGATCGACTACACGCCGATGAACATTCTTGGCGGCGGACTGAACCTGATCCACGCGAGCAGCCAACCTCCGGTAGGCCAGTGGCAAACCCGGGTGGTCAACTTCGTGGGTTCGGAGTGGCGCGTCGGATCTCAGGGCGGAGCGGTCGCGACGGACGCCCAGGTTCTTACGGCGCTGACCAACCTGGAAGGACTGTACATCTGCACGGAGTGGAAAACCGGCCCGGACGACACCAGCCTAGACAATATCGGGGCAGTCCCGGAGCCCGCCTCGTTGCTGGCCCTTGGGATGGCGGCCTTGGTAGCTCGCCGCCGCCGTTCTGCCTAGAGCCATGGAGGGAAGTCCCCCGAGCGATCTCGGGGGCTTTCCCTCGCGGCTTCTCCTAGCTCTTGTGGGTCTGGAAGACGACCCGCGCGTAGTCGACGTTCACGGCGAACGCGGTGGGGTGGACGCCCTGAACGTTGATCTGAACTCGTCCGTCCGCTCCCACGTAGTCGGTAAGCGCCGCCTGGAGGTTGGCGATCTTGATGGGGCCGCCAATTGCTCGGTTCTGCCATTCGCCGATCTTCTCGTACTTGAACAGGCGTTGGTTGAAGATCCAGAGGACCATGTCCACGCCTTCGGTTCCCCGGGTCAGGACGTCTACTTCCAGATTGCGGCCTCGGATTCGGACGCCTTCAACCTTGGTGTTGAAGTCTGCCGAAGCTAGGAAGGTGGTGTTCGTGGATGCACTGGTCATCACGACTCCCTTAGAATCCGTGCTGACCAGGTCCGATACCTTGCCGACCGCGCTGGCGCCCTGGTTCTTGTAGAACGCATACGGGTTCTTCACGCTGTTGGTGACGCCTCGGTTGGCGTGGGCGAAGACCGCCGTCGCCCACTTGCCGCTGTTCGTAACCATGGCGGTGCCCCAGAAGGTCAGACCATCGGCCGGATCCACGGCCATGCCGAAGTAGTCGCCCCATCGATGCTCTTCCTTCGTCTTGTAGTCGAGGATATTGGCGGCTTTTACCACCGCGAACTTGGTGAGTTTGCCCTTCAGATCGGTGGGCTTTCTGGATGCAAAGTGGACCGCCGGGTTGGAGGTGGCCTTGGAGGACGTGTACGTGATCCCGATGTCCCCGTCCGCGTTCACCGCCAAGGTGGGGTACGACCAGTCGTCGGCGCCGCTGTAGCTGAGGCCGCTCTGGAGGAGGGTTGGGTACTGGGTGGGATAGGCGTTGGTGGCGAACTCATAGAATGCCAGGCCAACCCGGTAGCCGCCGGTTACCGCAACCTTGTTTGGGAGAGTGGTGTAGAGCCTGTTCTTTCGGAAAATCGTCTGCTGGGGGCGATCGAGCCCGGCGTCTAGCGTGCGCCCAGCTTTGGCCCGTGCGGGCGTAGAGCCGCTGAGGAGGCCAACCTTGGGAATCGCGACATCGCGCGTGTTCATCACGGGCGAGGCAGGGAGGCCCGTGAACGCGTAAATCCGCATGGTGGTATCGGTTTGCAGACTGGTTCCATAGATCGTAGCCACGGTGGCGTCTACCGTGCGCGCCGGCTGGATCGTGAATACGCCGGGAACGTAGAACTTCTTCACGGTGACCGGCTTCTCTTCGAGGAGCGGCTTCTTGGAGATGACGGCGATGTCCGACCCATAGAACTTGTCGGCGTAGGTGAACTGCAAGTACGGCAGGACGATCGAGTCCTTGTTCCAGCCGGAAGTGTTGAAGTCTGCCCAGTGCGGGACCTTTGAGATGATCCGGCCGGTCACGATCGTCAGGACTCCCCAGCCTCCCAAGGGGTTCGAGGTCTTGCTGTAGCCTAAGTGGATCCTGCTCCTCTTCAGCCGAGTGTTCTTCTCCATCACGGTGATGAAGAAGCGCTTCGAGATGGTGTCGTACCAGCAGCGGGGATCGTACACGAGGCTGTCCGCCTCCACGTAGTCTTCGAACATCCCCTTCACGGTGCCGGGAACCTCGTCCATCGATTGCTGGAAGACGACTTTGCCGATCGCTTTGTCGAAGATCATCACGGACGTGTTGACCACCTGGAGGATGTGGGTGGGGCCGACGGCAAGCTCGCAGTCCGCGGGGTCAAACACCGACTCCGGTAGCCCGACTAGGGTCTCTGGGTACGCCTCTGGCTCTCGAATTTCCGGGGCGATGGTGGTGTAGTCGTGGCGTAATCCGTTGGGCTCGCCAGCGCCTACGAGGAACCGGAACTTGTCGTCCGTGTCACGCGGGACCGGGGGGCGGCTCAGGGTGGCGATTTGCGGGAAGAAAGAGCGGGTGTCGAAACCGGGCTGGGGTTGGATGACCTCGCTGGACGAGGGATATTGCTGGGTTTCGGGTGCGGCGGCGCTCAGGCACGCAAACCCGAATAGGACGGGGAGGCAGGTGAAGGGACCGAAACCATGCATAAAAAGGAAGCTCCAGGGGATAGGAATGGGAAAGGACCGGTAGGAGTACTGCCGACAACCCGGGAAGGGTACACCATCTGTTAGGGCAGGTCAAGTCAAGCGCTTGCGCACTGCGGTTCCACCTCAGAACGACTTTGGCGATTGAATACAACTGCGGGTGTAGCAGGTGGATCGGCCGGATGCCATCGAGACGAACGGCCCCCGAGGGCATCCTCGGGGGCCGTTGGCTGCGTTTCCTAGGCCTAGCTCTTGTGGGTCTGGAAGACGACTCGAACGTAGTCGACGTTCACGCTAAACGTCTTTGACGAGTAGCCCTGGATGTTGATGAGCACTTGACCATCCGCCGTCACGTAGTCGCTGAACGGAGCCAGCTTGTTGACGATCTGGAGCGGCCCGCCGGCGGATTTGTTCTTCCACTGTCGGAGATTCTCGTACCGGTGGAGGCGGTTGTTGTAGATCCAGATGGCCATGTCGACGCCTTCGGTTCCACGGCTCAGGACGTCGAACTCGAGGGTGCGGCCGCGGGTGCGGCTCCCGACAACCTTGGTGTAGAGGTCGATGGAGGCAACGTAGTTCGAGCCAACCTTGCCGGCTCCGAGAACGACTCCCTTTGAGTCCGAGCTGACGAGGTCCGTGACCTTGCCAACGGCGCTAGCTCCCTCGTTCTTGTAGAACGAGAAGGGGTTCTTAACGCTGTTCGACACGCCTCGGTTGGCGTGGGCGAAGACCGCTGTGGTCCAGCCGGTGCCGGCGGTCACCATGGTGGTGCCCCAGAAGGTGAGGCTGTCGCCTGGGTCGACGACCATGCCGAAGTAGTCTCCCCATCGCTGCTCCGCCTTGGACTTGTAGTCCACGGTGTTTGCGGGCTTCATCACCATGAACTTGGTGAGCTTGCCTTTAGCGTCGGTGGACTTGCGCGACGCGAAGTGGATCGCGGGATTCGCGGTGGCGTGGGACGCGGTGTAGGCGATTCCGATGTCGCCGTCCGAGTTGACCGCCAGCGTGGGGTAGGACCAATCCTCCGTGGTGCTATACACCAGCCCGCTCTGGTTGAGGGTTGGGTACTTGGTTGGGTAGGCGTTGGTGTCGAAGACATAGAAGCCCATTCCCACCTTGTAGCCGCCGCTCACCGGGATGCTGTGGGAGAGGGTGGTGTAGACCTTGCCGGCCTGGTAGATCGTTTGCTGGGGGCGGTCGAGTCCCGTGTCCAGCGTCCGCCCCGTCTTGGCTCGGGCGGGTTTCGCGCCATTGATCAAAGCTGCCTTCGGAATGGCCACGTTACGAGTGCTCATTAGAGGCGCCGCCGGCAGGCCGGTCCAGGCGTAGATCCGCATCGTAGTGTCGTTGACCAAACCGGTGCCGTAGATCGTGGCCACGCTTGCGTCCACGGTGCGGGCCGCCTGGATGGTGAACATGCCGGGAATGTAGAACTTCTTGACCGTGACCGGCTTCTGCTCGAGGAGGGTCTTCTTGGGGATGACGGCTACGTCCGACCCATAGAACTTGTTCGTGAACGAGAACAGGAGGTAGGGAAGGATGATCGCATCCTTGTTGTAGCCGGCCGTGTTGAAGTCCGCCCAGTGGATGACCTTGGTGATCGTTCGACCCGTGGTCATGGAGAAGACTCCCCAATCGCCAACCGGGCTGGACGTCTTGCTGAATCCGAGGTGGATCTTGCTCGTTTTCAGCCGATCGTTCTTCTCCATCACGGTGATGAAGAATCGCTGAGCGACGGTGTCGTACCAGCAGCGGGGATCGAACACGATGCTGTCCGCCTGCACGTAGCCCTCAAAGAGGCCCTTCAGGGTTCCGTCGACATCATCCAGGGCCTGCTGGAAAACGACCTTACCGGTCGCTTTGTCGAAGACCATGACCGCGGTGTTGATCACCTGGAGGATGTAGGTTGGACCCACCGCGACTTCGCAGTCCGCGGGGTCGAAGATGTTCTCCTTCAGCCCAACCAGAGTTTCCGGATAGGCCTCGCGATCGAGCATCCTCGGCGCCACGGTGGTGGCGTCGTAGCGGAGGTTGTTGGGCTCGCCAGACCCAACGAGAAGCTGGGTCTTGTCGTCCGTGTCGCGTGGGACGGGAGGGCGGCTCAGGTTGGAGATCTGCGGGAAGAAGGTGCGGGTGTCGAACCCAGGCTGAGGTTGGAAGACCTCGGTAGACGAGGGTTGCTGAGGGGTCTCAGGGTCGGCTTGACCCAGGCTTATAAGCCCAAGGATGAGAAAGGGGCAGGCAAGAAGTTTTAGACCGTTCATATCGGAAGCTCCGAACAAAGCAGATACGCCAAGGGCGCCGCGAAGGCTTACCGTATGGCACCTGGTTAAGGTACGACATATGCCAGAGTACGTCAAGCAAATCGGCAAAACACAAGCGCTCCGACCCGTCGTACTAGAGGTCGGAGCGCTACCCTGCTGAGGGCGGACTAGGCGCGGCGGCGGCGCTTGGCGACGCCGGCAAGGCCGAGCCCAATGAGGGCAATGGTCGCGGGCTCAGGCACGGCTTCCACGGACACGTTGTCCACGAAGAGATCGGTGCTGCTGGTGGTGGAGCCGGCGTCCGTGAAGATCAAGGTCGAGAGCGAACTGGCGGCCTGGAATCGGATCTCGCCGTCCGCCCAGATGGCGCCCAGGTCGGTGCTTCCGGTGGAGTCGTCGAAGGACGTGGCGGCAAGGACGCCCGCATTGGTGTCGGTCACCGAAGCGTTGAGACGCTGGAGGGTGGAGGCTCCGTAGTTCGCGTAGGCGAACTTGACCGAGTACCACTGACCGGTAACCGTGCCGAATTCCTGCGACGCCGAATTGTTGGCAGCCACGTCCGACGCGTTCATCGACAGGAATCGGCCACCGTAAGGGGACGCGCCGGATCCGCCGGCATTGGCGATGTAGTCTGCATCGACGAGGGCCAGGGAATTGGAACCGGTAAGAACCCAGTTGTCGGCGGTAGTACCCGCACCATCCTGGAAGCTGCCGTTGAGGATCTGGGCGTTGACGCCGCTGAAGACACCGAGAACAAGGCTGGAAATACAAAGAAATCGCATAAAGGCACCTAACTAACCCAGTTAGCGTGCCTTGTTGGGAGGTCTGGACGGAAGTCCGGTTTAGCGTGACAGGCTCGTTACACTTGCCTCTGTGCTTCGGCTAGGCTCAGGAAGCAACGTGCTCCCCGAGCCTGCCGAGGAACCTCAGCGCTAGTGGCGCCGCCGCTTGGCCGCGGCCGCTACGCCCAGGCCTAGCAGAGCGATCGTCAAGGGCTCAGGTACCGCCTCGACTGAGGCATTGTCGACCAGCAGGTCTGTTCCGTTGGTCGTGGAGCCGTTATCGCTGAAGGTCAGGGTGCTCAGGCTGGTTGTCGCCTGGAATAGGAGCTCGTCTTCCGCCCAGATCAGGGCCATGTTTTCGCCCCCGGTCGAGTCGTCGTAGGCAGCCGACCCAAGAACCGCCGCAGTTGAGTCCGTCACAACAACGTTCAATCGTTGAAGCGTGGACGCACCAAAGTTAGCGAAGGCGAACTTCACGGAGTACCACTGCCCCAGAATGGTCGAGAACTCTTGGGCGGCCGAGTTCCCCGCAGGGTTGTTGCCACCGTTGAACGCGAGGAAGCGACCACCGTACGGAGACGTGCCAAAGCCGCCCGCCCCCCCGTACCCGGCGTCCGTGCTGGCGCTGGTCGAGCCGACAAAGGTCCAGTTGTCGGCAGACGAGCCCGCCCCATCCTGGAAACTACCGTTGAGGATGCTTGCCGAAGAAAGGGCGACCACCCCTGACGCAAGAACAGAAACAGAGAGCAACTTAGCCAAACTCATAATCAGGCCCGAAGTATAACACTGACAAACCAAGCCATCGGCAAGGATTGTCAGCCCTAAAGGCGGATGGCGCGCTATCCGCGAACGTTGCGGAATCCGTCCGAGGCAGCCCAACTCTGCTTACTCGACCCCGCCAGGGCCGGGGCGAGACCTCCCGCCATGGCGGCCACAACGCCGATCTCCATCGGAGGCTCGGCGGTTGGAGACCACTTTGGCAGGGCACGCTCAAGCCACCCGGTGTCAAAGGCGCCCACTTGGAAGTCGGGATGTCGAATGACGTCAAGCAGGAACGCGATGTTGGTGCTGACTCCAAGAACGTGGAAGTCCCGGAGGGCGGCGTCCACCCTTCGAATGCAGGCGTCCCTCGATTCTGCCCGCACGATCAACTTGGCGAGGAGGGAATCGAAGAAAGGCGAGACCACGGAGCCCGCCGCGAACCCGGTATCGACCCGAACCCCAGGGGCCTTGGGTTCGGCCCAGGCGAGGATCTTGCCCACACTGGGGAGGAAGCCTTTGGCGGGATCTTCGGCGAGAATGCGAAGCTCCATGGCGTGGCCCTTTTGGGGGGGCTTGGCGATTCCAAGGGTCTCGCCGGAAGCTATGGCGATCTGCCACTGGACGAGATCCAGGCCGGTAACGGACTCGGTGACCGGATGCTCCACCTGAAGGCGGGCGTTGACCTCCAGGAAGTAGAACTCGCCGGACTTCTCGTCGAGGATGAACTCGACGGTTCCCGCGTTCTGGTATCCGCTGGCCTGCACGAGGCGCAGGGAAGCGTCCTCCATGGCGGCCCGGGTGGCGGGGCTGAGAACCGGGGACGGAGACTCCTCGATCAGCTTCTGGCGGCGACGCTGGATCGAGCACTCCCGTTCGTAAAGTGAGAGGGCGTTGCCGTGCTGGTCGGCCAAAACCTGGATCTCCACGTGGCGAGGGTCCAGGATGAGCTTCTCGACGATCATCTCGTCGTCGCCGAAGCCCTGGAGCGCTTCCTGCCGAGCGACGGGAAGCAGGTCGCGCATCTCGGCCTCCTCGTAGGCGGGGCGCATTCCGCGCCCTCCACCCCCGGCGGAAGCCTTGAGCATCACCGGGTAGCCGATCTCCCGGGCGGCCGCCACCAGATCCTCGTCGTTAGCGTGCGGCTGAAAGTAGCCGGGCACGAGGGGCACGCCGGCGCGGGTGGCAAGCTCCTTAGCGTCTCGCTTGGAGCCGAGCTGTCGCATGGCGTTGGCCGGCGGACCCACGAAGCGTATCCCCTGGGCGGCACAAGCCTCGGAGAAGGCGGCTCGCTCGCTCAAGAACCCGTAGCCGGGATGGATGGCGTCCGCACTCCTCTGAGCCGCGATCTCGAGGATACGGTCCGCGTCAAGGTAGGAGCCCTGGTCGCCGTTCGGAAGGGTGGGACCGTCTAAGAAAATCGCTTCGTCGGCGAGTTGCGGGTGGATGGCGTGGCGGTCTGCCTCCGAGAAGATCGCGACGGAGCGGATCCCCATCTCGCGCGCGGCCAGGATTACGCGGACGGCGATTTCGCCTCGGTTGGCAATGAGCAGTTTCTTGATCCCCATCGATCTTCTCGTCCTCGAAACGTAAGGAGCCTAGGGTACTTCAGGGGCCAGCAACCTTTCCTTGAAGGCGGCCCGGTGATCCCCGTCCTGGAACGCCGCGGCGGGCAGGGCCACAAATCCGAGCTTCTTGGTGCGGACGATCAGGCCATTCCAGCGGTCCTCCACGGAGCGGACGTTGGCCAGGTTCAGCGAACTCCCTTTGCCGCTGGGTCGATAGAGGCGAAGGAAGCCTGCCTCGACCACGGCGACGTTGTCCTCCGCAAATAGCTTCTGGGCCTTGCCCGTGATCAGGATGGCGCGGGCCGGGATGCTGAACGGCCACAAGAGGCATACCGTGCAGAAGTAGCGCACCACGCCGTCCGGCGCCACCGCGAGCCCGGCAAGGCCGAACAAGGGGATGGCGATGAACATCCACCAGTAACCCCGCGCATACTCCCACGCGGCGATCCGGGCGAGTTCCAGGCGGGAAAGCCGGAAGGGCAGGGATCTCGCGGCGTCCATCTAGCTTTATGATGACCTCTCCGGGAACCTAGAGGGATGCGCAAGCAGTCTCGTACTCGAATGGATCTCTTGCTTGGCCTTGCGGATCGCCCCAAATTCCTATATTCCGATGGGGTTCTTCAGGACCTGCGAGGGGCGGTTTTGCGCCGCTGGTCGGTGGAGAGCGCGGAGGTCAACCTGGTGGGAGGCGTCTCGGCTCAATTGGCGGAGGGGGAGACGCTACGCCTTTGGGAAGACCACGTGGGAATCCACGTGGAGACGAACGGCGTGGTCGAGGGGTTGGTCGATCGGCCGCTAGAGCTTCCGGACTTCTCCGGCCACCGCCATGGAGAGCTGCTCTCACGCCTGTATCGCGAGATCTTGTTGTGCATCGTCGACGGAATCCCGCTTCCCAACCCGCTCGTGTATCAGAAGCCGTGGATTCGCGACGCGGCCATGGTCCTCATGGCTTTGCGGATAGGCGGGCACGCGGAACTGATCGGCGGGTGGATTACGAGCCTCAAGGATCCCTTCGATCGGAACAACGGCGTTGAGGAGCCCGACAATCTTGGGCAAGCCCTCTACTTGGTCTCGGCCTTCTCCGACGCGTCCCATCCGCTGGTTGCGGAGGTCTTCCGCCGGCTTCCGGAGTTTCTCGAGGACGGCCGAATGGTGGGGACGACGGACTTCGGGCCCAAGCCCGTCTACCAGGCCAAATGGCTACGCTTTGGATGCGAGTCCCTGGGCATCCCCTGCCCGATCGAGGTCCCCCAGGAGTACGACCCCTACGCCTCGCTGTTCTGGATGGATCGGAGCCCGCACACTCCGGGCCCGCCCTCCTGCACGGACTGCAATAACTACCCCTACCTTCAGTGGGCGCAAGCCCACTTCGACGGAACCGACGCTCCGATGGCGCTTTTGGATGGCGGAACCTATCTAACTTGGGAAGCGGAGGCCAGCCAGGCTGATTACGCGCGCCAGGCGCAAATCGGGGTCGGCGAGTCAAAGACCTGCCGACCCCACTCCTGGCACGCTGCCGAAGCCTTCCTCTACCTAATCGAGCACTAGCTCTCTTTCTGGCCGAGCCTCTTTTCGAGCTCTTCCAGTTGGCGCTCCGCTTCGCTGGTCACCGCCGCGTCGGCGGGAGCGGGAGCGGCGCCGCCCTGGGAAACTTGAACCTGGGCGACCTCTTCAACCTCGGGCGCAGATCGAAGACCTAGGCGCGCTTCCAGCTTGGTGAGCTCGTCTTCGGCTTCCAGGTCTCGAACCTGGTCTTCCATCTGCATGACTTTGCCCTGGATGGAAGTGGACATCATCTCGGCGCGGGCCGAGGCCTCGCTCTGAGCGTCCCGGATTCGCTCGGCGGCGGCGCCAAAACCTTCGATCTGGTTCTCGAAGGTGAGGCCTTCGAGGGCCTTGGCGATCGAGTTCTGGATTTGGGCCTGCTTCCACTGAGCCTTCATGGCCAGGGCTTCGGCGGTCTTCTTGCGGACCTCTTCTTCCTGGCGCTTGATCGCGACCTTAACCTGCTCCACGGTGGCCACGGCGTTGTCGTAGCTCTGCTGGAGGGTCGCGATGGTGGAATCGTTGTTCATCTTCTCACGCATGAACTGCGTGGCCAACTCTCGGTTGCCGGTTTTCAGGGCCATTTCGGCCTGCTTTTCCAGCTGGCTGGACTTCTTCCGGGCGTCGTCCAGCATCCCGGCGAGTTTGTTTTTCTGCGTGATGGCCTGAACCGCCTTCTCGCGGTTGCCAACCAGGGCTCCTTGCATGTCCCGACGCGCCTGGTCGAGCATCATGTCGGGGTCTTCGACTTTGTCCATGGCGCGGTTGAAAAGCGCCTTCACCCAGTTGATAAATCGTCGCATCGAGAAAGTCTCCGGAGCCAGGTTCGAAAACCCGAGTCATTATACACGTGGGGTTCAGGCAGGTTGCAGGAACCGGGTTCGCCTAGGTCCATCGCTTTTGCTCGGAACGTTTACATCCTGTTAACTTGGGTGGGCTAGAACTAGGTGAGTTGGGGAGGCTTCGCGTAGTTACGAGACGTCTGCCAACGCTGGGGATGGCAGAATGGCGATAGCGGAGCAACTAAAGCGCGAACCAGAGACGGGCTCGATGAAGATCTTAATCATTGACGATGAACCGGCGATCCTCGAGACGATCGAGACCCGGTTTCGGAAAGACGGATTCAGCACATTCACGGCCGAGTCGGCCGAGGAAGGCATGCGCCTGTTTCGTCGCGTCAAGCCGGACCTCATTGTCCTGGATGTCATGCTTCCGCAGCGATCCGGCATGGACTTCTGCAAAGCGCTGCGCCGGGACAGCACGGTACCGGTGATCATCGTCTCGGCGAGGGCAGACGAGGCGGACCGCATCAAGGGTCTGGAACTTGGGGCGGACGACTACGTGGTCAAACCCTTCAACTTGGCGGAGCTTTCTGCACGAGTAAAGGCGATCCTTCGGCGGTCTACCGGCGAGCCGGTTCAAGAGACGGTCGAGCGGGGCAACCTCAAGATCGATCCGCGAAGCCACGAGGCCTGGGTGGATGAGAAGCCGCTGAACCTTTCCCCCAAAGAATTCGCGTTGATGTACTTTCTGGCCCGCAACCCTGGACAAGTCTTCAGTCGAGACACCCTTCTGGACAGAGTGTGGGGACGCGATTCATTCGTGTCGGCCCGCACGGTGGATGTCCACGTTCGGTGGCTACGAACTCGAATCGAGGTCGACCCCAACAACCCCGTGCGTTTGGTCACGGTACGCGGCGTCGGCTACAAGTTCCTGGGCTAGGCCCTAGGACCAAGGTCCCTCGCCACAAGCAGGGCTTGGTATTCTATGGCCTCATGCTACGAACCACGGTCTTTGTTGCCGCCTGAGTTAGCGATCCGAATCTCTGCGTTCGGTTGCCGCTGACGGCAGGCTCCCCGATCTTCCGCCCGACACGGGCGATTTCCTTGGCGTACCTGCGCCCCGAGATCCGGATAAAGACCAACGTTGAATTCAAAGAACCGTAAGGCGGGCCTTGCCCGCGACCAGAAGAATCTCGTCAAGCGAGCCGGCCGCCTCCGCAATCGCGAACTCCGCGACCGGGGCGAAGCCGCGCCTTTCCACGTATGGCTCTCCCGCCTCGATGGCGGGACGAGCGAAGACCGTTCCGCCGGGTTCACCTGCCGCAACTGCGGGGCCTTTGCCTCGTGGGAAGACGCGGGCTCGGCGCATCGCAACCACTGCCCTCGCTGCCTGTGCAGCGTCCACCTGGACGAGGTGCCCGGTGACCGTGCCGCCGATTGCGGCGGGCTCATGGAGCCGATCGCCGTTTGGGTTCGGGCCAAGGGGGAGTGGGCGATCATCCACCGGTGCCGCCAGTGCGGGGCCCTATCCAGCAATCGGATCGGCGCGGACGACGACCCGACGCTGCTCATGTCGCTGGCGGTTCGCCCGCTGGCCCAGCCGCCGTTCCCCTTGGAACGGCTTGGCTCGGAACGGGCTCCCCTCTAGCGGGGGGAGCCTTAGTCTCCGGCTCGCGCCAGCTTGACGATGACCTTACGGTTGCGGAGCTTGGTGCGCATCAGCGCTTCCACCACCTTGGCGGCCTCGGCGGCGGGGACTTCCACGAAGGAAGTCTTGTCGAGGATGTCGATGACGCCAATCGCCTTGCCCAACAGACCGGCTTCGTGGGCGATTGCGCCAACGAGGTCTCCGGGGCGCAGACCGTCTTGCCGACCCATGCCGACGAAGATCCTGGCCATGCCCATCTCCGGCTGCTCGAAGTCGTGCGACATCTCCTCGGCGGCGTCTGCCTTCCCGCTGTTCTGGCTCTGCCAGAGCATGTGAAGGGCGGCGGCGGCGATCGAGGTGGACTCGAACTCCTCGCTCATCTGGACCACGGTGGCGAGGTGGTTGTCGAACTCGCCCGCCAAGAGGACTTCGCGGAGGGAGTCCTTGAACTGTCCACGTCGCCGCTCGGCGATGTCGGCCGCGGTGGGGATTCGAGCGGGCTTGATCGCGGAGCCGATCATGCGCTCGATGTTCTTGAGCTGGAACCGCTCCTTGCCGCTTACCAACGTGATGGCGTCGCCGGAGCGTCCCGCCCGGCCGGTGCGTCCGATGCGGTGGATGTACTGCTCCACGTCCCACGGGATGTCGTAGTTGATGACGTGGGTGACGGTCTCGATGTCGAGGCCACGGGCGGCCACGTCGGTGGCAACCAGAAGGTCGGCCTGGCCGTCTCGGAACCGGCGCATCACGCGGTCGCGCTCGGCTTGGTTCATGTCGCCATGGAGGGCTTCGGCGTTGTAGCCACGCAGACGAAGGTTCTCGCTGAGGTCGTTCGTTTCCTGACGGGTTCGGCAGAAGACGATCGTGGGACCGGGGGTCTCCATGTCCAGAACGCGGGCGAGGGCCTCAAGCTTCTGGCCCTTGGGGACTTCGTAGTAGGTCTGGTTGGTGGTGTCCAGGGTCCGTTGCTTGCTCTGTATCTGGATGTGGACCGGGTCGCGAAGGAACTTCTTGGTGAGTTGGAGGATCCGCGAGGGCATCGTGGCAGAGAAGAACGCCAGCTGTCTTTCCTCCGGGAGCTCGGCTAGGATCGCGTCGAGGTCCTCGGCAAAGCCTAGCGCCAGCATCTCGTCGGCTTCGTCCAGCGCGCAGAACTTTACGCTGGCGAACGAGAGGGAACCTCGGCGCAGGTGGTCCAGCACGCGGCCGGGGGTCCCAACCACGATATGGGCGCCCGCGCGCAGGGCGCGGAACTGGCGATCGATCGGCTGGCCGCCGTAAACGGGGACCACGCGGAGCCCGGTGTGCTTGGCAAGGTCGTGGATTCCGCCGGCGACCTGGACGGCTAGCTCACGGGTTGGGGCCAGCACGAGCGCCTGGGTTTCCGGACGGGAGGAGTTGAGAAGCTGGATCAGCGGCAGCGCGAAGGCGGCGGTCTTGCCGGTTCCGGTCTGGGCTTGCCCGATGAGGTCTCGGCCGGAGAGAAGAACGGGGATCGCTTTGGCCTGGATGGGGGTGGCGGTCTCGAAGCCAAGCTCCGATACGGCGCGAGCGATCTGCTCGTCTAGGCCCAGCTCGTTGAAGGAGACCGGCGCATCCGGCTCGAAGTTCACTTCCTGGGGAGCCGGGGCGTCGTCCTTGGGACCGGTGGATTTGGAGAACTTTTGCTTGTGGAACTGGGTCTTTTCCGGAGAGCCGAAGCTGGCTTTCTTCTTGTAGAGTCCCGCGGGAGGTTGTGAGGTCGGATACTTGTTCGGTTTACGCATGGGGTCCTGGCGGGTGGCTTCTTGACCTTCGTTGGCCCGACGTCTCCGCGACTTACTTTCCAGTGTGACGCCTTCGTCCCCTTGTGAGCTAGCCAGGGAGCCGATTCTCGCCTATGATGAGGACGGCATGGGCCTGATTTCGGTGGAAACCCTTCAGCAGATCCGGGTCCTTGCGGAGGGTCGGAAAGAGGACCTGCGACGCCGAGAATCGGCCCGCTCTGGGTTGCGGTTCGGGGCTTTTTTGGAGGCGCTTGGAGTCCTGGATGTTGGCGAGTTGACGGAAGCCCAGGCTCTGGCCTGCGTGGCCGCCCGCAATTTGCTTCCCGCGATCGACGTGTTGCAGATTCCTCAGGGAACGACTCCCGGGCCGGAAAACCGGACGTACGATCTGAAGCGGCCAAAGACCTCGCTAGGGCCGGGCATGTTGCAGTTCCTCAGCCCCGTGCCGTCCGAGGATCGCGATCTCGATACCTTGACCGACCCGGAGGACATCCCGCTCGCGGTCATGGAAGACCTTCTGCTCCGGCGGCGAGCCCCGAAGGAGTTCCTCCGAAGGCTGACCGAAGGAGAACTCCTACGCCTGGGATGGCTGGAGAACCAGCCAGAGGTCGCCGAGATCGAGTTGGAAGAATCGGGGGCCGGAGCCGAAGAAGGGAAGACCGGGGCGGCGGAGGAAATGGGCAACTTTGGCTACCTCCTCCTCGATGCATCAGAGTCCATGGGGACGGAGAGAGACGCCCGAAACATCGTGGGACGCGGCCTAGCCCTCGCGTTCCTTTACTCGGAAAGGGCGGCTGGCAACCCGGCGCGGATCTACCTCTTTAGGCAGGAGTTGGAGGAGGCCAGGCAGGGGCGCGAGGCGTATGCGGCGGCACTTCAGCACCCTCATCAAGGCATGACCAACCTGCAGGACGCCCTCGCCGAGGTTGCCCGCCGGCTCCAGCAGACCCAGGGCCGGTCCGACGTTGTTTTGGTCACGGACGGGATCACCCGGTTGACCGAGAACCCGCTGAAGGGAGCCCACCTGCACACCTTTCTCGTCGGCGAGAAGGGCGACGAGGCCGATCGGATCACCCGGGAGCAGTTCGAGGCCTCGCGCAAGACCCTCCAGGATTGGAGCGACCTTTACGCCCGGATCGACGGACAGGCGCTGGAGGACCTACTGGCCCCCCGAACGGCGGACCTGCTCGACCTTAAGTCGGTCCTCGACTCGGTTCCGGCAGAACTGGATTCCGCCCGGACTCCGCAGAAGGCGGCTCGGATCGCCCAGCGGGTCGCCAACATCGGGGCGATGTTCCGGCGACTGCCCGCCAGCGTGGACTTACTCGACTTCGAGGAATCGCTTCGGCGGGCAGTTGCACGGTGCTCCGAGATCGACTTGCCAAAGATCGCTTCAGAACGACTAGACACTCTTCGCCCGGACGACCGGGCCAAAGTCCTTGCCCTGGAATCGTGGGAGTTAAGGAGCTTGCTCGGCGGTCGTCAAGATCCGTTGGAGATTGGTGGCATCCGGGGCGGACACGTGGCCATCCCCGTTTGGGAAGCGCTGATGCAACTTCTGAGGACTCTGTTCCGACGATGGCGGAGGGAACCTTAGGTCCAGTTCTGGATTCCTACTGCTAGGTGCTTGGCGAGATTGGCAACTTGGCATACAATGCATCTGAAGAGGATCTATCCAATGAAGGCGGGACCCCTGCGACTGGATGACGAAGCGGCAAGCAATTCCTCGCGCCTCGTCGACAACACGATCCTCGCTTTCCTGATCGTCGCAATCTGCGCGGTGGTTCAGTGGGGGGCAACCGGCAGCGCGGTCAGCTGGATGGACTTCGGTGGAAAGCAGGCTCGTAGCAATGAGCCGATCCGCTTGGTGGCGCCAAGCGAGCGATTGGCCAACCAGCTAGCAAATCAAGAAGCGGACCGCTTGGCGAACACTCGGTGGCCGGGCGACGGTAAGCCGTGGGCCCGACGCGGCGCGGTGCGGTCGAACTCGGTGGCTCGACCATCGTCCGCAACGTTGAGGCCGATTACCCTGGTGCCCGGCCAAAGCTACACCGTCCTTGGCATGGCGGGCGACGAGGTCCGAGTGCGCCTTTCCAACGGCCAGGTCGGCCGCGTACCCAGATCAGCGCTCTCCGAAGCGGGGGTCGTGGGAGATGCGCTCCCCTCGACGTTCGTAGCTACGCCGGTCTCCGAAGCCTCCACGGCGGCGGTCGCCGATCGGGCGAACGGGGTCTCCGCGAACAATGCCGACTACTTGGATCTCGGCGTTGCCCACGCGGTGGCAGAAATCGCCACCGACGGGTCCAGCATCACCTTGGCGGACGGAAGCCAGTGGGAAGTGGCGGTCGCAGACCACGCCACGGTTGCCGAGTGGGTGCCCGCTCAGCACGTGGTGGTCAGCCGCCCAACCGCCAATTCGCGCACCTATCGACTGACGAATCAGGATCTGGGGCAGACGGTGAGCGCCACGTTCCTCGCGGAATAGCGCGTTGGCGATAAACTAGCGCAATGCCTTTGAGCGTGCGTCTGCCGCGAAACACCAACCAAGCCCGGGGGATCGGGCGCTTTGCCCTCGATTTCCTCTCGGGGAGTCTGGGCGATGGTCCTGGGCAAGCCGCGCTGGACCGGGTGAAGCTCTTTCACACGGACTCCGTACTCTGCGGGGCGAGCGCCCTTGCGCTCGGCACGAACGCGCCCCGCATCCTTCGCGAAGAAGCGCTGGAGTATCCGGACGCGAACGGCGCGACGCCCTTTGGTTGCCCGGTTCGGGTGAAAGCGGAGAAGGCGATCGTGGCCAACTCCTCGGCGGTCCGCGAATGGGACAGCAACGGAACCAACTTTGGCTACAACCCCGCGCTTGGCCACGTAGCGGGCGAGTTTGGGCACAACGACTTCTATCCGGTGGTGATCGCGGCATGCCAGCAGCGGCACCTGGACGGGGCAACGGCCCTGCGTGCGATGTTGCTCCTGGACGAAATTCGTGGGCGATTAGCGGAAGTTTTCAGCCTCAAAACCTACAAAATCGATCACGTCGTCCACGGCGCCATCGCCTCTGCGGCGGTCTACGCCGCCCTGATGGGAGCGGACGAGGAGCAGATCGAGCACGCGATCGGGATGTTCGTGGCCCACTACATTCCCTGGCGCGCGATCCGGGCTGGGAAGCAACTGAGCGACTCGAAGGGCGCCTCGGCCGCGATCTCGACCGAGGCGGCGGTGCTTTGCGCCCAGCGGGCGCTGCGGGGCTTTGTCGGTCCGAAGGACATCTTCCGAAACCCGGAGAGCCTGTTCCGTCAGTTCGAGAAGACCGACGGAGACAGCCCGTTCGATCTGGAATTTTCGCACTCCGGCGACGACTTTGCGATCCAAACCATGCACTTTAAGCTGGGGCTCTACGAGCACCAGTCGGCCGGTGCTCTGCAGGGCGTGATCGACCTCATCGCCGCCAACCCGGCGTTCCTAGAGCCGGGCAACCTCGAGAAGATCACGATCACCGCCTACGAGCCTGCGTTTTCGATCATTGGCGATCCGGCCAAGCGAGACCCGCGTACCCGGCAGTCGGCGGACCATTCGATGGTCTACATCGTGGCCACCCTTATCCGGAAGGCGATCGAGCAGCGCGCAAAGCTTCCGCAGGATACCGACGGCCTTTGGAAGGCGCTGATCCTGCTGCCGGAGGACTACGACGAGGTTGCGATCCTGAGTCACGAGACTCGGGCGATCATGGACCGCATCGCGTTCGAGCACGGGGGCCCCGAGTACGACGCAAAGTATCCGGAGGGTATCCCCACCTCGGTGCGCGCGGAACTCGGCACGGGCCAGACCCTCGATAGCGGCTTGGTAATGTTCCCGGCGGGGCACTCGCTGAACACGACCGCAGATACGAAGGGGATCCTAGGCGAGAAGTTCCAGAAGCTGGCGGCCCTAGCGATCGAGGATGAGGAGCTCCGGGCCAACTGGCTGAACCAACTGTCTCGGTTGGATGAGCTGGACGCAGACGAGCTGGCGGACATCTACGACTTCCACCTGGACTAGCGACCTAGAACTTGGCTGGCGGCGGCTTGGCCCGCCGCGTAGCCGGTGGAGAACGCCGCCTGCAGGTTGTAGCCGCCCACCGGGCCGGCAATGTCGAGGATCTCGCCGCAGACGTACAGGCCGTCTACTTTGAGGGACCGCATGGAGCGGGGATCCACCTCGTTGAGGTCGATGCCGCCCGCAACGACTTCGCCCTTTTCCAGGGGTACCACGCGCACGTTGCCCAACCTCCACGCCTTCAAACACTCGACCAGGCGATTGCGGGCCTTGGCGCTGATACCCCACGCGGTCTCCTCGGCCGGGATCTCTGCGGAGGCGGCAAGGGCGGGCGCTAGGCGTTCCGGAACGTAGCCCTCCAGGTAGCCCAGAATTCGGCGCTTGGGGTGCTCGCGTTGCCATTCTTGGATCTTGCGGCTGAGTTCGTCGTGCGAATCCTGCGGAGCCAGATCCACGGTTAGGGCGACCGGGTTGTCCTCCATCTTCTCCGCGACGGCACGACTGATGCCGAGGGCGCAGGGGCCGGAGATTCCATGGTGGGTGAACAGCAGGTCGCCTTGCCAGCGGGCAATCTCTTTGGTGCCCGCCTTCGCCTTCAGGAGGACCTCGCGAAGGGCGACGCCGGCACGAGTCGGGTCGGTCTCCTCGAGGCGCAGGTACATGGGGGCCAGCGCAGCCCTGACCTTGACCACCGAGTGGCCGAGGTCGCGCAGCCATCGCCATCCGTCGCCGGTCGTGCCCGATCCGGGATAGGAGGAGCCCCCGCTACCAATGATCACGGCGGGCGCAGGGATCAACTCGTCTCCGACTTGGACGCCCGTCACCCGCCCGTCAACCACTTGGAGGCCGGTAACCGGCGCCTCAAATCGCATCTCAACCCCGGCGTCTTCCAGGTAAGTGCGAAGAATCGCCACGACGTCCTTGGCGTTGCCGCGGGCCGGGAAGACGCGGCCATCGGGTCGGGTCTCCAGGTCGAGCCCTCTGGCCGTGAAGAGGCGAAGAATCTCGTGGTTGGGGAAGGCGTAACAGCTGGCCTTCAGCCAGCGGCCCTCGTTCTGGCGGAACGCTTGCAACACCTCGCCCATCGGGCCGTCGTGGGCGATATTGCACTTGCCGCCGCCAGAGATCAGGATTTTCGTCCCTAAGCGATTGGTCTTCTCGAGCAGCAGAACCTTGGCGCCAAGGCTTGCCGCCCGCCAAGCGGCGATGATTCCGGCCGCACCTGCACCCACAACCACAACATCGGCCACCCAACTAGGGTACCGAGTAAGGCACAATCACGCCTTATGAAGAAGATTGGCCTCGTGGGTTGCGGATCGGTGGCGGACTTTGGGCACATGCCCGCGATGCTGCGCACGCCAGGCCTGGAGATCGCCGGCTACTTCGATCCAAACCCGGAGAGGGTCGAGATGTTCCAGACGAAGTTCCTGGACCGTCCCGGCTTCACGGATCCGGAGGAGTTCTGGAAGCTGGACATGGACGCGGTAACCATCGCCAGCCCCGCCCCGGTCCACAAGCAGAACGTCCTAGAGGCGGCCCGCCGCGGCCTGCACGTGCTGTGCGAGAAGCCAATCGCCATGTCCGACGAGGACGGCGCGGACATGCAGGCGGCAATGGACGCGGCCGGGCTGCTGTTTGGGGTTGGGTACTGCTACCGATTCTCCCCGGCCGCCCGCCAGATCCGCCAGCTTGTTCAGGACGGGGCGATCGGTACGGTGCGCTCCCTACGTTTGCTCTACGTTTGGAACCTCCATGGGATCTACGAGAAGGACGCGGCGGGCAACCAGGTCTATAGCCCGGCTCGGAAGGCACGCATGCTGGAGGGCGGCCCAATGGTGGACTGCGGCGTCCACATGATCGACCTTGCCCGTTGGTGGCTGGGCTCGGAGATCGCCGGGGTGTGCGGGCACGGAGCCTGGGTGGAAGACTACGAGGCACCGGACCACGTGAACCTGCAGCTGGACCACGAGAACGGCGCGCACACCATGGTGGAGATCGCCTTTACCTACACCCACACCGCCAAGAACCCGATCAACTACTTCATGTATCACCTGATGGGCACCGACGGGGTGATCCTCTACGACCGCGGAGCCGAGCGCTTCGAGGTCCGCAACAGCAAGGGCACCAGCTTCCCGGGCTGGACAAGCGAGAAGAACTTCGACGGGATGTACGTGGACTGGATCCGGGCTCTGGAGACGGGCGACCTCGGCGAGTTCCCAAGCGCCCAAGACGGGATCATCGCAACCAAGATCGCGACGGACGGGACCGAACAGGCCATCGTCCGTCGCGCGGCGCTTGGGCTTCGCTAGAAGCCCTGCGCTTCCTTCTCGGCCTCGGCCAGTTTGTCCAGTTGGATTCCTAGCTCGCCGCTGAGCTTGCGGAAGACCACGCGGCTCTGGTCCGTGGGCCGGAAGTCGCCGGTGCTCACGACTCCTAGGAGGGCGGACAGCTTGTCGTTGAGCCGGATGGGGTAGTTGAGCGGGTCTTGGCCGCTGCGGTTCTTGGTCTGGTAGATCGCTTCCTCGATCGCGGTGAGCCTGGCCTGGAGGGCGTCGATCTGACCCCGCTTCGCGTCTCCCTCGGGCAGGGCCTCGCGCGACTTGGCGAGCTTCTCCCGTAGGGCGCGGATCTTGACCACGGCGTAGTTAGCCTCGGTGACCCGAGCGGCGATCTCGCGGAGGAACTTCGACTGCTGGGCCAGATCCGAGTCCTTGGAGGAGCTACGCGGATCCTTCAGCCAGCGGAACTTCGCGGTCTGCTTGGCGGCGCCCGCCGTCATAGTGACGGTGTACTCGCCGGGAGGAGCCGGGAGGCTTCCGCCGAATCCGCCCCACAGGATCATCCCCGGGAAGCCCTTCGGTCCAGGGTAGGAGAGCCAGGTGGATGTTCGCGAGAAGCCCTTCTTGCCGCTACCGGTTGCCTTGCCGACGGACACGCCTTCGGCGTCCAGGATTTCGAAGGCGACTTCCTTCTCATCCTGGGGCAGGTAGTAGCTCAGGACCACGCCGCTCAAGGGGTTTGCGCCGTTGCCCGGCGCTTGCCCTCGGCCCCAGCGGACGCGGTAGGCGTCTTTGGGAGCAAAGAGGCGCGCGCCAGCTTTGGCGTCTCGGGCGAGCTGCTGCAGGGGGGTGAGGTCGTCGAGGACCCAGAACGAGCGACCATGGGTGGCGGCGACGAGGTCGTCGTCCTTCCAGGCCAGGTCGTGGATCGGGGAGGTGGGCAGGTTCATCTGGAGGGGCTGCCAATGGGCGCCGCCGTTGAAACTGACCCACATGCCGGTCTCGGTTCCGGCATATAGCAGGCCAGGTTGGCGACGGTCCTCGCGAACCACCCGCACGAAGCTGTTGCGCGGAAGGCCGTCCACGATCGGCTTCCAGGTTCGGCCATAGTCCGTCGTCTTGTAGGCATAGGGCGCGTAGTCGTCGTTCTCGTGGTTATCGACCGCCGCGTAGGCGGTGCCGGGATCGAATGGGGACGCTTCGATCATGCTCACGAGGCCCCACTTCGGCATCCCCTTGGGAGTGACGTCGCGCCATCGGCGGCCTCCGTCTTCCGTGACGTGGATCAGGCCGTCGTCCGAGCCGGCCCAAAGCACTCCCCGCCGTCGAGGAGACTCGGCGAGGGTGAACACCGTGCCGTAGTACTCCACGCTGGTGTTGTCCTTGGTGATGGGCCCGCCGCTTGGGCCCATGGTGGCGGGGTCGTTCCGGGTGAGGTCGGGCGAGATCTTGGTCCAGGTTTGCCCGCCGTTCCTCGTTCGAAGTACGAACTGCGAGCAGGTGTAGAGGACCTTGGGATCGTGCGGGGAGAAGACGATCGGGAAGGTCCACTGGAAGCGTTGGTCGAGGTCGATGGCTCCGTGGCCCATGGGGTTGTCCGGCCAGGGATCGACGGAGCGCCGCTCCCCGGTGCGGTGGTTGAGCATCGAAAGGTCTCCGCCGTAGCTCCCGCCGTAAACCACGTCTGGGTCGTTGGGCTTGGCGGCAACGTAGCCGCTCTCTCCTCCGGCGGTGTCCGTCCAATCCGTCTTGCCGATGCCCGGTCCCTGGGTTCGGCTGGCGATGCGGATGGTGCTGTTGTCCTGCTGCGCGCCGAGGATGCGGTACGGGAATGCGCTGTCCGTGGAGACGTGGTAGATCTGGGCGGTGGGGAAGGTCTGCTCGCTCCAGGTGCGGCCCCCGTCCGTGCTGACGTTGGCTCCGCCATCGTTGGCGTTGATCATTCGGGCCGGATCGTCGGGCGCCAGCCAGAGGTCGTGGTGGTCGCTGTGCGGTGCGCCGAGGTTGGTAAAGGTCTTGCCGCCGTCGGTAGATCGTCCCCAGCCCACGTTGAGCACGTAGACCTCATCGCGATTCTTGGGGCTGGCGTAGATGTGGGTGTAGTACCAGGCGCGCTGCCGCCAGTTGCGGCTCTCGTTGGTGCGGGTCCACGTCTCGCCCGCGTCGTCGGAGCGGAAGATGCCGCCTTCGAGGCTCTCCACGATCGCCCAGTACCGCTTGGGATCTACGGGGGAGATGCTCACCCCGATCTTCCCAAGCGTTCCGCTCGGGAGGCCAGGGCGTCGGCTGAGGTCGCTCCACGTCTTGCCGCCGTCTTGTGTTCGGTAGAGCTTGCTGCCGGGGCCTCCGCTGTTCATGGTGAAGGGCGTTCGCCAGGCGTCCCAAGTGGAAGCCAGAAGGGTGTCTGGGTTTTGAGGATCCATCGAGAGGTCAACCGCACCCGCCTGGACGCTCTCGTGCAAGACGAGGGTCCACGTCGTGCCGCCGTTCGTGCTCTTGTAGACGCCCCGCTCCGGGTTGCGGCCGTAGATGTGGCCTAGGGCGGCTACATAGAGCTGGTTGGGGTCTTTGGGATGGACCACGATCCGGGAGATGGTTTGCGTTTCTCGGAGGCCGGTGTGGCTCCAGGTCTTCCCGGCGTCTCGGGACACGTACAGGCCATCGCCGTGCGAGATGTTGCCTCGGATATCGCGCTCGCCGGTTCCGGCGTAGACGACGTCTGGGTTGGAGGGCGCGATGGCGAGGGCTCCTACCGTGGCGGTTCCAAAGAACCCGTCCGAGACGGGCGCCCAGGAGGTTCCGCCGTCGGTGGTCTTCCAGACGCCCCCGCCGGTGGCTCCGAAGAAGTACTCCTTGGGTCTTTGCGCGGAGCCCGCGACCGCGAGGGACCGGCCGCCACGGAACGGGCCGACAAGCCGCCATTTCATCCCGTCGTAGAGTTCAGACGGAACCGGTTGGGCGGATGCGAGGCCAGCAAGCGCTACCGCAAGAAGCGGGAGCCAACGAAGGGGCGAGGACCTGGGTGCCATGGAAGCTCACGCTACCCAACCCCGCGCGGCTTTGGCGAGTTCTAGGCCTTGCCGGTGATGGCTTCCCTCGCGGCTTTCGCGGCGGCCTCGCCGGCGGCTTCGCCCATCTTGCCCCGAATCTCGCCCGCTTTCACGGCGGCATCTTCCTTGGCTTTCTCAAGGGTCTTGGAGGCTTCCTCGCCCATCTTCCCAAGGTTCTGCTTCGCTTGTTCGCCCGCTTCCAGGGACTTCTCCTTTAGCTCGTTCGCCTTCTCGGTGACGGTCTTGGCGGCCTCGGAACTCTTCTCCTTGACGTCCTCCACGAGAGGAGCGGTGCGCTCCTTGACGACGTCGACGGTGGCATCGACTTTAGCGGGCATCTCGGCGGCATCCTTCTTGACGCCTTCGGCGGTGTTGCTACATCCTGAAAGGGCATGGATCGCGAGGGTGGTAACGGCGAGGATCGTAGCGGGCTTCACATCCGGTGCAACGCTTGGGAGGGGCCATTGGTTTCGGCGGATCGAGTTGCGCTAGACATGGCGGGGCCAAATATGCCAATCTAGAAGGCCTCCAAAAAGGCAGAGCAATCCATGAAGGCATCTACCCATCCGAAGTCGTTCCCCGTCGTTTTTGTTGACGGCGAGCACGAGTGGACCGGAATCTCCACGTCCAAGACCAACACGACCAAGGTCGTGGACGGCGTCGAGCATTACGTTGTCAACCTCGAAATCAGCGCCTACAGCCACCCGTTCTACACGGGCCAGAAGCGGCTGGTGGACACCGCAGGCCGCGTGGAGAAGTTCATGCGCCGCTACGCAAACCAGCTCGAAGAGAGCCGCAAGAAGTAGTCTCGGGGCAACCCGGTTCGGGCTCCGCCGCGTTTCGCGGCGGAGCCTTTTTGCTTTGGTCAGGCCAGCTTGCCGAAGGCCCGGAGCTTCTTCAGGTTGTCGAGGGTGAGCCAGCCCTTCCAGTCCCGCTCGGCTCGAGGCCATGCCTCGTCGAAGTTTCCGAACCACGACCACGATGGCGCCCAAGCTCCATCCTCGCCTTGGGTTTCGAGGAGCGAGTTCAGCTCGAGGTCCACGCTCTCCGGGAAGTCTGCCGCAAGCAGGGAAGCCGGCGAGGACACGACCCCGAGCGGCCGGAGGCCGTAGCCTTGCCACTCGGCCGGATCCACCACGACCAACCGCCTGGCCTCCGACCGCAGGCGGGGCACGATCCTATCACGGGTCTCGTCGGCAAGCTGGGCGGTTTCGGCAAGGCGGACAAAGCATTGGAACTCGTGCATCTCCAACTCCGGCGTGGATTCTAGGAAGGCGAGAGCGGAAGAGATGGCTTCTTCCCGAAGGTCGTCCGGGGCCAAGTCGCGGTTCGCGACCAGGAACCCTGCGAGTTCCGGCGTGGGGTTCCCTTGGCTCTTTGAGGCGGTCTCGGCGTCGTGGTTCCACCACGGCGCGCGAGGGCTCTCGTTGGCGCCGGCAGGGATGATGGGCCAGGAGCGGGTGGTTGCATTGAAGTTTGCGGCCAGCCATTGGATCGCCCTTGCAGCCAGTTCGTCTCCGGTACCGGCGGGAAGGTCGCGGAGGATCTGGAAGGCGATGCTAGTGGCGAGGGCAGAGGAATCTGGAGTGCGGAGATCTGGCTCCAGGGCGTTCCCGAACCCGCCGTCGTGGTTCTGAAACCTGGCCAGTTCCTGAACGACGGCGTCGGCAGACCCCCCTTCGAATTCGAAGGCGTAACGGGTCCGCTCCAGCGGGCGGGCCTCCTCACGGAGGAAACGACGGGCGCGAGAGAAGGCTTCGGAGGAGAGTCCCATCCCGCTAGTCTCCCCTAGTCTCCCAGGAGAATGCAATACGTACGTCTACCTAAATCACGAGGGCTTCAGGACCGCGTCGAGGGCAGTGCCGAGGGCCTTCTGATCGGCGGCGGTGCCGCCATAGTTGACCCACTTGGACTTGACGCGGAGCTTCTTGTAGACCAGCACCGTGGTCTTGACCGCAGGATCGGCGCTGATCTTGTAGGCTTCCACCGGCTCGGCCTTGGGGCTGTCTAGAACGGTGAAGGCGACCCGCTTGAGGCCCGCTTTGGCCGCCATGGCGGCAACGTCGGCCTTGTACTGGGAGGCGGATTTGGTTCCGGGGTTGTAGAAAACGAAGAAGGCGCGGAGCCGGTCGGTGCCAACCTTGGACAGCTTTGCGTCCAGGGTCTTGGCCAGCGGAATGGCCTGTTCGGGATGCTCTCCGTTGACCCAGACCAGCACGCCCGGGAGAAGGCCGTATTTGCACACCGGGCAGGTGTCGGTGCCCTTGTCGGCGCCGGAGACGTGGTGCGGCTCGAAGGCGCTGGCGAACTCGCCGAGCTTGAGGCCGGAGGTAGGACCCGCCATCGCGGAGACGCCGGCAAGGAGGGCGAGCAGGGAAGCAGCGGAGCGCATGTTCAAACCTACACCTGGCGGGCGCCCTTAGTTCCCGGAGGTCGGTAACCTGGGGACATGGCAATCGCCCAGAGGATCGCGACGGGACTGATGGGGGCGAGCGGATTGGCGCTCTCCGCGTTTGGGGCGCACTCCCTGAAAGGACGTCTTTCGGACCAGGCGATGGAGTGGTACAAGACGGGCGCCCAGTACCACCTGATCGGCGCGGTGGCGCTGCTGGCTCTCCTGGCGATCGGGCCGAGGGTGAAGGGGCCGTTCTGGACGATGCTGGCGGGAATCCTCGTCTTCGCGGGGAGCCTGTATGCGCTGGCCTTCACCGAGGTCCGGATCTGGGGCGCGGTCACCCCGATTGGGGGCGCGTTACAGATCGCGGCCTGGCTCTGGATTGCGGTTGGCAAGGCAGAGCCTGCAACCGCGGACTAGGGGACCGGCCCGCCGCCGCCTTGC
>JBGSIJ010000022.1:0-6872 GCA_041742595.1 Fimbriimonadaceae bacterium | reverse complement strand
GCGCAGGCCCGAGCCGTCGGGGCGGGCGATGTAGACGCTGAGGGACTGGATCTTCTCCCAGCGCCCGGGCCAGTGCCCGGCGGGGAGTCCGCGGTCGGAGCTGAAGGCCAGCCACTTGCCATCCGGCGACCAGGACGGATGGAAGTCTCCGCCGGTGCTGTTGTTCACCAGGCGGGTCTTCTTGGTCTTGAGGTCGAGGGTCCAGATGCGCGCGCGGCCGGTGCCCTTGGTGGAGACGTAGGCGAGGGTCTTGCCGTCGGGCGAGAGGGAGGCTTGGTCCTCGAAGCACGGGTCGCTGGTGAGCTGCTCGAGTCCGGTGCCGTTTGGCCGGACTCGGTAGATGTCGGCTTGGCCGCCGCGCTCGGAGGTGAAGACCACCCATTGGCCGTCTGGGGAGAGGGACGGGTCGTAGTCGAGCCCGGTGTCGGGGAGGAGAGGCTTCTCGTCGGTCCCGTCGCCCTTGGCGATGTAAAGCTGCGAGTGGGTGGGGCTGGCATCGATGCTGTACCAGATCTCATGGACGGGTTGGGCGAGGACCAGAAGGGCGGGAAGAAACATAACGGGAGGGGACTCCTACCTACAAAGCTGAGGCAGGCTACCTGGCCTAACCGGGTGGCTTTCGGGGGCAGATCCCTCCTTTCGTCGGGATGACAGGCTTCCTTGTAGGCAGAGCATTGCGTGGCGCCCCTTCCGTCGCGACCGGAGTCGCGCCACCTTCCCCGCCGGGGCAGGAGCTTGGGGCTCGCGTGTCGATCAGGGATTTTGGAGATTGGGATGTCCGGAACCTTCACCCCCGGACTCCGGAGAGTCCGACCCCTCTCCCTCCCGACGCACGATCATCGTCGGGAAGGAGAGGGGAGTTGTCCGAGCTTCGCTTGCTCCCTCCTCCACCAATCGGCACGAACCATCCGATACGCTGGGTTCGGCAACCTAGAAAGGCCCGGACCTCCTCCCCCTGCCCCCTCCTCCACCGATCGGCACGAGCCATCCGATACGCTGGAGGAGGGGGTTCTCCTTACTTCAGCAGGTCTTTGACCACGTGGCCGTGGACGTCGGTTAGCCGGAAATCTCGGCCTTGGTAGTGGTAGGTGAGTTTGGTGTGGTCGATGCCTAGCTGGTTGAGGATGGTGGCTTGTAGGTCGTGGACGTGGACGGCGCCGGGGGTGAATTCGGAGGCGCTGGGGTCGATGGTTTGGCCTTCGGCGTTCACGATGTTGTAGCCGTAGTCGTCGGTTTGGCCGTAGACGGTGCCGGGTTTGACGCCTCCGCCGGCCATCCAGATGGTGTAGGCGCGGGGGTGGTGGTCTCGGCCGTAGTTGGTGCTGGTGAGGGGGCCTTGGCAGTAGACGGTGCGGCCGAACTCGCCGGCCCAGACGACCAGAGTGTCGTCCAGGAGGCCTCGCTGCTTGAGGTCCATGATGAGGGCGGCGCAGCCTTGGTCTACGTCTTTGGCTTGGGTGGGGATGTCGGTGGTTAGGTTGTCGTGCATGTCCCAGCCGCGCTGGAAGACTTGGATGAACCTGACACCCCGCTCGACCATGCGCCTGGCCAGGAGGCAGTTGGCGGCGAAGGTGCCAGGCTCTCGGGCGGCTTCGCCGTACATGGCGAAGGTCTCCTCGGTTTCCTTGCTCAGGTCCATCAGGTCGGGGACGCTAGCCTGCATGCGGTAGGCCATCTCGTACTGCTTGATTCTCGCGGCGATCTCGGGGTCGCCGAAGTGGTTGAGCGATTGGTGGTTGAGGGCCTCGACGCTGTCGAGCATGGTCCGGCGAGTAGCGCGGTCCAGGCCGTTGGGGTCCTTGAGATACAGGACGGCGTCTCCGTTGGACCTCAGCGATGTGCCCTGGTGCTCGCTCGGCAGGAATCCGGTTCCCCAGAGGCGCGGGTACACGGCCTGGTTGGGTTTGTTGCTGGTGACCTTGCTATGGAGCACCACGTAGGTGGGCAGGTTCTCGTTCATGCTGCCCAGGCCGTAGCTGAGCCAGGCGCCCATGCTGGGGCGGCCGGGGAGCTGGCTTCCGGTTTGCAGGAACGTGGTGGCGGGGTCGTGGTTGATGGCCTCGGTCCACATGGACTTGACCACGCAGAGCTCCTTGACCACCTTGGCGGTGTGTGGGAGGAGTTCGCTGACCCAGACGCCGTCGCCGCCGTTGTCGTGCTTGTCGAACTTGTAGATGGTGGGCGCGATCGGGAATCTGGTTTGGCCGCTGGTCATGGTGGTGACGCGCTGGCCGCGGCGGATCTCGTCGGGGAGGTCGGCGTTGTAGAGATCGCGGAGCTTGGGCTTGTAGTCCCACAGGTCGAGCTGGCTGGGGCCGCCGCTCATGAAGAGGTAGATCACTCGCTTGGCCTTGGGCGCGAAGTTGGGAAAGCCCTTGATGCCCTGCCCTTCTGCAAGCGAGGCAATTCCGGCGAGGCCTCCAACGGTGAGGAGTCGGCTCACGGCGGCGGTGCCCAGACCCAGCGCGGTTCGGCCGAACAGTTGCCGCCGGGTCATCATCAGTTCTGCTTCGCGAAAGGGGTCCATGTTCGTTAGTGGAGGGTCAGGAACTCGTCGGTGTTCATGAGGGTGGAGCAGACGATCATCCAGGCGGCTTGCTCGCCCGGGGGGAGCTTGGCCTGGGGGGCGTCGCCGACCATGAGCAGGCTCGTCGCAAGGGCGGGGCTGGATTTGTAGACGCGACGGTACTGGGTCAGGGCCTTGCTCAAGATCGAGATCTCGGTGGTGCTCGGGGGGCGGGCCATGGCGATCTCGAAGGCTCGCTTGATCCTCAGGACGTCGTCGCCTTTGATGGTGAGGACGCGCTGCGACATGGTGCGGGCGGCCTCCAGGAAGGCGGGCTCGTTCTGGAGAGTGAGGGCCTGGAGGGGGGTGTTGGTGGAGGATCGGCGGACTACGCAGGTGTCGCGCAGGGGAGCGTCGAAGGTGATCATGGAGGGGGGCGGCGCGGTGCGCTTCCAGAACAGGTACATGCTGCGCCGGTAGATGCTGGCGTCCTTGTCTCGCATGTAGCGTGAGGTGCTGCTGGCAGGGTCGGAGACGGTCTCCCAGATGCCGTCGGGCTGGTAGGGCTTGAACCCGCGACCGCCCATGTGCTGGGAGAGGAGTCCGCCGGAGAAGAGGGCCTTGTCTCGGATGACCTCGGCGTCGAGGCGGAAGCGCGGACCTCGGGAGACTAGTCGGTTCTCCGGGTCTTTGGCGAGCTTGGCCTTGCTGATCTTGGAGCTCTGGCGGAAGGCGGCGCTGGTGACAATGAGGCGGTTGAGCTTCTTGACGCTCCAGCCGTTCTCGCGGAAGCTGACCGCGAGGTAGTCGAGCAAGGGCTGGTTGAGGGGCCACTCGCCTTGGGAGCCGAAGTCCTCGGCGGTCTTGACGATGGCGGTTCCGAAGTGCTGCTGCCAGACTCGGTTGACGTAGACGCGGGCCACGAGGGGATTGTCGGGGGAGATCATCCACCGCGCCAGTCCAAGCCGGTTGTTGGGCGCGCCTTTGGGGAGGGTGCCGAGGAAGGCCGGGAGGTGGCGCGTGACGGGGTCGCCGGGCTGATCGTACTGCCCGCGCTTGAGGATGAAGGTAGGCCTCGGCTTGGGCATCTCTTGGGCGATGAGGCTCATGGGGATAGCGGCGTCGAGGTCGTTTCGGGCTCTGAGTGTTTTGCGGTAGCGCTCGGATTGGGGGGTTGTTGGGCCGAGTTCAAGGTAGGCGGCTTGAAGCTCATCGACGTTCTTGGGGTTGGCGAGGGCGGTTGCAATGCGTTGCTCGTTGGCGTCTACGAGGCGGAGGATGAGGCCGTCGGGTCCGGCTCCGTTGGTGACTTTGAGGACGAGCTCGTTGTCGCCGGCGCGGAAGTCTCCGGTGACTTGGTCGATTTCGGTGGTGGTGGCGCGGGTGACCTTCTTGGCGTGGATCAGCTTGCTGTTGAGCCAGATCTTGATGCCGTCGTCGCTGGAGACTCCGAACTTGACCTGTCTTGCTTGGGCAAGGGTAACCGTGCCGCGGACGTAGACGGAGGCGGCGTCTTTGCCGATGAGGCCGGGGATGTCTTTGCCCATCTCAAGCTTGAGGGGCTTCCAGTCGACAAGGCCCGTTTGGCCGGGTTCGGCGGGCTCTGCTTGGTCGAAGGCTTGGTCGAATGAGGCTTGGACGTAGGCGGGGGTTCGCTGCCAGTCTTTGGCGGTGATTGCGCCGGTGTTCAGTTTGGAGAGGGCGTCGACGGCGACGGCAGGCGGAACGGATTTACGGATGGCGGCGAGGGTGCCGTCCATCGCCTTGAGCATGGCGGCTTCCTTGGGGGACGCGGCCCGGATCACGGGAGGCGGAAGGAGGGCGTTGCCATCGAGCGGGGCGTCGGCGGTGCTGTTGAAGTAGGCGTACAGGCCGTAATAGTCGCGGTGCTTGATGGGGTCGTATTTGTGGTCGTGGCACTTGGCGCAGGCAACGGTTAGGCCGAGCATGACGGTGCTTGTGGTGTCCACGCGGTCGAAGGTGTTGCGGGCGAGGAACTCGGCTTCGATGGCTCCGCCCTCGGCGGAGGTGAGGTTGGAGCGGACGTAGCCCGTGGCGATGAGCTGCTCGGTGGTGGGGTTGGGGAGGAGGTCTCCGGCGAGCTGCCACTCGACGAACTTGGTGAAGGGAAGGTCTTGGTTGTAGGCGCGGACCACCCAGTCTCGGTAGGGGAAGATGCCGCGCTCGTTGTCTAGCTGGAGTCCGTGGGTGTCTCCGTAGCGGACGGCGTCCATCCAGTAGCGGGCCTCGTGCTCTCCGTAGGCGGGCTTGGCGAGGAGGCGGTCGACGTAGCGCTCGTAGGCTCCGGGCTGCTTGTCTTGGCGGAAGAGGTTGAGCTCCTGGGGGGTTGGGGGGAGGCCGGTCAGGGTTTGGGCGGCTCGGAGGGCGAGGGTGTCCTTGTCGGCCTCGGGCTCGGGTTTGAGGTTGGCGGCTTCAAGCTTTGCGTGGACGAAGCGGTCGATCGGGTTCTTCTCCCAGGTCGTGTTCTGGACCTTGGGGAGGAGGGGCATCTTAGGGGGGACGTAGGCCCAGTGCTTCTCGTACGGCGCTCCCTGCTTGATCCAGGTTTTGAGGGTCTGGATTTGGTCTTCGGTGAGTGGTTTGACGCCGGAGTCGGGCGGGGGCATACGGTCGTCTTTTGAGGAGACCCGATGGATCAGTTCGGACTTTTCGGGGTGGCCGGGGACGAGGACGCGGGCGGCTCCCTTGGCGGAGTCGAGCCGGAGTCCGGCGGCGACGGTGGCGGCGTCGGGTCCGTGGCACTTGAAGCAGCGCTGGCCGAGGATGGGCATGACGTCGCGGCCGAAGACGACTTTAGCGGTGGGTTGGGCAGACCACGGAGACGCCAGCCCCAGAGCGAGGGCGCCAAAGGAAACCAGTGCGAAGGGAATGGCGGATTTCATCGGACGACCCTCGGGAGGCTTCCGACCAGTATAGACATTCGCTCAGAAAGTGAGGGATGGAATCGTCTGGACGACTCGCTCGGCTTTAGCGGCCTCTAGGCAGGAGAGGGTCGATGTCCACAAAAGCGTAGACGCGGTGGCCTGACTGGCCAAACGTTTGAATAGACATGAGAAGCACAAAGCTACTTTGGATCTCGATGCTGGCTACGGGAATCCTGGCGCCTGCCACGGTTCAGGCCGAGAGCTTGCTCGAGAAGATCGCGATGACGATCCTTTCGGATCGGTTTGGGATCGACACGTCCCAGGTGTCGATCTTCCAGCAGCAGACCCAGTTGCCGGTCTACGACTTGGCGCCGACTTACCAGGCGGCCCATTACTTCGACCGGAGTCCCCAGGAGATACGCAGGTTGCGAAACCAGGGTCTTGGCTGGGGCGAGATCGCGAAGCGCGTGGGGATGCAGCCGGGCGAGTTCAACCGCTTGCGCAACCAGGGGGCGTTTGATCGCGACCGGTTCTGGGACGACTCTTACCGGGACCGTTTTGGCGCGTCCAACCAGACCGTCTCCGCGCTTCGCAAGAGCGGCGGTTCCCACGAAGACATTCTTGGGGCCATCTTGGCAGGCAAGTTGGGCGGCCGCGACCCTCAGGTCGCTTACAACGACTACCGGGACCAGCGGTCCTGGACCACGGTTACCAAGAACTACAACGTACGGTTCGACCAGTGGCGTCGGGTGACCCGAGAGGTTCACCGACACGACATTCCTCGCGACGATCGATGGACCTCGAACGGCAACAACGGCGTTCGCGACCACGGAAAGGGTGTTGGCAAGGGCAAGTCTCAGGGCCGAAACGATTGGAAGAACAAGGGCAAGAAGGACAAGCGCAAAGGGAACTCGAACCGTTGGGACGATTCCAAGGGTGACGGCGCGGGTGACCACGTGAGACACCAGGGAATGCGCGAGCGGACCTCCGTTGGCAAGGGCGGCTCTGGCCAGGGCAAGGGCCAGGGCGGAGGTAAAGGTGGCTCGAAGAGCAAAGGCAACGGACGAGGAAAGGGCAAGGGCTAGACTCCCCCGCAGACATGCGCAGCCGTGCCTCGGCGGCGGGATGTGCCCTCGCTAGGGTCGTTGAAGACCGGTCGCGAGATTCCTGAGCCGAGCATCGATGCCGGGATCGCAGCGCGCGATCCCGGCATTGCAGTACGTCATCAGGTCCAGGAGGGCGACCTCCAGGGCGGGCCAGAAGGCTGACGCGAGCTCCGGAGCCTCGGTGTGCCAGCGACGGATTTCGAGGACTCCATTGCGGCAGTAGAACTCGATGCGGGTGACCTGCCCCCAAGTTGAGGAACGTTCTTAAGAGTAGAGTTCCTCCTTGGTTTTACTCTCTTGAGCGATGCTCCGGTAGGTTGCGGGGGTGAGGTACCCGAGTGACGAGTGGGGACGCTCCTCGTTGTAGAAGCGTTG
>JBGSIJ010000021.1:0-3176 GCA_041742595.1 Fimbriimonadaceae bacterium | reverse complement strand
GGGCGCATCTCCGAGTTGTCGGTAGATTCAGTTGCAGCGGGGGTCGAAGTCGCGGTTTCGGATGGCCTCCTCGACAGCCAGCAGGTGACGCAAGCCACTGCGAGTCCAAAACTGGCCGGTTCTTTTGAAGCGGTTCTGCAGTTGGCTGCACAGGGACTCAACCGCCCCGCTTCCAATGGGTCCGCCCCGTCTATCGACCGCCTGATAGTGGAGATGATCCCGATGGGTTTTGAAGTAGTTGACCTCGGTCCTCACCTTTTTCTGCCTGCCTTCTCGGGTGCGCAGCAACTCCTCCAGCGTGCGGATCACTCGGTTCTCCTTCCCATGGCGTAGAGCATGCAAGAGCGGCTCAACCCAGGCTCGCGCCTGCGCCTTCTGCTCGTCGGTCTTCTCCCCAAAGCGGTGATAGGCCAGGGCCCAGAGATGCTGGCTGGCGTGATGGAAGTCCAAGACCGGCGTCGTGTCCTTGAAACGGTCCTCCCGTAGACACCACAGCCACGCAGCTCCATCCATCACCAGGTAGACTTCCTGCGCCTGCGCCAACCCCCTCCGGATCGCCTCGGCCTGGACTGCTTTCCCGAAGACGAGCGGTTCGGTCTCGGGCTCACGCACGACGACGTGCTTCTCAATCAACCATCCCCGGCCTCCCTCGGTGGTGGCCTTATCCTCCAAGCGAAACATCACCGCCGACTTCACCTCATGCCATTTCACCCGACATTGCCCGGGGCGGCGGCGTTTCTTTCCCCAGTCCTTGCCCCGTTCCCTCACCATCCACCCGTCCATCATGAGGACCATCGAGAACGCGGATTTCTTGGTCTGCGGCGCAAGATCGGTGGCGGGAGTCTCCCACAGTCTGCGACCCACCTTCTGCACCTGCGCATGCACCAGATCGTCGCTGAGGGGCGAGCCCCACAGGGTCGCGGTTCGGGCCGCCTTCTCGAACGATCCGCACGCGCTTGCCGTCTCCACCATTCGTGCCTGCAGCTCCGGGCTGGTCCGCTCGCCCGGGGCCATGCCCCAAGCCAATCGCGCCGGGGTGAGCCAGGTTCCTTGCGCGTTCGAGTAGCCGTAGGCGGCCTTCAACCGAAGCTCGCCCGCAACGCTGATCAGGACCAACGGGCGGTAGCTCACCTCCTTCAGGAGCAGGCCGCTATGAGGGCAGACGGCTCCGATCCGCTCGATCTGTGCCTGCAACCGCATCTCCAGCAGCTGACGCGTGTACTCCCGGCCTTCCTGGAGGACTTCCTGTTCCAGGGCACGCAACGCATTCATCGGGGCAGCGCCAACAACCACACCGATTTTCGGGGTACCACCATCTGGCGATCCTTGTCCTGGCCGGAGCGGCCCGTCGTCAGGCCCACCGATTGCCACCCAGCCGCCCGATAACAGGTCCCTGCAAAGCGATCGATCTCCACGAACGTTTCCAGCCAGTCCAGGCCGTGTGCGTACTTCTCCTGCCAATCCCGCCCGATCCTTCGGGCAATCCGGCCCAGTACATGGCTGGCGAGGTGTGGAACCCGAGCCCAGGGGAAGATCACGTAACGGGTGTTGTTCGCGATCCGGTTCAACCCGGTCTTTCGTTCGGCGATGCTCCAGCCCAGATGCCGATCACGGGGGCTGCACTTCCAGGCCGCAGCCCCCCACAAAAGCGCCGCCAGATCCCTCTGGTGCCGGTCCCGGACCAGATAGCCCAGGTTCTCCCCCACGGAGTGAAACCCCAAATAGTGATAGCGATCGATCAGGTAGGCCCACCGACGCGCCAACTCCGTGCCCGCACTCACCCGAACGATCTCCAGGGGTTGCAACGCCGACAACGGCCCTTCGATGGGATCGGGTTCCTGAAACGAATCGGGCACATGGGCGCGGGCTCGTTCCCGCCGCATCGTCGTGCGTAATGCCGGTAGGCTCACGCAACCCCGGGCCTCCAGCTTCAGCAACAGACTGCGGGCCGCGAAATCCTTGATTCGCCCTTGGCCGTCTCGCCAATCCCACAGCGTGCAAAGTTCTTTGGCCAGCCGTTTGCGGCTCCAATCGGGGTGCTCGGCCACCCAGCTCTTTAACCAGCCGAGCTGTTCCAGTGTGAGGCGTCGTCCCTGACATTCGAGGATCGGTTCGATAAGTGCAGGATGTCTCCCGGGGGGAAGGTAGTCCAGCCAAGAGCGAAAAAATTTCAGCCACCCCGGCGAAACCCATGCTCCTCCTCAAGGACACCGGCGGAAACCGCGACTTCGACCCCCGCTGCAACTGAATCTACCGACAACTCGGAGATGCGCCCGGAATCCGGGAATGCCGGAGATTTCGTTTGCGGCCTTCGGAGGCGCCCACAAGGATGGGCCGGGGTTCGTCCTGACCAAGCCAGGGTTCACCCCCTACCTCATTTATCCATGACGTCGCCGATTCCTTCCGCAGCCGAACTCGCCGAACTTCGTGACGGGCTTCATCGCCTTGCCCGCAACCTGTGGTGGACCTGGAACCAGGACGCCCAGGATCTTTTCCAGGAACTGTCGCCCCGGTCCTGGCAGAACCTCTACCACAACGCCGTGGCGGTGCTGCGCGAGGTGACGGATTACGAGTTGAAGGTTCATCTGATGGAACCCGCATTCCGTCAACGCGTGAAGGACGTGCTCGCGGATTTCGACGGGTACCTGAAGGAGCCGAACACCTGGGCGCGTCAGCACGCCGCCCAACTGGAGAAACATCCGGTCGCCTACTTCTCAGCGGAGTTCGGCTTTCACGAAACCCTGCCAATCGCCGCCGGCGGTCTCGGCATTCTCGCCGGCGACCACACCAAGGCCGCGAGCGATCTGGGATTGGGGTTTGTGGGCGTCAGCCTCTTCTACCGCGAGGGCTACTTCCAGCAGGCCATCGACCAGAACAACTGGCAGACGGAGTACTATTCGTGGCTGGCCCCGAAGAACCTTCCCATCGAGCCGGTCCTCGACGCCCACGGGGAGCACATCAAGTCCTCGGTTCGGTTGGGGCTCAGCACCGTGTTCTTCCAGGCCTGGCGGGTGAACGTGGGGCGTTGCCCCGTCTATCTGCTCGACCCGTACCTCGAGGAAAACGAGGAGCACTTTCGCAAGCTGGCGACACGCGTCTACGGCGGTGACAGCACCACCCGCATCATGCAGGAGATCCTGCTGGGGGTCGGGGGCGTCCGATTGCTCAGGGCCCTC
>JBGSIJ010000020.1:0-26561 GCA_041742595.1 Fimbriimonadaceae bacterium | reverse complement strand
GCACGGGCCTCGAAGAGGGTGGCGGCATCCTCCTCGGCGAGGGGGCCAAGGGGCAACTCGTACTCCTCGTCGACTCCCAGACAGCGGCGGGAGGTGGCAAGCATGGACACCCCTGGCACGTGAAGGAGGCGGCGCGCGAGGCGAGCCAACTCGTCCCCGACAAGCTGTTCCAGGTTGTCCAGAACCAGCAAGACCGGCGCGATGCTTGCCAACTCGCGGGCGACCATGTCCTCGACCGCGAACCCCGGAGCGGGCACCGGAAGTTGCAGGGCGGCCCGGATTGCCGGGGCGACTTGGTCGGGATCGGAGATGTCGGCGAGGGAAACCCAGACCGCGCGACCGTGGGCTTTGGCCACGGCGGCGGCCAGTCTCGTCTTGCCCATCCCGCCGGGCGCGGCGAGGGTGACGACGCGGCCGGCCTGAAGAAGGGTGAGAACGGCGGCCCGATCTCGCTCCCGCCCGTAGAGCTTTCCTTGGCCGTCCGGAACGGTGTCCGGCAGGAGTCCGGTTTCCCCGTCGGAGACCTCCTCGAGGAGCGCCTCCAAGCGGCTTTGCTCCTGGAGGACCCAATCGTCGTAATGGCCATCGAGGAGGGGGCCGTAGAGCCTCCGAGCGATCTTTCCGTCTCCTCGCGCCACGGCACCTTCGAACTCGGCCACGTCGGTGGTGAACCGATCGGGGTTCATTTGGACGGTCAGGCGTCCCGCTTCGATCGGATGGTCAGGGCCGAGGAGGTTGCGGAGCCTTGAGAGGGCAAGACGCAGGGAGTGTCTTTGGGAGTCCGGTTCGGCTTCGGGCCAAAAGGTATCGGCCAGGACCTCGCGGGAGTGGGCTCGCGGGTTGAGGGCAAGGAAGGCGAGGAGGGCGGCGGTTTTCTGGGTCGGGAACCGGTCGATCACGCGCTCGCCGAGGCGGGCGCGAAGACCTCCCATCATCTCGACGCGCCAGCGGTTCACGCCAGAACTCTACAACAAGTGGGTCGCGGGGTGGGTCTTGCGGAACCAAACCGACGCCGCAAACCGAAGCTCTGGAATAGGGGAGCTAATCTAGCCCTAACCAAAGGGAAGCTGGGAACTCCATATTGCGGGTTCCCATTTTCGTCTTCTGTGGGGGTGAGAAGCGGACCTCCCATCCGGCAGGCACGCCCTTGATCCCGTTCAGAGTCACGTACGTGACGCCGGTATCATAGCGGCCCTTCGACGCCACGGCGACGCCCTTGGTGGAGAACCCAAGCTGCTTCAGGCCGGATTTCCAGTCGGGCGCCGGCTTCCGATACTCGATCTCAACATCGTACGAGAGCCCGTTCTTGAAGAGCAGCCTAACGCCGATCAGTCCTTTGACCTCGGGGTAGAGCAGGCTTACGTTGTCTGCCACCTTGGCCCGGTTCATGCCGAGGACGCGGTTAACGGTGCTTTGGGGCTTGCCAAGAATCTGGGCTACCCACGACTGGGCCAGAGAGGTCGAGACGGCGGCAAGGGAGAGCAGCACAGCGAGAGGTTTGGGTCGCAACATTCTTAAACCATACCTTCAAATATAATTGAGACGCATTGAATGGGGTTGCTTGGGCTTGTTGGCCGTACTAAGAGGGGTGGCACGACTCCATCGCGCTGGCGGAGGGAATTGGTTGAATGCGGCCCACCGACGCCTTGCCCACCCAACCCTGTCCCGATCCCGACGGGAGTCGCCATCGGGACTCCCGCGTCGGTGGGCTGGCCGCTCCCAGGGCTGGCGCCCTGGGCTTTCTCTTCTCGGCCCGTTGGGCCTGAACCCATCACTACAGCGCATGGATGCACCAGGCACCCTGGGCCACCGATTCTCGGCCCGTTGAGCCTGAGAAATAGGCCGTAGCGTTCCCTAGAGATGGAAGCCCCGGACCTCCCTCCCCTGCTCCTCCCTCCAACTCCGGTTGGAGGGAGGGGTTGCTTCATTTACAGCTTGCCGAGGAACTCTTCGACGGTCATGGGACCCCAGTCCCCTTCCTCGCGAGACCGTACGCCGACGGTGCCGTTCTCGAGGTCCTTGTCGCCAAGGATCAGCATGAACGGAGCTTTCTGAAGCTGGTTCTCGCGGATCTTCTTGTTGAGGGACTCGCGTCGGTCGTCGACGTAGACGCGGAGGTTTCGGCCGTCGTAGAGCGTGTCTTGCAGCCGGGCGGCCAGGGCTTCGGCGGCTTCCACATGGCGATCGGCGATCGGGAGGATCGCGATCTGGATGGGGGAGAGCCAGAAGGGGAAGGCGCCGGCGTACTGCTCGGTCAGGAGTCCGATCATCCGCTCCAGGGAGCCGAACGGGGCTCGGTGGATCATGATCGGGCGGTGGGGCTTGCTGTCCTCGCCGATGTACTCCAGCTCGAAGCGCTCGGGCAGGTTGTAGTCCACCTGCACGGTGCCCATCTGCCAATCGCGGCCAAGGGCGTCCTTGATGATCAGGTCCAGCTTGGGGCCGTAGAAGGCGGCGTCTCCGGGGGAGACTTCGTACTCAAGGCCGATCTGCTGGCAGGCTTGCTCGATGGCTTCGGTGGCGGCGGTCCAGTTGTCCTCGTGTCCCACGTACTTGTCGTTGTTGGGATCCTTGGTGCCGAGGCGGGCGCGGTACTCCGTGAGGCCGAGCTTCTCCAAGACGACTTTCATGAGGTCCACAACGCCGATGAACTCCTCGAGGAGTTGGTCGGGCCGGACGAAGAGGTGGGCGTCGTCTTGCGTGAAGCCGCGGGCCCGGAGGATGCCGGTGACTTCGCCGCTCTGCTCGTAGCGGTGCACGGTTCCGAACTCGGCGTAGCGGACCGGAAGCTCGCGGTAGCTCCGCATCTGAGACGCATAGATCTCGATGTGGAACGGGCAGTTCATGGGCTTGAGGATGTAAGTCTCCTTCTCCTCGTCCTCCATGAAGGGGAACATCTTGTCCTTGTAGGTGATGATGTGCCCGGACTTCTCATAGAGCTTGATGTTGCCGATGTGGGGCGTGACCACCGGCTGGTAGCCCCGCTTCAGCTGCTCCTTCTTCATGAAGTCCACCATCACGTCGCGCAGGATCGCACCCTTGGGCAGCCAGAGAGGGAGTCCCGTGCCCACGCGGGGGCTGAACATGAAGAGCTGGAGTTCGCGGCCCAGGACGCGGTGGTCTCGGCGCTTGGCCTCCTCCAGGTTGTGGAGGTGCTGCTCGAGTTCCTCGGGCGTCTCGAAGGCAGTGCCGTAGATGCGCGTGAGCTGCTTGTTCTTGACGTCGCCGCGCCAGTAGGCGCCCGCGATGGACATCAGCTTGAAGTGCTTGATCTCCTTGGTGGTCTCCACGTGGGGGCCGCGGCAGAGGTCGAGGAATCGGTGGAGGGTGCCCTCGCGGTCCATGCGCTGCTGGTTGTAGAAGCTGATCGCTTCGCCCTCGGGGATGGCGTCAAGGAGCTGGAGCTTGTACTCGGCCAGGGCCTCGCCCATGCCGGGGATGGTCTCGTCCAGGATCAGGCTGCGGGCTTCGTCTCGGGAGACTTCGGTGCGCTCGATGCGCTGATCGAGCTTGGAGAGCTCCTTCATCTTCTTCTCGATGGCCGCGAGGTCTTCCTCTTTGAGCGGGGCCGGGAAGTCGATGTCGTAGTAGAAGCCGTTCTCGATCGGGGGGCCGATGCTGAGCTTTGCGCCGGGGTGGAGCTCCTGAACGGCCTGGGCCATCAGGTGGGCGGCGGAGTGCCGCAGACGGTAGAGGTGAGATGCTTCGTATGCTGTTGCCATAGCTTGACCTTCCCTTACAACGGGATTGAATTGTCGAGCTAGATTATGGCACAGGGGTTGGGAGGGTTCGGGTCGTTCAGCTTGTTCGGAGGTTCGGGATGCTGGGATGGAACACGACCTGACCCGGGTACCGTCCTACAAGCCATGCGAGCCCCCATTTCCCGCGCCTTCGCCCTTGCCTTCGCGGCAGCGGCAATCCTTGGAGCGCCCCAGATGGGGAGCGCCCAGACGGCGGGCAAGGCTCTGCAACAGGCTTTCGAGGCCCTTCGCGAAGAGACTTCCATCTTCGCCCGATTGACCAGCACGGAGGTCCGGTTCAGCCAGACCACGAACATTCTGAACGACCTGTGGTTCCGGCAGACGCAGGATGCCAAGGGCAACCCTCTGGCGCAGCTAGAGCTTCGCGAGTTCAAGAACGGCGAGCCGAACCGGCGCATCGTGGGCGACGGGATCTCGCGCTGGACCTACGATTTGCTCCGCAAGGAGTACTCGGTGTCTCGGTACGGGAACGAATCCGCCTACGACGCGGCCAAGTACCTGCCGGGGCTTCTCCAGAAGTTCTCTAGCTCGCTTCAGGGAACCCAGTCGGCGATGGGCCGGCTGCTGAAGGACGTGTACGGCGGGGACACGGTGCGGGTCTCGGACTGGCTTCCGAACGCGACGCCCGAGTTGCTGGTCTACGCGACCGCTGACCCGGTGAACCCCCTTCGGACCTACGTCCCTACGGAGACGGACGCCTACATTCTGCTGGCTCGTCCGGGCGTGCGGAACCGCTCGTACTGCTTCCACCTCGCTGAGACCCCGTCTGGTACCTGGGCCGTGAAGCAGATCTTCTTTGCCGAGTCCTACAAGGACCAGCTTGCGGTGGATTGGACGATGGACATCTACACCGGCGCGATTCCGGCCGACGCGAACTTTGTGTTCACGCCGCCCGCCTCAGCCCGTCCGATCGTGGCCGAGGGCGGCACCCGCTAGGCGGGCGAACTCCTCCCACACGTCTTCGGTAGGCGGTCCGACCACCAGGATTTCGGCGACGCCGTCTAGGATAAGGGCCGCAAAGGCCCGGGTTGGGCGGTCCGGCTCTACGATGGCTGCCCAGGCCGCGCCCTCGGCGGAGACCGCCGTTCGGGCTCGCCGGCTGGGCGGGACGAGGGTGGCCAGGAACTCGGCGCTTCGCCCGAAGACGACCTGAAGGAGATGCGCGGTTAGGTCCGCGTCCTCGGCCAGCCTGCGCCACGTGTCCTGCTCCATCAGCGAGTGCTCGCTGAATCCGCCCACGAGGATGCTTGGAGTTTCGCGCGTTGTCCCGTCCAGCGCTTGCGCGTTCAGGGTCGGAACCGGGACGTTTCGCTTGACGATCGGCTGGTATCCGGGCCTCCAGAGCATGGATGCAGTCTACGAGACCGCGCCAGCGAGTAGATTCGTGGGGTGCCAGCGGTTCGTTTTGTAGGGTTCGACATCGGCGGGGTTCTCGTCCGGATCTATCACCGCCTGGGAGAGGCGGCGGCGAGCGCGGGGATCTCGATCCGGCCGGGGACGGAGGACACGCCGCTCACGATGCCGATCCTGGACGATTACCAGGCGGGCCAGATCGACCTGGAGACCTTCTGCACCCGGATGGCCGAGTTCCTGGGAACCTCAAGGGGGGACGCCTTGCGGGTGCTGGAGGCGATCATCCAGGAGCCGTACGATGGCTCGTTACAGCTGGTGCTGGATCTCAATGCGGCCGGCTATCGAACCGGTTGCCTGTCCAACACGAACGAGGTCCATTGGCGGGTGCTCAACGATGCCGCTCGGTTTCCGGCGATCGCGGCGCTCGACCTCAGGATGGCCTCCCACTTGGAGGGAGTTCAGAAGCCGGACGTGGCCTTGTTCCAACGGTTCTGCGAGCGGGCGGGGGTTGCGCCGGGGGAGGTTCTGTTCTTCGACGACGCTCCCAAGAACTTGGCGGCGGCCATCGAGTGTGGGATGAAGGCGGAGCTTGTGGATGCTTCGGGGGACACGGCCGCCCAAATGCGGGAGATCCTGCGACAACGCGGGCTTCTCATCGGATAACCTCCCGCGCGGACGCGCCGTCGCGTCGTCAACAGGAGTTTCATCGATGAGCAAAGTACGCATTGGCATGGTTGGCTGCGGGGGCTTTCAGCGCTACCGCCTCGGCAACGTTTTGAAGATCGCGGAGGCGGAGGTGGTTGGCCTGGCCGACACCGAGCCAGAGCAGATCGCCAAGACCAAAGAGGCTCACCCGGCCCTTCACGACGTCCCGGTTTACGCCGACTACAAGGAGATGGTTCAGGCGGGCGGAATCGACGCGATCATGATTGCGACCCCCCACACCCAGCACGTCGACCAAATCCTGTTCGGGTTCGAGCACGGCCTGAACGTGCTGTGCGAAAAGCCCTTGGTGACCTCGGTGGCGGACGCGCATCGGGTGATCCAGGCGCGGGATAAGTCGGGCAAGGTTGGCATGGTCAGCTACCAGCGGCACTTCCAGGCGGAGTTCCGCTACATCCGCGAGAAGATCGCCAGCGGGGAAGCGGGCGCGTTCCAGTACGTGGCGGCGCTTCAGGGCCAGGGCTGGCTGCGCGGTTGCCGGGGTACCTGGCGACACCAGAAGTCGCTGAGCGGCGGCGGCCAGTTGAACGACTCGGGAAGCCACTTGCTAGACGTGATCCTGTGGGTTAGCCAGCAGAAGGTGGACCGCGTGACCGCGTTCGCCGATAACTTCGACACCGAAGTAGACATCAATTCGGCGCTTTCGGTGAAGTTCAAGAGTGGCGCGCTGGGCACGTTCAGCATCGTGGGCAACGGCATCGGCTGGTACGAGGACGTGACCTTCTTCTGCGAAGAGATGATCTTCTACGCCCGCCACGGCAAGCTGACGATGGTCGACCGCAAGGAGAACAAGCTGGTGTGCGAGCACCTGGCAGGCGGAAGCACGCCGGACAAGAACTTCGTGGACGCAATCCTGGGCAAGGCCGAGTGCGAGAGCCCGCTGGAGTGCGGTCTGGAGGTCATCCGCCTCACGGAAGCCGCATGGCAGTCGGCCGAGCAGGACGGCCAGGTCGTTCCCGTTACGGCATAGGTCCCAGGGGGAAGCGGTTTGGGCCGCTTCCCCGCTGGGTTCGCGGTAACGTGGGCCTACCATGACCGCCGTCTTGCTCCTTGCGCTGTTGGCGTCCAAGCCTCTGTTCGGGATCGCGCCGAACGTAACTGATGGGGGCGGCTTCGACGAGCTCGTCAAGAACGTGATGGAGCTGCGCACGATGGGTTGCGACTTCATTCCCCAGAACAACAAGTGGAGCGAGATCGATTCGGGCAAGCCCGACCTCCGCAAGTTCGAGGAGAACCTGAAGGGTTCCAAGGGGATCGGGTTCAGCGTGGCCTATACGCTCCGAACGCTGGACACCAACCAGCGCAACCTGCCGAAGGACCTGGAGAAGAAGGCCCTCGATGACCCGGAGGTGCTTTCGCGCCTGGAGAAGCTGATTTCCCAGATGGTGCCTAAGCTCACGGACAACGTGTTCGCGTTCTCGATCGGCAACGAGGTGGACATCTATCTCCGCGCGCACCCGGAGGAAATCGAGGCCTGGTTCAAGCTTCAGAAGGTCGCGGTGGCCGCGATCAAGAAGGCCAAGCCGGGATTGCCGGTGGGCGTAACCGTCACCTTTGAGGGCCTCCAGAAAGACCCCAAGTTGGCGGCTCGGCTGATGGAGGGGATGGACGTGGCTTTCTACACCTACTATCCGCTGGACGCCAAGCCGGCCGAACTCGCCAAGAGGGTGCCCGCCGATTTCGCGGCGATGGCCGCGGCGGCAGGGAAGCGGCCGCTGATCTTCCAGGAAGTCGGCTACCCGGCCTCGGAGAAGTTTGGGTCCTCGGAAGCGGCGCAGGCCCAGTTCGTCGATCTGACCTTCGATGCTCTTGCCAAACACGGGGACCGAACGTTGGCGGCCAGCTACTTCCTGCTCATCGACTTCTCGCCTTCGCTGGTGGAGACGCTGCTGGGCTACTACGGCCTTCAGGACGTGGCCTTCAAGGAGTTCCTGTCCACTCTGGGTCTGAAGAGGTCCGACGGAACGCCGCGCAAGGCGTGGGGCCGGATGCAGGAACGATTGAAGCTGCGATTGGCGCACGAGCCTTCGTAGACTTTGGGGTGTCCGGACGACGATCTCCTCTGCCCACCAAGATTTGCGCGGTGTGCGGCCGCCCGTTTGCGTGGCGGAAGAAGTGGGAGAAGGTTTGGGCCGAGGTCAAGTACTGCTCGGAGCGGTGCCGCCGACGCCGCTCGGACGCGGGGTGCGACCTGCCGACAGAGTGAGGGCGGGGTAAGACTGGGCGATGTTGACCGCGGTCTGCCTTGCGCTTCTTGCTCCCAAGGTCCTGGTTTCAGGCTGGGTGGTGTTCTGGAATCCGACGAGCCTGGCCACCTTTGAGGCCCAGGCGGCGAAGCTGGACGAGGTGCTCCCGGAGTGGATTGTGTGCTCTCCCGAGGGCGAAGCGGTCCGCCGGACCGACTACGCGGCCGAGCGAAAGCGATTCCTGACGGCGGCGGCAGCGAAGAAGGTGGCGGTGTACGGGATGGCTAGCAACTACTCCGGCGGGTTCTCCGCGAAGCCGGTCCAGGCATTCCTGGCTAGTGATGCGAAGCGAACCCGGCACGTTCAGCAGATGGTATCGATTGCCGTCGAAGACGGCTTGGCTGGGATCGACCTCGACTACGAGAGCCTAGAGGCGGGGGATCGGGACAGCTACTCCACTTTCGTAGAGGAGCTTGGGGCGGCATTAAGGGCGAAGGGTAAGAAACTGAGCATCGCGGTTCACGCCAAGGAGGCGGAGCCAGGCAGCTGGGGCGGCCCTCAGGCCCAGGACTGGCCCCGGCTGGGCAAAGCCGTAGACGTGTTCCGCGTGATGACCTACGACCACAGCTGGGCGACTAGCGAGGCCGGGCCGATCGCGCCGAACGCGTGGGTGGAGCGGGTGATTCGGTTTGCCTGCGCGTTCATGCCGGCCTCCAAGGTGGAAATTGGGATCGCCGGGTATGGCTATGACTGGGCCTCGAAGCCGGCTCCCAGCCTCACCTGGGCGGATTGGGGCAAGCGGAGGCGAGTGGTCGATCCGGGTAGCGGGGAGTACGTGGATGGCCCGGCTCGGTTCTCGGGCGGGCCAGCCTACCGGGCGAAGTTCGAGCTTGCGACAAAGCTGGGAATCCGAGGGGTCGCGCTTTGGTATGTGGGCTCGGAAGAGCCGACTTTCTGGGACTCCCTCAAAACGTCAAAGGGCTAGGCGCTAACCGCGCCTAGCCCTTTTGTTCATAGCGCTTCGCGCTTACTTGCGTCGCTTGCGGCCGATGGCGGCGAGGCCAAGGCCTAGGGCAGCCATGGTGGCCGGCTCCGGAACCGCTTCGTACTCGACGTAGTAGCCGTTGACGGTGTACGTGTTGTAGGCGTTGAGGTCGTTCCACGTACCGTTGGAGTACATGTGGGCGTGGTCTTCGCCGTTAGCGTTGTTGGGTTCGCCGCCCGACCAGTTGGTGTAGCCGGAGACCTCTCCGGTGACCCAGGCCCAGTTGCCCGAGGGCTCGTCGTTGTTGTTCGACTGGACGTAGCCGATCCAGCCGTCCTTGCCCTGCGAGCCAAAGGTGGCCTGAAGGAAGTCGTTCTCGCCGGAGTCGGTGACGGTCGCGAGGTGGCCGTCGAGGCTGAGGTAGGAGGACGCATCGGCAGCTGCGATGGCGCTCACGGCATCGGTGTAGCCGTCGATGAAGTCGTAGTAGTGGCCGTTTCCGGCGTACTGGACGGGGGCTGCGACCGAAAGCGCAGAAACCAGAGTAAAGGCACCTAGGAATATCTTCTTCATAGAAATCACCCTCCAGCGAATCGCTGGAAGCACCCGTACAAGCTAAGGGATGCCTGGTTAAGGTGAAAGTCACTCTTTTACGGGAGTCATCGCTGGGAGAGCGGAGGTGCCGATTCCTCCAGAAACCCCTAACCGTTCCAGCGCGCGGCGGCTCTTAGGGGGTGAAGTGACAGAAGTGGAAGCTTGGGCGGAGGCGGAGTTGGTGCGGTTGGCGCAAGCCGGCAGCGTCTCCGCGTTCGACGAGCTTGCCCGGCGGTACCGGCGCGCCCTCTGGTTCGAAGCCCTCCGGGTGCTTCGGGACGAGGGGCTCGCGGAGGACGCCACCCAGGACGCGATGCTCATCGCGTACCGGGCTTTGCCGGGATTGCGCGAAGTCGCGAGGTTCCCGTTCTGGCTCCGGTCGATCGCGCGGCACCGCGCGATTCGGTTGGCCCAGGGCGAGGCGCGGCAGCGCACTGCCTTGGACGAGCTGCTTCTTCGTCACAGTCGCTCCCTGGCGGAGCCGATGGCCGAGATCTCGGGTGAGGTTGGATGCGCGATCCAATGCTTGCCGGAGCAGGATCGGCTGGCTTTGCAGCTTCACTATCTAGAGGGGTGGCCCATCGCGCAGGTGGCGCGGTACCTAGGGCTCTCCGAGTCGAACGTAAAATGGCGCATGCATCAGGCCCGCAAGAAAGTGCGGGCCCAGGTGGCGCCGGAGGAAACCCAACCATGAACGAAGGAAAGGAATTGCGCCTCTTGGGGCGCGTACTGAGAGAGCTCTCGGCGATGGCCGAGGAGGCCAGTTTGACCGGGGCAATGTCGGAGGGCGCGCCCCACGCGGTGGCCCGGTACAACCAGACGGTGGTCCGGGCCGAGCAGCTTGGGGCGGTTCCGGTTGGCCACTTTGCGCCGCTCCCACCGGGAACGTCGTTTGGGGCGCTGGCGGTGGAGGCCCGAATCCTGGCCGCGCATCTGGAAGATGAGGAAGGCACGACCCACCACTCGGGAGCGGCCGCGCCGGACTTCGACGTGGTGCGTCGGTTGGCCCCGTTTGTGCCGCCTCATGAGCTCGGGCTGCTTTTGAGGCAAAGTGCGAAGGGAGGCGTCATCAATCCGGAGATGCTGGTCTCGGTGGCGCCGTTCCTGGGTGGCGACGTGACGGGCCAGATTCTGAGGGACTATCTGGAATCCATCTCGGTGGTGCCGGAGGCGCCCGCCCCTCCCGAACCCTCCGAACCCCCCGAACCACCCGAACCACCCGAACCGGCAGACACCAGGGCTTCTGAAGGCATCGCGCGGCTGGCCTCGCGCCTGACTTCGGCCGGGATCGGAGACGAGGAGCGTCGGGCAATTCTGCGGGAGATCGAGCGGATCGCTTCCCAGGGATAGCCGGCAGCGATCGCCCGTAATGGCAGGGCCGGGGAGACGTCGTAGCGATATGAAAGGCGTTTTCCTGGCCCTTGCTCTTGCCGTCGCCGCGCTTGGCGCGGCTCAGGACCCGATCCGGCTGAAGATCCGGCACGCCGATCCCTGGGCGGTCAAAGCGCTCCTGGAGGGGTTCCAGCTCCGCAGCCCCGAGCTCTCGACGATCGCGCTGATCACGGGGAACGGCGGCCTCATGGGCGCGGCGGCGGGTCAGGCGTTCTTCAAGTCGGGCCGGTTCATGGTGAACCCGACGGACAACTCGCTTTGGTTCATTCCTGAACCCCTCTAGCGACGCCCTCTGCTAGCCCACTTGGCATCGCCAGTCTCTGTGACTCGCTCAGCGAAGTGGGAAAGGAGCCAGCCAGTAAGAGTTGCACAGGTCCAAGCCCCAACATAGTTGGTCCACGCATGCCACCGCGCGAATGAGGGGATCAGGGGGAAGTGCAGCCAGAAGAGGAGGGTGGACAAGGCGACGCCAACGCAGACGGCCACGAGCCATGAACGTTTGAGCGTGACATGCGCAATGAATCCCATGCTGGCTACGCAGGCCCAGACAATCAGAGTCTGTTGGGTGAATCCAACCCAGATCCACGATAGAGGGCGTTGCGCTGCGAGGAGAAGAACCACATACTCGATGAATCTTCCCAGCAAGCATCCGGCGAAATAGGCTACGCCCTCACGAATCACGGATGCTGTCCGTACCCGAGTTTCGTTAGCTCTTCCGGAGTTGAGTCCCATAGCAGGGACACTGGCACATAACTCGTCCAAGTACCACTTGAACCCAGGCTCGGGCCAATATGCTTTGAAACAACAGCGCCGTCGAATAGAAGTCGCCGGAACGTCCCCTTACGCGGCATGTGGGCAGCTACCACTCCTTCGAACTGAGGTTCCGTTTCCACTAGATCGACAAGCCATCCTCCACCCTTCCCCTGAGCGATTGCCCGAGTTACGGCAGGTCGACCGCCTCCGCCAAGGTCACCCCACGAAAGGTAGCTTGCTCGGTATGGGTAGATCACCAAAGCCCACTGCTCTGGCAGGGCCGCACCCTTACGGTAAGCATTGCGGAACCCTTCTTTGAACGGGTCGTCGTTTCGCGCCACGGCCGGTTTGGCAATGTATCCGCTTCGCACAAGCTCATCAACGTAGAAGGCGTTGCCACCCATACTCTCCTCATAAAGGGCAAAGGCCTGCCCAAGGGAACGGAGATTCGTGATCGTGGACGCGCCGTAGGCCCGCTGCTTGGCACGGCTGAGGACCGCGAAGACGATAGAGGCCAAGACAAGAATGATCGCTGCGGCGGTTAGTAGTTCGGCGACGGAGAAGCCGCGACGATGAACCCCGGCGCCACCTAGTCTAGTTTTCACGGCATGTATCTGGCGGACACGCTGGCTGTGGACTATAGCTCGTGCAACCAGACTGCCCAATGATGGTACAAGTCCAGTACCCACCATTAAAGCACATGGTCTTAACGTGAGTCGCCAGTTTCTTCGGGTACCAGTTTGGCGATGCAAACTCTTCGCATGCATCCATGTTAAGGTGCGGTCCAAAAATCTTGGTGAACACCTCCGTCTCGGGTGTTGTTGGGCAGCTGCATAGCGGCAACTCTGGCGGAGCAGGCAAGATGCCCTGGCCTTGCCAAGTCCAGACGTCGTCCTGCGGTACGGCAACCGTGCCCTCGAATAGAAACACAGAGAAGGGAATCGCCCGCCGCAATGAGGCTTTTTGGAATTTTCATGCATATATGTTAAGACAGCTTCTGCGTGCTAGAACTGGACGTTCGCATGATTGCGGCTAGAAACGCAATGTTAGCCCCCTGCGTCCAGCCGCCTAGGACGCAGGGGCTTCGCCGAATGAAAACTTGGTAGGAGACGCATTCCTTAGGCCGTAGTCATGAAAAGGGTGTGTATCAAACTTAGGGCGTTTGCACTCGTTGGGACGGTCGACTGAGGGGTTCGCTGGGGCGCGAATTCTGGCGCTTTGGCGCCGGCCGGGGCGAGTCGACCAGGGTCCGGTCCACAAAACGAACCTCAGCTTGGAGGGATTTCCGCCCGGTAACATGGCTTCATGCCCGTACCTGACGCCGCAACGTTCGCCCGCATGATCGAGACTGCCCAGAAGGGGGATTACGCCCTGGCTTCGATCAACGTGACCTCGAGCAACACGGTCAACGCGGCGCTCGCGGCCTTTGCCGAGACCGGGACCGACGGCATCATCCAGGTCAGCACCGGCGGCGGCGAGTTCTTCAGCGGCCCCGCCAAGGATATGGCGCTTGGCGCGATCTCGCTGGCGGAGCACGTGCACCGCATCGCGGAGAAGCTGAACGTCTACATTGCGCTCACCACAGACCACTGCGTTCCCAAGAAGCTAGACAGCTTCGTCCGGCCGCTGATCGCGGAGGCCAAGCGGCGCAAGGAAGCGGGGCTTCCCCAGCTGTACAACGGCCACATGTTCGACGGCAGCGAACTTCCGCTCAAGGAGAACATCGCGATTTCTCGCGAGCTTCTGGCGGAGATGGCGCCTCTCGGCATCGTGCTGGAAGTCGAAACTGGCGTGGTCGGCGGAGAAGAGGACGGCATCGACAACACCGGCGTCCACGCAAGCAAGCTGTACACGACTCCGGAGGACATGGTTTACGCCTACGAGCAACTCCATGAGCTGGGCCGGTTCACGCTGGCGGCGACGTTTGGCAACGTACACGGCGTGTACAAGCCGGGCAACGTGGTGCTGACCCCGACGATTCTGCGAGACGGCAACGCCGCGGTAATGGCCAAGTACGGCGCGGACGCCAAGCTGGACCTGGTTTTCCACGGCGGCAGCGGCTCGCTGCTTTCGGAGATCCACGAAACGCTCCAGTACGGCGTGATCAAGATGAACGTGGACACGGATTGCCAGTACACGTTCACTCGGCCCATCGTGGACCACCTGATGAAGAACTACGACGGCGTGCTTCGCATCGATGGGGAGATGGGCGACAAGAAGGTCTACGACCCGCGCAGCTACCTGAAGAAGGCGGAAGCCGGGATGCGGGATCGCGTGGTCGAGGCCGCGACGGACCTAAAGAGCCTGGGCAAGTCTTTGCTGGGGTAATCGACTCGCCAAACCCCATGGGCGGTGATAGCCCGGCAACCGCCAACCAGGAGGCCCGGCTGGGCTAAAGTTGGGCCATGGGCTTCCTCGCTCCGCCACTCAAAGTCGACTTGCTAACCTGTGAACGGAGGGTGGAGCCTTTGGGGATCGATGTGGCCCGTCCTCGATTGGCCTGGACGCTCAGGGCCGAAGGAAACAACCGAAGGCAGACCGCCTACCAGCTGCGCGTCGGAACCTCGCCCGGACTCGCGGATGTCTGGGACAGCGGCAAAGTCTCCTCCGACGAGAGCGCCGGCGTTCCCTATTCCGGACCGTCTCTAGCTTCCTCGGAGCGGGTTTTCTGGCGAGTCAAAGTCTGGGACGAAAGCGGCCAGGCATCCGCCTGGAGCCGGAGCGGTCAGTGGACGACCGGAGTTCTGAAGGAAGCCGACTGGAAGGCTAACTGGATCGGCCACATGGGCGCGCAACCCGAAAGCCTGCTTCTCAGACATGAGTTCGAGGTGCGCTCCGGTCTCAAGCGCGCCATCGTCCACGTCACCGGAGTCGGCCAATACGAGATGTCCCTCAATGGTCGCAAGGTCGGACAGGATCTTCTCACCCCCGGCTGGACCAACTACCGCAAGACGGTCCATTACGACACGTACGACGTCACGAAGCTCCTGAAACCGGGTCCTAACGCGGCGGGAGTCCTACTGGGGAACGGGATGGACAACGTCCACGGTCCGCGCTACACCAAGTTCACCTCCTATCTGGGCCCCCAGCAGGCCATCGCGCAGATCAAGCTGGTTTACGCGGACGGCCAGTCGGAGACGGTAGGCACCGACGGGAACTGGTCTTCCCACGCTGGACCGATCACTTTCTCCAGCGTGTATGGCGGCGAGGACTACGATCTGCGTCTCGTCCAGAAAGGGTGGGACAAGCCCGGATTTGGCCAGACCTGGCCGAAGGCAGCCGTGATGGAAGGTCCCGGAGGGACCCTAAGGGGCGTAAGCTCGGCCGCTCCCCCCATTCAAACCCACGAAACATTCCAACCCAAGCTGGTTAAGGAGCTGAGGCCAGGGGTGGAGGTCTGGGACCTCGGGCAGAATGCCTCCTTCATGATTCGGCTCCGGGCCTCCGGCCCCGCTGACTCCGCCGTTAGGATCATTCCAGGAGAGCTCTTGAAGCCCGACGGCTCGGTAGATCGGGGGTCGGTGGGCGGAGGCGATTGCTGGTGGCAGCTCACTTTGGACGGCCAACGGGCTACCTACTTTCCCAAGTTCTTCTACCACGGATGCCGATACTTGCAGGTCGAACGCATCGCGGCTCGCGATGGCCAGCTGCCCAAGGTAGAGAAGCTGGAAGGCGTGGTCGTGCACTCGTCGGCTCCCGAGGTGGGAACGTTCTCCTGTTCTAACGAGCTTTTCAACCGGACCCACCGCCTGATCCGGTGGGCTCAGTGCAGCAATCTGGTGAGCGTTATCACCGATTGCCCCCACCGCGAACGGCTCGGCTGGCTGGAGCAGTACCACCTCAACGGCCCCTCTCTGAGGTACGAACACGATCTCTCCACTCTGTTCGCCAAGGGGATGCAAGACGTGGAAGACAGCCAGCGCGAGAACGGGCTGGTGCCCGACATCGCGCCCGAGTTCACCGTCTTTCAGGGCGGATTCGTAGATTCGCCGGAGTGGGGGAGCGCGGTGGTTTTGGTTCCCTGGCAGCAGTACTTGTTCCACCGAGACGTCTCGTTGCTGGAGCGGCACTACGGGGCGATGAAGCGGTACGTGGAGTACCTGCGCTCGATGTCGAAGGACGGAATCGTGTCGCACGGCCTGGGCGATTGGTACGACATCGGGCCGGGCGCTCCCGGATTCTCCAAGCTGACTCCGATCCCGTTTACCGCCACGGCTTTCTACTATCAGGACTCGGTAGTGATGGCCCAGGTGGCCAAGATGCTAGGAAAGACGGAGGACGCGGAGCTCTATGACCGGACGAGCAAAGAGATTCGCCAAGCGTTCAACCGGCGTTTCTTCGATCCCGCCAAGGGCTACTATGCCACCGGCTCGCAGACTTCGAGCGCAATTCCGTTAGTCATGGGTTTGATTGAGCCTCAGCATCGGGCGAGCGTGCTGGCGCAGTTGGTGAAGGACATCCAGGCCCAGTCGGTCACGGCGGGCGATGTGGGTTACCGATACGTCCTACGCGCCCTTGCCGACGGCGGACGCTCGGATGTGGTGTTCGCCATGAACAACCAGAGCGACAAGCCCGGCTACGGCTACCAGCTCTCCAAAGGCGCGACCAGTCTCACCGAGGCCTGGGACGCCAATCCAAGCTCGTCTCAAAACCACTTCATGCTGGGCCAGATCATGGAGTGGTTCTATCACGACCTCGCCGGAATTCAGCCGGTGGACGGATTCAAGAAGTTCCGGATCCAACCTGCGCTGGTGGAGGGCCTAGACTGGGCGCGGGCGACGTACCGCTCAGAGTACGGGGTGATCGAGAGCGGATGGCGTCGGGAAGGGAAGGGCGTGGTCGTAGAGGTCGTGGTCCCGCCCAATTCGTCAGCCATCGTAGCGCTTCCCGCCGGGGAGAAGTTGGTTGGCTCTGGTCGATATACGTTTGCGGTAGGCGGCCAATGAGGCCCTGGGACCGCTTGGCATCCTCGCTCTCAACCCGATCCCACTCGCGAGAGGTACTCGCCGAAACCTTCTGTCCGGAAGCCGACGCAGATTCCCTCCCAGATCGGGTGGTCGGATTTCAAGAGCTTGGCAAGTCTTTGCTAGGCTGACCAAGGTGAGCCGCCCGGCCCAAGGAATGCCGACGCGTAGAATATTCTGGTGCCTACAGTTCTGCGGGTCGGCCCGTATCGGTTCTTCTTCTTCAGCAACGAGGGTACAGAGCCACCCCAAATCCACGTTGGGGCCTCGGGTGCCTGCGCAAAGTACTGGCTCAATCCGATGCGGATCGAGCGTTCTACTGGCTTTCGAGCCCACCAACTTGCCGAAATCCGCCGTAAAGTTGAGGATAGCCACGTATTGTTCGAGGATAAGTGGAATGAGTTCTTTGGCGATTCCTAAGGTTTCGGCGCTCGCTACGGGAGTTAGCTTCGGCGAGTGTGAGCTTGTTGTCGCCTTGGCAGATGGTCGTACCTTGAGCGTTCCGCTCGAGTGGTTTCCGCGCCTCGCGAACGCTACTCCAGTCGAGCGCCTGAACTGGAGGCTCATCGGGGGCGGGGTCGGCATTTCATGGGAGGCCCTCGATGAGGACATCTCGGTTGCCGGACTGCTGGGCGGGTAGGGCCTTGAGAATGGGGACATCCTAACGTGTGACCCCTAAGGCGCTTCACTCAAAAGTGAGGCTAGCCGCTGGGCTCAGCCCGACGTAGTCTGACTCTGACCAACTGTAAGGAGGTCAGGCACATGAAACTACATCGTATCGCTTCGCTGGGCGCCGTTTTGGCCGCTGGAGCAAGCGCCAACGCGCTCCTCATCGACTTCGAGTCGTTCGAGTGGGCACAGTCTGCGGGCTCCGTGGGACACCCTGGGACTTGGGTGACGATCTCTGATAGCGTCCCGCTGGGCTTCACCTTGGCTCGACTTGCGGCCGACAACGAGTCTCCCGGCGGCAGGTTCGACTTCGTCAAGAATAGCGAGGTCATTGCCGGCATGCCGGCGAGCTGGGGAACCACTAGCTTGGATCCGTTCTTCGACCGCACTCAGGGTTACTTCCAGATGACCTTTAGCGCTCCGATCACATCCTTCTCCGTAGAGGCCGGCGACTTTGGCTTTGATCAGGACGAGGTGTGGCTGCACGCCTACGAAGACGATTTTGACTCGACCGTCCTAGGAAGCGCCCACTACACGTACGCTGCGGCAGACTCTCTTGCCGCGAACAACATTCTGACGGCAAACCTAAACGCCCAAGGACAGGGCTTCCGAACCGTTGTTTGGGGGGCTGCCGACTACGATCCGGACGGCCAGTTGCTAGGGCTGAACTCGGTGTACTACGACAACATCGTGGTGACGCCGGTACCCGAGCCCGCTACCTTGGGCGCGCTCCTACTTGGCCTCGCGGCCCTTGCGCGACGGCGACGCTAGCGCAGTGGCTGGACCGCAGGTGTCCTCTGAGTGGCTAAGCCTTTCGGCGTCGGCGCGCGACCGCGCCGACGCCCATGGCGATAGCCAAGAGGCTGGCAGGCTCCGGGACCGGGTTGAGCGCCATGCCGGTCACGTCACGGTGGGGGCCGGCGGCAACCAGGCTGGTGGCTGCCGTCAGCGGGTTCACGGTCAGGAAGTCGCGGTGGTACCAGGTCATCGCGTACAGGCTCCCGGAGCCGTCAAAGTCGATGTCGGATACGTAGCTCAGCGAGTCGGAGTGGGCAAGCGAGCCAAGGACGGTGGCGCTTGTGGCGTAGGGCAGGACGCGGGCCAGGTAGTCCGTGTTGTAGCCGGTGTTGCCGCTCAGGAAGATGGCTCCGGTCGAGGGTCGGTAGGCGACCCCGGTTATGGTGCCCGTGAGGCCGGAGATTGCCGTCTGGTAGGTAACCGCGGAAAGGGAGAAGTCGAAGAAGAACAGCCTGGAAGCGGCATTGCTGTAGCCCCACAGTCCGTTGTTGGCGTAATCCAAGTCGCCGACTTGGCCTAGGCCGGTGCTGCCCACCAGGAAGGGAAAGGGCGAGGTCACGTTGTAGATATCGCCCGAAGCGTCTGCGCTGTAGAGGCTCCCGCCGAGGTCCATGGCCAGACTATCCGTGGAGAACGTCGTGTTGGAGGTCACCACCTCGGACTGGGTTGGGACGTCCACCACGTACTTCGAGCCGTTCTGGCCCACCACCTGGGCGGTTGGGCTGGCATGGGACATGGCGGCGACGGAGGCCAGCAAACATACGGTGCTTGAGCGCATGCTCAAGTAAAGCACGTCTGCAGAATCCGTCAAGTCCCGGAAATAGGTGCGACGGCCCCCTGGGCGGCCAGAGTCTTCGCCGCGTCGACCGGGTCGATAACGGGCTCGTCCGAGACCACCCTTCCGTCCAGGAACCGGACGATGCGTTTGCAGTGGTTGGCCACCTCCTGCTCGTGGGTGACCACGATCACAGTTTTGCCCTCTTGGTTTAGCCGCTGGAAGATCGCCATGATCTCGATCGTGGAATGGGAGTCTAGGGCGCCGGTAGGCTCGTCGGCAAGGATCAAGGAGGGGTCGTTCACCAGGGCGCGGGCGATCGCCACTCGCTGTTGCTGCCCGCCGGACATCTCGCTGGGAACGTGCTTTGCCCGGTCCGCCAGGCCAACTTCGGCGAGGCGCTTGCGAGCGGCCTCGGCCCGGTCCTTGAAGCCCCGGAAGCTGTAGTAGCGAGGCATCTCCACGTTGGCCAGCGCGGTGGTGCGGGCGATCAGGTTGAAGTTCTGGAAGACGAACCCAATCTTGGTGCATCGCACGAGGGCGAGTTCGTCGGCCGAGAGCTCGTCGATCGGAAGGCCCTCAAGGGTGTATGTGCCCTTGGTGGGGACATCAAGACAACCAACCATGTTCATGAAGGTGGACTTTCCGGACCCGGAAGGCCCCATGATGGCCACGAAATCCCCAGTAGGGACGGTCAGACTGACGTCTTCGAGGGCGACCACGCGGGCATCGCCGGTGGAGTAGTACTTGCACAGGCCTTTGGTGACGATGAGGTCGTTACTCATGGCGAAGCGCCTCGATGGGTCTGAGCTGGGAGGCTTTCAGGGCCGGATAGAACCCGAAGAACACTCCCACCATGGCGCTGAATCCAAAGGCCATCAGCACCGTGCCGCTCGCGATCTGCACGCTCCAGCCGTTGGCTCTGCCAACGATTGCGGCACCGCTGTAGCCGGCCGCCACGCCTAGGACTCCGCCCAGCGAGGAGAGGAAGAGGGCTTCGATGATGAACTGGGCCAGCACATCTCGCTGGCGTGCGCCGATGGCTTTGCGGACGCCGATCTCGCGGGTTCGCTCCGTCACCGAGACCAACATGATGTTCATGATGCCGATTCCGCCAACGCCGAGCGAGACGATCGCGAGGCAGGTGATCAGGGTGGTGAAGGTAGATTGCTGGGCGTCTTGGGCCTCCATCAGGTCGGCTTGGTTGAAGATGATGAAGTCCGTGGTCCCGCCCGCCAACTTATGGCGCTTCGTCAGTAGATCGGTGATCTCCGTTTGAGCCTTCTTCATCACGGAGGCCGACTTAGCCTGGCAGGTGATGTTCTGAACGTTGTCCAGCCCGAACAACCGCTTCATCGCGGTTCGTAGCGGAACGTAGACGCCGGAGTCCGGGTTGCGGGGACCCTGGCCACCTTTCGCTTTGAAGACGCCGATCACCTGGAAGTTCTGCCCGGCGATCCGGATGCGCTTGTTCAAGGGCGACGTCTTGCCGAAGAAGTCGGCAGCGGTGGTGGCCCCCAGAACGGCTACTCGGCCGCGGGAGAGGTTCTCAGTCTCGGTGAAGAAGCGGCCTTTGGTCACCACGTGGTTGTTGATCGCGGGGTACGAGGTCCCCACTCCGCTGATGCTCACGTTGTCGTTCTTGTTCTCGACCTTGACCTGAGCGGACTGGCCGGCTTGGGGCGAGACCGCCTGGACGCTTTTGCACGACTTCAAAATCGCCTCGGCGTCTTCCAGGGTAAGGGTGCTTCGCGAGCCGAATCCCATCGAAATGCCGCCCCTTTGTTGGCGTCCGGGCATAACGGTAAGCGAGTTGGTCCCCAGGTTCTTGAGGCTTGCGGCGACCGCTGCCTTGGACCCCTCCCCGATGCCGACCGCGACGATGACCGCGCCGACTCCGATCACCACTCCCAAAGTCGTCAGGAACGCGCGGAGTTTGTTGGCGGTGACCCCGCGCATGGCCATGACGAAGCTGATGGCGAGGGCAGTCAGGTCCCAACTGGCGGGCGGCTGCAGGTTCTTTCGAGCCTCGGCGGTGGTCACCTTCGGCCTCCCCCGCCTCCCATCCCTGGAGGTGGCCCACCGGGCATCCCGCCGCCGCCGAATGCGGCCTTCGGCGCGGCGTCGGTGGCTGGCGCCTCGGGTTCTTCGGTCGAGACGACCACGAGGTCGCCGGCGCGGAGGCCCGTAACGATCTCGGTGGCTTCGTTGCCGACGATTCCGATCTTGATGTTACGGCGCTCGACCCTAGGGGTTGCCGGATTCTTGGGTGGGTTGGGCGGAGGTCCGTCGCCGGGAGGACGATCGGCGGCTGGACCGCCGATGGCGACTTGGACATAGTGCTGGCCGCTCTCGGCCATGACTGCTTCGCTGGGGACCTTGACCACGCCCTTGGCCTCGGCTTCGATGAACTCGCAGGTGGCGTTCATCTCGGGCTTGAGGTCGGCAAAGCCCTCCGCTCGGTTGTCCACCTCAACGCGAACATGAACGGTGGTGACGTTGGACTCCACGACCGCTTGCGGGTTGATCTTGGCGACCATGCCGCTGAAAGCCCGCTTGGGGTAGGCATCGAACGAAATGTCGACGCGCTCTCCCAGCCGGATGCTGGAGATGTCCGTCTCGTCGACCGCCACGTCCACGTACATTCGCGAGACGTCGCCGATCTGGACGATGGAGGTCCCGGCGGAGCTGAGCGAGAGGCCGGACGTGATGATCGTGCCTTGCTCCACGTACTTCTGGAGCACCACGCCGTCCGAGGTCGCACGGACCACGGTCTGATCGAGGGTGGCTTTGGCGTTGACCAACTGGGCTTCCGCGCTTTGGCGGCCGGCCATCGCGGAGGTGATGTCCAGCCTGCGGATGGAGCCGTTCGCCTGGGCGGCGATGGCATCGGCGAGCTGGGCCTGGGAGACTTGCACGGCGGCCTGGGCCTGAAGAAGGGCGTTTCGGCTCTCGCTCAGGCCGTTCTTCTTGGTCTGCACCACGTACGCATTGTCGCGGGCGGAACGGTAGGCCGCGTTGGCTTGGCGTGCGTTCGCGGCGGCCGAGTCCCTCTCTGCTCTCTGGAGTGCGCTGATCGTGTCCAAGCGAGACTTGGCGGAGGCTACGGAAGCCGCGGTGGTTGCGGCGTTCGCGCGGGCGGCGTCTACCGTGGACCCCGCGACAAAGCCTTTGTCGTAGAGCGCCTGCTGGCGTTCCAGGTCGAGTTGGGCGTTCCGGTCGTTGGCGACGGCTTGATCGTAGGTTGCCTTCGCGCTCGAGCGGTCTTGGGCCTGGGTCGCCAGCAGTTTGGCCTGGTTCTGGGCGGCGACTTCGGCGGCGGACTTGGCCTGGAGGATCGCCGCGCTGGTCAGGCTGGGCTGGATAGCGCTCTCGGTTTGCGCGGTCTGGAGTCTAGAGGCGGCCTGCCTTAAGGATGCCTGGGAGGAGGCCAGGCTTGCGCGAGCCTTTTGCACCGCGATGGCGGCTTGGGAAACCGTAAGCCCGTAGGTTTCGGTGCTCTGCGCCTGCTTGGCGACCGCGGACTGGGTGCTGGCTTTGGCCTGGTTGTAGGTGAGGAGGGAATCGGTCGGGTCGATCTTGGCGATGATCTGGCCGGTGGCCACCTTGGACCCGACATCGACGGCAAGGAGATTGATCCGCCCGCCGGCTTTGGATTTGACGTCTACCGTCGTCCAGGCTTCAAGCGTGCCGCTCGCGGAAACGGTCTTCTTGACGTCTCCGATCTCTGCCGGAGCAAAGGTGTATACAACCTTGTTGGATGTTCTTGGAGATGCGACTCTGTACCAGATGAATCCAACTACAGATACGGCGACGACCGCCAGGGCTAGAGGAACGGGCCTCATTATGTTTGGTCTCCTAACTATATGTACTCTACGCTGAGTCTCTAGGCTCCAGTTTGTGGTGTGGAGATGAGGAAAACATGAGGATCGCGGGAACCTGGCAAAAGCTTCGTCCGACTTTCCTCGGGCTACCTCCCGGACATAGCTGCCGACGGAGACCGACTAGACTGAAGGCATGGCCAAGCCCATCACAAACGTAACCCCCGCGGATCGGCTGGAGCGCTGGAAGAAACTCTGGGCCACGCCAAGGCTGATGGAGGAGGCGGAAACCGACGCGGCCTTCGAGACCTTTGTCGAGGGAATGGTGCCGGGCCACATGCACAAGCGCTTCCTCAAGTTCTTCGGGGTGCCCAAGACCCACTTCGGGAATCGGTTCTTCGGCGAGGGCTCGGTCTACCACGACTGGGACACTCGGATCTCGTCTCTTGCGGGATTCGAATCCACCCATGCGGAGGTCCAGGTGGTCTACGGCTCGCCGGACAAGCTGGAAGGGCACGCGTTGCGCGGCGAGATCCGGCGCACGCTCCGGGACATCGTGATGGACGACTGGCACGCCGCGTTTGCGGTGGTGCGAGTGGGCTCCGCCACGCTGTTCGTGTTTGTGGAGCCCAAGATGCGGGGTTGCATCGTGAAGGTGCAGGGCGGCTCCCCGGAACCAGAGAGCCGCCCGGACTGAGCGCTAGAGGCGGGCCCAGTGGGCCTTGACGTCGGCCATCGGGAGGGGGATCAACTTCACCGGCTCGCTCGCCGCGCGGCGAATCTGCTCCAGGAGGAAGCCGTCGGTGGGGTCCTCGCAACCGACGAGCAGGAACTTCCCGCGCCGCCCGACGGGCGCCGCTTTCCACTCGACCCACCGTTCGAGAGGAATCCCGGACATGAGGTCCTCGGCTCCCTGCGCGGAGGGGGCTACGGCCTGATAGGCCTCGAAGTGAATCGCTTTCTCGGCGACCAATCCGGCGATTTCCTCCTCAAAGGACGAGAAGCTGCGGGACCGGTTCAGGTCGTTGAAGTGGCGCTGGTGGCTGCGCTTGCGGTGGTCCGATGCCACGCCCTCCTCGTACTCCCGCCCGAGCTGCTCCAGCCGCTCTAGGGTTCGCTCCATGGCCTCGATGCGGGCCATCACCCAGCCCTCCTGGGAGAGCGGATGGGCGAGGAGCCGGAGCAGGAGTTCGCGAACCCGCTTGGCGAGCTCCTGAGCCTGGCGGGAGTTGCGAACGGTGGCAGACTCGCGCTCCGTCGCGGCAACCCGGTCAAGAATCACTTCGAGGCTGGCGACGGGGTCGGCGCAGAACTCGGTCGGAACCGGAACCTCGACCCGGATCCAGGTGGACTCTCCCCGGAGCCGGAAGCTGACCGACAGCAAGCGGGGAAGCGAGACGACGGGAACGACCGCCATCTTCTTCTCTTGGGTCCAGAAGGAGCCAAGGGCGTGCTGGGCCGAATCCACGATGATGCACGCCTCCTCGACGACGAGGGCCTCGGCGGAGAACCGCTCCCGGCTGAAAGCCTGGAGGATGGCCTCCGGCGAGTGGGCGTAGTAGTGGTTTCCGCCGCCGGCGCGGGCCATTTCGGCCATGAGTTCCTCGTCGTAGTCCGTGCCCACTCCCACCGTGCTGGTGGTGACCCCAAACTTCTCGCGGCTCAGGCTGGCGTGGATCGCCAGGTTACGGGCGTCGGTGAACCGTCCCACGTTCGCTTGGCCGTCCGAGAGCAGGAGTACCCGTCCGCCGGGACCCACGAGTTTGGCGGCCTGAACCCAGCCGCCGTAGAGGTTGGTGGAGCCTCGAACGTCGATGCGCTCCAGCTTGCGGGCGAGGATCTCGTCGGGGACGGCGAGGCGGGAGATCACGTCCACGCGGTCGTCGTACATCACGGCCGCCACGCGGTCGGTGGGGTTGAGGCTGCGCACCATCTCGGCGGCCGCCATGCGGGCGATCTGGATCTTCTCGCCGCCCATCGAGGAGCTTCGATCCAAGACCAAGGCGATCTGGAGGCTCGGGGTTTCGGTGGGCAGCTCGTCCTGATTGGCTACCGAGATGACGAGGAACTTGCCTTCGGCGGTCTCAACGGCGGTGGTCTCGATGGCGAAGTGGGGGTTGTGAGCGTTGCTTCGGCTTTCCATGTCGTGATTATACGACACTTATCAATCAGTAAGCAACAGTAAACGCTCAGTCTGGCAAATTTTGCGACAGTTCTTCGACGGCTTCCTGCGCGAGGCTCAGAACTTCAAGATCGAGGTCCCCCTGGTATTGAAGCCGCACCCGCGGTCCGAGGGGCAGTTCGTGCCATACCTCCGGGGCGTGTCCGTGCGCGCGGGAAGGCTTGCGGGGGGAGGCCATTGGGGAGAACGCCTGGACCTCCATATCGTAGCGAGCAACCTGCTCGGAGAGCATCGCGTGCGGAGACGATTCGGGGGCCCGGTGGACCAGGAGCGAATCGACGGTGTCGCGAAGCTGAAAGTCGTCTTCTTGAATCGGGCGCAGGGCTTCGGCGATGCGGCCGAGTTCCCACCCTCGGGATTGCATCGCGCGGGCGGCAATCAGGGCAAGAAGCGTGGTGTAAGGGTAGCGGGCAAGCTTTCGGGATCCCTCCGGCGGAGGCAGGACACCCTCGGAGATGTAGTAGCGGACGGTCCTAGGGGTGACTTCGTCGAGTCCGAAAGTGCCGAGAATGCCGTTCGTGGCCTCCGTCAACTCCTCAAGGGAGAACGGGGCCAGACGTCGGTATCTCTCCAACCTCGGGTCCATTGCGCTGATTGTATCCGACAGTCGAGCGACAGTTTATCGGGGCTAGCAATTTCTCTGGGATGTGACACGCCAGCGAGCCTGGCTGGAAAAATAGGCTCCCAAATGGGCCAGTTCTTTCGTATATTATGGTTCTCTCAAAGTCGAGGGGCCAACCCCAGCGTCGGGCATCACATCTGCTTGGAGGTTTCCCATCGTTATGCGAACCCGTTTCGCCTCGACTCTGGCGGCTTTGCTTGCCACCACTACCTTTGCCTTAGCCCAAGACGCGGCGCCCGCGATCGACAAGGGCGACAGCGTCTTCCTGATCGTGGCGACCGCGCTCGTCCTGCTCATGACGCCTGCTCTGGCGCTGTTCTACGGCGGGATGGTTCACCGCAAGAACGTTCTGAACACGATGCTGATGAGCTTCGTGATGATGGGCGTGGTCAGCATCTTGTGGGTCGCGGTCGGTTACTCGTTGGCGTTCAGCCCGGCTCCCAACGGCTTCATCGGCGGCTTTGACTTCGTGATGGGTAAGGACGTCTCGCTTACCCTTCCGTATGGCACCCAAACGATCCCGGCTGCCCTCTTCATGCTCTTCCAAATGAAGTTCGCGATCATCACGCCCGCGCTCGTTTCGGGTGCGATCGTCGAGCGGGCTCGCTTCAAGAGCTACCTGATCTTCATGATCTTGTGGTCGCTGGTGGTGTACGCGCCGATCGCCTGCTGGGTCTGGAACGCCGACGGATGGCTGTTCAAGCTTGGCGCCCTCGACTTTGCCGGCGGCGCGGTAGTCCACCTTTCGAGCGGCGTGACCGCGCTTGCGCTGTGCATCGTGCTGGGCAAGCGAAAGTCGCTAACTCCTCCCCCGAACAACATCACCCTCACCCTTCTCGGGGCGGGACTGCTCTGGTTCGGTTGGTTTGGGTTCAACGCGGGCAGCGCGCTGGCCGCGAACGACGTGGCGATCAACGCCTTCCTCACCACCCACCTGGCGGCGGCGGCGGCGATGATCTCTTGGCTCGCGGCCGAGCGCGCGC
>JBGSIJ010000019.1:0-76236 GCA_041742595.1 Fimbriimonadaceae bacterium | reverse complement strand
GCGGCGGCCGAAGCGGCGGCGGCGGACGCTGGTAATCCCAGCCCAAGCCAGCGCTTAAGCTGACCAAAGAAGGCCCGGAGGAAACTCCGGGCCTTCTTTGCGTTTGGGCCGGGCGCCTACTTCGGGTTGCCGACCAGGACGCCCCGACCGTTGGTGCCGAGGTACGCCCGACCGTGGATTCGGGGGTCGCCTACGATCACCTGCATCGTGCCGAATCCCTGGGCGTCGCTGTTGATCTTGACCCAGGACCTTCCTTCGTCGTCCGAGCGGTAGATTCCTTGGCGGTGCTGGACGACCCCTAAAAGGTAGATCGACGGGTAGCCCGCCCCAGGGGCAGCTTTGCCGAACCCGACCGACTCCGCGGACTGGATGGACGGCACGCGGACAAAGGTCTTGCCTCCGTCGATTGATCGGGCGAAACCGTTGTCTGTTGGCAGCCACAGGTGGCCCACCTTGCCCGGCACCGCCTTAAGGACGCTGCCGGTTGACTGGATCGTGGCCACCGGCAGGAAGGTCGCTCCGCGGTCCGAACTTGCCCAAATCTCGTTGCCCCGCGCCATGTAGGCATAGAAGCGGTTGGGATCAACCCGGTCTGCGACCGGGCGGGCGCCGGCGGGCAAGCTCTTGACTTCGGTCCAGGTGAGAGCCCCGTCCCTCGACACGCAGGGCGATCCACCTTCCGGCGACCACACGATCGTTTCGCCGTCGCTAGAGATGGCGGCAACGCCCCCGCCGCGCAGGCTCCCGCCCGGGCTTTTGAACGGCGTCCACGTCTTGCCGCCGTCCTTTGAAAGACCGGCCGACACCGGCGCTCCCCCCCGGCCCGTGCGGGTCATCAGGTTTGGCTTACTCTCGGCAAAGTCGAGACTGTCCGTGCTGGAGATCGTGGGATTCGTCCACATTCCGGCCGCCGGCGACTTTCCAAAATCGTCGTGGCGGAAGCCGCCAATGTCGCCGAGCCCACTGATCAAGTGTGCGCCCTTGGGCGGGCTGATCAGGCAGATCACCGCCGTCTCCTCAAGGCCTTCGGCCCGAACCTTCCAGTGGGTCGTCTCTTCCTTGTCCGCTGCGCGCAGGTTGCCGGTTCCCCAGATGGTGGCCCCGGTTACGTACATCGCCCGGTCCGGGTTGTGAGGATCGATTTCGACGTCGCCGATCCAGTGGCCGAACTCGGCCTCGCCGCGACCCCAGTCCAAGAAGCGGCTGGTGGAGCTATCTCGGTGAGATTTTGGGCTCAGCCCCTTCCAGGTCTTGCCGCCATCGAGGGAGCGCCAGATCTCGTCCTTGGTCGACCACTTGTCCATGCTGGAGACCATGACCACGTTCGGGTTGGAGGCGTCGAGAGCCAGTCCCGCGTAGCCGAAGCCATTGCCTGGGCCCGGCTTTACGGGGGTGATTTCCGTCCAGACCCCGTCTTTCATCTTCCAGACCGCGCCGTCGGCCATGCCATTCGGCCCCGGGGCGTCGCCGTAGGTGACGTAGAGCGTTCCGTCTGGCGATAACTCGGCATGGTGCGGCAGGTAGCCCAGGGGTTGGCCCGGAAGGAGGTGCCAACTCTCTCCCCCGTCTTGGCTTCGGTAGATCGGGGTCTGCTTGAGTCCGGCGCTGGCGTAGATGGTTGGCGTTTGCTTGCCTCGCGCGCCGCTTGCCGCGTCGAACAGAACGAAACCGATCCCGATGCCGTTGGTTCGGCTCTGGATCGGAAAACTCTGGCTCTGAGCCCAGGTGGCGCCTCCGTCCAGGCTCTCCCATAGGCCGTTGTGCCGAGAGCCGAAGAGCAGCTTGCTGCCTAAGTTTGGATCGACCGCCAGACGCTCGCCCATCGAGCGTCCATCCTCGTTGCCACCCATCTTGAACGGCATGTTTGTGCGTTGCCACGTCGACCCTTGGTCGTTGGACCGCAGGATCGAAGCGTTTCCGCTCCAGTGGTTGGAGTACATGCCCGCCGCCAGGTAGAGCTTCCGGGGGTCGGTGGGGTCCATCGCCACGCTCTCTGCGCCATAGAGCGTCCAGTCCTTGCGCTGGACGAAGTCGTGGAGGGGGATCCAGCGCGCCGTTTTCGGATTCCATCGGTAGATCCCTCCGATGTCGGTTCGGGCGTAGATCAAATCCTTCTGGCGAGGATGGAACTCGATCCCGGTGACGAAGCCGCCACCCACGATCTCGACGTTCTTCCAGGAATAGGCCTGGGATTCCGGCTCCTCGAATCCGAACGGTAGGCCAAGGACAAGGATTGCGCTAAGGGTTGAGATCACGTTATCATCCTATCCCTTCTTTGGAGGTTACGGACAGATACACTCCGCGTATGGACCCCCTGCGCGAGCAAGCCCTGGAACTCGCCAAGGGACTTCCGCTGACCGCCAGCAACGTGGACAAGGTAGCTCGAGCCACCGGCCCGGACGCCGCCCGCTGGGCGTTTGGGCAGTGGGAGCTTCGCCTCAGGGCCAGCCGTAAGTTCGCCGAAGCGCCAAGGATGCTCTTCGTCAAGGAAGCCCTGGAACAGGCGACCCATGAAGCCATCGCCGCCTTCCACGCCTCCCGATTCCCTGCCGGCGCCTTGGTCGCCGACCTCACCTGCGGCATCGGCGCCGACCTGATCGCCCTCGCCCAACGTGGCCCGGCGGAAGGATATGACCTCGACGAAGAAAGGGTCGCCTGTGCCCGCCACAACCTTCGAATCCACAACTTGGACGCCCCGGTCCACCTCCAAGACTGTTTCACCGCAGACTGGCCGCCCTACGTTTTCGCCGATCCCGCCCGCCGGGTGGAGGGCAAAAGAACCCTCGATCCCGAGAACTTCGCCCCGAACCCCCAGGAACTGGTGGAGAGGATGAAGTGCGGCAAGCTGGGCCTCATCAAGCTGAGCCCGCTGCTCCCGGACGATTTCCTCGAGAGCCTCGGCCCAAGGCTCGAATTCGTCAGCTACGGCGGGGAGTGCCGCGAGGCCCTGGTCCTGATCGGAGAGGAAGCCCAGCCCGGCCGGTTTGCCGTCCACGTGGGCTCGGGCGAGGCCCTCGCCGCCCAGGAGGGCGGCTGGATCGTCACCGAGGCCCACCCGGGCGAGTTCCTTATGGAGGCCGACCCGGCGGCCATCCGAGCTCATTGTCTACCCGCGTTCGGCCTAAGGCTCCTGGGGGACTCCAACGGCTATCTCATCGGCCCTAGAACGGAATCCCCGTGGCTCAAGCCTTACGAGGTGCTCTACAGCGGAAAAGCCGACGCCAAGGAGACCACGCGAAGGATCCGCGAACTCGGCGGCGGACCCATCGTGGTCAAGACCCGGGGAGCGGCCGGAGAGGACCCGGCCAAGCTCGCCAAGCAGTTCCGGGGGGAGGGCAGTCGGGAGTTGGTTTTGGCGATTTGGCCGGTCGGCAAGAGCCTGCGCCACACCCTGTGCGGCCCGCTTGACCACACTTACGACCGCTAGCGGGGCCGAAGTGCCAAAATAACGGAATGGCAGGCCATTCCAAGTGGAAGAACATCCGGATTCGGAAAGGAAAGCAGGATGCGATCCGGGGGAAGATGTTCACCAAGCTCTCGCGAGAGATCATCGTTGCTTCCCGAATGGGCGGCGGCGACCCCGGCATGAACGCCCGGCTGCGCCTCGCAATTGAGAAGGCCCGAAGCGTCTCCATGCCCGCGGACAACATCAAGCGATCCATCGCCCGCGGTACCGGCGAGATCGAGGGTGTGGACTACGAAGAGCTGACGTACGAAGGCTACGGCCCCTCCGGCGCGGCGATCATGCTCGAGGTCTACACCGAGAACAAGAACCGCACCGTTGCCGACATCCGGCACGCGTTCAGCAAGAACGGCGGAAACATGGCGGAGAACGGCTCGGTGAGCTGGCAGTTCAAGCACCTCGGCGAGATCATCATGCCGAGCGAAGGCCTGGACGAAGACGAGTTCACCCTGGCGGCGCTGGAAGCGGGCGCCGACGACGTGGTCAACGACGGCGAGTCCTTCCTGGTCTACACCGCGATCGAGAACCTCCACACCGCGAACGAGGCGTTGGCGAAGGCGGGCTACAAGTCCGCCGAAGCTTCCTTGACCTACATCCCCACCAACAAGGCGGAACTCGGCCCGGACGACATCCTCAAGCTTCTTAAGCTGCTGGACGCTCTGGACGACCTGGACGACGTTCAGGAGTCTTACGTTAACGTGGACATTCCCGAGGATGCCCTAGGGGACGATTGACGGCAAAGCGGCTACCCCTCGCAACGCTGGTTCTGATCGGAGCCAACTTGGTGGCCGCGTTCATCGCGACGCTGGATCCGGCGGTGCTGGACACGGTGGCGTTCCGCCCCGAGGCTCCGACCGTCGCCACCGCGCTGACCTCGATCTTCTTCCACGCCAACCTGCTTCACCTGTTGGGAAACATGGTTTTCCTGGCGGCGGTCGGGGTGGCGGTGGAGCTCGCAACCGGCTCGGCACGGTTCGTGGCGGTCTACTTCTTGGGCGGGCTCTTGGGCGTTTTTGCCCACTGGGTGGTGTTCCGGGCCACCCCCGACGCGCCCTATCTGGTGGGCGCAAGCGGAAGCATCGCCGCTTGCGTGGGCTACTACGCGCTTCGCTACTTGGGGATGAAGGTGCCGCTTGCTCCCAAGGTGGGCGCTCCGGTGGCGGTCGTCATCGGAATCTGGGTTCTGCTGCAGGTGCTCGGGGCGGTGGTGCGGATCGGGGACCAAGACCTGGCGGTTTCGTTCTGGGCGCATCTCGGCGGCTTGGCGGCGGGCATCGTGCTCAGCCTGCTTTTTCGAGCGCCGGACCTAGCTCAGATCGAGTTCTCCCATGAGGCCCTTCGGCGCATGAACGACCGAGGGCCGGCCGCCTCGGCCACGGCGGCCCGGGCAATTCTTGCCGAGCGTCCTCAGGACTTGGCCGCCCTTCGTAGCCTTGCGGCGGCCTTGGAGAAATTGGGCGAGGCGAAGGAAGAGGGCTCGGTGCGTAGGCAACTGCTCTCGGTGGAGGACGACGCCGGGATCGCCCAAAGCGTGGAGCGGCTAGGCGAGATGGGTCAGCTCTCCCAGCTGGCTCCTATGGAGCGGATGAAGGTGGCGGGCCGAATCGCCGAGACGCAGACGCAGGCGGCGCGGCTACTTCTGCGATCGGTAGCCGAGGAGCGCGGGTCAGAACGTCCGGACGCCCTTCTCACGTTGGGAGGTCTCGACCGCGACGGGAGTCCGGAGCTTTGCGAGGCGGCCCTAAAGGAATTGGTGGACGAGACGCCCCTCCACCCGGCGGTTGACGTCGCGCGTCAGCGGGGTTGGATTCGTTGAGGCGCTGGCTGAAGGATCGCCCGGACGTCGTCGGCAAGACCTTGGGGCGGCTGGCGTGTTTGGTTTGCAGCACGATCCGGTTTGTGGACCGCAACGCGCCTTCCGGCGAGTTGCTGAAGGGCGGAGCGCTGATTTCCGGCTGGCATGGGCGGTCCTTCTGCGCGGGCTACCGGTATCGGCACAAGGGCTACTGGGTGCTCATCAGCCAGAGCCGGGATGGGGAGATCCAGAACCACGTGTTCAAAACCCTCGGATTCAACACAATCCGGGGTTCCACCAAGCGTGGCGGCGCGATGGCGGCGATCGAGGCGATTCGCGCGCTCAAGGAGGGCGGCGTGATGGCGATCACACCAGATGGCCCGCGAGGCCCGTCCGGCCAAGTACAGGGCGGCCTCATGCTGATGGCCCAGAAGTCGGGCGTCCCGGTGATCCCGGTAGGGATTTCGGCTTCGCCGCGCGTCCTCGTGAAGTCTTGGGATCGCTATCTGGTTCCCATTCCTTTCGGCCGTGGCGCATTCGTGTACGGAGATCCGATCTACGTGCCGGCGGAATCTACGCCCGAGCAAACGGAAGCCATTCGCCTCCACATCGAGGCCGAGATGGACCGGGTGGAGCGGGAGGCGGACCAGCTTCTCGGTCGAAAGCCGCTGGGACATACTGAGCGGCATGGCTGAGCTCTTGCATACGGCGCTTTTCGGGTTACCTCCGGCAAGGATCGGCAAGGTTCGAGAGGTGTACGACCTCGGCGATGCGGTGCTGATCGTGGCCACGGATCGGATCTCCGCGTTCGACTGCGTGATGGCCAACGGGATTCCGGACAAGGGCCGAATCTTGAACCAGATGAGCGCCTTCTGGTTCGACATGCTTTCCGCGGTTTGCCCAAACCACGTGATCTCGGTGGATGACGAGGTCATTGCGCAGCGGCTTCCCAGTCCGCAGCCCGAGATCCAGGGCCGGGCGACCTTGGCGAAGAAGGCGAAGCCGCTCGTCATCGAGTGCGTGGCCCGGGGATATCTGGCTGGTTCGCTCTACAAGGAGTACGTGGCAGAGGGAGGGCGGGTGCACGGGCTGCAGATGCCGGACGGGCTCCGCAACTGCGACCGTCTGCCCGAGCCAATCTTTACGCCGGCAACGAAGGCGGAAAAAGGCCACGACGAGAACATCAGCTTCGCGCAGGCGGCGGACCTCGTGGGCGTCGAGACGGCTCGAAAGGTTCGGGACTGGACGTTGCAGTTGTACGCTCAGGCGGCTCGCCACGCGGAGCAGCGCGGGCTCATCCTGGCGGATACCAAGTTCGAGTTTGGGGAGACGGAGGACGGACTGATCTGGATCGACGAGGCCCTGACCCCGGACAGCTCCCGCTTTTGGGAGGCATCCAAGTTCGCGCCCGGCGCCAACCAGCCCAGTTACGACAAGCAGTTCCTAAGGGACTACCTTGAGGCATCAGGTTGGGACAAGATGCCGCCGGGGCCGGAACTTCCGCTCGAGATCGTGGCTCAGACCCGGGCCAAGTACCTGGAAGCGTTCCGCTTGATCACCGGCAACGATCTGCCAGTGGCATAGATCGGGAATGAAGCGGCGCTCTTGCGGAGTAGGATGAAGCGTGCTTTGCGCCATCTTTGCCGTCGTTGCTGCTCAAACCTCTCCGGAGCCGGCTCTCCAGCGTTACCGAGCCTGGCATAAGCAGGCCTCGACGCTGACGGCGAAGTACAAGTTTCGAACGCTAGACCCAACCTGGGGAGAGGGAACATTGACGCTTGCTCCTGGCAAGGTCCGCCTTTCGGCTACCCGTGGGGGCGACCCTTACGATCTCCTCATCGTGAACGACGAGGCCCTAGACTACGCCTCGGCCCGACAGATCTACGATCGCCAGACGCTGGACCCGGGCCAGCTGACCCTGATCTCGAACATCTCCCCGCTCTCCCGCGACGGTTACCCTTTTGAGCTGATGGCTGCCGACCTTAAGCAGATGATCCCGCCGAACCAAAAGTACGTGGCCACAAAGGGCAATGGCCGGGACATCCTTAGCTTGTCCTTCACGCAAGGGCAGGCCTCGGGGAAGACGGTGGTCGAGTTGGACGCGAAGGGGCAGCCCCTGCGCATCGTACGAGAGTCGCGTTCGCCGATGGGCAACTCGTACCGGGAGGTCATCTTCTCGTCGATCACTTTGAAGCCCAAGCTGGGTTCCGACGCGTTTGTGATGAAGGCTCCGGCGGAGTTCGTTCCCTTCCAACTCCCTACCCGCACTCCCGGAATCGCGGCCGGCTTTCCGTTCCCGCTGGACGAGTGGAGTTTGGAGAACAAGCTTGGGAAGAAGACCTCGCTTCTGTACCTAATCTTCGCGGACGATCCGCGGGCGAGCCTTGCGCTCGAGCTTGTGCGTTCGCTCAAGATCCCCACCTATCGGCTCGGCGCGCCGGGCGACAAGAGCGCGGACGGGCGGGCCCGATCTCAGGCCATCTACAAGAGCGTGGCAAAGGGCGGCTCCCCGTTGTTCCTGTTGGTCAACCCGAAAGGCGGGTTGGAGCATGCCTGGCTTGGACTTTCGCCGAGCATCCTCGAGGCGACCCGCTCCGAGATGAAGATGCGAATCGACGAACTGGCAAAGTCCGCAACCAAATAGCATCGGACTTGTGTCGTAATGAGTGGGGTAACCCTCTATGAGCAATCCACTCCCGACGATCATTTTCTTCGTGCTTGCCGCGCTCGGGCTGATCGGAATCCGACCAAATCCCGAAACAAACCCGCAAGGCTTTCTCTGGGCGGGGCTATGGCTCCTGGGCTCCTTCTTTGTGAGCCGGATGATCCGGATTGCTTGGCAGTGGGAGAAGGCGCTGGTCTTCCGCCTTGGCAAGTTCCAGGCGGTGAAGGGGCCGGGCGTGTTCATGGTCGTGCCGTTCTTTGACTCCGTGAAGCTGGTGGACACCCGCGTACTGACGCTGGAAATCCCAACCCAGCAGGCGATCACCAAGGACAACGTGCCGGTTTCCGTCGACGGCGTAATCTTCCTTCGGGTCGAAGACCCGGCCGACGCAATCATCCGCGTCCAGAACTTTCAGCACGCGATTCGCCAGTACTCGCAGACGGCGTTGAGAGACGTGATCGGCGCGGTGACGCTGGACGAGATTCTGAGCGACCGCGAGGCGGTGGGCGAGCGAATCCAGAAGATGGTGGAAAGCGAGGTTGCGGGCTGGGGACTGGAGGTTGCGGCGATCCGTATCCAGGACCTGATCCTTCCGGAAGACCTGAAGCGCGTCATGGCGCGCCAGGCCTCGGCCGAGCGGGAGAAGCGCGCGAACATTACGAAATCCGAAGGCGACAAGGCGGCCGCGCAGAACTTGGCGGACGCCGCCGAGATGATGGCGACCGCGCCGGGCGCCCTCCAACTGAGGACGCTGCAGACGCTGGACACGCTCGGGACGTCGCCGTCCAACACCGTGGTGCTGGCGGTTCCGGTCGAGGTCATGAACGCATTGGCGGCCATCCCCAAGATGGTTCCCAACGCGGTGGCCGCGCCTTTGGGCACCCAGGAAGCGCTGAAACTGCCTACCAACTTCGCCAAGAGCAAGGCGGCGGAAGAGGAGACCGGGGAGACCCACGTCTCGGTCCAGCAGCCCTGATTTAGGGCGCGGGAACCTAAGCCGGTGGGGAGGCGGGTAAGTTTAGGGAGACGGCGCGAGTCGTCTCCTCCGGTTTGAGCACCCCTTCGTCCGCTCCGTATATCGTGTATGAGCAGGTCGAGGTCCGATTCTCGGACCTCGTTTCCGGCCTCAAGGACTTCAGCCTGGAGATTCAGCGGGGCGAGTTTGTGTTCTTCGTCGGCAAGACCGGAGCCGGCAAAAGCACCCTCCTGAAGCTCCTGACCCGCGAGGTTCGCCATACCGCCGGGCACGTGAGGCTCCGAGGACGGGAGTTGGGTGGCGTGCGCGAGCGCGACATCGCGGGCCTTCGCCGCGAGATGGGCATCGTGCCCCAAGATTTTGCCCTCCTGCCCAGAAAGAAGGTCTGGGAGAACGTGGCCTACGCCATGCGCGCGGTCGGGCACACCAAGAAGGACGTTCGCCGGAAGGTGCCGGAGATTCTGGAGCGTGTGAACATCGCGCACCGTGCGGACGCGTTCCCTCACCAGCTTTCGGGCGGCGAGCAGCAGCGTGTGGCGATCGCGCGCGCGCTGATCAACAATCCGCCGCTCTTGCTTGCCGACGAGCCGACGGGCAACCTGGATCCCGAGCACTCGTGGGAGATCATGGAGCTTCTCGCCAACCTGAACCTGCGTGGAACCACCGTGCTGGTGGCCAGCCACGACATGATGGTGGTCCAGCGAATGGGCAAACGGATCGTGACCCTCGAAGAAGGACACCTTCTGAGCGACACCGGTCCGATCCTGCAGCCGACGTTCTTGGATGCGGCTCCCCGCCAGGTTGTCGAGGCGTCAGCCCCTTCCCCGGTGGCGGACCCTGAGCCGCCTGCATCGGCAGAGGAGCCAGAGGCGGCCGCCATCGTAGACGTCGCCGAACCCGAGCCGACGAGTCCAGAGCTTCTTGCCGACCTGGCCACACCCGAGCCGGAAGACGTGGTCGAGGAGGACGAACGCGATGCTGGATAAGCTTGGGTTCCTCGTGGGCGAGGCGCTGATCGCTCTGCGCCGAAACGGCTGGATGACCTTTGCCGCCATCAGCACGGTCGCGGTCTCGCTGTTTCTTCTGGGGGGAATCTCCTACGCGTACCTCCAGATTCAGAACTACGCCGACAAGATTCCGGGCAAGTTCACGATTCGGGTCCACCTGAAGGATGGGATTCCCACCAAGCAGATTCAGGGCACGGCCCAAGCGTTGCGGGAGATTCCTGGCGTGAAGGCGGCTTACTGGATACCCAAAGACAAGGCCTGGGCCAAGAAGCAGAAGGAAGATCCGGAGCTCACCCGGGGAATCGACAACCCGTACCCAGACGCCTTCAAGGTCGAGCTAGCCAGCCTCAAGGATTCGGACCGCGTTGCGAACGCGATCCACAGTTTGGATGCCGTGCAGCCGGGGCCGGACGGCGTGGTCTACTTCCGCGACGAGCAGCGGTTCATCGACCAGGGCTTGCAGCTCATGCGATGGCTTGGCGCCACGATCGGAGGACTGTTGTTCCTGACGGCGGGCGTGCTCATCTACAACGCGATTCGGCTAGCGGTGCATTCGAGGCGCTTGGAGATCCGGGTCATGCAGTTGGTGGGCGCTTCGCGGATCACCGTCCAGGTTCCGTTCTTGATCGAGGGCATTCTCCAGGGCGCGGTCGGCGGCATGATGGCAACGCTCATCATCTATGCGTGCAAGGTGCGGCTGGACGCCTACCTGGCGGAGATCCAGGGCAATCTGTTGGGCCGTCCGGAGCCCTTTCCGGCGATGTTTGCCCTAGCTCTCCTGACTTCGATCGGGGCCGCGTATGGGCTCGTGTGTAGCCTGCTGGCGGTTCGACGGCCGATGAGGGACCGATGAAACGAGGCTGGCTCCTTGGGCTGCTGGCCCTCCTCCTCGGTTTCTCCGTGCCGATTTCGACCGAGGCCCAGACCCGCAAGAAGCCGAAGAAGGCGGTTGGGCAGCTCAGGAAGGACCTCGGCAAGGTGCGGCAGAAGAAAGCCGCCGTCCGGAAAGAATTGCGCAAAACCCGCGCGGAGGCTCGCGAGGTTAAGGTGGACATCCAAGTGGTGGACACTCGGCTGAACGTGCTCGAGGACAAGCTGGAGAAGACCACGCAGCGCCTCAGCGCGGGCCAGTCTCGCCAGATCGCCCTTGCCCGGGACCTGAAGGCGGCAACCGCCAAGCTGGCCTCCAGCAAGGCGGCGGTTCAGCGGCGGCTGAAGACGATGTACATGCGGGGCGATTCGATGGTTCTGACCGCGTTCGTCCGCTCGGGCGACGTCGGCGAGATCGCGGCGCGGAAGTTCCTGCTGGAGCAGATCGCGAAGGAGGATCGGCGGGTCTTTGAGGACTACATCGACGCGCGGAACGAGGTGTCGCTCAAGAAGGCCCAGCAAGACCGGGTGGTGGCCCAGGTTCGGAGCCTGAAGTCGGAGCAACTGAGCAGCCAGAACGAGCTTGAGGGCGTGAGGAAGGAGAAGGGCCAATACTTGGGCCAACTCCGGGCCAAAGAGCAGGACCTCGCCGAGATTCTGCGCCAGTTCGAGCGAGACGAGAACGCCATCGCCGGGCAGATCCAGGCCTACCTAGCCGCGCAACGAAGGCCGGGCGGTGTTTCCTTGCCTCCTTTCCGAGGGGGCTTTGGACGTCCCGTACCGGGTCCTATCACTAGCACCTTCGGGATGCGGTTCCACCCGATCCTTCGGCGGACCAAGCTCCACACCGGCATCGACTTTCGGGCGAACTTCGGCACGCCAATCCGCGCGGCGGCCTCGGGGGTGGTGATCGGCGCGACCTACCTGCGGGGCTACGGCAACACGGTGATCCTGGACCACGGCAGCGGACGATCAACGGTGTACGCGCATTGCTCTCGCGTGTACGTGAGGGCGGGGGCCAAGATCGCCCGCGGCCAAACCATCGGGGCGGTGGGTTCCACCGGATACTCGACCGGGCCGCACCTGCACTTCGAGATTCGGATCAACGGAAGGCCGGTGAATCCGAGTGGACAGCTCTAGGATGGTTCCAGACCCGAAGGCGCTTGAGGTTGCCTATGCCGCCCTCGCAAAGAAGGACCTCTTCGAGGCCGAGATCCGGGCCCTGCTCATCCGCAAAGCCTTTGGCGAAGAGGTGGTAGAGGCGGTCCTCTTACGCCTGCGGGAGCGTAAACTTGTGGACGACGCGCGGACGGCGGCAAAGCTGGCCGCGCTTCGTACTGGGAAACGAGCCGTTGGCGTAGAGAAGCTCCGCGCTCTTCTCCTCCAACGAGGGGTTTCGGAGAGCGACGTGGACCACCTGATGCCGGAGCGAGAACCGGAGTCCGACCTCGATGCCGCGATGGCGGCTTTGATGGCGCGCTTCAAGCCCGGCTCGGTTCCGAGCCCGGCGCAAGCGGGCCGCTTCCTAGCGGGGCGAGGGTTCGGCGAGGAGACGGTGCAGTCTTGCCTGGAGGCCTTCTTCCAGGGCGTCCCGGAGTCGATGGGTAGCGAATGACGGCAGAGTTTGTTTTCTTTCTGGGAGGTTTTGCCGCCGCGGCGCTTGTCGCGGTGGCCCTCTACGTGTTCCTGCTGCGCCCGGCCCTGACCACGCGGCAAGAGCAGGCCCAGAAACAGGCCGCCCTGGAGGCGGAGGAGGCCAAGCTTGGCCTGCAACGAGAGGCGCTGGCGCAACGGGAGAAGACCGAGGAGGAGTTTCGGCAGCGGGATGCCGCCCTGCTGAAGCAGGAGCAGCGGCTCAGCGACCGAGACGATGCCTTGGAGACCCGCCGGACCCAGCTCGAGGTTCGCGAGGCACAACTGAGGGAGGAGGAAAAGGCGCTCGGAGCCCGGGCCAAGGACCTGGATGTGCGGGAAGGGGACATCGAGACCCGACTCCAAGAGGTCGCGGCGCTTTCGCCCGCCGACGCCAAGGAGATCGTTTTGGCACGCTGCGAGGCGGAGGTGGCGGAGGCGGCTTCCCGGCGAGTTCGCGAAATCGAGCACGAGATCATCGGCGACGCGGAGCGGCGGTCTCGCAAGGTGCTTCTGGACACCCTCCAGCGCACGGTGGTGGACTACGTGACGGAAGCCACGCTGGCCGTGATCGAGCTGCCCAGCGAGGACATGAAGGGCCGCCTGATCGGCCGGGAGGGGCGCAACATCCGCGCCTTCGAGCAGACCACCGGCGTGGACCTGATCATCGACGAGACCCCGGAAGCGGTGGTGATCTCATGCTTCGATCCGGTTCGTCGGGAGACCGCTCGACTCACCCTCATGAACCTGATGCTGGACGGCCGCATTCACCCGGGCCGCATCGAGGAGCTTCACGAGAAGGCCCAGCAAGAGGTCGACCGGATGATCCGCGAAGCGGGCGAGCGCGCGGCGGACCGCGCCAACGTGGGCGGGCTGCCCCCCATGATCGTGGAGATGATGGGTCGGCTGCGGTTCCGCACCAGCTACGCGCAGAACGTGCTGGACCACTCGGTGGAGGTCTCGCGGCTCTGCACGATGCTCGCTTCGGAGCTTGGCTTCAACGCAGAAATCGCCAAACGTGCGGGCTTCTTGCACGACATCGGCAAGGCGCTCCCCGCGGAGTGGGAAGGACCTCACGCCCTCACCGGCATGGAGTACTTGAAGGGACTCGGCGAGAAGGACGCGGTCACCCACGCGGTGGGCGCGCACCACTACGAGATCGATCCCACCACGCCCGAGGCCCAGATCGTGATCCTGGCGGACACCATCAGCGCGTCGCGCCCCGGCGCGCGGCGCGAGAGTCTAGAGAACTACCTCAAGCGGCTGACTTCGTTGGAGGCGCTCGCCAACTCGTTCCCCGGCGTGGAGCGCACCTACGCGGTGCAAGCCGGCCGCGAGATCCGCATGATCGTACGGCCCACCGAGGTCGACGACCTCGCCGCGGTGCGGCTGGCCAACGAAGTCGCCCGCCGCATCGAGCGCGAGATGGAGTACCCGGGCCAGATCAAGGTCACGGTCATCCGGGAATCCCGCTTCACGAACGTGGCGAAGTAGGGCTTGCGGGACGCCCGCGCCCTAATCTGCTTCGCAGTCTTAGGGTTTGGTTCCGCATAAGTGCCATAGGCTATGCTTTAGTCATGTCGATCCCAAAGTGGTCCAGATGCTCCAGCAGGACTATTGTTTCAACTGTTGGTCTCCTTGTGGTCGTTCTTTCACCATTCGCTCAAGGGGGCGGCGGAGGCATTGTCCTAGTCAGCATGGACTCAGCAGGGATGCAAGGGGACGACTCCTCTTATACCGCTTCGATTAGCGCGGGAGGGCGCACCATCGCGTTCGAATCATACGCATCTACCCTCATCCCGGGGGATGCCAACGGGGCCAGGGACGTGTTCTGCAAAGACCTTGTGACGGGGACCCTCTCGCGTGTCAGCGTGAATTCGGCGGGAGCGGAGGCGAACAGCGGATCATCCAACCCTTCTATCAGTGCGGATGGACTCTTCGTTGCGTTTGTATCCTATGCCTCAAACCTAGTCCCCGGTGACTCTAACGCTGACTACGACGTGTTCCGAAAAGATCTGCGGACTGGGGAGGTGCTTCGGGTTAGCGCTACCGCTGGGGGTGGGCAGGGGAACGGCCTTTCGGAATCCCCCTCCATATGTGCGAACGGGCGCTACGTTGCCTTTGTATCTAGCGCCTCCAATCTTATTGCAGGCGACACCAACGAGTACGACGATGTGTTCTGCAAGGACTTACACACGGGCGCATTGTGGAGGGTTAGCGTCGGCTCCGAGGGCGGACAGGGGAACGGCGGATCGTTCTGGCCATCCATCAGTGCGGACGGGCGCTATATCGCGTTCGTATCCTACGCCTCCAGCCTCGTGTCTGGCGATACTAATGGGGAATGGGACGTCTTCCGCAAGGACCTGCAGAGCGGCGCACTCGTCCGAGTCAGTGTAGATGCAGTGGGGGGGCAGGCCAACGACTGGTCCAATGGTCCTTCGATCAGCGCCGACGGGCGGTTCGTAGCGTTTCAATCCCTTGCCTCCAACCTCGTTCTTAGCGATACGAACGCGACTTGGGATGTGTTCCGCAAGGACTTGATGACCGGTGCGATCTCGCGGGTCAGTTTGGACGCCGAGGGTGCCCAAGGAAATGGTGATTCCCTGTACCCTTCGATCAGCGCGGGGGGGCGCTCGGTCGCATTCCAGTCCGATTCGTCGAACCTCGTCCCAGACGACACCAACGGAGAAGACGACGTTTTTCGCAAGGACATTCAAACAGGCACCATTGTGCGGGTGAGTGCTGGCGGGGCGGGTGGCCAAGCGAATGACGCCTCCCATGATCCGTTGATCAGCGCGGATGGGCGTTACGTTGCATTCGATTCGAATGCCTCCAACCTCGTTCCAGGAGATACCAATGGGTGGATGGACGTGTTCTGTAAGGACTTGGGACGGCAAGACGGCTCTCCTAGTGTAAGGTCGATGACGGTTTCGAGTGCACTTGGAGCAAGACCCAAGGGCGTATGGGTTACCGTGCACCTCGACCGAACGCCCACCGGTCGCCTGACCATGACGGTGGACACCCCGAACTCGTGGCTGGTTCCGCCGGGGCCGGTTGGAGTGTCTGGGCGCACCACAAGCGTTCGGTTCTTTGTGGGAATGACGCGTAGCCCCCAACACGGCGAGAAGATTCAGATCCGCACCTGGCTCTTGGGGATTCCGTTTAGCGTGGGATACCGATTCCCCTGATTGGTGCTGGTCCGAGTGCCTGTCAGCCCGCCGCCGTTTGCCCGCCCTCCCCGTCCCATTTTCGACGAGAGTCGAGAATGGGACTCCCACGTCGGCGGGCTGATCTGAACCTCAATCCGGCACCACCAGGGCTACGCCCTTCGCTGGGTTAGGTCGCCCCTATGGGGCTACGGGCTATTTGAGGTTGGAGACGAGGGGGCAACGACCTAGGGAGCGTTTTCCTTCTGCCGCCAGCCGAAGGCTAACCTCGCATGCGGAAGGACAAGGTTCCCCCTTGCGAAACCAGCGCATGCTGGATGCTCGGGCCGCGCACCGGCTCCCCGTTCAGGCTTACCTCCTCCACCAACCCCGAGCCGACATCCGCCCCCGGGGCTTCCAGGGTTAGCTGGCCCCCGCCCTCTAGGTGGACGACCGCGCGGTCGAAGAGGGGCGAACCGAGGGTCCAGGTGCCGTCGCCGGGGCAGAGAGGAAAGAGCCCGAGGGCGCTGAGCACGTACCAGGCGGCCATCTCGCCGTTGTCCTCGTCTCCCGCGAAGTGATCGGGGGAGTACATTTCGGCCATCACGCGCCTCACTTCCTGCTGAGTTCTCTCGGGTTGGCCGAGGGCGGCGTAGAGGTACAGCACGTGGTGGACGGGCTGGTTGGAGTGGGCGTATTGGCCGAAATCGGCGCAGGCCATCTCGGTCATCTCGTGGATCTCCATGCCGTAGGCGCCGGTGGTGAACTTGGGCGGAGTGGCCAGCATCTGGTCTAGCTTGGCGACCATCGCCTCCTTGCCTCCCAGAAGCTCGGCGAGGCCCTCCACGTCGTGGGGCACCGCCCAGAGGCACTGCCAAGGGCCGCCCTCCACGTAGGGGCTGCCCCAGTGGAACTCGTCCCAGGGCTCCTGCCAGCTGCCGTCCGCGTTGCGGCCGCGCATGAAGCCTACGGCGGGGTCGAAGCTGTTGCGGTAGTGGGTCTGGCGGGTTCGGAGAGCCTGGGCGCCTTCCCCAAGTGCCTCCGCTACTTGGGCGATGCAGTAGTCGTCGTAGGCGTAATCGAGGGATCGTGCCACCGACTCGTGATGGCTTGCCGGGACGTAGCCCAGCTTCTGGTAGTCCTCGATCCCAATTCGGCCGAAGGAGCCGTCTTCCTTGCCCGGATGGAAGGCGTGCTTGAGCATCCCCTCAAGGGCGGTTTCGACGTCGAACCCGCGGACGCCTCGGGAGACTGCGTCCGCCATGACCGCGTCGATATGGGTCCCCACCATGCAGGCCCGGTAGCCGGGGCTGGCCCACTGCGGAAACCAGCCGCCCTCCTTGTAGGCGTTGACCCAGCCCTGGAGGATCTCGCTGAGCCGGGCGGGCGAGAGGAGGGCCAGGAGGGGGTACTCGGTGCGGTAGGTGTCCCAGAACCCGTTGTCGGTGTAGAGGACCCCGGGGTGGACCTGGCCATCGTAGGGGCTCCGGTGGATCGGCGCGCCGTCCGGGCCGATCTCGTGCCAGATCCGGGGGAAGAGTTGGGTGCGGTAGAGGCACGAGTAGAAGGTGCGGAGCTCCTGGAAATCCGAGATTTCTACCCGGATCCGGCCCAGATTGGCTTCCCAAGCGGCTTCGGCTCGGGCCAGGATCGTGTCGAACGGCTCCTCGCCAAGCTCCAACTCCAGGTTCCTCAGGGCTTGCTCGGGGCCGATGAACGAGGTGGCGATCCGCATCAGAACGGGGCCGCCTAGGCCCAGTTCGAGAGCGATGCCTACGCGTTCGCCGGGCGACTGGCCATCCGGCAGGATGGAATCTTGGGCGAAGTGGGCCCAGGACAGGATGTCGCGGTCGAACCGCGCCACGAAGTGGTGGGCGAAGCCATCCACCACGCCTCCGGCGGCGCCTCGCGTGTAGCCGACGACGGTGCGACGATCGTCGAGGACCTGCGCGAAGGACTCGCCTCGGGCGGGATCCAGGATCACCCGGCTTTCCACGCCCTCCGGGAAGCTGAATCGGAAGATCGCGCCGCGCTCGGTGGGGGCCATTTCCAGGACGATGTCGCTTGCGATCAACTCGGCCCGGAAGGTGTGAGGCTTGAAGGTCGCCCGGTCCGGGCGGTACGCGGTGGCGCGGCGGCCCGCGCCGGTCGCCCGAGGTCCCGCCTGAGGAAGGATGGTGAGCGCGCCGTAGTCCCCGATCCAGGGGCTGGGCTGGTGGGTGAGCCGAACTCCCTGAAGCTTCCGCGCGCGCGGGCTGAAGAACCAGCTGCCTTCGTCGGTTTGGGGGCTCCAGTGGTTCATGCCAAACGGCATGGCGGTAAGGGGCAGGGTGTTCCCGGTGGAGAACCCGTAGTGGGAGTCGGTTCCCTGGAGCGGGTTAACGTAGGCGAGAAGGCCGGGCGCGGAGTCCATCTGAGAACAGTTTGGTCGAACCCGCGTTCTTCCGACTGCGACGATTCAGTCCCTCATCTATTCCTCAGAATTGGACGACAAACTGGCGCCAAGATGAAGATCCTCCTGATCGAAGACGAGCGTCCTCTTGCCCTTGCGGTGATCCGGATCCTGACCGATCAGGGATGGCACGTGACGTGGGCAAGCGATGGCCTCAAGGGTTACCGAGAGGGACTGGATTCGCGGTACGACCTGTTGATCCTCGACATCCTGCTCCCTGGAAAGAACGGATGGAGCATTCTGGAGGACCTTCGCGGAGCCAAGCAATCGGTCCCGATCCTTGTTCTATCGGCGCTGGACGACCTTCCGGATCGGGTGAAGGGGCTGGACCTGGGTGCGGACGACTACCTCCCGAAGCCGTTCGAGATTTCCGAACTCGTTGCCCGGTCCAATGCTCTCCTTCGTCGAGACCGGGTCAACAAGAGCCTGGTTACCCGGATCGCCGATCTCGAGATCGACCGCAAGACCCGAAGGGTTCGGCGTGCCGGGAGCGCCATCTCGCTCACTCGGCGCGAGTACGACTTGCTCGAAGCGCTGGCCAGCAACGAAGGAAGCGTACTGACGCGCGAAACGATTCAGGAGAGGGTGTGGAAGGACGATGAGAGCTTTTCCAATACCGTCGAGGTGTTTATCTCATCGCTCCGAAAGAAGATCGATGCTCCTTTTGGCCAGCGGCTGATCCACACGGTTCATGGCTTCGGGTACGTGCTTCGGTCTGAGGACGCCACATGACCCGCACGGTCCGTGCAAAGATCACCGTCCTGTGCATCCTCACTTTGGGAGTGACCATTCTCCTCCTAGGCGTGGCCGTAGAGTTGGTTGGGCGCAAGAGCCTGACCAACCTGATCGACAGCGAACTGCGGCAGCGGGTGGGTCAAATCCTGGTCTGGCATCGCCAGATGGAAGCTAAGTTTGCGCGCTCCGGCGGCCCGTCAGGGCCGCAGGGGCCACCCCCCAACTTCAAACCGCCCCGATTCGATCCACTTCGGACGATCGGGCCGCGGGTGTTCGGCAAAGTAGAGGGCTTCTCCGAGAGGCCGCGATTTCCGGGCCAAGGTCCCTCCGACCCAGCCTATGATCCCGATGCCCTGGCGAGAGCTTGGACCGAGCAGGAGGTGATCTCTACCGTCCAGGTCGAGGGGGAGAGCGTTCGCGTGATCAGCAAGGCAGACGGTCCTCCCGGCAGGGCATCCATCGTGGTCCAGGTTCCCTATCCACTCGGGGACTTTGCCCGCGCGGCCCAGAATGTTCAGCAAACGCTACTGGTCGTGGTTCCGATCGCGCTCCTGGCCACCGGACTCGCCAGCACGCTCTTGGTGCGTCGCTTACTGGCCCCGGTGCGGGAGATCGTGGAACGTACTGCCGCAATCGGAGCTCCGAACCTGGACGAGCGCTTGCCGGTTATCGGCGAGGACGAGTTCTCGGACCTAAGCGTCACTATCAACGGCATGCTTGGGAGGCTCAAGGACTCCTTTCAAACCCAGGAGGAGGCGCTGGCACGACTTGAGCGGATTCTGGAGCAGCATCGCAGGTTTACGGCCGACGCCTCCCACGAGCTGAGGACCCCGCTTTCGGTGATCAAAGCCAACGCCGCGGTCCTCCAAGCCCACTCTAGGCACGCCAGCGAGGTTCCCCATCTCGAAGCGATCGACGATGCAACGGACCGGATGGCCGAGCTGGTGCAGGGTTTGATGCTGCTCGCGCGCACCGAAGCGGGCATCCATGAGAGCCGGCAAGGCCCGTGCGACCTTGTCGAAGTCGCACGGAACAGCGTGGAGCGTCTGGGGCCAACCACCTCGGACCGGATCGAGATCGTTGCCGACCGGCCGATCGTCGTGCACGGGGCGCGAGACATGCTTGAGCGAGCGATCGGGAATCTACTCGACAACTCGTTACGCCACTCGGGAGCCGACCTCTGCAAGATCGAGGTGCGGCAGGAGGCTGGCCGGGCTCTCGTTGTCATCTCGGATCGTGGCGTTGGGATTGCGCCGGAGCATGTGCCCCACCTGTTTGATCGCTTCTACCGGGTGGACGGCTCGCGCGCTTCCGACACCGGGGGTACCGGACTCGGATTGGCCATCGTGAAGTCCATCGTGGAGGCCCACGGAGGCCAGGTCGAGGTTCGCAGCGAACTGGGGGTTGGCAGCACGTTCACGATTTCGATCCCGGCTGAGGAATCGACCGATCCTTCAGGCCTTCTTCAGGTCTGAGCCCCAATCTGTCACCACGGGAAACCTCCCGTTAGGAGACGAAGATGGACAAACGAATTCTGGCCGCCGCGTTGCTTGCCACCGCCGCCGTTATCGGCGCGTTCAGCGCGATGCGATCCGGCGGACCCTCGGATGCGGAATCGCTTCGGGCGCAGCTCGCGGCAAGGCCGCGTGGCCCCGGGGGCGGAAGCGGCCCGGGTGGGCCTGGCGGCATGTTTGCCGACCTTGGGCTAACCGCGGAGCAGCAAAGCAAGGTGGATGCCCTGCAGAAGGAGATGCGCTCGAATATGCGCCCGCTGGGAGGCGCCGGTGGCAAGGGAGGCCCCCCGGACATGGCGGAGATGGAGAAAGTCCGTGCCGACATGGAAGCCAAGATCGGCGCGATCCTTACGCCGGAGCAGATGTCCAAGTTCAAGGAACGCATGACCCAAGGTGGGCCTGGCGGCCCAGGCGGACCTGGCGGCCCTGGTGGCCCGGGTGGCCCAGGTGGTCCTGGCGGGCTCGGTGGCCCCGGCGGCCCTCCGGCTTCACGAATCTAGTCCCAAGACCCAAACCGCCGGGAGGCAACAAAACATGAAACGAACCGCTTTCACCCTAATCGAACTGCTCGTCGTCATCGCGATCATCGCGATCCTCGCCGCCATCCTTTTCCCCGTCTTTGCGCAAGCCAAGGAGGCCGCCAAGAAGGCCGCTTGCCTGAGCAACCATAAGCAGCTGAATACGGCCGAACAACTCTATCTGAACGACAACGACGACTCCTTCCCGAACGCGACCTTCGCGCCGATGGGCGCGGCTCAAACCGGAGGCTGGATCTACTACGAGACGTTTCCTGCGAACCAGGGGAAGTCGGGCGTGGATGGGTACGACGCTACGAAGGGAAGCCTCTTTCCTTACGTGAAGAGCAAGGACGTCTTCACCTGCGGGTCCGACAGCCAAGGGAAGTCGTCGGGGAACTCCTACGCGATGAACGGATGCATCTTCCAGATCCAGACCTTTGGATTCGGGGTTGGTCGTAACGCCAGCTATTTCGAGGAATCCAGCTCATGGATCCTGATCGGAGAGGAGGCCTGGGCGGAGGACGAAGGGAACATCGACGCTAGCTTCTTATCGACGACCTCGACGCCAGACGGGTTCATGCTGTACCCGATCAAGCTTGTTTCCACCCGACATACGGGAGGTTCGAACGCAAGCTTCGTCGATGGCCACGCCAAGTACTACCGCGCCGAGGCGATCTTCGCGAAGTACCTTTTCACGGGTGGCCAGGAGCTTGATAGCTGTCCGGACTAGTCTCCGCAGGAGAGTGCCCGTCCGGTAGCCAGGTCGGCAAGGGGTTCGAGGGCTCCTGTAACATCGGGAAGCCCATGAACTCCTTCTGCGACCTCCTTCGCGACCCCGATTTGGTGCGGGTCCTTGGCCCGGATGGCGAGGTTCCGCTGGACCGGGCCGGGGTCGCCGTCAAGGCCGGGCCGGGGGGCCTCGACGTCGAGATGGGCGGAAGCGGGGTTTCCCGCATCCAGCTTCGCTGGCGGGCCGACCTGCGGAAGGTTCGTCTGGTTCTCGGCGATCACTGGGAGCGGTCCTATGGCGACCTAGAATGGCGGGGCGATGTGCCCAATCGGGTGCTTCCTTGGTACTTCATGGCCTTCGACGGAAAACGGACGCACGGCTACGGAGTCGAGACCAACCCGGGGGCCTTCTGCTTCTGGACCGCCGACGCGGAGGGCATCAGCTTCTGGGCCGATGTGCGCAGCGGGGGAGTCCCAGTGGAGTTGGGAGGACGGGTTCTGCGGGTGGCGAAGGTGGTTTGCCGAGAGGGGGCCGAAGGGGAGAGCCCGTTCCAAGCCACCCAGGCCTTCTGCCGCCAGATGTGCCCCAATCCCCTCCTGGCGGATCAGCCGGTCTACGGGACCAACGACTGGAACTACGCCTACGGCAACAACAGCGCCGAGTTGATCGCGAGCGTCAGCGGGTTGATCTCCGAGCTCTCGCCCGACCCAGACAACCGTCCTTACTCGGTGATCGACGAGGGCTGGGCGGAGGGGCCTTACGCAGGGAAGTTTGGCCACGGGCCCTGGGCGGGAAACCCTCGGTTTGGCGACATGGGGGCCTTCGCGGACCGGCTTCGCGGGTTGGGAGTCCGCCCGGGCATCTGGTTCCGGCCCTTGACTCCGCTGCCGGGGAACCCGGATTCCTGGCGGTCTAGCCGGGACAGCTCGTACTTGGATCCAACCGTGCCCGAGGTTCAGCAACAGGTTGCGGAAGAGGTTGGCAAGCTGGTGGGCTGGGGCTACGAGATGGTGAAGCACGACTTCACCACTTGGGACCTGCTGGGGCTTTGGGGATTTGAAATGGCAGGTTCCCCGACACGGGACGGATGGCGACTGCAGGACTCCACGCGCACGAACGCCGAGGTCCTCGCGGACCTGTACGGCGTGATTAGGAAGGCTGCGGGCACCGCAAAGCTCATCGGGTGCAACACGGTGGGGCACCTCGCCGCGGGAAGCCACGAGGTGCAGCGGATCGGCGACGACACCAGCGGCCGATCCTGGAATCGGAACCGCCGCATGGGAGTGAACACCCTGGCTTTTCGAGCCCCCCAGCATCGGGCGTTCTTCGACGTTGATCCGGACATCGTGGCGATTACCCAGGCGGTGCCTTGGGACCTGGTTCGGCAGTGGCTGCGGCTGGTCTCGGAGAGCGGAACGGCGCTGTTCGTGGCGGTGGAGCCGAGCTATGTGGGGCAGGCGCACCGCGCCGCGCTGCGAAAGGCGCTTACCGTGGCCGCCCAACGTCAAGCGGTGGGCGAGCCCCTAGACTGGATGGCGCGGGACTGCCCACGCCGGTGGAAGCTGCGGGGGCGGACCGCCGGATTCGACTGGATGGGCGAATCCGGCGCTTGGCCTTTTCCAGACTAGAGACCGAGGATCGCGTCCATCGCTCGGGAGGCGTTGGCCACCCGGACCATGCCGTGGGTTCTGTAGTGGGGGATCATCTCGCAAGGGACCGGGCCGTCGTAGCCGATGTCGCTCAGGGCTTTCAGCACCTCGGCGAAATCGACGTCGCCCTCGAGGAGGTCCACAAAGCCCTCGGCAGTTCCGACCGATTTGCGGAAGTCCTTGAAGTGGACACCGACCACTTTCTCGCCCAGAACTCGGATCCACTGTTGGGGGTAGCCGTAGGGGAGAATGTTGGCGACGTCTACATAGGCGCCGATGAAGTCGCTCTCAAACTGCTGCAGGAAGGAGTGCATCTCCAGCGGGCTGAGGAGGAACTTGTTCCAGACGTTCTCGAGGCCAAGCCGGACGCCCTTTTCCTCGGCGAGAGGAAGGACGGCTTTCAGGCCTTCGGTGGCGTTCTTCCACACCTGCTCGTACGGCATGACCGGACGCTCGGGAAGGAAGAAGACCTCGACCGCGCCGGCGATGGTGAGGTGGGTTTTGGCGCCCAGCCAACTGGCGATCTGGATCATGGCCTCCAGATCCTGCCGCGCCTGCACGCGGGCGGCGGAATCGACGTCGCCTAGGGAACGACCCCAGTAAAGGCCGCTGGCGGTCGAGAGGAGTTGCACCCCGCACTTGCCCGCTTCCGCAACCAGGTCCTCGCACATCGCCTTCGTGGCGTCGATGCCGAAGGCGCTGCCCGCGTCTCCGATGCCGAGTTCGAGGGCGGGGAACCGATGCTCCTGCGCCAGATGGATCGCGTCGAACGGAGAGAGGGTTCCTTCGAGCCCGCCCGGAAACGACCAGTAGTTCACCGCTTTGATCAGCGCCATTCCTCTAGTTTGCCCCAGGACGCTTGCGACGGCTCCGAAAGGTACCTTTGCACCCATGCCGTCGAACGTATTCCAGGAGGGTCTGACCCTGCCGATCGGCCTCCTCGAGGCCCTCCCGCTCGATCCTGGGTCTGCCGCCTACCCCTATCCTGGGCTCCGCCCGACCGGGCTCGTCGAGGATCGCACCGTGCCGGTGGTCATTCTTGAGAACGACTACCTTCGGGTCCAGATCGGGGTCAGCCTGGGCGGGCGAGTGCTAGGGATCTACGACAAACGGTTCCAGCGGGAGCTCCTGCTGCCGGACGCGTTGCCGGCGGTTCCTCACGGAAGTCGCGGTGCCTCGGTGCCGGCGGGGATCGAGCTGGCCACCCACCTAGGCGATCGCCCGAACGGGCTGGGCTTCGTTCGCTATCAGATCGTGGAGGCGGGTTCGGACGAGGACGCGGCCGGGATCTGGATCGAGGAACTGGTGGCGGGGGCGCCGATCAGCTTCCATGCCCACTGGTCCTTGCCTCCGGACCGGGCGGAGCTGAGGCTTGAGTGGCGGATCTTCAACCGGGCAGACCGAGGGGCGCGGGTTTCGCCTGCGCTTCGGGTGTCGGCAGGGCGCGTTCGGGGAGTCCTCCCAGTGTTGGACCTTCCCCACGGGGTGTTGGCGGTGTTCCAGGAGGGCGAGGGCGGCGACGAGTTACCCCAGGAATTGCCCAGCCACGCATGGCCTCTGCCCGTCGAAGACGAGTTCGGGACCTCATTCCGCTTTGGGTCTGAGCGTGAACTGTGGCCTCGTGAGTTGGAAGTCCACCAGATTCGGCTGCTGCCCTACCCGTTCGGGGAGGCGTGCCTGCCGGAGGCGAGCTTTGGCATCTCGGAAGGGGAGCTATTGGTTGCGGTCCCGGAGCCCCGGCTGAACTCGCGCGTGGCGATCCTCACGGAGGCCGGCGAAACGTTGGAAGCCTCCGTCGACCTGTATCCCGAGCATCCCTTCCGAGCCCCCCTCGGAGACATGCGGGTGGCGAAGGTAGCCCTGCTAGGCCCCGGAAAGGAGCGGCTTGCGTCCTGGTCGCCTGGCTCCCCGGCGGCCGTTTGTAACGTCCAGGGTCTGCGAATCCCGGCTCCCGCGCTCGACCCTGGCGACCTTGGGTCGATCGAGGCTGCATCCAAGGCTTTGCCCACGCGTTCGATTGCGCATGCGCTCCGGGCCCGGCTATGGCTTCGGGGCGGCGAGTTTGAAAAAGCCCGCGAGCGGGCCGAACTGGCGGTGTCCTACAACGCCGACGACCATTTGAGCTGGTACCTCATGGCGCTGGCTTCGCGGCTGGAAACGGAAGCCGACGGAGACCCGGGCGAGCGCCCGGAGCTGCTCAACGCCCACTACCTTGCGCCTCTGGAACCGCTGCTCCGTGCGGAGAGCTTTTTCTCTCAGCCCGCATCGAGCGAGAAGAGTTCGCTGGTAGAGCCGCTTGCGGAGGCTCCGGACGAGTTGATCGAGGTCGCTTGTCGGCTTCTCGACCTCAACCGAATGGACCTCGCCACCCGCTGGCTGGACGAAGCGGTCCGCCACGTGGATCTGCCGATGCTGCGGTACCTGTTGGCGTGGACCTTCCTGTCCGGAGGAACGATGCTTGCCGAAGCGGCGGACGAGTTGGCGAAAGCAGCGCGCCTTCCACTAGAAGCCGCGCCCTGGCGGGAGATCGAGGTCATGGCTCTACGCGAACTGGCGGCCCGGTTTCCGGCCGATGCCGCGCTGGCGGCGGCGCTGGCGCGGGGAGAAACCTTCCTTTCGCGGCGCTAGTCGTACCGGCCGAACTCTCGGCCGGCGAGCACCATGGCTTCGGTGTTCTCCAGCGGGGTGCCGGGGGCGAGGTTGTTGCCTTCGCGAAGCATGAATCGCCCGCCGTCCATGATGCCGGATTCCAGGATTCGGCGGACCTCCTCGCGAACTTCTGCGGGCGATCGGCTCAGCAGGAACTCCACGTGAGGGCCGCCTTGAATCTGAATATCAGGCCCAAGGGTGCGGCGCAGCGCCCCAAAGTCCACCGGGAAGCCGGTGTCGAAGGACTGGATGCCCAGCTCCTGGACCAAAGTCGGGAACAGGTGGGTGGCATTGCCGCATAGGTGGATGCCGTGTCCCTTGCTGGTGCCAAGCGCCTCGAAGTAGCGGCGATGGTGGGGAAGGACGTGCTCGCGGTAGTGCGCGACCGACAGCATGGCGACGCTGTCGTCGGCGATGCCGCAGCCGTCCACGGGCGGGGAAACGCCCCAGCGATGCATCCAAGCTTTGATCCGAACCACGATCGCCTCGGTAAGGAAAGCCAGCAGGCGCTGGATCCGTTCCGGATTCTCCATCAGCTCCAGGCACACGAACTCGGGTCCGCAGAGATTGCAGGCGGCGGTGAAGGGGCCATCGGTTCCCATGCCGGTTCCGGGGTGAACGTGCACGGGGCGACCCATGTACTCGTAGCCCTCGGCAAGTTCGCGGAACCGGTCCTCGTAGTCGGCGGCGCGGCCTAGCCATCCGCTGAAGGGGTCGGGGATCCCCTGGTCGATGAGGCGCTCCGGGTTGTCGCGGTAGATCGGGCGCGTATCGGGAACCTGTCCAGGCAGGTATTCGATCGGGCATCCCAGCCAGGCGGCCTCGTAGAAGTTTTGGAGGTCCACGCCGACCGACCAAGCCTCGGGCAGGCCGAGCTCCGCGTCTTGGAGCAGGTTGAACCTCGACCAGCGCTGGAACCGTAGCTGGGTCCGGAACATCGCCCCGGGGCACTCGATGTACCGCTGGAAGTCCATGCCTTCCTCGTTTGCGCTGCCGCCGAGGAGGAAGTAGCGGGTGTTGGTGCCGAGGATCACCGGGACGCGGATGGGGCGTCGCTGGTTGATGCGGTCCCACACCTCCTTTACTTCGGCGTTGTGGGACACGAAGTCCAGGCTCGCAAGACGGTCGGAGGCAAGCAGCGCGCTCATTGTTTTTGGCCTACTGCCAATGTAGGCTCAACCGGCCCCGCGTGCTTGTCATGAATGCCAAGGACACCGTCCCAGAATCAGCCAAAGGACCTACCGTGCAACCCTGGCGAAACGGCGGGTGTAGGACGCGTCAAGGACCCGTACACCCGAAAGTTCGGGGTTCGGGCACTGGAGGTCGCACGTGCTCACTTTAGGAGATGTTTTCTCAGTCGTCGCGTTTCTAAGCGCCATCGCGTTTTGTTCCTGGTCGCTGCTGGTAGCCGCCAGCCTGGTCATGGATCGGAGGGTTCGGTACGCGCACGAGGCGGTCAAAGCCAAGCCATGGAAGTGTCTAGGCGTTGGCCTGGTTTGGTTGATCGTGGTGGGGGGAATCGGATTCGCCCTAGCCGCCGCACCCAATCCTCTTACCAAGGTGGCGGGCATCGGAATCATCGTCGGCCTGTTGGGCATCACGGCGGTCGGCTTGGCCGGACTGGCGAGCGTAGCCGGCGCGCGAATGCAGGAACTCGACCCGGCTATGTCCGAGTACGCGGCGGTATCGCGCGGCGCTTTGTTCGTCACGTTGCCCGGGTTCCTGCCGATCCTTGGCTGGTTTGGGATCGCCCCGGTCCTGATCGTGCTAGGCCTTGGCGCAGGCGTCAAGGGCGTCTTCCGCCGAGAGGCTCGCGTGGTGGTGGTTCCGGAGGCAGTGTGAGCGTTAGCCGCCGCGAAGTCCTGCAAGCGGGCGCCGGCCTAGGCGTCGCGGCCACGGTTGGGGGTTGCACCACCTTCGCCAGCCGGTATGCGGCGGCGCCGCTTCCCGCGGAGTTGCCGCCGCCCAAGCTGGCGCACTCTCCCGCGTTTCGGCTCCTGAATCGGGCGGCGTTTGGGCCGGTACCGGGTCAAGTTGCTGAGGTGGAAGCCAGCGGTCTCTCCACGTTTCTGGATGCCCAGCTTAAGCCCGGAGGGGACGAGAACCCGGCCCTGATGATTGCCCTCCAAGGCATCATGCCATTGCGGATGGACGCGACGGAGCTGCGCGACGAGCCGGAGCACGAGGTCCTACGCGGTCTGCAGCAGGCGGCGATCCTGCGCGCGGTGTACGGCCGATGGCAGCTTCAAGAGCGGCTTGTGGATTTCTGGAGCAACCACTTCAACATCTATGGGCGCAAGGGTCTGGCGGCCTATCGGAAGGCCACGGACGAGACCAAGGTCATTCGGCCCCACGTTTTTGGGTCGTTTGGCGAGATGGTGAAGGCGTCGGCCCAAAGTCCGGCGATGCTGGCGTACCTGGACAACCAACTGAACACCAGCGCGGGGCCGAACGAGAACTACGCCCGCGAGCTGATGGAGCTCCACACCCTCGGGGTTGGCGGCGGCTACACCCAGCGCGACGTGGAAGAAGTGGCGCGCTGTTTCACCGGCTGGACCTATGAAACGCGTTACCTGAAGCCTCGGGGCAAGTTCCGGTTCGACGAGACCCGGCACGACTTTGGCGAGAAGAAGGTGCTTGGCCAGCGCATCCCAGCGGGCGGGGGGATGGAGGACGGCCTTCGGGTCATCGAAATCCTTGCCGCGCACACTTCGGCGGCGAAGTTCGTCACCCGAAAGCTCTGCAAGTACTTCGTGGGAACCGACGACGGCCCGGCCCAACGGGCCGCCGAGCGCGCCTATCAGGACTCCAAGGGCGATCTGCGCGCGGTCACGGCGGCGATCGTGAAGAGCCCAGAGATGCTGGAGGGCGCCCCGATCGTGAAGCGGCCTTTCGACTACGTGGTCTCGGCGCTGCGTGGCCTGGGAGCCACCACGGATGGTAGCCGTGGCGTTCAGGGGCACCTGCAGTCGATGGGGCAGCCGCTCTACCAGTGGCCCATGCCGGACGGGTATCCCGACGGCGCAGAGGCTTGGACGGGGTCCCTGCTTGCTCGCTGGAACTTTGCGGCCGCCTTGGCTTCTGGTGCGGTCGGAGGTACGACGATCCCCCTCGCCGCGCTGATCCAGCGAGGGGGCGGGGACGCGGCAACGGTCGCCGCTAACCTGCTCCTGGGTTCGCCCGACAGCCAGGTTCCACGCCTTGAGATGCCTGCCGACGCCTTTGCCGCCACCCTGGCGACCCCGGAGTTCCAATGGAGATAGGTTACGAATCCCTCAGCTGCGACCTCTACCGCGAAGCGGCGATTAGTCGGCGGAAACTCCTGACCGGCGGGCTCCTGGCCGGGCTGGCCGGGCTTGCGCCGAGCGCGCTTTCGCAGGTCTCGGTAGCCGGCAAGCAGGGGCGGACTCGCGACCACAGCGTGGTGGTGATCTTCCTACGCGGCGGCGCGGACGGGTTGAACATCGTGACGCCCTATGGGGAAGACGGCTACTACCGGGCTCGTCCGGGCCTGGGCCTGGCCAAGGGCGACCTGCACAAGGTGGGCGACCTCTTTGGGCTCAACCCGGCGCTCAAGCCGCTGTTCCAGCGGTACGACGACGGGGAGCTTGCCTTCGTGCACGCCTGCGGATCGCAAGACAAGACTCGCTCCCACTTCGAGGCCATGAGCACCATGGAGCGCGGACTTGCCGCGGAAGGCGGGGCGGCCAGCGGCTGGATCGCGCGGTACCTCTCGGCGACTTCTTCGGCTTCCAACAGCCCGCTCCGGGCGGTGTCGATTGCCTCGGTAGCTCCAGATTCGCTCAGCGGGGCAACCCACGCTACGTCGTTGGGTTCGCTGGCGGACTACCGCCTTGCGGGATCGGAATCGTTCCGCACGGCCCTGGGCTCGCTCTACGCGCAGAACAAGGACGCCATGGCCCAAGCCGGGCACGAGACCCTTCAAGTGCTCGGCCAGCTGGACAAGCTGAAGTACGCCGACTACGTCCCGTCGGGCTCGGCGTCCTACCCGGATACCGGGATGGGTCAGGGCCTGAAGCAAGCGGCGTTCCTGCTCAAGGCGGGCGTCGGGGTGGAAATGGCCTGCTTGGACGGAGGCGGTTGGGATACCCACGTGGCCCAAGGGACTACGGTGGGTTGGCTCACCGGTTTGCTCGACGAGGTCGCCAAGAGCCTAGACGCGTTCGCGCGTGACATGGGCACTCGGATGGAGAAGACAACCGTGCTGGTTCAAACCGAGTTCGGTCGGCGGGTGGCCGAGAACGCCGGGTTGGGCACGGACCACGGCCGGGGCGGCGTGCTCTGGGCGATGGGCGGCGGGGTGAAGGGCGGCAAGGTGTATGGCGAGTGGCCGGGCCTCGAGGACCTGGAAGGGGGCGACCTGCGGGTCACCACCGACTACCGGAACGTGCTTGCCGAACTGATCGGCGCGAAGCTGGAGCCGGCGGACCTAGCTTCCGTTTTCCCCGGTCTGCGCGCCAAGCCCGTGGGGTTGTTCGGCTAGCCGCTCGGACATCTCCATGAGCATCCGCGCGTGGTGGTAGGGGCACTCCCAGGGGCCGATCTTTCGGTACGCCATTACCGGGCGAAGCTCCGGGTCTAGCTCTTTGAACCAGTCCCCGTGGACGGAGTCGAACTGGTGCTCGATGCAGAACCGCCAGGCCCGGTAGGAGGCCACCTCGAATCGTTCGTCGCCGCTGAGCTGAAAGGCGTCGTAGAAGCCGACGACGGCTTCGGCCTGGATCCACCAGACCCGCTGAAGCCGCTTGGCCTCGACGTCGTCGCCGTCCTCCGCGAAGCTGCCGTCCGGCAGGACGGCGAGGCGCAGGTTGTTCTCGGCAAGGCGAAGCGATAGGGGGCGGATGCGCTCCGGCCAGTCGCCGCCAAGTTGGGCGGCGGCTTCGGTCATCAGCCAGGCCGTCTCGATCTCGTGCCCGTAGGAGTAGTGCTCCGGCTTGCCCTGCCAGTCGTCGGCGAAGGCCTCCAGCAGGTGGCCGATTGCGGGTTGATAGATGTGCTCCGCGATCGTGCCGAGGAGGCGTTCTTGCCGGGACCGAATCTCAGGCTCGTCCGACGCCCGAAGGTAGGCGGACATCGCCTCCAGAAGGTGGAGGTGGGTGTTGTGGGACTTCGTCCAGGGCGGAACCGAGGCCGGGGTCCAGTCCCGAAGGAAGGTCTGCCGGTACCCGCCATTGACGGCATCCAGGGCGTGGAATTCGACGAGATCGAGGGTTTGCCGCGCCAGCTCTAGCGGGCGGGATTCGCTGGTAAGGCGAGCGAATTCGCTCAATCCGTAGACGGCGAACGCTTCGCCGTAGGTGTCTTTGCGGTCGATGGCGGGCTGCCCGTCGGCCTTGGTCGACCAGAAGAAGCCTCCGTTCTCGGGATCGAAGAAGCGGTCCAGCAGCGTTTCGTAGGCGTAGCGGGCGAGGGAGAGGTAGGAGTCGTCTCCGTAGTGCCGCGCGGCCGCGGAGAAGGTCCACAGCATCCGGGCGCAGAGCACCAGCGACCGGTCGTCGTCCGTCTTGCGAAGATCGTTGGTGAGGCCGCCGATGAACCCGCCGTTCTCCTTGTCCGGCGCATGGTGGGCCCAGAACGGCAGGATGTCCTGTCGGAGGTGGCGGTCTACATCGTTCTGCCAGGCAGCGCGGTCCATTCCCGCAGTTTAGCGGTTCCCGGCACCGCGCTCCATGTAGAGGCCGATGAAGTCGGTGGCGGGGATGGCGTCCGGGGCAATGCCCTGGAAGATCTCGCGGATTTGGCCTCGGTGGTAGGCGCCGTGGAAGAGGACGTGGCGCGCGATGACGCCGAACGGCTGCTCGAACGGTGCGCCCGACATGTTGCGGTACGCAATTGGTTGGTCTTCCGCGCAGTCGGACTGGAGCCTGGACCACGCTTGGCCCATCGCTTCGATCCACTGGACAGGCTCCTCGGGCACTTGAACCAATGCTCCGCATCGCTCGGCCCAGATGCGTTGGGCCCACAGGATGTGGATGAAGACAGCGGTGGCTCGGACCTCGGGCGGCCCGGCGGGGAAGTCGGGCCAGGGTCCCTGGTGGAGCAGGAGGCGCCGAGACGCGCCAAGGTCGATGCCCGCCGCGCGGAAGGCCTCGAGCCACCGGAGGTTCGCCCACGCGTCGTAGGCGAACCCCTCTTCCAGACTTACAATCTCCACCACTTCTTGATGAACTCCAGATAGATCAGATGCCGGTCGCGGTTGCTCATGTCGCCGCCCATTCCGTGGCCTCCGGTCGGGTCGATCGAGAGCTCGACCAGGTGGCCCTTGCCGTACTGCAGGAGCTTGCGGTAGACCTTGATCGTATCTTGGTAGAGCACGTTGGTGTCCTCGACTCCATGTAGGAGCATGAGGGGAGACTTGAGGTTCTTCGCGATGTTGGTGAGCGAGTACTTGTCGATGTCCTCCGGCTTGCCATCGCGGGCATTGCCGATGACGCCGCCCGAGTACCAGGTGTTGTAGTTCTGCCACTCCGTGGGGCCGGCGCCCGCGATCCCGAGGGTGAACACGTCGGGAGCCGAGTACATGCACATCTGGGTCTGGAACCCGCCGAACGACCAGCCGTTCAGGGCCACCCGCTTGGGATCCACGCCGTAGTTGGCGACCAGGTGCTTGACGCCGTCCGAGAGGTCCTCGGTCTGCGCCACGCCGGGCGCTTCCCAGTTGGCCTTGCCGAACACGGAGCCGTAGCCAGACTGGCCACGAGGATCGATGACCGCCGTGACGAACCCGTAGTTGCGGGTGAGGAGCAGATTGAACCAGTAGGCGGTGGAGTTGAACGAGCCGTCCTCGACGGACTTGCCGGTTCCCAGGGGGCCGCCGTATACGTAGACCATCAGAGGCCGCTTGTCTTCTTTCTTCCAGCCGGCGGGCAGGAACATGTAGCCATGAACGGTCTGGCCGTGGCGGTTGGTGTAGGTGAAGAGCTCCGGCGTTTGCACGTTGATCTTCTTGAACCGATCGGATCGGTGCGAGTCGGTGATCACGCGTTCGTCGCCACCCTTCTCCGCGTTCATGACCACTAGCTCAGGCTGGCGAGTCCAGTTGCCGAAGGTCAGGGCGGCGCGGTTCTTGCCCGGACTCAGGGCCGGGATGCCGTAGTTGCCGGTCTCCTTGGTGAGGCGGTGGTACTCGCCGGTGGCGATGTCCACCCGATAGAGGTTGAAGCGCGCGGGATCTTCCTTGCCGGACCGAACGATCAGGGACTTGCCGTCCGGCGTCGCGGCGAGGGGGAAGGTCTCGAAGTCGCCCTTGGTGATCTGCGTGGCGCCCTCCTGCAACGGGTCCACCGACCACGCGTGCCGGTAGCCGCTGCTCTCGAGGAGCAGGATGATCTTCTTGCCGTCCGGAAGCCAGAACGGCTCGGCAAGGCTGGGGCTGCGGTGCTCTCCGTCCAGCTTAGCGGCGTAGACGGTTTGGGACTTGCGGGTGGCGAAGTCCGCGACAATCAGGTCGAACGCCTTGGAGTCTCGCTTCCAGGTGGCGAAAGTGAACTTGCTGGAGTCCGGCGACCACGGATGCTCGCTGATGCTGGTCTCCCAGTACTCCTCGCCTCCGGGGTACTTGAATACTTCCCACGGCTTCTGGTCGGAAAGGCTGTTGTCCGCCAGGATGTCCTTGAGGTCGTAGAGGAAGACGTAAAGTTCGTTGTTGAACTTGTCGTCGGCCACGCCCCGCTGGGTCTTCTGGGCCTTGGCAAATCGGTCGCGATAGGTGATCCAGTCCACCTCGCGGGTTGGCCCGGTGGACTTGGACGAGGTGATCATCATCTTGGACCCGTCCGGAGAAATCGAGTAGCTGCCGAGGGGCAGGCCGCCGGGAAGGGATGGGTTCAGCTGCCGGATCGCTCCGCTGTCGAACTTGATCAGATAGACGCCATCGCCCCGGCGGTAGGTGATGCCGGAATCGTCGGGCAGGTACTCCACCTGAACCTCCGCCTCTCGGGTCCAGGTGAGACGCTGGAGTTTGTTCTCGCCGATCTTGAGCCGGTACAGGTCGGACTCGTAGGTTACGAGCATCTCGTTCGACTTGTGGGCCCACTTGAACGACTGCGGACCGCCGTAGGAAGGCTGCGATTCCTTGCGGGCCTCCTCCTTCTTGGTCTCCTCCTGGAGGAACTCCCGGTACTCCTGGTCGGTCATCTTTTCGACCTTCTGATCCCGCTCTAGGCGATCTTGGAAGAGCTTCAGCTTGCGCGGAATCTCTTTGTCGAACGGCTTGAAGGTCTCCGGGGAGGTCAGGGCCTCGGTCTTGTGGGTCTTGGAATCGTAGAGCCAGATGTCCACGCCAGGGGTGTCCAGCTTGTTCCACCGGAAGGCGAGGTACCGATCGTCATGGGACCAGTCCATTGCCGACGCGACCCGTCCGTTGTTGGACCGGCGGGGAAAGAGGTCGTCGAACTTAAGGTCCTCGGCGGCCTGGAGGGAAGAGCCGATGGCGAGGAGGCCCAACAGGAGGGTGCTGCGCTTGGCAAACATGGATCACACGATACTCAAATCGGGCCGCCTGCTCAAGCTGTAGGTCTTTGCTGGGGTTGCGTAGATGGGCAATGCACCCTAATCGTCGCGAGGGTTGTCGTGCAGTAGGGGACTTCGCACCTTCTGAAGACTAACGCCTGGTTAGCAAGCTTGATTAAGGTTTCTGGATCACGCTTTTCCGTGACTGGACCTCGTGTATTTGCGAGTGAACACTCTTGGTGTTATGTTTGCTATTCGAAATCGGTGTTTCTCTTCGCGGCTCGGAGTGGCTGCTCTGGTGGTAGCGGCCTCGTTTGGGTCTGCACACGCGGCAGATTTGGGTGTTGCCAACCAGTTCAATGCTTTCATCTTCGGATCGGCCACGACCCTCGGCGGACATAGCGACGGAGCGATCGCGGTGGGCGGCGCCTGGAACAACAGCTACGAATCCAACCAGCACAACCTGGGCGCCAACCTTCCGGGCAAGAACAACATCGGCATCCTGACTGGCGGCGCTTTGACCGCTGGCTCCAACGCCAAGGTCTTTGCCGGTTCCAACGCCTATCTGGGTGGATCGGTGTCGGGCTCCCTGCAGATGCTCGGTGGCGGAGCGGTGGTGAACAGCTCCACGAGCTCCATCTTCTCGGCTCAGCAGGCCTACTCCGCGGCCCAGTCGGCGGCGATCCGGGATGCCTCGAAGCAGGCGATCGTGATTGGCGACCCCAACAACATCAACCTGAACGTCAGCACCAACAACCTGAACGGCAACCGACGCACTTACGAGGTCCAGGCTTCTCAGCTGAGCTCCCTAAGCACGTTCAACATCAGCGGCATGACGGCGGCCGATACCCTGATCATCGACGTGGTCGGTACTTCGGTCAACTGGGGCTGGCAGGTCAACGCCACCTACAAGGACAAGATCCTCTGGAACTTCAAGGACGCCACCAGCATCCTGGTCCAGCAGCGGAACTTCGACGGAGCGATCCTCGCTCCTCTCGCCAACATCGATCAGCGAAACAACATCCAGGGCTCGGTCATCGCCAACACCTGGAATACGACCGGCGCGCCCGAACTCCACTTCGGCAACCAGTTCCAATTCACGGGAGATGCCTACGAACCGGTGCCGGAGCCCGCAACCATGGCCGTCCTCGCCCTTGGGCTGGGCGCGGTTGCTCGCCGACGCCGCAAGGCCTAACGCTAGGTTGGTATGCCCCGCTTCGAAACGCGGCGGGGCATACCGGCGGGCACGGAACCCGGGCAAAATGGGCCATGGCCCTCCCATTCCAAGCCAAGTGGATTAGCTACGCCTACGATCCCAACCAAGATCTGGGCGTCTTTGCGTTTTCCTGCCAAGCGAACGTCGCCAGCGTTCCCGAGCAACTGCTGGCCAAGGTCTCGGCGGACAACCGCTACAAGCTTTACGTCAACGGGCAGATGGTGCACTATGGCCCGCAGTGCGGAGACGTGTTGCACTGGTTCTACGACGTAGTGGACCTCGCTCCCTACCTGAAGGCGGGCGAGAACCAGATCGTCGCCCTTGTTTGGAACTTTGGCTACTGGGCGCCGATGGCGCAGCACTCGGTACGGACCGGGTTCTTCTTGGAGTGCGATCTGCCGGGACTCACGACGCCGGGGGACTGGCGGGTGGCCCGAGTTCCGGGCTGGGACTTCCGGATGATGCACCGCTCGATGGAGCACTTCTACATCGACGTGGGCCCCGGCGAGATCGTGGACCTGGGCAGCGTGCCGGACGATCTCGCAACCGCCCACCTGGACTGGAGGAAACCCCACGAGGTGGCGGGCGCGGAGTTCCGGGGCCAGAACTCGGGCGGCTCGCCGTGGAACCTCATTCCGCGAGAGTTGCCGGCCATGGTCTACAGCCAACGGCTGCATCCGCCCGCGCTGCGGGCGGGCTTCGACGGCGACACCAGCAGGATCGAGGACCGATCGCCGGTTCAGTTGCCGCTTGCGGTGGCGCACCCGGTGTTGCTGGACTACGGCGAATACCTCTGCGCCTACCCGCGGATCGAGCTTGCGGGGCCGGCGGGGGCGACGGTGACGTTTACCTACGCCGAAGCCCTGTGGGGCGACATCTCGGACGACCATCCGGCCAAGTCTTGGGGGACCAAGGAACTGAAGGGCGACCGCAACGACGTGAAGGGCAAGCGGATGAAGGGCTACCAAGACAAGGTGGTACTGGGCGAGAAGCCCGGCACCTTCGAGCCGCTTTGGTGGCGGAGCTACCGCTACGTGCTCATCGAGTGCGATCAGCCGTTCGAGATTCGGGCGCTGGACGCCATCGAGACCGGGTACCCGCTTCTTGAGGAGTCCTCGTTCAAGGCGGACGACCCTCGCGTGGACAAGATCTGGGAGGTCTCCGTGCGCACGGCGGCTCGTTGCGCGGGGGAGACCTACTTTGATTGCCCCTACTACGAACAGCTACAGTACGTGGGGGATACCCGCATCCAGGCGCTCATCGGCTACTATCTCTCACGGGATCGGCAGTTGCAGCGCAACGCCATCGAAACGCTGAGCTGGTCGATCGGGGAAACCGGGCTGACCCAGTCTCGGTACCCGAGCCGGCAGCCGCAGTCGATTCCGCCCTTCAGCCTCTGGTGGGTGCTGATGCGGCACGACCAGCGGATGTACGACCGCCTTTGGAAGGGCGATCCGGACGACGACGAGCCGATCGACTCGCGGGGCCTCGACGTGGCGAACGCGTTCAACGCGCTCAGCGGCCTGGACCTTACGGAGACCGGCTGGAACTTTGGCGACTGGGTGCGCGGCTGGGCCGGCGGGGTGCCGCCGGGCGGGTGCCGCTCCACGATGCACATGCTGACTCTGTACCTCGCGCACGTGGCCACCGAGATCGGACTGGAGATCGGCGGACCCCGGGCCGAGGCGCAACGCAAGGCGCTGGCCGGGTTCATCCTGCCTCAGTTCGAGTTCATCGATGGCTTGGTGAAGCACAAGCGAGACCCCGAATGGGAACCCTCGGAGCACTCCGAGGCTCTGCTGCGGCTGCTGCAGGAGCGCCTGAACGTGCCGCGCCAACCCTGGCCCGCCGCCGAGCTGGCTAAGGCCCGCGCCGCGGGGTGCACCTTCTACTTCCAGTACTACAAGCACCTGGCGATGAAGCCGGCCGACTACCTGGCGGAGCTCAATCCCTGGCACCAGATGATCGAGGAGGGCCTGACGACCTTCGCGGAGCACGCAGACCCGGTTCGGTCCGATTGCCACGCTTGGTCGGCGCACCCCATCCTGGGGTTCTTCCAGGTGGTGGCGGGCGTCACCAGCGCGGCCCACGGCTGGAACCGGGCCCGGATCGAGCCGAACCCGGGATCGCTGCGACGCTTCGATGCCCGGATCGCGCATCCGGACGGCGAGTTGAAGGTGGCGCTGGAGGACGGAAAGCTAGAGGTCTCGTGCCCGGTTCCGTTCGACCTGGTCTGGCAGGGGCGGTCGGAGTCGTTCCCAGCCGGGAAGGCAAAACTGGGTTAGTTGCACGGACTCCTTGTCGCACCAAGTTGGTACGTTTGAACCGGGTTGGATGCGTTTTTGGGCCTCGTTTTGGCTTCGGGGTTGGTGAAAACGGGAGGTTTGAATTTGGCGGTCTTTGTACCCGCGACACGTGGCGTGTCGGGGGATGGCTTTTGTGGGGCACGCCTTGTTCGGCATCAGGGACGTGTTTCGTCAATGCGGTTCCTGGGGGGCACCGCCAGCCGCACCCTGCCGAACAGGTCGGGAAGAACGTACTGAGACCCCGAGGGCACCAGCCCCGGCACTCCGCAAGCGCTCCGCGCCAGGTTGGTGCTGGTGGTGCTCCAAGAGGAGCCGGCCAAGGTGCTCTGCATCTCCACCAACTCGCCCGCCGAGCACTGCACTCCGCAGGGGAACCAGATCCACTGGTCGCCTTCACTGAACATCTGTCCTTCATTCGATCACCCCAACCGGGCCGCGGCCCGAGGCGAGCTTAACAGCGGTTCCTAGAATGAGGAATGCCAGAACGCCCCGCGCCGCTACCGAGCAGGCAGAATCCACCTGAAGCCATACATAGGAGAGTGCTGTGAGGTCGATTAAGCTCGCGACGAGCGGGTATCGCGTAGTGCGCGACTCTCTCTCCCCGACGATCCTGGACGATGGATGAGACAGGCCCATTAGCAGGCCGGCAGCGATGACACTGGGCAAGGCCCACCGCACTTCGCTTGAGGACGCCCACAATGAGAGCATTACCGTCACGATGCCATGAAGCATCACTGACCTTAGTGCGGAACTGTTACCGCTCTCCTTCGTGACGAAGACCTTCACTTGCACGCCTCGTTGCAGGCAGCCCAGCAATCAACATCTGGCGGAGGCCCCATTTTGAAGCAGATTCCGAGGCAGACGCCCAAGCAAGCAGTGCGATCGACCAATACAAGCTGATCCTTTAGCCACTTCATAGTGTCCTTGCACCAGCATTGCGAGTACCGATTGCCCAGTATGGTTCGTATCGTGTAGCATACGAGAACCCCGCCATACCGAGAGCAGTACTTGCGACACTGTTGAGCGTGGTCCTTATCACAGGGGCCGATCGTGATAATGTACGGTATCCGACTACTGGCAAAGCTAAGTGCTCCATCCTCGTCTCCCGACCCGTACGTGTTCCGAACCACGCCGCTGGCCAAAGTCCCCGTCCCGTACCGCTGAACCCCTAGGGCGTCGAACACCGCCGAGGCCACCGTAGTCGCGGACGAGTTCACCGCCAGACGCACCCTTCCGAACAGATCGGGCAGTACGTACTGAGACCCCGACCGCACTAGGCCCGGCCCTCCGCAGGCGCTGCGCGCCAGGTTGGTGCCCACCGTGCTCCAGGAGGAGCCGGCCAAAGTGCTCTGCATCTCCACCAGTTCCCCCGCTGAGCACTGCACTCCGCAGGGGAACCAGTTCCATTGGTCGTTGGCCAAGTCCTTGCTCCAGCGGCGGCCGCCGTCGAATCCGTAGGCGAACTGGAACTTCTCGGTGGTGTTGTGCTTAAGCGAGATCAGCCGCCCCTCCTCGTCGTACTCCAGGTTCCGGGTCGTTCTCGGCCCGGGCAGGGAGGCCAGGGTGCCGTCGGCGTTCCAGGTGTAGTTCTCGCTCGCCAGTCGGGTGGTGTGAATCCCATCGATGCTCTCCGGACGAATCGATCGCCCATATCGTACAGGCAACGTTGCGAATCTGCAAGTGGAATTTGGGCCCGTAAGCCTCATGGTCGACTACGCCGTTTGGCAAGTTTGGTTGCCTAATGGCCCAGCTGCTCCTGGATAGGTAGGAGTGTCTGGTATTTGTGCGCGTGACAAGAGCTAAAAGACATGTGTTACGTGTTACGTTGTTACGTGCTAGAAGTCCTGGGTCACCTACGGCTCGGGACGCTCCATCGGCTGGCTGCGGGCGAGGGCGGGCTGGAGTCCTGAGGCTACGTCGTCGGGAGGTGAGCCTCAGGACTTGTGGTTCTGGGTTTAGATTGCTTGTCCCGGGAGCGTCCTGAGGCAGAGGTTGGGGATCGCTCCTGGCTTTGTGGCGTTTGTGGGCAGATCCTTCGGCTTCGCACCGGAGTGCTTCGCTCAGGATGACAATGCTTCGCGGTGGGACTGCCGTGGTTACTGCTCTTTCGGCTCCTGGCCCGGCGACGGCCGGTTTGAGTCCGGAGGCTACGTCGCCAGGCTGTAGCCTCAATCCTCGTAGTTCTGGGACTAGACTGCTTGGCCCGGGAGCGTCCTGAGGCATAGGTTGGGGATCGCCCCTGGTTTTGTGGCGTTTGTGGGCAGATCCTTCGGCTTCGCACCGGAGTGCTTCGCTCAGGATGACAATACTTCGCGATGGGACTGCTGTGGTTAATGCCTTTCGGCTCCCGGCCCCGACGAGGGCGGGTTGGAGTCCGGAGGCTGCGTGGGCCAGGCTGAAGCCTCAGGACTCATTGTTCTGGGTCTAGGATGCTTGGCCCGAGAGCGTCCTGAGGCATAGGTTGGGGATCGCCCCTGGTTTGTGGGGTTTGAGGGTGGATCCTTCGGCTTCGCACCGGAGTGCTTCGCTCGGGATGACAACGCTTCGCGCCGGAGTGCTTCGCTCGGGATGACAACGCTTCGCGCCGGAGTGCTTCGCTTAGGATGGCAACGCTTCGCTACACCGAGGCCAGGCCGGCTCCGTAGCGATCCAGGATCGCGTCGTAGGCGCCGGATTGGTGCCAGCGCTCTAGCTGCTGGGTGCGGTGGACGGGCATGGGGTGGGTGAACTGGCTGCCGTAGAGCAGGAAGATCAGGACCTTGCCGATCTGCTCCAGGCGGCCGGCGTCTTGGTAGGTGCGGGCTTGGTCCATGAAGGCCTCCCGGCTCTGCTCGTGGCGCAGGCGATTGGGGCCGGCGGTGAGGGCGATGTTGGCGTCGATCGAGAGTTGGAGGCTTTGGGAAACCAGAAGCCCGGCGCGGTCGGCGGTGAATTCGGCTTGGCGCAGCCACTCGTAGAAGGCAAGGACGAGGCCCATGCTGGCGGCGTCGCCGAGGCCGAAGGTGCGTCGTCCGATCATCTCCAGCAGCGGCATGAGCACGCTGCCGACCGAGAAGTAGAGGACGTGGTTGGCCTTGATGTGGCCCAGCTCGTGGCCGATCAGGTGGAAGAGTTCTTCGTCGGTGAGCGTTTCCACCAGCGAGCTACGGATGGTGATGTAGGGTCGCTCGACTCCGCCGGTCCAGGCGTTGGGGTACGGGTTGCTGGCGATGTAGAGCTCGGGCTCCGGCATGTCCAGAACGGCACAAGACTCGCGGAGGATGTCGTAGAGGGTCTTGTACTGGTTTGGCCCGCACCGTACTGACATGCTCATGTTCATGCAGTAGAACCAGCGGTCGAAGCCGTACTCGTAGAACTTGGCCATGACCATGGGCAGCATGGGGATCTTCTTCAGCTTCTCTAGGGCCCACTGGTCGCCGTCCGCCACGAAGTCCTGGGCCGTGATTCCCTTGAGTACCTTGCGCTCGCTCATCGTGATCTACTGTACGGCCCCCAGACCATTTGGGTTCAGGAACGAATTCCCCCGGTAATTCGTTCGTCTATACAGATGAGAGAAGCCGCCGTTGAGCGGCCGAAGGCACACACTCCAGAGCAAAGAGACACCTCCTCGGGAGGGCCGCCCAAAGAACCGACGGCGGCCCTCCTATTTTTTGCCCGAGGGTGCTTGCAAGGTTAGGCGCGGCGTCGCTTAGCGGCCAGAGCGGCTCCGGCGGCTAGGACCAACAGGGTTCCCGGCTCGGGCACCGCCCCGAACTCTACGTTGTCCAGGCCCCACTCGCCGTCTCCGCCGTTGGTGGCCAGGAACTCCACCTTGGAGATCGCCAGCGCGTCGTTTCGCCAGAGTCCCCAAAACTCGCCGGTATCGCCGGCACTACCGGTGCCGTCGATCGCAAACTGCGCGGAAGAGTTGTCCGTGAAGGTGGCCTTGACGGATGCGCCGGGTTGGTCGATATCGAAACCGCCGATGTAGTCCACGGGCGTGGCGAAGGTGAGGGTGATCGTTCCGCTGGTCTCGGCCAGGGCCATCGCCTTGGTCCCGATCGGGTTGGAGGTTCCAAAGAACGCGGACGAGGACTGCACGAGGGCGTTTGTCGAAGGGTGGGTCACGGTGAGGCCAGAAAGGTTGACGCCGTTCAGGTTGGTACCCACGGTTTCCGCTTCGAAGTCGATGAAGTTCTGACCTGCGACGATGCCGGCGTCGGCCAGCCACGAATTGCGGGTGGCATCGTTGTTCGCCACCGCGGTCGAATTGTAGAAAAGGACGGCCGCCTGGGATGCGGAGGCGACAACGCCAAGAAGAGAGCAAGCAACTAAGAATCGCATAGTAGGTTCCTTGCGAAAACTGTATCAAGGTCCAGCAAGAATGGGAAGATGAATCGTCATTCTGGGGTCGGGCGGTCGCACGATTCCGGTACTTCGCCCAGATTCCCCAAGGAGACTTGGAAGGGAGCGGACGCACAGGGCCTTGGCGCCCGTGAACGGTACACTCGCCGCTATGGCAGAGCTAGATCTGGACCTGGTGCGGCACGCGCTCGCCGTCGCGCGGGACCGAGGGCTTGCCGAGATCGAACTGGAGTCGGGCGATTCTCGCTTCCACGCGGTGCTTACGCCTCGCAAAGCCAAACCGCCCACCCCTGCCCAGGAAGCGGCGGCGGAGGCCGACCTCTACAAGGTGGTCAAAGCCCCTTCGGTGGGCTACTTCCGGTTCGGCGCGCAGCCTCTGGAAGCGGGCGCGAGCGTGAAGAAGGGCGACGCAATCGGAATCGTGGTAGCGCTCGGGCTTGCGAACGCGGTGGAATCCTCGTACGATGGCGTCGTCGAGGAGTGGCTGGTCGAGCAAGATCAGGCAGTGGAGTTTGGCCAGGCACTTTTACGTGTTAAGGTGTCTCCATGAGTTCAAAGCGCGCGGGTTTTAGTCTAGGCAGCCTCCTGATGTCGATGATCGTAATCGGCCTCCTGGTGATGGCCACGATGTACGGCAAGGACATGTTCGCCGGAGGCAAGTCCAGCCGGCCGGACGGCCGCGGAAAGACCATCTACGGGGCCTCTAAGGCCAAGGCGGAGGACGAGGTTTGCCGCAGCAACCTCAACCAGGTTCGCCAGGGCATCGAGCTGGCGCACACCCAAGACATGGATTCGAAGTACCCGTCCTCGATCGAGGAGACCCGGCTCGGCTCCAACTTCTACTCGTGCCCGATGGGCCACGAGCCTTACGCTTACGACCCCCTTAGCGGGCGGGTCTCTTGCCCCCACCCGGGCCACCAAACGTTCTGATGCTCAGCAAAGTCCTCATTGCCAACCGCGGAGAGATCGCCTGCCGCATGATCCGCGCCTGCCGGGAGCTGGGAATCGCCAGCGTCGCCGTGTACTCGGAAGCCGACCGCGATAGCCTCCACGTCAAGCTTGCCGATCAGGCCATTTGCGTGGGCCACGGAAGCAACACCGACTCCTATCTGAACATGGCCAACATCCTTATGGCCTGTCAGATCTCGGGAGCCGAGGCAGTGCACCCGGGCTACGGCTACTTCAGCGAGCGCGCCCACTTTGCGGTCGCGCTGGAATCGCTCGGGATCAAGTTCATCGGCCCTCCGGTTCGCGCGATCGAATCGATGGGCGACAAGGCGAGCGCCAAGACCGCCGCGATCGAAGTGGGCTGCCCGGTGGTTCCGGGATCCGACGGCGCGGTGGCCAACGACACCGAGGCGCTGCAAGCGGCCGAAGAGATCGGCTATCCGATCCTTCTGAAGGCGATCGCGGGTGGCGGCGGTCGGGGCATCCGGCGGGTGGACTCGGCCGATGAGCTCAGCGGCCTCTGGAAGACCGCGCAAGCGGAGGCTCAGGCGAGCTTTGGCAACGGCGACATCCTGCTTGAGAAGTGTATTGAGAGCCCCCGGCACGTGGAGATCCAGGTCATCGGGGACCAGCACGGCAACCTGATCCACCTGGGAGAGCGCGAGTGCTCGATCCAGAACTTGCGCCATCAGAAGATTTTGGAAGAGGCGCCCTTCGCCAAACTTCCCGAGGAGGTGCGCCAGCAGATGGGCGCGGCCGCGGTCAAGGTGGCCAAGCACGTGGGCTACCAGAACGCCGGCACGGTGGAGTTCCTGGTGGACAGCGATTTCCGCTTCTACTTCCTGGAGATGAACACCCGGCTTCAGGTGGAGCATCCGGTTACGGAGGAGATCACGGGCCTGGACCTCGGCCAGATGATGCTGCGGATCGCTAGCGGGGAGCCGCTTCCGATCACGCAAGAAGACGTGAAGCTCTCCGGCCACGCGATCGAAGCGCGGATCACGGCACAGGACCCGGACAAGGACTTCTCGCCCAGCACCGGCCTGATCACCCAGTGGATCGCGCCCAGCGGTCGGGGGGTTCGGATGGAGACGCACTGCTATGCAGGGTTCAGCGTGAGCCCGTACTACGATCCGCTTCTAGCCAAGCTCATCGTGCGGGCGGAGACGCGACCCGAGGCGGTTCGGAAGCTGCAGACGGCACTCCACGAGTTCGAGGTGGCGGGAATCGCCACGAACATCCCGTTCCTTCGACGCCTGGTGGCGACCGAGGGCTACGAAGCGGGCGACTTCACCACGAAGTTCGTTCCGTCGTTTCTTGAGGAAGGAACGGCTTGAGGATTGGCTCGCGACGTCGTGCCCGCGTGGCGGCGATGAAGGCGCTGTACCAGGCAGAAACCGGCCATGGTGCGGCGGTGGTGGCGCTGGACGAGATCATCGAGAGCGTGAACCTCTCGCCCGAGCTCCAGGCCTTCGCCCGGGAGCTGGTCGTGGGCGCGAAGCAGAAGGAGTACTGGCTGGACACCATGCTGGCGGCCCTCATCCCGGACTTCGACTACAAGCGTTTGGCGGCGGTGGATCGGAACGTGATGCGAATCGCGGCCTTCGAGATCCTGCACATGCCGGCGATCCCGCCGGCGGTCACCATCAACGAGGCGGTCGAGATCGTCAAGAAGTACAGCACGGCGGAGAGCGGCAAGTTCGTCAACGGCGTGCTGGGTCAAGTACTCGCGCAGTCCCCGAAGCGGAACTGGGAGCCCCCAGACGAACCGGAGTTCGCTGAGGAGGCTGCTCCGGAGCCCGAAGAGCCGGAGATTCCCGAGGTCGAGGAGATCGACTTGGACCCTGCCTCGCCCGAAGCCGCGAAGCTGGCCCGAATCGGGGGTTGGACCTTGCGCAAGCCCGAGCCCGAAGCCGCTGACGAAGAAAAGGCCTAGCTCTTGTTACGGATGTGGAGGAGGTCGCCGTCTTGGATGACGTACTCCTTGCCTTCGAGGCTCATCTTGCCCGCGGAATAGGCGGCGTCCAAAGACCCGGCGGCTAGGTAGTCCGCGTAGTGGACGATCTCGGCGCGGATGAAACCCTTGGCGATGTCGGTGTGGATCGTTCCGGCGGCCTTGACGGCGTTGGAACCCTTGCGCAGGGGCCAAGCGTGGGTGTCGTTGTCGCCGGCAGTGAAGAAGGTGATGAGGCCCAGAGCGTCGTAGACCGCGCGGACCACTTTGGCGGAGGCCGGCTCGGTGAGGCCGAGGGAACTGAGGAACTCGGGCTGGTCGGCGGCGTCGAGCTGGGCGATTTCCTCCTCGATCGTGGCGCAGACGTAGAAGGCCTGGGTTCCGGCCGCGCCGAGCTCGGCGATGCGGGCGGAAACGGCGGCGGGCGGGTTGGCGGCTTCCGACTCTCCAACGTTGAAGCAGACCACCATCTGCTTGGCGCTGAGGAACTGGTAGTTGCGAACGATGACCGCTTCTTCCTCGGTGAGCTCGAGGGAGCGAAGGGGAGAGCCCGACTCGAGGTGCGGCTTGAAGTTGTCAAGCGCGGCTTTCTCTAGGTAGTCCGGAGAGCCGGGGTTCTTGACCGTCTGGGATCGGAGGAGCCGTTCAAGGCGGTTCTCGACGATCTGGAGGTCGATCAATACGAGTTCGACGTCGATGGCTTCCTGGTCGCGGACTGGATCGATGCTGGCGTGGTAGGAGACCATCGGGTTGTCGAACCCTCGAACCACGTGGAGGAGGACGTCGGCTTTCTTGGCCGCGTCGATGGCTTTCTGGCTGAAGGTCTTGCCGGTCCCGCTGGCGGGTTCGACGTCGTCGTGCAGGATGACGGTGACGGGGGTGGCCTTCTTGGGCTGAACCTGCTTGACGATGGCGTCGAAGCGCTCGTCGGGCACGGGCACGGAGGTGACTTCGCCTTTGGCGAGCCCGCGCGACGCGGCGCGGTAGAGGGTGCTCTTACCGGAGCCTTGGTAACCGATCAATGCGACTTTCATGGGGAAGTTTTGGGCGGGCTGGTCTCCCACTCCACCTGGATTGGGCTCGGGCCTTGCTGGTAAGGGAGCACCCAGAACAAGTAGATCGTGCCGATCAGGACGAGGAGAAGGAGCCACGGAAAGCTGGCAGTGCGACGACGCTTAACCGCGGGACGACCCACGCTCTCTAGTATAGCTTTCAGGGCGATCCCCGGAATTCTGCGGCGTGAAAACGGCAAGCCATGAAGAAACTGGGAACTGATTGATACTACGGGGAGTATAATGAGCCATGGACGCCGATAGCCGCAAAGCAGTAGACCGACGATTGGCCCGCATCGAAGGGCAGGTGAGGGGAATCCGGAAGCTCGTGGAGCAGGACGCCTACTGCCTGGACCTCCTCCAGCAGATCGCGGCCACAACCAGCGCGTTGAACCAGGTCTCGGCGGCGGTGGCCTCCGGGCACATCAAGAATTGCGTGCTGGGCCATGGCACCTCCGATGCCCACGCGGCCACGCACCACAAGTCGAGAGAGGACGTCCTGGATGAGCTGGACGAAGTGATGAGCCGTTTGATGCGGTAGGAATACTTGGCGGAGTATAAGAATGAAGACCGAGTTAGAATCGAAGGCGCCGGAGCAGGAGACCCTGCTCGATGTTCAGGGCATGACCTGCGCCTCCTGCGTGAGGAGGGTCGAGAAGGCGCTCGCGAAGACCCCCGGAGTGGTTTCGGCGAACGTCAACTTCGCGACGCACCAGGCGACGGTGTTGCACGGAAGCCATGTTGCGGCCGAGCAGCTTGTCGAGGCGGTGGATGGGGCGGGCTACGGCGCGAAGCCGGTTCTGGACGATGTCCACGCCCACCACTCGCCGAGCGAGCATGCCGCCCACCTTCAGATGGAGTCGGACGCCGAGTTGGCCGGGGCGGGTCGGAACCTCCTGGTCTCCGCCGTCCTTACCGTCCCGCTGGTCGTGATCTCGATGGCTTGGCACATGAGGCCGGAATGGGCCAATTGGATGCTGTTCGCCCTCGCGACCCCGGTGACTTTCTGGTGCGGGCGTCAGTTCTTCGTGGTCGCCGCCAAGGCCTTGCGCCACGGTACGACCACGATGGACACCCTCGTCGCCATGGGGTCGGCAGCCGCGTGGGGGTATTCCACGTACACGCTCCTCACGAACCACAGCCACATGCAGAGCGAGCACATCTACTATGAGACGGGCGGGGTCATCGTGACCCTGATCCTGCTCGGCCGAATCCTGGAGTCCAAGGCAAAGCGGCGGATGTCGGACTCGATCCGGAAGCTAATGGACTTGGCGCCGAAGGTCGCGACTCGCGTTGGCAGCGACGGATTGGAGAGCGAGGTGTCCCTTGCCGACCTGCGGAAGGGCGACCTGATCCGGGTTCGGCCGGGCGAGCGTATCGCGGTCGATGGGGCGCTGACCGAGGGCGAGTCGTTCGTCGACGAGTCGATGATCTCGGGCGAACCGTTGCCGGTAGGGAAGCAGGTTGGAGATCGCGTGACCGGCGGAACGGTGAACGAGAGCGGTTCCTTTGTTTTTCGGGCGGAAAAGGTGGGCGCCGACACGATGCTGGCGCACATCGCGAAGATGGTGCAGCGGGCGCAGGGTTCGAAAGCGCCGATGCAGGGCCTCGCCGACAAGGTTTCCAGCGTGTTTGTGCCGGTGGTCATCCTGATCGCGGCCCTTACGGTGGCCGCCTACGTTGGCTTGGGCCGAAGTCTCGACAGCGGGCTCCTGGCGGCGGTGGCGGTGTTGGTGATCGCGTGCCCTTGCGCCCTCGGGTTGGCGACTCCCACCGCTTTGATGGTGGGCACGGGCCGGGGAGCCGAACTGGGGATCTTGGTGAAGGACGGCGCGGCCCTCGAGCGCGCGGGCAACGTGAAGACGATCCTCTTGGACAAGACGGGAACCCTGACCGAGGGCAAGCCCAAGGTGGCGGACGCGGTGGTGTTCGGCGCCTGGAGCGAAGAGGAGGCGATCGGCTTTGCGGCGGCGCTCGAGAGCCAGAGCGAGCACCCGATTGGGCGCGCGGTCGTCGCCTCGGCAAAGGAGCGGGGGATTGCGATCCTGGCGCCGACGGAGTTTGAGTCGGTTCGCGGCGGCGGAGTCTCAGGCGCGGTGTCTGGGCGGACGGGGCTGGTCGGCCGGCGATCGTGGGTGGTCGAGCGCGGGGTTTTGCTCTCGCCGGAGATCGAGGAGGCCGCTTCGCGGCTGGAAGCCGACGGCAAGACCGTCTTCCTGGCGGCGCGAGGCTCGGATCTGGCGGTGATTGCCGTATCCGACTCGGTAGGAGTTCACAGCCGGGAAGCGGTGGAGCAACTGGTTGCGCTCGGGATCGTCCCGGTGATGGTCACCGGCGACAACCAGAAGGCGGCGGAGGCGGTGGCCCGCCAGGTGGGCATCCAGGTGGTGGAAGCCCAGGTCTTGCCGGCGGACAAAGCGGGCTTCGTCCAGAAGTATCAAGCGGGGGGCGCGACGGCGATGGTCGGCGACGGCATCAACGACGCTCCCGCCCTGGCGCAAGCCGACCTCGGCATCGCGATGGGCTCCGGAACGGACGTGGCGATGGAAACCGCCGGGGTGACCTTGTTGAGGTCGGACCTGCGGGGGGTGGCCCAGGCGGTGCGCCTGGCCCGAGCGACGCTCGGCACGATTCGGGGGAACCTGTTCTGGGCGTTCTCCTACAACGTCGTGATGATTCCGTTGGCCGCGTTCGGGCAACTGAGTCCGATGCTTGCGGCGGGGGCGATGGCGTTCAGCAGCATTTCGGTGGTGCTCAACTCGCTCCGCTTGCGGAGGTTTGCCTAGAGCCTTTGCGGGGCCGCCGCCGGGCTTTCCCGCCCACCCACGTCCGACGTAGTCCCGACTTGACGTCGGGGCTACGTCGGACTCCCGCCGTCGGCGGCCCCGAAGGGTGGAACTGAGGTTAGGACTGGAAGACATGCTGGTTGTGCCAAGCCAGAAAATCGGGACTGGGACGCTCTAGCAGGCTCTCCGGTAGGGACTTGAGGTCCGACCCCTGATAGCTGTAGTACAGCTTGCCGTTGGAGTACTGCTCCTGAATCTGCGGACTGACCTCCAAACGCAAGTCTGGAGTTATGGTCAGGAGTCCCTTGTCAAAGAGGATATGCATGTCCGAGCGCAGAAGCAGACCGTTATCAAGGGAGTGGGGTCCTTCACTCGCATACGGGCGGATGTGGGCCGCCTCCAGGACCGGTAGCGTGCTTTCCCCGGTTATCGCACAACGACGCCGATAGGCGTCTGTTACGACCACTCGGAATCCGCCTTGTCCGAGCCGGATGTCGACTTCGGACCTGGAGTAGCGGGCTGGTTCCTCGCGCACTTTTAGCTCCGGGATGCTCGAACCGAGTCGCTCCTGAACCTGGGACCATAGGTCGTACCCGCGGCTGTCTAGGGCGTCGTAGCCTTTGCCCTGTACCGTGCTCTTCGGCCAATCGGATGGAGCGGGGATCCACGCCTCCCGGTCGAACCAGAACGGTTGGGTAAGCACGATGTTCCCGATGACGGGGTCTGGGCCCATCTCGCCCGACCGGTACTTTCGGATTCGCACAAGGAACTCGTCGAGCGAACCTACTCCGTTCTTCTCTTGGAACGCTAGCCAAGCAAGCGACACAGGTAGTTGCGAGAACTTGACGAAATGGGCACCGCCGACAATGAAGTTTTCAGGCGAGTGGAGTTTGAACAGGAACAACTCGCCAGGCTGGAGCGCGGCAAACGTACCAGTTGAGCCGGGCTTCCAGAAGTTAACTTCGTCCGGCTTCGCCGACGAGAGGCGGCGGTACCAATCTCTGTCGGTGATCCCCACGTACAGCCGCATGGCTGGGATCATATCCTAAGCGATGGTCATCCAGAGAGTGACTCAAGGACGTGGCTGCCGGACTAGGATTCGAACCTAGATAAACGGCACCAAAAACCGTTGTCCTGCCATTAGACGATCCGGCAACTCGAAGGTCCAGTTTACCGCTTGTCAAGGAAAACCCGGACGCGGAAGCCGCGACGGCGATGGCGCGTGCGGGTGAGGGAAGATCAGGGTGAGGAGAAGGGGTCGGTCAGTCTCCCCCATGATACGTTCCATCCGCCGGCCCCTCCCTCGGTAATCTAGCCGCATGAGCACGGAACGAGTCGCGCGGCTGGCGCAACAACTCCAGGCGGACGGGATCGACGCCTACTTTGCGGCGCGGCCGATTCCGATGGGCTACCTACATGGGCTTTTCGAGGAAGGCCACGAGCGGTTCTTCACCCTCGCCATCTCCAGTAGCGGCTCGGTTCGGCTGATCTGCCCGGCGCTGGCCGCCAACCAGGCCCGCCGGTGCTGGATCGAGGACATCGCCTCGTGGCGCGACGGCGAGGACCCGCTTGCCTTGTTCCGGGAGCTTGCCGCCGAGTGGGGGCTGAAGACCGGGATCCTAGCGGTGGACGACGACATGCCGGCGCGCATGTTGCTGCAGATGCAGGAGGCGCTGCCCGCCGCGCTGTTCAAGCCGGGGCAGTCGATCCTGAGCCAGCTGATGCGGGCCAAGGGGCCGGAGGAGCTTGCCGCGATGCGCCGAGCCGCCAAGGTGGCGGACGACGCGTTCGTGGCGATCGTCCCCCAGATCAAGGCCGGGATGACCGAGCGAGAGCTGGAGGCCAAGCTGACGGCAGAGATGACCGCTCGGGGTGGCGTCACCCAGTTCTGCATCATCGCGGCCGGACCCGGCGGCGCGGAGCCGCACCACCTCAACGACGACACCGTGCTTAAGGAGGGCGACGTCGTCATCATGGACTTCGGCTGCATGGTGGACCACTACGTGAGCGACATCACGCGCACGGTGGCGATCGGCCACGCGACCGATGAAGCCAAGCAGGTGTACGACGTGGTCTACCGAGCCCACATGGCGGCGCGAGACGCGGCGGTGGCGGGCTCGATCCCGGAGGAAGTGGATGGCGCGGCCCGCAAGGTGATCGAGGATGCGGGCTACGGCGAGTACTTCGTGCACCGCACCGGCCACGGCATCGGGATGAACACCCATGAGGAGCCCTACATCGTGGCGGGCAACCGGGAGCCGCTGGCCAAGGGGAACTGCTTTAGCGTGGAGCCAGGCATCTACCTCGCGGGACGCTTCGGGGTTCGGATCGAGAACATCGTCACTATCGACGACTCCGGGTGCGTGAGCTTGAACGCAGAGCCTTCGCCGACGCTGATGATCGTGTAGCGGAGGAGTGCTTTCACGATTCACTGTGACGACGTTACTGCCGAGACACTCGGATGGAACGTAACTGCGACCAGTCCCCTGCGCTACCGGCTCTGATGGCGCGGAGGTGAGGGTATGCGTCGACGAATCGACCTTTAGCCTTGCGGAACGGCCACACTAAGTCTCCCCCGTCGAACCCTCCTCCTCCAGAAGTTATCCCGCAGTATTTCCACTTACCCTCCTCTTGCACGAACACTCCGCCGCCGCTATCTCCGGCGGAAGGCTGGCCCTGGAGAGCAAGCTTTGAATCAATGTCGAAGAGGGTTCGTGCTCCGCAGCCCTTCTGAACCTCCACCACGCGCTGATAGAATGCGAGCGGTGTAGGGAGCCGGTCCAAAGCACCACGTCCAAAGCTTGATCCCGCGGGGTCCATCACGTTGGTGCCTCGATCACCGTAGCCGACATAAAGTACCGGTTCCCCTTGTCCTACGGGCCGGTCCAACAACAGGGGAGCAGCAAAACCCTCCTTGGACGGGTTGCCATCGATCTCTAGGACCGCGATATCGCCCCAGACCATCTCAAAGGTATAGCCGGTGTTCTTCTTTCGCTCCCGTTTATATGCGTCCACGATCTGCCAGCGAATCCCTCGGTAATCGAAGAGTCTTGATCCTCTCCGGAGTCTGAACCGGAATCTGCGGGGATCTGCCTCTTCGCCCTGATCCGATACGGCTAGGTGCGCCGCTGTAAGGACAACATTGCCCCCGAAGTAGGTGCCCGACGCGGCCATATAGATCCGCTTTTCAGGATCAGCTCCTTCCACTACCCCAACTGAAGAAAAGTCAGGCTGCAACGCGAGCCTCTGGTGTGAAGCGAATGTACTCCTGTCTGCTACAAACTGCTCATGAGTGATTACCGAGCCATGAAGCAAATATGCAGCAAGTGATATAAGCGAGACCATGCCGACACTCTACCGCGATCCGAAGATAACCTAACGTTAAGGGCGGAGTAAGCAAGACCTACGCCCGCCAATCCGAGACGTTTGGAATGGAGCCTTAAATTTCCCGCCGGAGTGCTACGTTCAGGATGACAACTTACTTCATGGCTTCCGCGATGAGGCGGTGGAAGTGGTGGACGTTGCCCTCGCGCCGCACGCTGTACCGACCCCGATCATAGAACCGAGACCGCAGGCCCTTCTGCACGCCCTCGACCACCACCTCGTCCTCGCGCTCCACGCGATCCAGCGCCGCCCCGGCGCCGCGTCCGTACTTGGAATCGTCCCAGGCGTAGTTGATAAACCGAACCCGGGTGCGATCCGACGCCAGGGGCTGGATCACGTTCACGCTCAGCCCCCACGGATAGAAGTTGAACATCGTGTTGGGGAACAGCCAGAAATAGTAGGCGCTAATGCGCTTCCCGAAATCCGGCGAGGTCGCGGGCAGATCGAACACGTCCTCCGCTCCCTTTGCCTCCGCCAGCTGGAGGTTCCCCCAGGGGAACGTCTCGGTGGTGTAGTTCTCGTAGTCCAGCACGTCGTTGAGGCTGGCGTGAATGAACGGGATGTGGAAGCCCTCGAGGTAGTTGTCGATGTAGAGCGCCCAGTTCGCCTGCACCAGGTACTCGCGGGATCGGTCGGGACGGTGCACGAACTGGTCCAAGGGCAGCCAGCCCACCCGATCCAGCATTGGCGCGAGCCATTCCTGAAGCGAGCAAGCGGGGTCGAGCGAGGCGAGCAAGAACTTGCTCCAATACCCGTGGGAGACTTTGGGCAGGTTGTCCGCCTCGCTGGGGAACCCGCAGACGCCGTCGAACTCGGGCATCGACTGGAACGAGCCATCCAGCCCAAACCTCCGACCGTGATAGCGGCAGCGCAGGAACCGCTCGTTGCCCGGCGCCTCTGCCACAAGGTAGCCCCGGTGGGTGCAGACGTTGCTCACCAGGTGCAGGTTGTCCTGCATGTCGCGGGTGGCCACCACGGGTTCGTTGAGGGTTCCCTCGCCCAGGGTCATTGGGAGGACCGAGCCGGGGGCGCGCAGGGCGTCGGTGTCTCCCATGAACTGCCAAGACCGCGCGAAGATCTTCTCCTGGCTTAACTCGAAGGCGGCCTCGGAGGTGTAGAAGGCGCTCGGCAGAGTCGACGCCTCGGCGATGTCGGGGTTCATGGAAAACTCCATGCCGCTAGCTTATCCCTCCTCAGACAGGGCCGCGAATTCGGGGATCCACTCTTCAAACCGCTTCCAACGCGAGATCGAAGTGGTGTAGATGGGCTGCCGGACCTGCCAAAGACTCGGGGTGCGGACGGCCCGCTGGTTGGACTCGTGCCGAAGGCACGCGTCGTCCCACTCCAACCCAACAAACTCGATGATCCGCCGGGTGACGCCCTCGCGGTCGGCGACCATCTCTTCGTAGTCCACCTCCATGAACCGGTCAGCGGGCAGGACGGCTCGCCAATGGGCCATCAGCTTGAGGTACTCGCGGTAGGCGAAGACGATGTTCTCGCGGTTGTGGGCGAAGACCGGGGGCCGTTGGTAGGCGGTGGTGTACACGCTGAGGCAGTTGTCCGTCGGGTTCCGGCGAACGTGGATCATCCGGGCGTTCGGCAGGGCGGCGTGGATCAGGCCCAGCATCGCATAGTTGTGCGGAAGCTTGTCGGTGACCCGTTGGGCCCCCGGGGCGAACGCGCGGAGGTCGGCCACGTAGGTTTCCGCAAGGGCCGCGAGCTTGGCCGGATCGGGTACCCCGTTCTCGAGACTCTCGTCTTCATGCTTGTGCCAGTACGGCAACTCGCCCGCACCCGCCACGGCGGGATGGCTGGAGAGGATCTGCTCCAACAGGGAGGTGCCCGAGCGGATCATCCCCACGATCATCACCGGCAGGTCCTCTGGCGAGGCCGATGCCGCCAACTCCTGCAACCGGTTCGCAGTGAAGATCGCCCGAGTCTTCTCGAACCCCTGGGAGTAGGCCGTCTTGTCCCAGGGCTTGCGCGCCAACCAGACCTCGTAGGCCGCCTGGTTGCCCAGGTCGTAGAACTTCATGGCACGCTCGTAGTCCTGCCGGTCCTCGTAGGCTTTGCCCAAGGCGTAGTGCATGTAGCCGCGGTCGCGAGGATGGAGCCGGGGATCTCGGGCGGTGGCCTCGATCTGGTTCAGCAGCGCCGAGTCTTCCTCGGTGGCCTTCTTGGCGCGGAAGAGGTTGTAGTAGGCGAACCCGTGGCGCGGGTTCAGGGCGATCGCCTTCTCGAGCACGGTCTTGGCTTCGGCGAAGCGGCCCTGTTCCTGGTACCAGAAGCCCAACGAGGCGTTGGCGACGCCGTCTTTGGGGTTGAGTTGGATCGCTTTTTCCAGGTGAGGTTCGGCCTCGGAGCCCCGCCCATCCTCGGCCAGGGCTAAGGCCTTCATCAAGTGGGCAGTGGCATGGTCGGGACTCTGGCTTAGGACCTTGTCGGTCGTGGCGATGGCATCGGCGAACCGGCCATGGGCGAGATAAAGCTGGCCCAGGTTCATCAGCCCAGGCACGTTGGCGGGGTCCTGCCCAATGAGCCGCTCTAGGACCTCGACGGCGTCGAACTCGCGCCCGCTGTCTCGGAGGGCCATGGCTTGGTTGCGAAGCGCATCTAGGTTCCAAGGCGCCAGTTCGTACGCCATCCGGAACGCTTCGGCGGCGGGAGCGAACTGGCGGAAATCAATGTGGAGGATGCCGAGGTGGAAGTAGAGATCGGCGTCTTGGGGTTGGATCCGGACGGCTTGCTCGGCGGTTGGAATCGCCTTGGCGGGGTCCAGAACCTTGTAGACGGTAGAAAGGGCGACCAGCGCTTCAATGCAATCGGGGTCCGTCTCGAGCGCCCTCTTAAGGCAACGCGCCGCCGCCGCGAGATCCCTAGACTGGGCATGGATGACGCCCAAGAGAACGTTCGGAGCCACCGCGCCAGGGTCCCCGGCGAGGAGCGTGTTCAGGATCCTGACGGCGTCCGCGACTCGGCCCCGGCGGTGGGCTTCCTCGGCTTGGGCAAAGAGCGGTGAGATGGCCATGGAGACACGAAGAAGCGCCTGGCCTCGCTAGCAAGGCCAGGCGCTTAGAGGATGGAGACTACCTTCCGCGGGCGCCGGACTCGGGGCCGCCCATACCGCTGGAAGGACCACCGGCAACGCCCTCGCGGGCAGCGGAGGCACGCTTCTGATCCAGTTCTTTGCCGTCGACTTCCTTGGCCGGAGGGGCCGCGTCAGGGCTAGAACAGCCTGCAAGTCCGAGGACCAGCAGGGCTAGAACAGCAGCTACCTTTAGTTCCAAAGGGTTCCCCAGAACTTCCACAGGTCGCGATTGTTCATCTGGGTGCACCACTCGGTTCGGTTGTTCGCCTCGGTGGAGCCGGGGGTGTCCTCGTAGTACTTCACGAACTTCTCGTAGCCGTACTTGCCGGCGTGGCCGTCGGCGTAGCCCGCGATGAACTTCTTGCCGTACGTCTTGCGTGCATCGAACACGGTCTGGTACCAGCTGAAGGTGTTGGCGTACCGGTCGGCGGTGGGCCAGCTCGCATCGTAGGAGATGAAGCGCATCCAGGACCAGTTGCTGATCGAACCGTATCGGGTCGGGGTGACCGCCATCAGCTCGGCCGGGCTCTCAAACGAGGTCAGGCTGCGGGCGCTGGACGTGCTGTGCGAGGTGCCGTTGCAGTCCGTGCCGGTGCTGGAGCGGGAGTAGCCGTCCGTGTTCATGGAGAACGTGGTGATCCATGCCCAGGTGTAGGTGTAGTACGGATCCGGATAGTACGGGTCCTGGTAGGTTCGGTTGTAGTCGCTGATCTCGCCGATCGTCTTGTCGAAGAACAGGCTCTGGCTCTTCACGTACGGGAAGATTCGGCCGACCCAGGTGGTGTTGGAGTGGTACTGGTTGTTGTCGACGAGGGGATCTTCGGCGTACCCGTACTCAGGCACCGTGGTGTCGTCGTAGTCGGCGGAATACATCTGCAGGCCAAGGGCGGTCTGCTTCAGGCCAGAAATGGAGGAGGTCACCTTCGCGGCCTGCTTCGCCTGGGCGAAGACCGGGAAAAGGATTGCTGCGAGGATCGCGATGATGGCGATCACGACGAGAAGTTCGATCAAAGTAAATGCTCTGCGCCGCATAACGCTCCAATGATAAGGCGAGCATGTTAAGAAGAGTAGCGTCGGCCCAGAAAATCTGGCAATCAAGCGGTCAACAGCCACTTTCGGAGGGTCTCTGAGCAGGTGGATTGGTCCTCCAGGTCGGTTCTCAGAATGAGGTCCGGCCAGGTCGGTGGCTCATACGGGGAGGAGACCCCGGTGAAGTTCGCGATCTCTCCTTTTGCTGCTCGGGCATAAAGGCCCTTAGGGTCCCGCTCGACGACGTTTTCGAGGGCGCACGAGACGTAAACCTCTCGGAACGCTTGCCCGATGATCTGCTTGGCCATCTCCCTCTGGCTGGCCAGTGGGGAGATCAAAGCACAGAAGACGGTGACGCCCTGCTCTGCCAGCAACTTGGCGATTTCTGCGGTCCGGCGGATGTTCTCCGTGCGGTCCTCCTCCGAGAATCCGAGGTCCCGGTTGAGGCCGCTGCGCAGAGAATCGCCGTCCAGCACAACGGCGGCCCGGCCGTTCCGACGAAGGTGATCGCGGGCTCCGTTGGCCAGCGTGCTCTTGCCGGCCCCGCTCAGTCCGGTCAACCAGACCACCAGGGCCTCCGATTGCCTTGGCTCCTCTGCCGGGGTTGCCCGATTGAGGATGCCGGCGGCGGAGACCTCATTGGTATCGGAATCCACCAGAAGGAAGGCGCCGGTCTCTCGGCAGTGGGCGTAGGTGTTGGCGGGAATCGGCTGAGAGGGCCGGATTCGGATCCGGCCCACGGAGTTCAGTTGGAGGGTCGCGGGATGCTCGCGGTGCAAGGTCTCCGGGTTCACCTCGTAAAGCAACTGATCGACCTCGCAGAGCGTGTCCGAACTTGCGAGCATGACGCGGTACGACTTTGAGAGGCGGAGTGGCTCGGCCCCCATCCAGCAAACGGTGGCGTCCAACTCCGCCATCATCGGAGTCGGATTCCCCGGCCGGACGAGGAAATCTCCGCGCACCACGTCGAGTTCGTCGGCTAGTTCGACGACCGCGGAACGCCCAAGCTCCACCTGGGCGACCTCCTCGCCGAGGACGCTTAGCCTGGCGACTCGAGCCCGGAGACCGGAGGGCTGAACCAGAATCTCCTCCCCAACCCGGATCGAGCCGGAGAGGACTTTGCCGGCATAGCCCCGGAAAGTACGATCGGGCCGGATCACGGTTTGTACGCAGAGCCGAAACTCGACCGGCGTTTGCCGGGTTCCCACTTCAACCTCGTCTAGGTAGGCCAGAACGGAGGGTCCGCTGTACCACGGCATCGCATCGCTCTCTCGGGCCACGTTATCGCCCTTGAGCGCACTGATCGGGATGAAGCGAAGGTCGGCGAACTCCAGCGCCCCGGCGTGGCGGCGTACCTCCTCGACGATTTCGCGATATCGGGACTCTCGGTACTCCACCGCGTCCATCTTGTTCACCGCGACAAGCACATGCGGGACCCTCAGGAGAGAAGCAAGGAAAGCATGACGGCGGGTTTGGGGCGTGGGGCCGCGCTCCGCATCGACGAGGAGCACGGCGATGTCGGCCGTCGACGCGCCCACGAACATGTTGCGGGTGTACTGGGCGTGCCCGGGCGTGTCGGCCAAGAGGAACCGCCGGCTCTCGGTTGCGAAGTGGCGATAGGCCACGTCGATCGTAATTTTCTGGGTTCTCTCGGCGCGCAATCCGTCGGTCAGGAGAGCCAGGTTGACCTCGGTTTCGCCGCTTTGTCGGCTTGCGCGTTCGATGGCCTCGTACTGGTCGTCCAGGATCGAGTTGCAGTCGTGAAGCAACCGCCCGATGAACGTCGACTTCCCGTCGTCGACGCTTCCGGCGGTGGCCACCCGAACGAGCGGACGTGGATCCACGGCTAGAAGTACCCCTCGCGCTTGCGGTCTTCCATCGCGGCGTCCGACCTCTGGTCGTCGGCCCTCGTACTGCGCTCCGTCAGCCGGCTCTCGCGGGTTTCCTCAATCACTTCGTCGACGGTGCTGGCGGTACTTTCGATCGCTCCGGTGCAGGTGGCGTCGCCCACCGTGCGAAAGCGAACGCACTTCCGGACGGGCTCATCGTCGGGACTGGGGGTCACGTAGGGCGTCACGGCAAGCCAGACCGGGCCGCGGCGGACAACCTCGCGCTCGTGGGCGAAGTACAGCGACGGCACCTCCAGATCTCGGTATCGGATGTACTCCCACACGTCCAGTTCGGTCCAGTTGCTCAACGGGAAGACCCGGAGATGTTCCCCGTGCCGCTTCCGCCCGTTGTAGAGGCTCCAGACTTCCGGTCGCTGGTTGCGGGGCTCCCACTGTCCAAAGGCGTTTCGGTGGGAGAAGAACCGCTCCTTGGCTCTCGCCTTCTCCTCGTCTCGGCGGGCACCCCCGATGGCGGCGTCCAACTTGAGCTCTTGAATGGCGTCCAAGAGGGTGACGGATTGCAGAGCGTTCCGGCTGGGGTTGGGTCCGGGCTCCTCCTGGACCCGGCCGGCGCGGATCGAGTCCAACACGTAACGAACCTCAAGGTCGTAGCCGAACTCGAGGGCAAAGCGGTCTCGGAAGTCCAGCGCCTCCTGGAAGTTGTGGCCGGTGTCGATGTGGAGGAGGCCGAAGGGAGGCGGCCCCGGGGCGAATGCAAGGCGTGCTAGGTGGGCAACCACGATGGAGTCCTTGCCCCCGGAGAACAGGATCGCCGCTCGGTCCATTTGGCCGGCGCATTCGCGCAGAACGAAGACGGCCTCCGCCTCCAACTCCGCAAGGGCCGTCATCCGTCGCATGTGGCTGATTCTAGCCTCAAGGAGCCCGAGGAGTTTGGCCCAAAGAAGAGGCAAGCCGTCCCCGTTGGCCCGAACCTTCCATAATCTGGGAATGGCTAGCCGGATTCGACCGAATGTGCAGCGCATGCAACCCTACTCGCCCGGCAAGCCGATCGACGAGGTGAAGCGCGAGCTTGGGCTGGACCGCGTGGTCAAGCTTGCAAGCAACGAGAACCCGCTGGGGCCATCGCCCAAAGCGGTAGAGGCGATCCGAGAGGCGGCGTTGAACCTGCACCTGTATCCGGATGGGGCCGCCCACGCGCTGCGCGCCGCCCTTTCCGCGCGGTTCTCCGTGCCCACGGAGAACCTCATCCTTGGCAACGGCAGCGACGAGCTGATCCATCTTTTGGGCCTGATCCTGCTGGACTCGCCGGAGGATGAGGTGGTGCTGGGGAACCCGACGTTCGTCCGCTACCATGCGGCGGCGCACTTGGCCCCGGCCAAGCTGATCGAAGTTCCGCTGGATGCCGACTATCGCCACGACCTTGTCGCGATGGGCAAGGCGGTCACCGACCGGACCAAGCTGGTCTTCCTGGCAAACCCCAACAACCCCACCGGCACGGTGATGTGGAAGGCGGAGGTGGAGGCGTTCCTGAACGACCTGCCGGAGACCGCGACCCTGATCCTGGACGAGGCCTACTACGAGTTCGCCGCGGACGAAGCGGAGTACCCGAACAGCCTGGACTACGTGAGGGCAGGACGCCGAAGCGTCGTGGGGCTTCGGACGTTCAGCAAGGCGTACGGCCTCGCGGGCATCCGCATCGGTTACGGGTTTGCGCCGCTGGAGATCGTGGACGCCGTCGAGCGAGCGCGGGAGCCGTTCAACACGAACAGCCTCGCCCAAGCGGCCGCCATTGCGGCGCTGGACGACGAGGCGCACGTGCGCAACACGGTGGCCCTCAATCGGGCGGGCCTCGCCCGGCTGGACGCCGCCTTGCGGGAAGTGGGCGGGCGAATCGTTCCCAGCTACGCGAACTTCGTCTTGGCGGACCTCGGCCGGCCGGCGCGGCCGGTGTTTGAGCAACTGCTCAAGCGCGGGATCATCGTGCGTCCGGGCGATGTGCTGGGCGCGCCCACCTGCCTTCGGGTGAGCGTGGGAACCGAGGATGAGATTTCGGCATTCATCGACGCGCTTCGCGCCGAAATGGCGGTGGCAGCCTGATGGAAAGAACCAGCGACCTTAGAATCCAAGCGATCCGGCCCCTGTTGCCGCCCAGCATCCTCAACGAGGAGATCCCGATGACGGAGCGCGTGGCGACTTTGGTGAGCCGCACCCGCCGCGAGATCGAAGACTGCCTCTACGGACGCGATCCCCGTCTGGTGGTTGTAGTGGGCCCGTGCTCGATCCACGACAAGGACGCGGTGATCGAGTACGCCGAGCAGCTTCGCCCGGTGGCGGAGGCGCTCAAGGACGACCTTCTGATCGTGCTTCGCGCCTACTTCGAGAAGCCCCGTACGACCGTCGGTTGGAAGGGATTCATCAACGACCCGAACATAGACGGCTCGTTCCAGATCAACAAGGGCCTCCGCATGGCTCGGGAACTGCTTCGCGACCTCAACGAGATCGGGTTGCCTTGCGCCACCGAGTTCCTCGACATGACGGTGCCGCAGCACATCGCCGACTTCGTGGCCTGGGGCGCGATCGGCGCCCGCACCAGCGAGAGCCAGACCCATCGCGAGCTTGCGAGCGGCCTTTCGATGCCGGTCGGGTTCAAGAACGCGACCGACGGCAACGTGAAGGTGGCGGTCGATGCGGTTCAGGCGGCCCAGATTCCGCACTGGTTCGTAGGGGCAACGAAGGACGGGACGACCGCGATTCTGCAGACCGCCGGCAACCGGACCTGCCATGTGATCTTGCGCGGAGGCGCCCACGGCCCCAACTTCGAGGCTTCCCACGTCACCGCGGCGGCGGCGCTCTTAGAGAAGGCCAAGCTTCCCAGCCGGATCATGGTGGATTGCAGTCACGGCAATAGCTCCAAGGACCACTTGAAGCAGATCGAGGTTGCGGAGGACATCGCCCGGCAGATCGAGGCGGGGAACTCGCCGATCTTTGGGGTGATGCTGGAGAGCTTCCTGCACGAGGGACGCCAGGAATGGAGCGACCACGCGGTCTACGGGCAGAGCATCACCGACGCCTGTCTCGGCTTCGATCAGACCGAAGCCGTCTTGGAGCGACTGGCTAAGGCTGTGCGCGTCTCCTGCAAGAGAGACTGATCCTTTTGCGGGTGGATGGCGTCAAATAGAGCATGGCTCGCCATGCCCTTGCTTTCGGATTGCTGTCTCTTGCCTTAGCGGCCTCTGGCTACGCCCAGTTGCGTCCGGCCCTTCAGTTTGAGGATCCCTACGCGGTACCGGCAGACTGGCACCTTGCCAAGCCTCTCCCGGCGCGCGAGGGACCTACGAACTCCTGGGTGACCCGCTCCTACGGCATCGAGGTGGACATGGAGACTGGGCGGCCCAAGCCCATCCTGCTATCGCTCTTCGAGAAAGGAAGCCAACTGGTAGAGGGGAACACCGGCATCGGCGGAGTGGAGCGGGGCTCCGAGGGCGTTTCCGCCCAGATCGTGATCGGGCCCGACGGGCGAAAGCGAATCGGCAATCCGGCGCTCTATCCTTGGCGCACGATGGTCAAGATGCGCATGACCTGGGGCAACCAGAACTACATGGGATCGGGAATCCTGATCGGCAACAAGTACGTGTTGACCGCCGGGCACTGCGTGTACGACTCTTCGCTGGGCGGCTACGCCACCCGCATCGAGGTGATTCCGGGCCTCAAGGGGTCGGTTGCGCCCTACGGCAAGGCGATCTCCAAGAAGATTCGCACGTTCTCGGGTTGGACCAACCAGGAGAGCAGCAACTGGGACATGGCGTTGCTGACCCTCGATAAGCCGCTGGGCAACACCACCGGATTCCTGGCTTACGCCAACTACACCACGGCTCAGCTGAAGAACGCGGTGGTCACGATTACCGGATACCCGGCGGACAAAGACGGCGGCGAGTGGCCGTGGTCGGGTTCGGGACCGCTGACCCAGGTCTACGCGGACCAGCTGAACTACACCATCGACACGTACGGCGGGCAGAGCGGCTCTGGCATCTGGCGCTACCTTAGCCTGAAGCACATCGTAGTCGGCGTGCATACCTACGGCGTGAACGGAAGTCCGGCCTACAACGGCGGCACCCGGTTGTCTACCTCCAAGTTCAATTCGGTCAAGAGCTGGATCGCCTCCGGCACCTAGACCACCCAGAATGCTTCATAGTTATCCAAGCCGCCCTCGCTGCTAGGGGCGGCTTGAGACCATGGGCACTCCCCTTCGCCGAATCCGATCGTCTGCTCCCACCCGCGTTTGCGACAACGGCGGGTGGACCGACACCTGGTTTGCCGAGTACGGCTCGATCTTCAACATCGCGGTGGAACCGGTCTGCGAGGTCCAAGTGGACGTCTATCCACGCGAGGGAGCCCAGCCTCCGGTTCTTCTCCATGCCGAGAACTACGGCGGACCCTACGAGGTCGACCCGTCCAGCACCGATTGGCGCGAGCATCCCCTGCTGGAGGCGGCGGTGCACCATGTGGGGATTCCTGAGGGACTTCGGGTGGAGGTCGGCCTCTACTCCCAGGCGCCCTCAGGAGCCTCGACCGGTACCTCGGCGGCGGCGACGGTTGCGTTGATTGGGGCTCTGGACGCCCTCCAGCCAACCCGGCGCGACGCCTACGCGGTCGCCAGGTCGGCTTGGCGGGTCGAGACCGAACTGCTGGGCCAGCAGTGCGGGATCCAGGATCAGTTGGCCTCCGCGTTTGGCGGAATCAGCTTTATCCAGATGTCTCGCTATCCGGAGGCGACGGTGGAGGCGGTACCCCTGACCGATTCCATGCGCTGGGAACTGGATCGCCGGCTCGTCCTGATCTTCTTGGGCTCCCACTCTTCGTCGGAGATCCACCGTTCCGTGATCGCGCGGCTTGAGAAGGAGGGAAGCGCCTCCGAGGTCCTGGACCGAATGCGGACCACCGCGCCGCGAAGCCGCGATGCGGCCCTTGCGGGCGATTGGCCGGCCCTTGGCAGGGTGATGTCTGACAACACCGAGACGCAGCGAGCCCTCCACCCCGAACTCGTGAGCGCGGAGGCCGACCAGATCTGGTCGATCGCCCGAGAGTTTGGGGCGCTGGGCTGGAAGGTGAACGGAGCGGGCGGAAACGGGGGGTCGATCACCCTCCTAGCGGGGCCGGACGCCCGCGAGAAGCGGGCCATGGTCCGTGAGGTCGAGGCCCGGATTGCCCGGGCCAGGAGCATCCCGATCCGGCTCTCCGCGTCGGGTCTTCGCGTCTGGGAAGCCTAGCGGACCCGCTTGAGCAGGGTGACCCGCCCGATCGGCACCCACTCGGCAACCAGGATGTCTCCGTTGTTTAGGAACATCGCGTCGTGCGGGTGGATGAACTTGCCCGGGATGAAGTCGGATCGAGGATGCCCCCGAAGGTCGGTCGGCTTGCCGTCGCCGAGTTGGGCCACCGGCTTGTTGTCCTCGTCAAGGATCGTGATGATGCTCTCGAGGTCCGGCACCAGCATCAGGTTCTTGCGGATGCTGAAGTGGCAGGGCTGACGCATGCCGGCGCTGTCGAACTTCACGTGCTTGCCGTCCAGGGAGAAATACTGGATCCGGCGGTTGCCCCGGTCGGCGACCGCGAGAAGAGGCTCGCCCCCCCGCGAATCCACCCACTGTCCGTGGGGCTGGATGAGCTGGCCCGGGTCTTTGCCGTAGCCTCCAAAAGTGCCGAGGTAGTTGGCTTCCTTGTCGAACCGGTGCATCCAGTGGGAGCCGTAGCCGTCCCCAACGTAGAAACCGCCGTCCGGCCCAAAGGCCACGTTGGTGGGCACGAAGGGGGCGCCGTCTTTGTACTTGCCGGACGCCTCGGGTGCGCCCATCTCCCAGACCACCTTGCCGTTCAGGTCCGTCTTGACGACCTTTCGGCGGTTGGTGTCGCAGTGGTAGAGAAACTCGTGGCCGCCTTCCTTTCGGAGGTCGAGGCCGTGGGCTCCGCCCCGGAACTCGGAGCCCCAGGACTTGAGGAACCGCCCGCGCGAGTCGTAGACGCAGACCGCGTCGTGGCTCTTGCTGTCCGGGTGAACGGTGTGGGCCACGTAGATTCGGCCCTTGGAGTCCTGGGCCACGCCGTGGGTATCGCCGAAGAGGAGGCCGTCCGGCGGCGTGAGCCAATCGTGGAGGCACTCGTAACGGAACTCCCCGGTGCCCAGAATGAGGGGTTTGGCGGTTTGCCCGGCAAGCGAGAGTCGGCTTCCTAGGGCAAGGCTTGCCGCTCCGGCAAGCACGGCGCGTCGTGAGAGGAGGGCCTCGTCGGTCATTGCGCTAGTGTAAGCGATCCTTGGCGAGAACGGGGAGGCCGCGTTGCGGGGTTGGGGGCAACCTTAGGCAGCCTGGATCGCGGCAACCGTCTTGCGCAGGGCATCCCATTCGTTGCCGGAGCCGCCGTTGACGATGGTGAGGGGGCCTTGGTATCCGGACGCCTTGGCGAAGCCCAGGCAGCGATGGTAGTCGACGAGGTCGACGGCGCCGTCCGGAAGGAACTCGCACTTGGCGTGGCAGAGCGAGGCGCGGCCGAAGACTTGCGGGAGCCATTCGTATTTCTGCGGGCTGGGCCAGTTGCCAAGGTCCACGTTGAAGGCCACCTCGTCCCCACACAGGTCCAGGAACTCGTTCATGGCTTCCGGAGTGCCGAGGACATCGAACCAGTTCTCGACGGAAACCCGAACGCCGATCCGCTTCGCGACGGCGGCGACCTCTAGAACACGCTCTGCGGCTAGGGAGACCGAGCCGGGGCCTACCGTCTTCCCGGCGATCACGCGGGCATGTTCGGCTCCGAGGTTGGCGGCGACCTGCACTTGCTCGAGAATCCAAGCCATCCAGCGTGCCGAGTCGGTGGGGTTGGTCAGGTCGCCGTCGTCGATCAGCAAGCTCTGAAGGTGCAGATCGGATGGCATCTGGAACCCTTCCTCAAGGTGGAAGTGGCAAATCTCCACTCGCTCAAGCCCGGTGGCAGGGATGTCCTGAAGGACGGCGGCAAGCCCCCGCGCGGTGACTTCCCGGTGAAGGGTCCAACTGGAGACGGCGATGGAGTTGTCCACGGTGCGAGTTTAGTCTAGCGGGCGTCCCGTTCAAGCTGGCGGTACTTCCGGGGGGAGGTGCCCGCCCCCTCGCGCATCAGCTTGTTGAAGTAGTGGAGGTCTGGGACCCCGACCCGGGCGGCGACCTCCTTGATCTGGAGGTTGGTGTTCAGGAGCAACCGCACGGCCTCCTGAACCCTCTTTCCGCGGATGAACTCCTGTACCGTCATTCCATGCTCGGCGCGGAAGGCGCGCAGGAGGTGCCGGGGGCTCAGCCCGCACTCCCGGCTGACGTCCGCGATCGAGAAGCGGTTTTGCAGGTTCGCCAGGATATAGGCCTCGGCGGCGTACAACTCCACTTGCCCTCGGACCACGGACGGATTTCGGGCGATGGCGCAAACCAGGTTCCAGGCAAAGGCGATGGCCGGGGTCCGGTCCTCGGCGATGCGGTCGATGGCGCGGTGGAGGTCGGGGAGCATGCGCTCCACTCCCGCTACATGGACCGGGAGCGCGTACCGTTGCCCCTCGGTCGCGGGGAGGTTGAACGAGAGATAGGAGTACTGGGTGGAGGCTCCCACGCGAGCGTGGGCAACCCGGGTGCCGGGGCTGAGCAGAATGGCGTCCCCGGGGTCCACCGGGTAGGTGTGCGGTCCCACAGTCACCGCGTTTCCGTGGTGGTAGAAAAAAGCCAACCAGGAGTCTGCGGGCGTTCCAAACTCCACGTGTTCCTTGTTCAGATCGTCAGACCCAAGGATTACGATGCTTGGGGGGCGGCCAAGGTAGGCAAAATGGTATCGCTGATGCGTGTTGAAAACCACTGATGGCGAGATATTACCAATTAAGAAGAATGAACTGCGACTACAATGGTTCCTGCGGATAGTGATTGCTGTCCCAAATTGCGATGAGATCGGTCGGTGCCTAACTCGGTTGATTCGCAGCAGAAAACTGAATCAGGCGAAGCCCCCTACTCGGGGGGGCGGAGCCTTAGGCCCTGGTTGCTGTCTCTCTCTCTTCAGCTCCAGGGCATTTCAGTTCTAGCTCAAGCGGACCGACACGAACGACTTGGCGGGAACCGTCACGTGAAGGGTTCCGCCCTCGATCTGGGCGGTCTGCCCGGTGGGGCGCTCCATCAAGTCCAGGAGCTCTGCCTTGGTTGCCCCGCCGCCTACGGCCGCGTGCAGCTTGACCATGGCGAGGGTGTCTTGGCCGTCGTACTCTACCAAGCGGAGCACCACTCCAGCCCCGTCTTCTGACGGCTTGAGGCTGCTTAGCAGGATGTTGGAGTTCAAGACCTCGGCATAGCTCTGGGTCGCGGGCAGATCGCCGGCTTGCAGGGTGCCTCCGGTGACCAGAAGCGGGTGGTTGTGGGCGGCTCCCAGCCGGGTGAGTTCGCTGGCGGGCTGTTCCTCCTCGTGGTAGACCACGGAGTAGCGGATCGTGGACTTTCCTACTTCCGGAGCATGGTCGGGATCGAAACTAGACCGGATCACCCGGTAGCCGGGGTCGAAGGCGTCGTCCATCCACCCGTAAGCCCAGTCCTGGAGGTAGGTGATGGCACTGTCTCGGCTGGCGATGTGAGCGTAGCGCAGGGTCGGGACGGCGGAGCCGAGGCACTCGGGGCGGTCCACGCTGCCGAAGGGCGTTTCGAAGCGGCGAACGTCCCAGTCCGGGGTCGTGGCCTGGAGGGCCAGGCCGGGGATCCCTCGCTCTGGGGTACCGATCTCGCGCCAATCGATGTCCGCGCTGAAATCGATGCGGGGAGACAGGGCGTGCACCAGGGCGTGCACCACGACTCGGGATTCGGTTCCGGGGACCACGAGCTCCTGGCGGATCGGATAGCAGAAGCTGGACCCGCTGGGGAGGTTGGTGCCCCCGTTCCGGCTGGTGCCTCCCACCCAGTAGCCCTTGGCGGGCAGGATGTGGGGCGCACAGTCCTCTCCATTCTCGCCTCCCAGAACCCAGGAGGTCATTCCGCGGGGGTTCTCCTGGGTCATGGCCCAGCGCAGCTGGGGACCCCAGAGGTTGGAATCCGGCATCCGGGCGTCTCTGGAGACTTCGACGCCGCTCTCGTAGCGGTCGAAGGATAGCGAGAGAGGCCCGGCCTCGAAGTGGCAATCGTCGCGAATCTCAACCGTCGGGACGTCCACGGTGGGCACGCCCTCACAGAAGACGTACGCTTTGTAGCCGAGGGACGGGATGCCGATGGCGGGGAAGACGAGGGTGGTCTTGGTGTGTCCCCACTCGGCCCCGGGGGCGCTTTGGGAGATCACCTTGGTGGGGTACTGACGCCCGTGGTCGTCGCGGGCGACGATGAGGCCGGGGTCGATATCGATGTCCCAAAGGACGACCTCGACGATTTCCGAACGCTCCCATGCGCAGAGGTTGGTGACCACGACCGGAAGGAAGCGCCTACCTCCTCCGGAGGCGTTGCTGATTCCGCTTATTCCCGCACCCAGGCCCACGCCCGCTACAAACGGGTGGTTGGCACGGTTTTCAAGGACGTGGCGCTTCTCGTCCTCGCCTTCCGGAGTGGGTGGCAGCAGGGAGATGGTGTCGATCTGGGAGCCTAGTTGCTTCAAGGCCTCGCGCTTGATGGCCCCGGTGATCGCGCCGACTTCCTGGAAAAGGGCGGAGGCGTGCTCCCGGGTGGCAGCCACGCCAGAGCCGGGCAGGATGTCGTGGAACTGGTTGAACAGGACGGATATCCAAGCCTCGCGTAGGGCGGCTCGGTTGTCCTTGCCGCTGAGGACGCTGAGGGTCTCCGCTTCTAGGCAGAATCGCTCGCCAAACCGGTTGGCGCGTTTGATCGTGCTCTGCGAGGTGTAGCACCCGGTGAACTCGTAATTGAGCTCGTGGTCGATCACGGGCAGTTCGAGGCCAAACGCCCCGATGTCCTGGATCGCCTTCTCGTAGAAGTCGCGCGCGGTGCTGAAGCGGACCTCGGGATAGACCGGATAGGTCTGGAGCTCTTGGAACCACTCGATCTCGGTGTGGGTTGGGCCGCCTCCGTGGTTGCCCACGCCGAAGATGTTGAGCCAGTCGGTAAGCCCGGTCTGTCCGCAGAAGTCCACCATCGGCAAAGCGATGTTGTCGCCGATGTTGACGTAGCTGTTGTACCAAGTGGTCTCGCGGTTGACGAGCAGGCGAGACCCGTCCGGGCCTTCCCACCAGAAGAGGGGCGGCCGGGGCTCGCCGATCTTTTCGTGGTGGTGCCCGCCACCGGTTCGGCACGCGTAGTAGAACTTCACGCCGCCCTGGGCGAGGATGCCGGGGATGGTATTGGCATGGCCGAAGGTATCGGGCTCCCAGTCGAGAGGAAGGTCTTCGGGACCGAGCCCGAACTTGTCCTGGATGTAGCGCCGGGTGTAGAGCAGGTGACGGGCCAGAGCCTCGCCGTGGGCCAGGTTCTTGTCCCCTTCCACCCAGTGGACGGCGGTGATCTCCCAGCGGCCCTCGGCCACTCTCTTCTGGATCTCCTTGAACTGGTCGGGGTGGTACTTCTCGATCAGGGCATAGACGGAGGCTTGGCTCTGGGAGTACGTGAGGTCCGGGTACTGCTCCATGAGGGAGAGCACGGAGGCAAAGGTGTCGTGGGTGGTGGCCACCGTCTCGGGCCAGGACCACATCCAGTTCATGTCGATGTGTCCGTGTCCCACGCAGTGGACCACGTGCTTCTTGGCATCGGGCGCAACGGGGCCAAGGGTTTCCTCGATCTGGGCGACGCTCGCCGCGAGTTGGTCTAGGTCGCCATCGAACGCTTCGAGTACCTCGGCAGCTTTGGTGGCGAGCGCGCCCGCCATCGAGTCGTTTCGCATCTCGGCGAATCGCTCCACGAACTCAATCTGGATCTTGGCGCGGCGCAGCAAGGAGGCTACGCGCTCGCTAGGGGCGTTCCCGAGACGCCGCTGGATGCGTTGGGTGGTCAACGGTTGCACGGGCGAAGTTTAGCGTTCCATCTCGAGATGGTGCATCGCCGGGTAGTGGTTTTCGCTGATCCGCTCGCGAGAGTCCTTCCAGCGCCGGTAGACCACGACCTCGAAGCCCGGTTTGCCCTTGGCTCCGCGAGCGTTCGCTGGGTCCAAACGAATCGTCTTGGGATCTTCCCGATGCCCGATTTTGGCTACGATCTCCGGCTTCTCCGGTGGCGCCTGCGCCGCGATGAAGCCCACCTCGAGGCGGTCGTTGCGAATCTGGGCGCGCACCCTCACCGGGTACGGATACGGGTTCTGGAGGCGCAGGTCGATGTTGGAGTAGGCAACCGCCGCGTCCTGTCCGGGGGGCACGTAGCCGGGCGCAAAGCGATGGGCGTGGCGCGCGACCACCCCGAATCCGGCGAGCAGCGCGGCGTTGTAGAGGGTGCTGGAGGTCTGGCAGACCCCGCCTCCCCAGGCGGAGATCAACTGTCCGTTGTAGCTGACGGGGGCTTTGCGGTAGCCCTGGTCTCGGGTGAACGAGCCGACGACCTGGTTGAACGAGAAGACCTCGTTCGCGGGCACGATCGCGCCGTCGATACGTGCCGCACTGAGGACGGCGTTGTGCCGTTGCGCCTTGGTTCGCCCTTCCAGCGAGCTGGTGTAGCTGGCGAACTCCACCTCGCGCGGGGCGCTGGCGACGAGCACGGCCAAGCCTCCCGCGAGGGCGGTCGTGATGGCCCAGGGGGCGGCTCTCACCGGTTCACCTTCATGCGCAGGCCGGTGGTGGAAGCCTTGGGGCGATCCGAGTACATGTTGCCTGCCACCGCCGGGAGGGCGAGGCAGGAGCCTGTCGACTCGGCCCGGACCACGTAGCTGAACGTGTGCTCGCCCTTGTCCAGGGTGCGGCGGAAGAACGCCACGCGGTCCTGCCGAACCACGATCCGATCCCACCAGTAGCTCCAGTCGCCGGTGATGGCCGGCGACTCCTGCTCCTGCACTTTGAAGTTGGCCGGGATGTAGTCCTCCACGAGAAGGAATTCGATCGGGCGGACCGCCTTCAAGGTGATCGTGCACTTGAGGAGGTCGCCAGATCGGGCTTCCGTGACCGGTTTCGGACCGGGCAGGACGCGAAGCGTGCCGTCCTCCATCCTCTGGGTGGCCAATGCTCGGTAATCGCGGGAGATGGTGAGGTCTTCCGACTCGCGCGGAGTGTCGAGGTCGGCGTCCGCCCAGGTTCGCTGGACGGCGTAGTAGACCGGGCCGCCTTCCACACGGAGCTTGGCGCCGGCGTTGGCCGCGAGATCGGCGTTGAGGCTGGGGCCGGTGAGGGCATCCGGACCCAGATCAAAGGCCTTTGCTGACTGGCCGTCGGCCAGCACCTCCACGCGCTTCTGGCCTCCGAGGTCCTCCAGTCGGGCGACTACTTGGGCGAGGGCGGTCAGGGCGAAGCAGGTGTCCCGGGTGGACATCCATCCTCCCGCCCGGCGAGAAGCCATCAGGCCCTGCACGATGCGGGGCACGATCTCATCTTCTGGCCGTAGCAGGCCAAAGGCCAGGAGCCCGTAAGCGGTGGCCTCCTCGCCCCAAGCGGTGTCCGTGGCCTTCCAGGTCACGGCGGACCGGCTCTGGGTGGCGGCGGCTTGCAGGCGGGCTAGGGCTTGGCCGGCGCTGCCGAGGTTGCCGGAGCTTGCGTAGGCGAGGGCCGCCATCGCCCAATCGGCATGCGAGGCCTTCGCAAAGTCGGCTCCCTTGAGAGCACTCTTTGCCATCTCGGGCCTGCCGTACCGGGCGAGTACCCAGCTCAGGTAGAGCCGATCTCGCAAGGCGACTTTGGCGGCGTCCGCCCCGGTGAGCCGGGTCTCGATCCACGTGAGCGCAGTCTTGGCCATGCTGTCCGGGAAGGCGTATCCGGCTTGCTGCGCGCGCTGGAGGCCATCCAGAACGAACGCAGTCATGAAGTCGTCGGAGGAGTCGTACTCCCACCAGCCCCAGCCTCCATCCGCGTGCTGCATTCGCCGCAGGCGGGTCAGGCCGTCCGCGACGATCTCGGGGATCCGGGCCTTCTGAGGGAAGTCCACCGTAGATAGGGTCTGGCTGAGCAAAAGCGCCGGCAGGAACCGGCTCATCGTCTGCTCGACGCAGCCGTACGGGAAGCCGATCAGGTCGTCCAGGGACTGGAACATTCCGCTGGCGATGCTCGGGGTGACCGTGAGCTTCGCGTCGACGAGGGTGGCTCCCGGAACGGGGGCCTCGCTCGGCACCAGGTCGGTCTCGCCGACGGGAGCCCGGCCGGTTTCCTGGGTGACCAGGGTTCGCGCCTTGGCGACGATGCGGATGGGCAGTTCCATCCCGTCCGAGGGGCCGCCCTCGATCCAGGCTTTGGCGGTCAGGGTGGCATTGCCACTCTGGCGTGCGATCAGGGAGATGGGTAGGGGTACCGGCTCGCCGGAGAGGTTCAGTTCGGCCTGAGCCTCGCCTTTGATCTCGATTCCCTGGGGCTCCAGCCGGAGCTTGAAGGCTCCTCGGGCGTCGCCCTGAACGGTGACCATCGCGGTGAACTCGTCGCCTTCCACCAGATAGGGCGGAACCTGGAGCCGGACCATGAGCGGCTTCCGGGCTTGGAGCTGGGTGGTGGCCATCCCCACGGCGGTATCGGCGCTGGCCGCGACGGCGGTGGCGCGCCACTCGGTCAGGTTGTCCGGGAGGGGGACCTCCACGGTGGCCTCGCCCCGGGCGTCCGTGCGCACGTTGGGGATCCAGGCGGCGGTGTCTCTGAAGTCCGAGCGGACGGGGATGTCTCCGCCCTTGTCTCCGCCGTCCAGGTAGATCTCAGCGAAGGAGTAGGCCGTGCGCACATCGGCGTAGCGCTTGGGATAGAAGCCCCTCAGGATGTCCGTGCCGTCCTTTCGGATGTCGTAGACGGATTCATCGACGACGGCTACCGACACGTCGGCGGGCACGGGCGAACCGTTCGGAAGGGTGGTCTTCACCTTGTAGGAGACCTTCTCGCCGGGCTGTACGACCGTGCGGTCCGGGCTGATTTGGACGAGAAGTTTGCGTGGCCCGTACTCGACCACGAGGCTGGCCGTTCGCTCGGTGAGGATCTTGTTCGAGATGCGAGTTGCCGCGACGGTCGCGTTGGGGAAGCAGTCTGCGTTGACCGGGATCTGGACGGTGGTGGACCCCTTGGGCAGGCTCACGACCTTTTTGAACAGCACGCGATCCGTCTCAACGGTGATCAGGACCGAGCCGGCGGTATCCGATCGAACGAGGAGCTTTGCGCTCTCGCCCTGCTGGTAGCGCTTCTTGTCGAGGGCAAGCTGGAGGGCAGACTCAGATCGTCCGTAGTCTCCGCCTTCGACCCAGAACTCGGTGTCGGAGCCAACCTCTCGCCCGCCAAAGTCTTTGGCGGTGACCTTGACCACCCGTGTCCCGCCGGGGCCGGTGGGGATGCTGGCGGTCGCCTTGCCGTCGGGGCCGAGCGTCGCGGTGGCGACGCCTTCCTCGACGAAGGTCGCGACGTTTCCGCTCCAGGTTTCCTTACCGTAGCGGACGGTGACCGGGACTCCGCCCAGCTTTTGGTCGGGGGCTACCGCGGTAGCGGACAGTTCAAGAACTCCGTCCGTGTTGGGCTTGGCGACGTAGTTCACTGCGGCCACGGAGAGCTGGAGTCCGCCCTGGTAGGCCTTCACGGTTCCGCTGCCGTCGAAGTAGCGATCGCCGGCCTCGGCGACCGAGCACTCCACTCGGTAGATGTAGTCCTGGTTCCCGGAATCGCCCGGCTTGGTCGGGATCTCGACGATCACCTGACCGTTGGCATCCGTCGTGAACTCCTTTTCCTCCAGGTACTCGCCGTAGGAGGAGTTCTCCAGGAACTCGGCGTACTCCTCGTCGCCCGGGAAGGTGGGGTAGAGCGGGTCTCGGTAGACGTACGCCTGAACTTTGGCGCCCGGGACCGGGCCGCCGAAGTAGTACTTGCACTCGACCTTCATCTTGGCGGTCTGGCCGAGAAGGTAGAAGGGCTCGAGCGGCTTCACCGAGACGGTGAACTCCGGCTTCCGGTACGCGGCGACGCCGAATCCGATGCTGTCCTCGAAGTCGTCGGCGCGCACCACCACCCGGTACTCGCCGGGCGCGGCTTCCTTGCCTACTTGGAAGGAGCCATGGAAGGTCCCCAGTTCGTCGGTGGTAACGGTTTCCCGCTTGAGCAGCACGTCCGACTCGTCCCGAATCTCGACGGAGAGCGAGGTGGTGGCGGGCAGGGCGTAGCGCCGCTGCTTGAATGTGCGCAGGATTCCCTTGAAGTTGACTTCGTCGCCCGGCTTGTAGACGGGGCGGTCGGTGTAGCCGAAGAGCTTGAGCGCTTGCTCGTTGGACTCTCTCGCCTCCAAGTCTACGATGGCCCGGGACCCGCCAGATTCTGCAAGGAGCATGGCTCCGCCGTCCGGCAGGCCGAACTCGGCGACCCCGTCTGGGCCGGTCGTGGCAGAAATCGCGGGTTTTCCTCCGACGAAGGCGCGGAGGTTGGCGCCTCGGATCGGCTCCCCGGTGTCCAGCTTGCCCAGGTAGGCCACCGTTTGGTTCTTGGAGGTTTTGGCGACCAGCCCGATCCGCGAGACGTTGAGGTACTGACCCTGCTGGAACTTGCCAAGAGAGCAGGAGACCCAATACAGCCCCTCTTCTAGCGAGGGCAGTTTGAAATCTTGGACGAACGTGCCTTCGGCGTCGCGTTCCCGGATGGGAACGTTGAGGTCCTGGGTGAAGGCGCTCAGTTGGGCAGGGTCGCTTTCGATCCCCTTAGAGTGCCTCGCGATTTTGGAGAGCAGCTCATACAGGGAGCCTCCGACGCGCGCGACCTTGTCTACGTCTAGCCGGTGGATCCTTACGCGCAGGCTCTGGCTGGGCTCAAAGCCGTGGACCTCCATCTGGGGGGTCTCGGACGGCAGGAACACCCGCTGGGCCGCGTAAAGCTCCAGGTACGGAGGCATCGGGGCCATCGAGTTGGCGATGGTCTGGGTCTTGCCCTCCGTCACGGCAATCGTTTGTGGGTCGGCTTGGTGGGCCTTGGCCGAGAACTCCAGCGTGTATTCGCCCGCAGGGATCCTGGCCCGGAACTTGCCGTTCGAGTCGGTGGTGAATCGCCGACTTGGCATTTCGGCGGCGGGAACGCCTTTGGGAGTGAGAAGCACGCTCGCCTTCGGGATCGCCTTCCCGTTCTCCTTCATCGTCAAGGTGCCTTCCACCGTGCCGAGCGGAATCTCCTTGGTGACACCAAAGCTGAGGAGGCCCAGGGCGGCTAAGCTCGCCAGGGCAACGGGGAGGTAGGCGGCGGGATTACGCATTGGACTCGACTTCCTTAGGGCTTGCGGAACTGGGCTTGCCCGCAGTTGCCTGCAGGAGCCAGGAAAGAAGGCCGATCACGACGGCGACTCCTACGAGGGCCTGGGTTCGCTCGGTCCGGCCCAGGTCTAGCCAGTCGCCTAGCCAGCCATAGGTGACGAGGACGGTGAACGAGACGACTCCGCCGAAGGCGAGCGCCTCGACCACCGGCTTGTTCCGGTAGGCGGCCAGGATGCCCGCGAAACCGAGCCCGGCCACCAGGCCGATTGCGCCCTTGGCGCCGAGAAGCACCATGCCCGCGAGCGTCGCCAGCACCAGAATCAGACTCCAAAGCACCTGTCCGGCTTGTCCTTCCCGATCCCTGAGCCATTCGGCCGGAACGAGGGGAGCCAGGGCCCCCGCGGCGAACCCGATCATCGTATAGTGCTGCCCCAGATCGAGGGCCTGGGTTGCCGACGGGTTCAGTTCGCGGAAGGCACGATAGTAGGCGAGGGCGAGGATCGGTGCGATGCAGACCAGCGCCGTGCTCTCGCCGAGGCCGACGACAACCGCGACCGCGGCCAAGCCGACCACCGCCACGCCAAGCCCTTTGGCAAGGCTGAACGCGACCGTGGCAGCGCCTAGCCAGATTAGGCCGCTGAGCAGGAGCGGGAAGGCGTCGGTGGAGTCGTCGCGAAGCAGGTATGTGGTCAGGAGGGCGAGGGCGACGCCAGCGGTTGGCAACCCGGTGAAGGGGATCGAGCCGACCTGGGCCCAAAGGATGAATTCGCCCACCAAGGCGACCGGAAGGCAGACTACGGCGATCTTGACCCACCGGGCGGACCGTGCTTCCGAAGCGGCGGGGAGCAGAGATCCCGCAAGCAACGACAGCGCACCCAACGCCAAGAAGGCGGTCCCGATAGGAAAGGCGTCCGGCCCGGACTGCGCCTTCATCGCCAAGATGTTGGCGGAAGCACCCACCCCGGCGGCGATCGCCAAGCCCGCAGACGTCCGGCCCCTCAGGCACGTTGCCGCCAAGCTGAGGCCGAAGGCCACGCCCATCAGAGCAGGGATCTTGGCCGGCGTGGGAAAGAAGGCGGTCGCGGCCATGGCAACCGCGGCGGTGGCCACGCAGGCAACCCGATCCCCGCGGCCGAAGGCAAGCGGAAGCGCGACGAGGACCCCGAGGAGGACGCCAAGCCCCGAGTCTAGGGCGCCCTTCGGAGCACCTGGCCCCGTTTGGGCCCACAGGCACATTCCTGCTCCCACGACGACCGGCAGGATCCAGCCCAGGTGGGGCTTTGCGGGCCGGCCTGGTTCGGGCTTCTCCAGAAGCGCGCTGGCAACCAGGATGAGGAGCGACAAGATGAGCAGTGGTATGACCATGGAACCCTAGTTAGTGAAGGTTGGCGAACCCTGATCGGTTCGTTCGTTTAGTCAACCAGAAAAGGCGGGCGCCCGATAGGGGCGCCCGCCTTTTCTGGTCGGGTTGCGAGATGGGGTGGCCTATCTGCGACGCTTGAAGAACACGCTGGATGCGCCGATGGCCATGATCGCCAGGGTTGCGGGCTCCGGTACCGCGTCTCCACCACCGCCACCGCCGCCAGAGCCGCCGATGATCCCGCCGATTGCTCCGACGCCGAGCCAAGGCCACGGATTCAAGGCAACTATGACCGGAACGACTGGGGGCGCAGGCGGCGTGACCACGCCGGCGGGCGGGGTCGT
>JBGSIJ010000018.1:0-22042 GCA_041742595.1 Fimbriimonadaceae bacterium | reverse complement strand
AGCCCCCGACTCCTTGCGGAGCCGGGGGCTTTTCGTCAGGCGAGTGCCTTACTTGCGTCGCTTGCGAGCGGCGGCAGCGAGACCAAGGCCGAGAACGGCCATGGTTGCAGGCTCGGGAACGGCCTCAACGTTGGCCGTGATGGAACCGGTGTTGTCGCCCTTCGGGGTGTCCCAGTTGTACAGGTACAGAGTGCCCGTAGCGCTGGCAACGCCGGCGTAGTTGGTGCCGACGGCGAAGTAGGAACCGGCATCGATGCGGCCGACCAGGGTGCCGTAAGCAAAGCTCTGGCTGTCCTGCGAATACATGCCGAAGTCCTGGCCGATCAGCGTGCCAACCGTCTCACCCGAGTCGTCGGTCGCGGTGGCGTAGCGATCGCCGGTCAGACCGTCTGCATCGCAGAAGCGGGGGAGGGCGCCAAGCGACCAAAGGTCGTCGCTGCTGGCGGTGACGCTGAACGCCTGGCCCGCGGTCAGGGAGATCGTGGCAAGACCCACGCCGTCGCCGGAGGCGTTGTTCATGGCATCGACTACGAAAGGAGCGGCGGAGGCAAGGCCCGACACCGACACCAAGGAAAGCAAAAGTAAGGATTTCATTTTGTGTGCACCGAGGAGGCCGCGCAAGCACGACACTACGGGACATAGGGTCCCCCCATTCGGAGCGCTCGCCAAGTCACACCTTTCCGCTTCAGCCAGTGAGTTGCTTGAATTGCCGGTATCCGAGAGGGCGCTTCGCCCGCACAAGGTGGTCGTTGTATGATCAAACCATGCGAACCGCCGCGACCCTACTCGCTACCCTCGCGGCCGGCATCGGCCAGGCCCAGTCCTGGCAACTGGTCTTCGCCGACGAGTTCAACTGGAACGGCGGCATCGACCCCAACCGCTGGTACTGCGAAACCGGCGGTGGCGGCTGGGGTAACCAGGAGCTGCAGAACTACACCAACCGGCTCGAGAACGTCCGCGTATCCGACGCCGGCGGCATCGGCCGCTTGATCATCGAGGCCCGCCGAGACTTCTACAACGGTGGCGAGTACACGTCGGCGCGCCTAGGAAGCCAGTCGGCTTGGACCTACGGCAAGATGGTCGTCCGCGCCAAGTTGCCGGGCGGGGTCGGCACCTGGCCCGCCATCTGGATGCTTCCTCGCGACTGGACGTACGGCAACGGCAGTTGGCCGGACAACGGCGAGATCGACATCATGGAAATGGTCGGCTACGATCCCACCTCCATCCACGCCTCGATCCACTGCCGCAACTACAACCACACGTTGGGAACCCAGCGAACGGCGAGCACCACCTTGGCCGATGCCACCAGCGCCTACCACGACTATATCCTCGAGTGGCGTCCGGACAGCCTAGACGTCTACGTGGACTCCACCCACTACTTCCACTTCGACCGCGAGGCGAGCGATTTCGCGCGCTGGCCCTTCGACAAGCCCTTCCAGTTTCGGCTCAACGTGGCGGTCGGGGGCACCTGGGGCGGAGCCCAAGGCGTGGACCCCGCCATCTGGCCCAGGGCGATGGAGATCGACTACGTTCGCGTCTATCGGGCAAAGAGCGCCCCCTACCGAGGGGTTGCCGCCACCTTGCCGGGACGCATCGAGGCTGAGCGCTACGACCAGGGCGGTGAAGGCTTTGCCTACCACGACGTAGATCCCGCGAACAACGGGACCGCGCTTCGCGCAGACGGCGTGGACATCGGCCTCGACGCCCGTACCGGACCCTACGTGGGCTGGCTCTCCGGCAGCGAGTGGATGAACTACTCGGTCAACGTGCAGAAGACCGCCCTCTACGACCTACGGACTAGAGTCGCCTCGCCGATGGATGGCCGATCCTTCTACTGGGAGCTGGACGATCGGCGGATCACGCCCGACATTGTGATTCCGAACACCGGCGCTTGGGACCGATGGGCCGAGGTCACGGCTCCCCCGGTACGCCTCACCGCTGGGAAGCACGTTCTGCGCCTCGTCTCAAACTGGGACCTCTTCAACGTGGACCGGGTCGACGTCCTCGCCCGCAGGGCTCGCTAGCCGTGGTTTCGCCCCAGTCCCTCCTCGATGCTCACCTGGTTCGGTTGGCGATCTGCTCAGGGATCGGCTTGGTTGGCGGGGCGTGGCTTGCTTGGCGGCCAGGTTTGGAGCAACGCAAGGGGTTCGCGGTCATGACCGCCGGCTGGTGCCTCGTGAATCTCGCGATCGTGGCGGCAAGCCGCAACGGGCCGGCATCGGAGCTAGCCCCACTCCGCGAGTTCCTCGCGCTGAACCTGGGCCTCAACTGCGCCTACATCGGAGTGGGCGCAACGGTTGGGCGGCTCTCAATGAAGCCCTTCTCCGCCGGCATGGGATGGGCCGCCGCGCTTCAGGGCGGCGTGCTCCTGGTGCTGGACGGCTATTTGCTCTGGCAACTTCCCGCCGCCCTCCCCAAGTAAGCCGGTCCGACCGGAGGCAGACTTGAGGAGGGGGCCTGTCGGGTTAGGCCTTCTTTCGTCGGGCCAGAGCGGCCATGCCCAATCCAAGCAAGGTCAAGGACGCGGGCTCCGGAACGGGCTCGCCCGCAAAGGTGACTTCGCTCACAAAGACCCACTCGTTGGAGCGATTCAGCTCGATCTCGACCTCGCCGCCCGTGATGCCAAGGCCGGAGAAGGTGAGAGCCTTGGGCTCGGCGCCCGCCATGGCCTGATCGACGTCGTAGAACGTGCCGTTGATCGTAACGCCGTCCGGCAGGCTCACGCCGCCCGCGCCGTCGCTATCGTCCGCAAAGACGGTCAAGGAATCGACGGAGGACGCGTCGAGATGGAACTTGATCACCGGATCGGAGAAGCGCCAGCCTACGTAGGGTCCGGTTCCGGCGCCGTTTTCCACCGAAAACCAATTCTGGGTCTCGACGTATCCGTCGGTCAGGTCGCCCTTGCCTCCGGAAAGCGGGGCGCTGTCCGTCGTGGTGCTGCCGCTGCCCGTGTAGCTAAGGTCCCAGTAGTTGAAGCTGCCACTGGAAGCTTGGCCATCGCCGTTGCGCATGTCGTAGCTAAGGACGTTGAGAGGAGCGGCATTCGCTACCGCAGCCCCGAGGAAGATCGTAACCAATGCGAGATTTCTCATGCCTTAGGGTCACCCCCCGACGGCTGTTCTGGGCAGTCGCACGTTTGCATGCCACATCAAAGGGGTAACGATTCAGCGTTACCGAGGGGCCTCGTTGGCCTGTTCTGGGCTCCTCCAAAAGGCAAAACTCAAATTACGCGCAAAACGGTATGAAGATTTGCCGAGTTACCGTATAATGATTGGACTGGCGCATCCGAAACGTTTCGCGAAACGTTTTCCGCGACAGGACCGGTGACTTCAAAGATGAAACAGAACCGCGCTTTTACGCTCATCGAACTGCTCGTCGTTATCGCAATCATCGCGATTCTGGCGGCCATTCTCTTCCCTGTCTTCGCTCAAGCCAAGTTGGCTGCAAAGAAGACCACCGCCCTTAGCAACGCCAAGCAAATCGCAACCGCCAACATGATCTACATGGGCGACTACGACGACGCGCTCATCAAGGAGTACTTCGGTTTCCCGGCCATGCCCGCCTGCGACTGGGGCAACAACGGTGGCGCCCAGTACTACGGTTGGCGCCATGCTATGGCCCCCTACACCAAGAGCAAGGGCCTGATGACGGACATCACCAACCCGTTCTCGAGCGAAAACTACTGGGTCGACAGCCCGGACGGAGTGGTGCGCTACCCGACGAACTTTGCCGTTAACAACAACGTCATCGGATTCGCCAACGGCCCCTGCGCCGGACCGTGGACTCCTGCGGGCCTTGACAGCCTGAACAGCGTTGAGGAGCCCGCCGGCACGATCCTCATGATGCCGAGCCGCGCCCAGTGGAACGACCTCAAGCCGAGCTTCATCTCGACCATCGAGGAGAAGCCAGGCTGGTGCATCACCGCCATCGGCGGCAGCGCCGCGACTTGTCCTGCAGGCGGCAATGGCCCCCTCCACGCCGTGGACAAGAAGGTCGCCTTCGTTTGGGCAGACGGCCATGCCAAGGTCAAGAGCCCGATCGCGACCCTGGATGCAGGCAACCCCGACCGGGACGACTGGTCCAGCAACCTCGCCATCAACCCTCGCACTGGCGTGAAATACACTCAAGCCGATCGCCAGGACTTTGCCAACAACGCTTGGCCCGAGTACAAGTAGGCTAGGAACCCAGAGGCCGGCCGAGCCTTGCTCGGCCGGCCATCCTGTGTGAAAGACATGAAAAAACTCCTCACGCTCATTCCATTCGCCGCCCTCGTCCTCGTGGGTTGCAACACCGGGGAGACGCCGGTCGAAACCGTCAAGGTTGAGCCGGGCAAGGAAGTCCAGAAGGACACCATGCAGGGCGCCATCCAGGGCAATCCCGGCATGCCGGACGACGTGAAGAAACGACTGCTCAACCAGGGCGCTCCGAAGTAGCCTAGTTTTGTAGGCAACAACGTAAACGCCCGGGCCATCGGCTCGGGCGTTCTCGTTTTGGGTGGCCGGTCGCTAGCGCGAAAGAAGATCCGAAACTTCCTCGAGCGTCGGTGGCTCGTGGACCGACGGGAATCGAGTGCAGACCACGGCGGAACACGCCATGGCGAACCGGACTGCGGCGGCATCGGGCATCTCCTTCAGCAACCCGTAGACGATGCCCGCCCGGAACGTGTCCCCTGCCCCCAGGGTGTCCACAACCTCGACGGGGAACGGAGCCAGACTTGAGAATGTCGCCTCGCCGGGCGGCCAGAACAGCACCGTCTTCGCCCCGAAGGTGAAGACCACCAAGCCATCGCAGGTCTGCCGGTACTCGGCAATCAGCTCGTGCGCATCGCGGCCCGGATACTCCCGGTCCAGAAACTCCCGAGAACAGACGACCGCGCGAGCCCTCTGGGCGATGGGGCGATCGGCGCGGCAATCGACGGTAGCGTAGGGGGTTCCGTGCTGGGCGCAAAGCTCTGCCACCCGGACCGACTCTTCGCCGAAGAACGGATCCAGGGCAACGAACCGTGCTCCGCGGATCGCCTCCTCGTCGGGCTCCGTCCAGAGTCTCTTGCCACCAAACAGGTTCTGGACAAACCACCCGAACACCGTGCGGTGCGCGCCATCGCAGAAGACGATATCGCGCCAGCCCTCGAACCCGGACAGGAAGCGCATGCGCTCTGCATCGATTCCCCGCGCTTGCAGCGCGCTCCGCAAGGGCGCTGCCGTTTGCTCGCCAAGGAGGCATCCATCGAGGGCGATCCCTTCCAGACCCAAGCTTCGCAAGACGATAGCGCAGTTGGCGCCTTCCCCGCCCGGGATCGAAACCGTATCCACGATCTCCTGGTACCCATCCGCCGCTGGGAACCCTCCCTTCAAGCGGTGGATCGTCGAGAGAACGGTCATCCCGTACACGTAAACGTCGTGTTCCATGGGCCTACGCGGGTACCAAGGCGTCCCGAATCGGCTCCACCCACCGATCCTGGTCGATGTCGTACACCACGAAGTCGGAGTCGAACTGCCAGTAGCCCCAACTCCACCCTAGCGCCTCCGCCTCGCGCGCGATGGAGGCGGTGTACCGCGCCCGGGATGGCATGTCTGCCTTGTCGTACGCGCCGAACTCGCCGAGGTAAATCGGCCGATCGTTCGCCTTCGACCAAGCCTGCACCCCCGCAAAGTCCTTGCGGATCGCGCCAATCTCGGCCTCCGAGCCCATCCACAGGATTCCCGACTTGTCTTTGTGCTCGGCTGCCCACTTGGCGCCTTGGTGGGTGAACTCCATGGGGTGGTAGTAGTGGACGGTCACGATCAGGTTGCGGTCGTCCTCGGGAAGTTGGAGCTTGTCTAGGTGGTCGATCCCGTTCCAGTGGGCTGGCCCCACGATCACCGTTCGGTCCGGGTTCTGGTCGCGAATGATGTTCAGCGGCTCGCCCAAGACCTGGTTCCAAAGCTCGACCGTGAACTTGCCGTTCGGCTCGTTGAGGATCTCAAACACAACGCTGTCCGGCGCGTTTCGGTACCGGTCGCCGACCTGACGCCAGAAGGCCAGCAGCATCGGCATCAGCCCCACTGGGTCCTCCGCCATGGCGGTGAACTCGTGCAAGTCCAGGATCGCCAGCAAGCCGTTCTCCTCGCACTGCCCCACCACCCAGTCCAGGGTCTCGAACCAGGAGGGAGCCAGTCGATGGTCTGCGTCCATATGCCGAAAAGCGTGGAGATTGACCCGCACATGGTTGAATCCCGCCTCGCGAATGAGCCGGAAATGCTTGGCCTGGAACCGGCCCTCGCTGCGCGACTTCCAGATCGGGTCGTACCCAACGATGTTGACCCCGCGACCAAGTCGCCGGTTCTGAGCGAAGGAGTCTGGTGTGGATGACATAGTCCTATCCAGACCATATCACGTAGGGTCGGCTTCCAGCCGGCCAGTAGCGCGGGCATCCTGCCCGCTCCAGGAGGATGCGCTCCGTATCGACTTCCAGACAACAGGGCAAGCGGGACTTGCCCAGGCTGTAGCATGGATGAGTCCTGCATATCCGGAGCGCCAACGGCGCGCAAGATTCCGGCCTGGGGCGCAAGTCCCAGGAAGGTCGGCCCACCGACGCGGGAGTCCGACGCAGCGACGAGCGGAGTCGGACGGGGTTGGGTGGGCAGAGCGTCGGTGGGCCGAATTGGGTATGCGGGGCTTCCACACAACGCTCTAGAGCAGCCCTGCCTCAGTGAGAGAGAAAGCAACCTCGCGGCTACTCAAAGATGTAGTGCCCCCGGCGCGAGCCTCCGACCACGCAGGTCTCCCCATCGTCCTTCTCGAGCGGAATGACCTTCGCGCCAACCGTATCCCGCAAGATCCCGGCAAGCTCCAGCGAATGCGTCGTCACCCAGATCTGGCTGGAAACCGAAGCATGCTCCAGCATCTTCGCCAACACCGGGATTGCGGCCGGGCTGAGGCTCGCCTCCGGCTCGTTGAAGAACATCAGGGGCGGCGGATGGGGAAAGAAGCAGGCGGCCGCCAGGAAGACGAGCTTCAGAGTTCCGTCGGACAGCTCCGACGGTGGGGTGCTCCGCAAGAGACCCTCGACCTGCATCGAGAACCCAAACTCATCAACCTCTAGCCTGGACTCCCCCAAGGCCTCGTTCAGGAGGTTCGTCATGTCCCGGAACTCGCCCTTGCGCTGGATCAGGTACAGGCATGCGGCGAGGTTGGAGCCGTCCCGCGCGACCCTCAGCGGGTAGGTGGCGACCGACGGCTGCCGCACCGGAGCAGACCCATCCGTTCGCAGCTCGTGGAAGAGCGCCCACCGCTTCACGCTCCCGCGCAGCAGGTCCAAGTAAGGGAATTGCTCGGGATCGACCTGCTGGGCGAAGATGCTGAAGGTGTCCAGGAACGTCAGGTCGTGGAACTTCCTTTCCATGTCCCGCAGCCGCGCCGTGGTGGAGTTCCGCTCCACCATCACCCGCCCGGCCACCTTCAGCTTCTCCGACTTGAACTGCGGGTCCAGCGGGTACAGGGGCTGCTCGTTGATGGGCCGCAGGCCAACCTCCATCTCGTACTCGAAGGGCTCCGCCTTCACGGTCAGCTTGAGGAACGCCCGCTTGTCCCGCCGGGGTCCCGCCCACAGCACCGAGTTCATGCCCCCTTCCTCCACCAACCGCTCCCCCAACTGCCCCAGGATGGTCTCTCGCAGGAGGACGAAGGCGTTGAACACGTTGCTCTTGCCGCACCCGTTGGGTCCGGTGACCACGTTCACGGCTTCCAGCTTCACGTGGAGGTCGTAGACCGACCGGTACCGCTGAACCCGGAACTCCTGCACCTGCATGGCTCAAGGATAGCGTAGCGTCGGCATCCTGCCCACCTGAGTCGCGAACGCAACCAACGGTAGATTCGTCACAATATCTACCATGAGCCTGAACATCAAGAACGAGGAGGTCACGCGCCTGGTCGAGGAGGTTGCGGCCGCCACGGGAGAGACAAAGACCGAGGCGATTCGAAAGGCCCTTGAGGAGCGGAAGCAAAGACTGGCCCTCCCCGATCGCTCGGCCGCCGAGGAGCGATTCCGGCTCGCCCAGCAAGAATTCTTCGCTAAATTCCCTCCATCGGAGCGCAAGATGCCGACTCGAGACGAGATGGATGCACTGTTCGAGTAATGGTCTTGGACACTTCTGCAATCCTTGCCATCCTTCTTCTTGAGGATGGCTGGGCGGAGCTAGAGCACCGCATTGTCCCGCCCCTGCTGGTCTCTACCGTAACGGTTCTGGAAGCAAGCTTAGTGATGGGCGGCCGCTACAAGCTTGACGGTATCAGGATGCTTGGGGACTTCCTAAGCGCAAAGAACTGTATCCAAGTTCCGTTTGAAGGTCCGCATCGAGAGGCAGCGGTTGACGCGTTTCTTCGCTACGGCAAAGGCAATCACCCCGCCCGGCTGAACTTTGGCGACTGCATCTCCTACGGCCTCGCCAAGGCCATCGGCCAGCCTCTGCTCTGGGTCGGGAGTGACTTCGACCAGACTGACATTCTGCGTGCCTAGATCCGCTCCACCCCGAACGGTTCAGCATCGGCCACTCGTCCGAAAGGCCCTTCGAGCGCCCGACCTCGAAGAGGTCGAACAGAGGTAGCGCGGGGTCGAAGACCCCGTGACCGTACGGTCCCGCTCAGGCGGGAGTCCGACGCAGCGACGAGCGGAGCCGGACGTGGGTGGGAAACCGGCGGCGGGCCGGACGTTTCCGAAGGGGAGTTCCGAACCTACACCGCGGAAAAGCCCGACTACGGGGCAAGAGCCCGCCCCACTAAGATTGTCAGGATGACTTATCACAAGCTACTCCCAGCTGCACTGATGATGGTTTTGGGACCCGCATCCGCACTGGCTGCCCCGCTGACATGGGAGACCGTTAAGTACGACTTCTCGGCAAGCTGGAGTGGCCCCGACTTCCTCGGCTATACCTTCTTGAGCGACTCCCACAGCTACGACGGCTCCGCTGGCTCAGGTATCAACGAGGTAATCGGCCTGACTGGTATGGTCACCGCAGCCTGGAACCTGAACCTCTACAGCTTCCCTAGCACTGGAGTGGGATCCAACCTAGGCGCGATGTTCAGCAACATGGGGCTGAGTTACAACCCGCCCGACGGCGCTTCCCGGGACTTCACCTTCAAGTTGGCGTCGGAGCTGGTCTTCACCCTCGACCGTCCGGGCTACTTTACGACCTACAGCTGGGGCAACACCCAAGACATCGGCCCTTTCACGGTGCAAAAGCTCGAATCCGGCAATCTAGTGGGGAACACTTTCACTCCCGTAAGCACCGTCCTAGACCCGGTTGCCTTTCCCGGTGCAACCCTGATCGGCGCTGGAACCTACCGTTACTCAAGCCTGATCGACACTGCGTTCTCGCAATCAACGCCAGGGACGATTGGCAATAATACGATCTTCCAGGTTATCGAGACCGTCCCCGAGCCGACCTCAATGGTTGCTCTTGGCGTCGGACTGATCGCGGCCGCTCGACGTAGGCGACGAGGCTAGCTCAGGGGCGAAGACCCGGGACCAAGAAATCGCTCCGGAGGGTTCCAGAGGGTCCTGGCGAGTAAGCCACTGGCGGCTCTGCACCACCGCAAGGGCGCAACCCCGTGCCAGCCGCGACCCCAGCGGGGTCGAACAAAGGTAGCCCGGGGTCAAAAACCCGGGTCAGAACGGCCCGCCGGCGCGGGAGTCCGACGTAGCGACGAGCGGAGTCGGACGCGGGTGGGTGGGAAAGCGGCGGCGGGCCGATCTCCCGCCAACCGCCAACAATCTACACTCTGCCGTCAAGTTTCCTGTCACAATCGTAGAAGAGTAGGAGGACGTGGAGTGGGTGCTGCCCAGCGGACGTTCGCCGGAACCAACTATGAGCGAGCAAGTATTGGATGAGAGCACCGCTCTCCTAGAGCAATTCGCCAACCGCGAGTACCAGCAGGGCTGGAGCGTCGACCTCGAGACCGACCAGTTCGAGCCCGGCCTCAACGAGGACACCGTCCGCCGCATCAGCGCCGAAAAAGGCGAGCCCGAGTGGCTCCTCGATTGGCGCCTCAAGGCGTACCGCCACCTGCAGACCATGGCGCTTCCCAAGTGGCCCAACGTCCACTATGAGATGCCCGACCTCCAGAGCATCATCTACTACTCTGCCCCGCGCAAGAAGCCGCTGCTGAACTCGCTGGAAGACGCCGACCCCGAGATCATCCGCACCTTCGAGAAGCTCGGCATCCCCATCGACGAGATGAAGGTGATCCTCAACGTTAAGGGAGCCGCCTCGTCCGCCGCCGACGCCCTCAACAAGAACACCCCCGCCAGCCAGCTCAGCGGCATCGCGGTCGACGCCGTCTTCGACAGCGTCAGCGTGGTCACCACCTTCAAAGAGAAGCTGTACGAGCTCGGAATCATCTTCTGCTCGATCTCCGAGGCTGTCCGCGAGCATCCCGAACTGGTTCAGAAGTACCTCGGCTCCGTGGTCCCCTACTCGGACAACTACTTCGCAACCCTCAACAGCGCGGTCTTCTCGGATGGCTCGTTCGTGTACGTGCCCAAGGGTGTCCGTTGCCCCATGGAGCTCAGCACCTACTTCCGCATCAACGCCGAGAACACCGGCCAGTTCGAGCGAACTCTCATCATCGCCGAGGAAGGCAGCTTTGTCTCTTACCTGGAAGGCTGCACCGCCCCCATGCGTGACGAGAACCAGCTCCACGCCGCCGTGGTCGAGCTCATCTCCGCCGGAGACGACGCCACCATAAAGTACAGCACCGTCCAGAACTGGTACCCCGGAGACCCCAAGACCGGCAAGGGCGGAATCTTCAACTTCGTCACCAAGCGCGCCATCGTCAAGGGTAAGCGCGGCAAGGTCACCTGGACCCAGGTGGAGACCGGCAGCGCCATCACCTGGAAGTACCCGAGCGTCATCCTCCAGGGCGACGACAGCGTCGGCGAGTTCTACAGCGTGGCCCTCACCGCCGGCAAGCAGCAGGCCGATACCGGCACCAAGATGATCCACATCGGCAAGCGCACCAAGTCCACCATCGTGGCCAAGGGAATCTCCGCCGCCAACGGCCAGAACACCTACCGCGGCCTGGTCAAGATCAACGCCGGTGCCGAAGGCGCCCGCAACTACTCCCAGTGCGATTCCATGCTCATGGGCGACCGCTGCGGCGCGCACACCTTCCCGTACATCGAGGTCAAGAACCCGACGGCCACGGTAGAGCACGAGGCCTCTACCTCCAAGATCGGCGAAGACCAGATCTTCTACTGCCGCCAGCGCGGGATTCCGACAGAGGACGCGGTCAACATGATCGTCTCCGGCTTCTGCAAAGACGTCTTCCGAGAGCTCCCCATGGAGTTCGCGGTCGAGGCCCAGAAGCTGCTCGGAGTGAGCCTAGAGGGTAGCGTAGGCTAAGGCACAGCGACCCTAACTTGGTGCTAGGATTACCTTAGGAAGATGGCCAACGCGCAGAACGACACATCCGGACAGGGCCCCTACCCCAGGTTTTCTGTTGGCGAGCTCTTGCTTGACCCTGAAAATCCTCGGCTCATTGAGTACGGCGTTGAGCCAGACGCACCTCAAGATGAACTCCTCCGGATCCTCTGGGAGGAGTTCGCTATCAGGGAACTCGCCATGTCTATAGCGTATAGCGGCTACTTCACCCACGAGCCGCTCTTTGTCGAGCGAGACGGGCATGGTAGACCAATCGTAATCGAAGGGAATCGACGGTTAGCTGCGGTCAAACTTCTCCTAGATGAGAATGCCAGAAAGTTGGTCGGCGCCACAGATCTCCCGGACATCGACGAGATCGACGCGAATCGCCGCACGGAGCTCCAGACACTGCCAGTCGTCGAAACAACTCGAGAGGATGTCTGGCGGTATCTCGGTTTCAAGCATGTCAATGGACCCTCCAGTTGGGGTTCCTATGCGAAAGCGCAGTACATCGCACAAGTCCACAACGAGTTTGGTGTACCGCTGGATGCAATTGCTGCTCAGATTGGTGACTACAGCAATACTGTCCGTAGAATGTACCGGGGGCTGATGGTTATAGAGCAAGCCGAAAGTGCCGGAAAGTTCAGCCGCAAAAATGTTTCCAAGGCCAGATTCTTCTTCAACTATGTATATTCAGCAGTCACGATGGTCGGGATTCGAGGGTTTCTGGGCCTCGACACAACTGACCCTGAGGCACGTGAGCCGGTACCGCCGGGCAAACTCAACGAACTAGGAGAGCTGTGCTTGTGGCTGTACGGTGATGCAACCCGCGGCATCCAGCCCGTGGTGCGCACACAGAACCCTGACCTCGGGGTCCTCGATAGCGTTCTAAAGAATCCGGCGTCAACTGCTGCGCTCCGGGACGGCTTCTCACTTGATGTTGCTAAGGATATTCAGGAGGGTGACGATCGCATTTTTCGTCGGTCCGTCCTTGACGCCCGCCTTTCTCTGCAGCGCGCGCACAGCACATTGTCCACAGGGTACGCACTCGATGACGCTGAGGTGTTCCTAATCGGAACTGAAGTTGAGGAGCTAGCCGCCGACCTCGTTGCTGGAATGCGTCAGAAGAAAACTCAAGCCAGAAGGAGATTGGCTGCCGAGATAGGGGAGTGATGAGTTCGGTATTTGAACTTTCCAACACCGACGATCAGATGGTCTTCCATGCTGATTGGGTGGAAGCCTCGTGCATCTTCTCCCAAGATGGCAACGTTGGGGAGGAGGACTTGTACAGAGCGTTGCACCAAGCTGGTCGCGCGGACGAGACAGCAAGAGAGCTGGCAAACGACGCATTTAGGGAACTTGGGGACAGAGCCACGGCCTGTGGGAGGCCAGGGCAGCAGGCCTACCCATTTCGGCTGAATGGTCGACTTAATCTCCTAACCTTCGACACGCCCCGAGACTTCCCAGCAGAGTCGGTCCCATATCTCTTTCAGCTGATGGTTTCCCGGTGGAGCATGGACTCCACCGTCCGGACCTTAGCTGGACTAGATCCGACTAAGGTCTTTGAGCGTCTTTGCGCTGATGTCTTGGCGTCTTTCTGGGGTGTATGTTCCGGAGAGAGTGGTGCCATCCTGTTTGGGACAGCGGCTGGCGTCGCGCTTCCAAAGTTTCCAGATAAAGTCACCCACATGACGAAAACCCTAAGAGAAGGCGGAAAGTACAAGGAGGGTGCGCGTAGCCCGGGCGCCGGAGACGGCAAGTTGGACGCAGTTGCCTATCGTGTCTTTGCTGATAAGCGCCAAGGCGGCCTCATTGGATTTGCGCAGGCAAAAACAGGTGAGAATTGGCGCGATCATTTGACTAAGTTGCAGCCGAGAAGTTTTGTGAACAAATACATGAGCTCACCTCTTATAGTCGATCCAATGCGGATATACATGGTGCCCCAGCGTATCCACCACGATCGTTGGGAGGACGACTCACGAGATGGAGGCATCCTTTTCGATCGGTGCCGGATCACACAGTATGCGGATAGGGTTTCAGCCAATGTCCTCGCCGATGCAAGCACCTGGCTAAGAGCAGCAATAGCTGCGACGCCAACGCGGTGATGGATATTGGCATAGGCGCAAGCGTAGTGCTGCCCCTGCTCAAAGGCGGTGGCCCATGGATTCCCTAGATAGCAGGCTGCAGATAGATGATGCTCGATCGCTTGCGAGTTCATTTGTTCCACAGGATGTTCTTAGCCCGCTCAGGTACCCCGGAGGAAAGAGACGCTTGGCTCCCTTGGTCGCCAACCTCTTGGAACAGATGGAGTACTTGCCGGATCTATCGGTCGAGCCCTTTGCTGGTGGTGCAAGCGTTGGCCTCCACTTGCTTGTGAGCGGATTATCTAGTCGATTGGGGCTGGCCGATCGTGATGAATTGATCGCTGCGTTTTGGGAGACTGTCTTCTTTGACTCGAGGTGGCTCATTTCCGAAGTACAGAAGGTAGATGTGAGCCTTGAGCGCTGGGAGGAGTTTCGCAAGTCCGCGTGCTCAGACCGCCGAGAGAGAGCGCTGAAGTGCCTCTTTCTGAACCGAACTAGCTTCTCAGGCATTCTGTACAAGGGAGCTGGGCCGATTGGCGGCCGACAGCAGACCTCCAGTTACGGTATCGGTTGCCGTTTCAATAAGAAGACCATAACGGATAGGATCGAATACCTTGCGAGTTTCGCAAATCGGATTGCGTTCGTCGAATGCTGCGATTGGAAGGAGTCCATTTGCCTCTGCGAGTCAGCAATTGCCCACAATGCGTCCAACGATACCTTCCTGTACCTTGACCCGCCTTTCTTTGAAAAGGCTGGCAAGCTCTACCGGTACAGCTTCGGACTAGACGACCATGAAGCCCTTAGAGACAGGCTAATGGATACAGCTGCGCCATGGCTACTCAGCTATGACTCTCCGGGTGAGGTCAGGAAACTGTACGCAGGAAAAGCATATGGCGAAGTCAGAGCGCTCTACACCGTGTCCTCAGGGAAGGTTCCCAAAGGTTCCGGTGAAGCACTGGTATCTAATTTCATTGAACTTGACGGAATCATCTAGTAAGGACAGAGCATGCGAAGGAGTCAGCATGGGCCGAAGCGTACGTGGTCGATCAGTTTTTCAACAGCATCCGTAGATCTTGGAAATCAGACCAAATGACTGAGCCAACCGATGAAATGCTAGACGACTACGGAGACGTCCTCAAGAACGGCGAACGTGGCAAATACCTGGAGGCCGCCCTTCGAGCAAAAGGCTTTGTCCAGCTAGCGCCCGACCTAAGGGAGCTCTTCCCCACCGCCGAGAAGCTGGACGCCGTCCTGCGATCCTGGCTACAAGAGCATCCAGCCACGAAGGCATGAAGAGCGAACGCTGGTTCGAAGTGCGAGGGATCGAAAAAGGAACCCTCGACCTCGATCTGAAGTTCTGGCAAGAGCAAGGCCCATCCGCGATCTGCGCGGCTGCGTGGGAACTCGTGGTCACCGCCCATCAACTCAAGGGCCGAGATCCGGACGAGCTTAACCTTCAGCGAACCATCGCTATCTGCGATGGTCCTGGATAAGGTGAAGGCATGTCCGACCGGCAAGTATCCGTAACCTGGTACGACGACCCCAGTGACGCCGAGCGCGACCTGATGGCCGAGTACCGTGCGATGACTCCGCAGGAGCGAGTGGACGAATGCGTCCGCCTCATGTGCGTCCACGGCGGCTGGAGCAAGGACACACGTATCGCGAGGGTGGCTCGGTTCGTTGATGTCAACGAAGACACGAAAGAGGAGCGCGACATTCATGTCGCATCCTGGGCTCAGGGCTTTAGCCCGACCCAAGAGCAGGTTCCCTGTCCCACTCCAACCTCCCGGGCCAGTTGCCCTCCCAAGCCTCAAGGAGGTTGATCCCCAGGTGGCACCCCCGTGCCAACCTACGCCCAAGGCAGCCCAAAACGGGACTACACTACCAAACGATGTCGCCAAGAAGGAGGCCAGGTTGCACGACGCTTGCGATTTCCATCCTGCTGGGAGGCGCCGCGATCTACCTCGTCATCCAAGCGGCGATCGGCTTGGCGACTGGACGGACGGTGGCCACGTTGCCCAGAGTCAGCCCCCGGCCGGGCCCGCCCCGTCCGATCCCCCTATCCGGCGATCCGGCGCGTTGGCACTCGATCTCTGAACTCGTCTTCGCCTTGGGCCTGTTGATCGTGGCAATCGCCTTCTCCACCCCGGAGGAAGAGGCTGCCTTGCTCCGCCTCAAGATCGCCCTCGCCCTAGTGGCTGTCGGAGTCGTTGGCAAATTGTGCGTCCTCGGGCCCATGAGCTAGACCACCGCCCTGCCTGTCGTGGGGGTTCCCCTGCTCTGGAGATGCGGGGCTCAGGCAGCTGGTAAAATCAGAGTGTGGCGAATCGTGAGGTGACAATAACGTGGTACGACGATCCCAGGGACGCCGAGCACGACTTAGAAGCCGAGTACCGCGCCATGTCGCCTCAGGAGCGAGTCGACGAATGCGTCCGCCTCATGTTCCTTGTCGGAGGATGGAGTCAGGATGGAAGACTTACGCGAGTTGCTCGATTTGTTGACGTCCCATGATGTCCGGTACCTGATCATTGGCGCCCACGCCCTCGCACTGCACGGCTTTCCGCGGGCGACCAAGGATCTTGACATCTGGGTTCACGGCGAACCCGAGAACGCCAGAAAGCTTGCCGCGGCACTCAAAGAGTTCGGTGCTGCCATTGGCGACAAAGGAGCCGAGGAGTTCGCGCGCCCAGAGCGGAAGATGATCCGTCTAGGTGTCCCGCCGAGCATGATCGACATTCTCAACTTCGCCGGAGATACAGACTTCCAGGAGGTCTGGGAGGGGAGTCTAGAAGGCAACCTCTTCGGCGCAATCGTTCACTACCCGACAAAGACTGCGCTGATTGAGATGAAACGGGCAGCCGGCCGCCCTCAAGACTTGGCCGATATTGAGAAGCTCTCTGGCTAAGGCTACGGGGCCATACTGGCGAAGTGGATTCAGTTCCGCCATCTCCCCGAGCCAGGTTCGCGTTCGGCTGCGCTACATCGGTCGTGCTGCTCGTGGTCGCGTGGATGGTCCTCGATGTAGTCACGCGAGGTGCAAGAGAAGCTAACGTCGCTACCGTCACAGAACTAATGCGGCGATCTGGCAAGCGAGACTACGGCAACCTCGTGGAGGAGGGACTCGCGTATCCGAAGATCCTCGCCTGGCTCAAAGAGCGGGACCAGAAATGGGGACCGGTCGAGTCCTTCTCCATCGAATCCGCTAGCGGCCAGCTTGGTGGTAAGCCTTCCTGGGTTAATGTCCAGGTCTGGCGCAAGCGCCGGAACGTGCGAGAGACGTTTGCCGTGATGGGCAAGAAGGTTTTCAGTGCCTCACCCCTGTGGCCGGCAGGCGAGGCAAAGTAAGCCCTATCCCTTGACTCCAAAGCCAATACCCCGTATTCTTACAGTGAGCTCAATGTGAGCGTGACATTGCTATGAACATTTACTGGTTCCGCGCCCTCGGCGCCCTGTCGGTCGCCGTCCCTGCCCTTTCCCTCGCCCAGATCTCCAACGAGGTGGCCCCCGCCAAGCTCGAGATCGGCAAGACCTCGTCCATTTTCAACCTGCGTGGTCTGGAGTCCGAGATCGAGATCCTCGAGTACAAGAACGGCGACAACCCCACCACCCAAAAGCGCCCTGGCCGCGCCAAGTTCAGCAACATCGTGATGAAGCGAGGCTGGACCGGCGACAACAGCCTCATCGACCAGATCATCGCCTCCCTCCTAACTCCCGGCGCCCTCCAGCGAAAGTCCGGAAGCGTGATCCTGATGGATCGCGAGGGTAACGAGGTCCTCCGCTATGGACTCCCCGGTGTTCAGGGCGCTGAGATCGAGTTCCCCGCCTTCGGCATCTTCGCCCCACCCACCACAAGTTCCGTGGATGTCATCCCCCGAGGCATCACCCTCACCCTCAAAGCCAAAGAACTTCCAAGCCTTCCTAAGCAGAACATCGTCCACCGAGACCTGGCCATGCGCAATCTGCTCGTCAACATGCGCAGCTTCAAGGTGGAAGTCATCGGCGACGGATCGGTGCGAACCCTGGATTGCCTCGGTGGGCGATCGTTCCAGGTCCGTCCCATTCTCTCCGACATAGAAGGCGAAACCGACGCAAAAGTCGTCAAGGACGTCGCGTCCGATGACCTAACCCTCGCCCTCGCCGCCTCCGAAACCGAGTTCATCGCCAAGCTCTGGGGCCAAACCCTGGCTGCAGGCCAGCTCGGACAGACCGTCCCCCTTGCCCTACGCATCACCTTCCGCAACGACCAAGGCCAGGACGTGACCCTCTACGGCGACACCGTAGTGGCCCGAGCCCCCGCCGGAGTCACCCACGAGTACCACCGCCCGGGCGCCCTTGGCTCCACCAAGACTGCCTTCCAAGTAAGGTTCGCGCTCCACAACCTCCGCTACGCCGGCGCCAACAAGAGCTAACCGCCAAAAAATCCTCTCTCCTTTTCCTGGATGTTCGTGCCGGGAAAGGGAGAGGTCGGACTCTCTCGAGTCCGGGGGTGAGGGTTCCGGGCCTAACAACCCCCTGAGCCCAAACAACCGCGAAGACGCCAACGGATCCCCGCGCAACCCTCCGCCCGCACCCAGGGTCCTCAAGGTAGACCCATGTGGGACTTCTCCGACCTCCTCCTCCTCGCCGACCGCAAAAGCCTGATGTGGGTGGCCCCCGGCATCATCACCCTTACTGGAGCCCTCCTCACCTACAAGAGGCAAGACCAAGGCCCTTGGCTCCTTGCCCTCGGCATCGCCTGGCTCTGCATCTCCACCCTCATCCACCGCCTAGACCGCGACCTCTAAGCCACCCTCGAGAGTCTGCGACCAAGAGATTCGCTCAGGAATAGCCGATCGCGTTGCGTCTGCTAACATCATCTTGTGATCGCCGCAACTATCGCTATTGCATTGCTTTCGTTGACTCCTGGCCATCAAACCTCGGCCTCCTGGCTGGACCAAGAGGCGGACCGATTTCTCAACGAGACGGGCTACCCGGGGGTCTGGGTCGCGGTCGCCAGACAAGGCAAGGTCATCGCCGTCAGCGCGCGCGGTCAGAGCGATCTCCAGTCCCATGAATCGGCCAGGATCGACAACCGGGTGCGCATCGGCTCTGTCTCCAAACCGGTCTTGGCCGCGATCGCCGGCTGGTTTGTTCAGGAGGGCTCCATCCGCTACACCGACCGGCTTCTAGATGTCGTCACAAGCTTGGCTGCTTCAGCGAACCCTGGCTATGCCAGCGTCGATCTTGCGATGCTCCTCACCCACCAGGCCGGCATAGTGAAGGACCAGCGAGCGTCGTTCCCTCGGCCTCCTTCCCCATCCACCTATGGCCAGATCCGGCTGACGGAGGTCCAGAAGACCCTCGCCAACGCGCCCTTGTTTGTGCCGGGAAGCTCGTCGGCATACTCAAACTACGGGTACCAAGCCGCCGCCGTAATGCTAGAGACGCGCCTAGGCAAGTCCTATGAAGTGCTCCTTAAGGAGGTCCTTCGAGACCGAGCCGGACTTAGTTCGGTCGGTACCGGCGTACCGCCAACCAGCCCAACCTCCGGCCACTCGACCATAGACGGCCTGACCATCGTCTCCCCGCCCGCCAAGACCCACTTTGCCTACGACTACGGCGCCTTTGGCTCGGTCCACCTCACGATCTCAGACCTGGCCAAGTTCGGACTCCTCTACATGCCCGGCTCGCCCTTGTTCTCCCGCCAGACGCTTCAAATCCTCTGCGCCGAGCAGCAAGGACCGTACACCCTAGCCGCCTTCCTGGCTGATCGAAAAGACCCCAACGCCATAACCCTCCACCACAACGGATCGCTCACGGTAGGTAGAGGCGACTCGACTGTTTTATGGGTGAATCCCGCTCGAGGCATAGTCGTCGCGGCCTACACCAACATCGGCAACAAAGGGTCTGCGGAAGTAGATGCCCTCAAAAACCTTTTGGTACGGCCGCTGTACTGGCGTCTAGCGAATACCCGCTAGACCCGAGCCGTGGGTCGAGGGGGAACCCAACCCCAAAGGGGTTGCCGCCGAATAGCCAGGGGTTGGCACTCCGGTGCCTACCCCTGGTCCATCAGCCCGCCGACGCGGGAGTCCCGATCCGACTCCGGTCGAGATCGGGACGGGGCTGGGTGGGCAAGGCGGCGGCGGGCGTCTCCTACCTCGAAGAACCTCTCCCAGCGCCACAACGATGAGGCTGCCTTCGTCTCCTACGCGGCTCTCATGTTGCCTTCCGCACCCCCCAACCACGTAGAGATGTGCCCCCCGAATTCCTCATCCAGAACCTCCTCCCCGCCAACGCCCTCGTCCTCCTCGTCGGACCGCCCAAGTCCGGCAAGACCGACCTCGCCGCCGCCATGGCGCGGGCCATCGCCACCGGGCGACCCTTCGCCGACCGAGCAACCGAACCGGGCACCGTCTTCTGGATCTCCTACGAGGAGCCCAACTTCCCGGATCCCCCAAAGAACGCCCCGCTCTACTTCACCGCCTCCCTCCCCCCGATCGACAAGGAGCAAACCAAGCAAGAGGTCATGCAAGCCGTCCTAGCGGCAAGGCCCAGCCTCGTCGTCATCGATTCCCTGTATGGCGCGTCCCGCCGCAACCTGCGGCAGAGAAGCAACGCCCTGCGCCAACTCGTGGACCTCAAGGCCGCCTTCCCTTGCACCGTCCTCGTCCTCCATCACACCCTCAAACGAGACCCTCGCCCCTGCGAGGCAAGGCAAGTTCTCCTCGCCGCCGACGCGGTCATCCGCCCCTCACTCTCAGAGAGTTCCTCGTTCCAAGCCGTGCCAAGCCACGCCAAGCCATCGCAAAGCCATGCCGGGCAATCGTCAGTCAACGCCAAGCGCATGACCCTCTACCTCTCCGGCGACGCTTTGCCCAGCCGAAGCGTGGACCTCCAAACCCCCGCTCCCGGCCACTACCGCGCCCAGTCGCCGTTCGCCAGAGTCGGCAAGCCCAGTACGGCCATTCACAAGGTCCTGAACGCCCTCCGGTTTGCCCCTATGACCAGCACCCAGCTGCAGCAGGCCACCCACCTCAACCCCTACACCCTCCGAAACACCCTTCAGCGCCTGCGGCTTACGTCCCAAATTCACCAAACCAAGGGCCGAAAATGGACCCTAAAACGCATCCACGCGGGTTCAAACGTACCAACTTGATGCGACAAACCGAGTGCGGTCCCCTTCCCATACGGGAGGCCGAAAGCACTCCGCTTCCTCGGACTCTTTGCGTTAGGGGCCGTGAATGCACGTCCGCCTATTCACCGACAGCCAAAACAGAGACTATCCAAACAAATGCTCCGTTTACCAACATGAAAGTGCCCCTCGCCGACGAAGGGAAGGGGTAACCACATATGGCAGCTACACAAGACAACACCGACGGCATGAAATACGTGAGATCGATTCGCGACTCTGTGAAGCGAAGGTACGCTCAGGACTACCTCACTTGGCTCCGGGCAGGCCGCAAAGGTTCCGCTCCCGCTCGCGGGGAACTTTCTCCTATCCTTGCCAAGTCAGTAGGGACGAACCTAGACGCCTTAGGCTAGGGGGGAGAACAAAAATGGCTACTCGCGAACTATCGCCACGAGAAGAAGAGATCGTGGAACTCTGCGTCGAGGGCCTCACCAACGAAGCCATCGCCCACCGCCTTGGCCTTAGCGTGGGGACCGTCAACACGTACTGGCTTCGCATCAAGCTCAAGGTGGGCGGCCTTGGCCGAACCGACACCGTGGTCCGCATCATCAAAGAGCGCGCGGAACGCGCCCTTCGGGATGCCAACGTGGAGCGCAAGGGCCTCGCCGAGATGGTCGCAGAGAAGGAACAGGCGGTCCTCGAACTCCGAGCCGCCCTCGCCCTACTGCACCTGGCGATGGACCAGATCAAGTCCACCGTCTGGGCCACCGACCGCGATCTTGAGATCGCCATCATCGCCAACGGGGAGTTCCCCTCCAGCCACTTCGGCGTGATGTGGGAGGTGGGCAAGACCGTTTACGAGATTTTCAAGACCACCGACCCCATGCACCCCGCCGTCGCCGCCCACCTCACCGCCATCCACGGCTCCGAGTGCGAAGTACGGCTAACCGGCGAGTTCGAGAACCTCTTCCTTCGGGTCCTCCCCCTCACCGACGAAGCCGGCGACGTGATGGGATGCATCAGCATCCTCAATGGAATCAACTCCGAGAACTCAGCCTTCTAGAGCTGGAGTTCCGTAGCCTTTCGGCGTCCATGATTTCACAGACGCCAAAACTCGGACTACCCGAATACCTCCTGATCAGACTAGTCTGATACCTGTAGGAGTGTGCCCAGGGCGTTTTGCTATGCCAAGCCCCGTGAAACCTCCCCGTTAGGGTCGACCCCTAGACCGGAGACGAAACTCAATGTACCGAAGAACCGACGACGAATCAACTGGACTCTCAATGCTTGCCATGGCCCTGATCTTCATGGCCATCCTAGGCGTTATGGCCGTGGGCTACTTCACGTGGTGGCAGCCCTCGCAGACCACCATCGTAGTGCCCGGTGCGCCCGCCCCCGCCGGAGCCCAAGGGGCACCCGGCGCGACTGGAGCAACCGGAGCCACCGGCGCA
>JBGSIJ010000017.1:0-44247 GCA_041742595.1 Fimbriimonadaceae bacterium | reverse complement strand
CCGGCGCGGCCTCGCTGGCCGCCCGGTCGGCCCTCCGGTCCGGAGCGGGGCTCGTCACGGTAGCGGCGATCCCAAGCGTTTGCCGGGCGGTTGCTGCGAACGTTCCGGAAGCCATCCTGTTTCCCCTACCCGAGAACCACGGCGTGATCAGCGCGGACGCCGCTCGCGTGCTCCTGGAGAATCAGACCCGCTACCAGGCCGCCCTCTTTGGCCCTGGGATGACCCACGAGGAACCCGTGCTTGAGTTCCTCGCCAAGGTTTGGACCGATTGGGAGAGCCCGTCGGTCATCGACGCCGACGCCCTCAACTCGCTTTCCCTTGGCGTGCAGCTCCCTCGAGGAGAACACGTACTCACGCCTCACCCCGGCGAGATGAGCCGCCTGCTACAGAGCAGCACCGCCGAGGTCCAGGCTGACCGCTTTCAGGCGGTCAAGGGTGCGATCGAGGCCTTTGGCAACACCTTCCTGCTTAAGGGTCCGTATTCGATCGTCGGCGAGGCGGGCTCGCCGCTCTGCGTGAACTCGGTTGGCAACCCGGGCATGGCGTCCGCCGGAATGGGCGACGTGCTGAGCGGCGTGATCGCCACCTTGCTCGCTCAGGAGATTCAGCCGTACTTTGCCGCGAGCTGCGGGATGTACTGGCACGGGGCTGCCGGGGACCTCTGTGCCGAGGAAATTGGGCCTATTGGCTACACCGCAATGGATGTTGCGGCAGCATTGCCGAAAGCCAGGGCTAAAATTCTGTCAGTTTGCGACCAAGACTAGGTTTCCTTGTTCTCCTGATCGGTCCCGCCCTTGGCGGGGCTCAGTCTCCTGCGCCGACCGTTCACCTCCAGTTCAGCCAGGCCGGGTCCTACGAGGCGTTCGTGGCGCCCAAGGTTCCCAGCGCTCCGCCAAAGACTTCGGTTCGCACCGAGGAGATGGGCATGGACGTGCCGATCTCCCAAGCCCCGACCACCGACCTGGTGATCGTGTGGGACCGGACTCGTAACGCGGTTGCCGCTCGACCCATCAAGAACATCGTCAACGGCAACTGGGATGTGGCGGCAAAGGAGTTCGCCCGATTGGGTCTGATCGAGATCCGGGTCGAGCACGAGGGCAAGCCGGTAAAGACCGCGCAGGTCTCCGCGAAGTCCGGCGAGCAAACCGAGAGCCGACTGATCGGATCCGACTCGAACGGGACCGCAACCTACTTCGGCTTCCGCGAAGGAGAGATCAAGGTCGAGGCCAAGGTCCTTGCCGAGACCGGCGAGAAGACCCTAAAACAGTCTTTCGATGTGCGGGCCAACCGCGCAGACGCCGATATCCGGCTGATCGTGGCGGTGCCGGACAAGGTGCCGACGGTCGAGTCGGAAGCCGGGACAGACTCCAGCTCTGGCGCTTCTGCGGAGGCGGGCAAACCAGAGGCCGGCCAAACCAAGGTCACCGCGGATTCCCCTGCTCCCAACCCCTTGGGCCAAGCCGTCGTCTACCTGCTCGGGATTGCCGTCGCGGGCGGCGCGGCCTACGCGGCTTTCCGCCTCCTCAAGAAGGATCCGGCGGCGCTGAAGGACCAGCTAGAAAAGCTTGGCGTTCAGATTCCCTCGGCGACGCCCGACGACGACGCGCCTCCCGCGGCGCCAGCCCCGATTACGCCTGAGCCGGTGCAGCCGATCGTGCTGGATGCCGTGCCGGCCCCGATGGCGGCGGGATCGACCCCCAAGCTGGTGTCCCCGCTGGGAGCTTTCGAGGTCCGGGATGGCGAGAACCTGATCGGGCGGGAGGACGGCCTCTGGCTCAGTCTTGTCGGAGAAAGCACGGTGTCTCGCCGCCACGCGGCGCTGGTGCTAAGCGGGGGCGCCGCCCTGGTGCGAGACCTGGGGAGCACCAACGGAACCTTCGTCAATGGGATGAAAGTCACGGGTGAGGCCCCGATCCGGCCCGGAGACGAACTTCAAGTCGGTTCCGTCCGTCTCCGGTTCGAGAGCTAGATGGGCCAACTCATTCTGAAACTGCTGGTGGGCGGGGGCGCGGGCTTGTTGGCCTGGGCCCTCACGGAGCCCCAGTACGGCACCTCCGACGCCGCCGAACTGCGCATGGTGCTGTTTGCGGGCGCGCTGATCGGCTTTGCGATCGGCGGCCTGAGCGGCCTCGTGGAGGGCACCCGGAAGCGTGCCCTTCGCGGCGCCGGGCTGGGAGCGGTGTTTGGCTCCATCGGCATCTCGCTCGGCTACTCGGTCGGCACCGGCATCGAGCAGATGATCTTCCAGGTGCCCCCGCACATGGTCCAGGGTCCCCAGCAAGTCATCGCTCGCGCGATCGCGCTGACGCCGGTGGGCCTCTTCTTGGGAGCAGCGGTTGGGGCAAGCACCCTCAACCTGAAGCGAACCATCCAGGGAGCCACCGGCGGGCTCATCGCGGGGCTCGCAACCGGCTTCGGGTTCGACATCGTTGGCGGTCTGCTTGCTACCCCAGCCCTCATCATGCAGGGCCAGACCAAGGGCGATGTGGGCCAGATCCCCCGCGCCCTGACGTGGACGATGCTGGGCGCGACGATCGGCCTCTTCATCGGTATCGTCGAGCGGGTGAGCCGCCAGGCATGGGTCCGCATGACCCTGGGCCGGAACGAGGGTAAGGAGTGGGCCATCTACGGGGCTAACACCCTCATCGGACGCAGCGAAGCCGCCCAGATTCCCCTCTTCAGCGACCCTTCGGTGGCCCCGATGCACGCGGTGATCCAGTACCACCAGGGCAACTACTTCCTTACCGACTGCGGTTCGGGTGCGGGCACCTTCCTCAACGGGCAGCCGATCCAGCAGGCGCAACTGACGCCCGGCGCGGAGATCCGCGTGGGCAACACCGTGCTCCACTTCATGCTCAAGAGCATGAAGCAGGCGTACCAGCCGGGAGCGTACGCGCCCATGCCGGGACAGTTCGTGAACCAGCCCTACCCTCAGCCCAGCCCCCAGCCCTATCCTCAGCCAAATGTGGGACCAGGGGCGGTGGGTATGGGGCAGCCCACCCAGGTGATGACCCCCACGATGGCCTACCCCCCGGCAGGCTCCCCGAGTCCGACCGTCGCCTACCAGAACCCCGGCGTGACCCTGGTCGCCTTGGATGGTCCGCTCCTTGGCCAGCGGTACCCGATGAGCGGGCCGATCGAGGTTGGACGGGACATGCCTGCGATCCCGATGAGCTTCGACTCCGCCGCCTCCCGCCGCCACGCCAGCCTCGCCCCGATCCCGGGCGGCGTTCAGGTGGCGGACCTCGGCAGCACCAACGGCGTCTTCGTCAACGGTCAGAAGACCCCTTCCGGCATCGCCCCCGTGGGGGCCACGATCAAAATCGGCTCGACCACCTTCCGCGTCGAGGCGTAGAATCCTCAAGGTAACGACATGGACCCCACCCAACGCCTCGACCTGAACAAGACGATCCTGACCGGCGCGCCCGGCCTGGATCCGCTGCGCACCCAGATGATGCAGGCCGCCAGCTTCGATCCCCTCAAGACGACGGCCATGGCGGGCATGAAGGGCCTGTCAGCGGAGATCGTCGCGGGCCGCGCCTGCACCATGGCCAACGGCCCGGCGCGCGAGCAGTTCCTCCTGGACATCCGAGGCGCCGGCGAGGCCGGCATCGGCGCGGGATTGGGTGCGCGCACCCCCATGAACCTGTGCCTGGTTATCGACCGGTCTGGCTCGATGGAGGGCCCTCCCCTCGACTACGCCAAGCAAGCCTGCAGCTACGTGGTGGACCTGCTGACCCCCAACGACGTCCTCAGTATCGTCACGTTCGAGGAAACCGTGGACGTCCTGATGGCTCCGCAGCGGGTCACCAACAAGCAGCCGATCAAAGACGGAATCGCCCGCCTCATGCCCGGCAACACCACCAACCTGTACGACGGCCTCTCCCTGGCCGCCCAGCAGCTGATGACGACCCAGGAGACCTCCCGCGCCACCCGCATGGTGGTGCTGAGCGACGGCGACCCGACCGCCGGCATCAAAGACTTCTCCGCCCTCGTGGCCCACGCCGGCGAAATCAAGAGCCGCGGCATCACCGTCACCTTCCTCGGCTTCGGCCCGGATTACAACGAAGAGCTCCTGGCCAGCATGGCCAAGAAAGCGGGCGGCAACTACTACTTCATCCCCCGCCCCGAGCTGATTCCCGAGGTGTTCCGCACCGAGCTGGAGAAGCTGATGACCACGGTCGCCCGCAACCTCACCCTCCGGCTCAAACTCTCGCGGTGGGTGAACATGCGCTCGCCCCAGGCCGCCAACGGTGGCGAAGTCGAGATCCAGCTCGCCGACCTCGAGCGAGGGGCCTCCATCCAGCAGGTTCTAGACCTAGACTTCCCCAACCATCCGCTGGGCGAGTACCGAGTCGTGGCGGGCAAGCTCTCGTACGACGACTGCCTCACCGGCACCACCGAATCCGTGGACCTCGATTTCTGCATGGAGTTCACCGCGGACTCGGCGCGCTATGGCGCGCCGGTAAACCCGCAGGTGGCCCAAGCCGCCCAAATCGTCGCCGCCAGCCGGGTGGTGGAGAAGACGGTCATGGGCCTCAAAACCGGCGCGATTACCCAGATGGGCGCGGTCCAAGAACTCCAGAAGACCCAGATGCTCTTGCTCCAAGAAGGCAAGACCGCGGAGGCCCAGGAGGTCACGATGGCCCTCCGCGCCCTCCAAAGCGGCGACATCAGCGGCGCAGAGAAGACGCTCATGGGCACGATGGTCTCCCTGGACCAAGGCAAGAAGTAGCCTCCCGTAGCTTCGGCCGAATCTCAGCCCCGTAGGGGTGACCTAGTAGAGCGAAGGGCGTCAGCCCTGGAACCTGGCCCCGGATGAGCTTAAGCCCTGACGGGGCGGCACAATCGCCGTCGTGTGGGACCGGAGGTCTTGTGTCGACCTTTCAGGCCTCCGGGTACGTGGCGCCCGGTACCAGGGCTTCGCCCTTCGCTATAATCTGTCGCCCCGTTGGGGCTGCTGGCTCCTAGGGCTGGCCAGGGCTATCCAGATCTGCGTACTGTGCGACATCTCCTCCGTCAAGAAGACCGGTTGTCATCCCTTGACGCTTTTCCCAAAGTAGCGTTGAGATAGATGGACCGGACGTCAAGCAAAACCCCAAGCAACCCAGCCATGATTGCTACTCCAAATATCCAGTCGACTGCCCAATAAAACCTCGTCAAGTACTCCGAGGGTGGCCCGATCCCCAAAAAGTTGAATAGAGTCGCGAATCCAACAGGCTGCGCAACGCAGTAGCCCATCACTGCCAAGAGGTGCGGGTAACCCAGCTTAGCCCTAGCAATGAGTAGGACAGGTAGAAGGGCCAGGGTCGGAACGGCGAACAGAAAGAGGTAACTCAGGTAGTGGTGCACCGACCATGCATACTGCGCTGGCACGAATCGATCTGCAACCGCCTCTGAGTTCCGCCACGCGATGGCGGAGAGAGCTGACAACGCCCACGGAACCAGGACCCTTGCGGCGATAGAGGGACTCCGGGTTGGGGTGGCTTCCCGGCTGCTAGACACACTGCTAAGGACGATTCCATGGTGCCTGGAGTTGCGCGTTCGGCGGTTGGCGGCGAGCCCCTGAAACCGGGGCATGTCCGTAGAAATCACCGCCGAGATCGCGGGCGCACGCCAGATAGCCTCCACTTGAGATGTCCTACTTCTGGGAAGGCGAGAAGATCCGACTGCGCGAGCTCCGCGAGACCGACGTGGCTACGTGGCTCGACGAAGACAAGGACAGTGAGAGCCAACGCACCCTGAACCCCGGAATCGAATTGCCGAAGACGGCAACCGACGCCGCCGATTTCCTGGAGCGCTTCGGCGATTTCAGCCAGAAGGACGGCCGCATCATGTTCTCCGTCGAGACCCTAGACGGGCAACTGGTGGGCGGTCTGAACATCAACTCGATCGACAACCGCAACGGCACCTTCAGCATCGGCTCCCTGATCCACCGCCGGCACCGGGGCAAGGGTTACTTCCTGGAGGCCAAGCGAATCGTGCTTCGGTACTGCTTCCACGAACTCCGGCTCCAGAAGTACAACGCCGGGTGCATCGAGTTCAACGAGGACATGATCCGGCACTTCCAGCGCCTCGGCTGCCAGCCCGAGGGTCGCCGGAGGCGGGTGGCTTTCACCAACGGCCGGTACTACGCCGATCTCCTCTACGGGCTGACCCGCGAGGAGTTCGACGTATACGAGGCAAGCCTCTAGCCCTACCGAACCGGCGGCGAGGGCTGCGTGAAGTCGCGGAGCCACTTGCCCAGCTTCGCCACCGGGCGTCGGAACAGCGCGAACAGCAGCAGCGCCAAAGCGCCGTAGACCACGAAAGCCGCGATTCCGTTGATCGCGCCTAGCAGCCCCTTTGCCAGGTTCTTTCCGGCGTCTTGGAACGCAGACGCTAGGTGCCCCATGGGTGAGCGAGGGCCCTTCTGCAAAGGGTCGGGCTCGAAGAAGGTGAGGATCACCGAGCTCCCCCGCGAGGCGTCCGCGATCGCCTGTTGCCGCTGGGCGAGCAGGTCTCGATCGACCGCCGCGCGGAAGATTCGCTCCTGAACGTACAGCACGTCGCTCCCACGCAACTTGCGCGAGCTGTCCAGGATCGAGGTCAGCCGCGCCTTGTGCTCCTCTAGCCGAACCACCCGGGTAGCCAACTCGCGAATCAGGGGCGCCCCGTCCTCCTGGGTCAGGTTCTCGCCGTACACCTTGCCCAGGCCCTTGGCTTCCGTCAGGAACCCGTCCAGCGTCGTCTTCGGCAAAAGCACCCGCACCCAGCCGTGGCGGCGACCCTTCTCGTTGACCTCGCTCTGGCGGTCACTGACCCGGCCTTCGTACTTGGAGGCCAAGTCGAAGGCGGCCTTCTGGGCGGTTTCGAAGGATTCGACCTTGACCGTAACCGAGGCGCCCCGTCGAATCGCTTCCACCGGTCTCCCTTGCCCAAAAGCCATCAGCGGTACCAAGGCCAAGACAAGGCAGGGAATGCGGAAGGTCGCCATCATCCATGGAACGCGCCAGCGTCTCGATCGGTACGGGAGGTTGGCGAAAGCCGCGCCGGGGTAGCGTCTTCGCATGAGTTTGCTTTGGAGCGTTCTGCTCGCCGCCGCCGTCCCCGCTGCGCCCATCCAGTTCACCGAAGGAGAAGCCACCGCCGTCGGCGCGAACCGCCGGACCGTCGTCCGTCGAGACCGCGTGGAGGCGGCTTGGGTGGAGGGAGCCTGGCCCGCGACCGGCTGGGAGCCGATCAAGGCGAACAAGGATGGATGGTTCGAGGGCCGTGCCCTCTCCGGAGGCTACGCGCGGTTCACGATCGACGCGCCCGCCGCCAAGACCTACGTTCTGGAGGCAGTCGGCCACGGCATGGTGTACGTCAACGGCGCACCCCGCGCCGGGGATCCCTACGGCTACGGCTACCTGGGTTTGCCGGTTCAGCTGCGCGCGGGCAAGAACGAATTCGTGTTCGCCAGCGGGCGCGGACGTCTCAGCGCCAAGCTCGTGGAGCCTCCTGCCCCCGTCTTTCTGGACGTCCGCGACGCCACCCTTCCCGACTTCCGTGAGGGCGTAAAGGGCGACGTCTGGGCCGGCATCATCGTGGCGAACACCGAAGCCTCGGACGTCGAGGGCTACGCGGTCGTCGCGACCGGGAAGACCGGATCACGCACCACCCGGCTCCCCCGCATCCCCGCGCTCAGCGTTCGCAAGGTTCCGGTAATGCTTCGGCCAGACGCGGAAGGCAAGCTCCAACTGCGCCTCGTGAGGCAAGGGAGAACGATCCAAAGCGCGGCGATCACCGTGCGGGTGCGCAAGGCCGGGCAAGCCTACAAGCGCACCTTCTTCAGCGACGTGGACGGCAGCGTGCAGTACTACGGAGTGAATCCCAGCACGCAGCCCTCTCCCGGGCAGGCGATGTTCTTGACCCTGCACGGGGCCAGCGTCGAAGGAATCGGTCAGGCCGAGGCGTACGCGCCGAAGGCTTGGGGCAACCTGGTGGCCCCCACCAACCGCCGCCCGTACGGCTTCGACTGGGAGGACGTCGGACGACTTGACGCCCTCGAGGTCTTGGCGCACGCGGAGAAGGAGCTGAAGACCGATCCTCGCCGCACCTACCTCACCGGGCACAGCATGGGAGGCCACGGAACGTGGCACCTCGGCTCCCTGTACCCAGACCGGTTCGCCGCCATCGCCCCCTGCGCCGGTTGGATCAGCTTTGCCAGCTACGCGGGCGGCGCGGAGTTCGGCAACAGCCTCGCCGAGGCGGTCCTCGCCCGGGCCGGCAGCCCGGGAGACACCCTCAGCCGTAAGTACAACTTCTCGACCCCGGCAATCTTCGCCCTCCACGGCGACGCCGACGACAACGTGCCGGTGACGGAGCCACGCACCATGCGCAAGGAGCTGGAGGGAATTGCCCCCCGGTTCTTGTGGCATGAGGAGAAGGGCCAGGGCCATTGGTACGACACGACGCCGGAGCCCGGCGCGGACTGCATCGACTACCCCGGGATCTTCGACCTCTTTGCCGAGACGCGTGTCCCGACGGATGGCGAGGTTCGAGACCTGGATTTCTCCACCAGCAACCCGGGCGTTAGCGCCAAGTTCCGGTGGGCGATGGTGGAGCAGCAGCTCAAGCCCTTCGCGTTGAGCCGCATCCAGCTCACCGCCGATCCGCATCGCCGGGCCATCCGTGGCACCACCCAGAACGTGGCCCGCATGACCCTTCGCACCGACGCGCTGGTCCCCGGCGCGGACGCCACCTTCGAGCTGGACGGCCAGAAGCTGACCCTGCCCTGGCCCAAGTCGGGCGAAGTGACCCTCGCCCGAACCGGTGAGAAGTGGGGGACGGCGACCGCGGCTCCGGCTGAGAAGAGCCCAAGCCGCAGCGGCGGGTTCAAAGACGTCTTCCGCAACCGAGTCCTGTTCGTCTACGGCACGTCGGGCAGCGCGGAAGAGAACGAGTGGGCGCGGTCCAAAGCCCGCTTCGACGCCGAGACCTTCTACTACCGCGGCAACGGCGCAGTAGACGTGATCCCGGACTCCGCCTACGAGGCCAAGAAGTTCACGGGTCGCAACGTGCTGCTGTACGGCAACGCGGACACCAACCGCGCGTGGGCTGGCCTCATGGACGCGGAGGTGAGCGTCCGTCGGGGCTCCGCCACGATCGGCGGACGAAAGGCAACCGGGGACGATCTCGCGATCTTCGTCATTCGCCCCAACCCGAACAGCACCACGGCAAGCGTGGCCGCCATCGCGCCCACCGGCGCCAAGGGCGCAAGGCTCGCCGAGCGGGTGCCGATCTTCTTGAGCGGAGCCTCCATCCCGGACCTCCTCGGAATCCGGTCGCGAATGCTCACCGAGGGCGCGGCGGGCATCGAAGTCGCCGGGTTCTTCGGGAACGACTGGTCGACCGCCAAGGGGGACTTCGCATGGAAGCTGTGAAGCGCTACCGCGCCCCTCGCCTTGCCGCTCCCACGACTCTGGACGGGAAGCTGGATAAGCAGCCCTGGATCAAGTGTCCCTGGTCAGACGATTTCGTGGACATCGAAGGCGACGCCAAGCCGAAGCCCCGCCACCGGACCCGGATGAAGATGTGTTGGAGCGAGGCCGGGCTCCTGATCGGCGCGGAGCTGGAGGAGCCCAACCTCTGGGCCACCATCACCCAACACGACGCGGTGATCTTCCAGGACAACGACTTCGAGGTCTTCATCGACCCGGACGGTGACACCCACCTGTACGGGGAGCTGGAGCTGAACGCTCTGAACACCACTTGGGACCTGCTCCTGGTCAAGCCTTATCGGGAGGGCGGTCCGGCGATCAACGGGTGGGAGATCAAGGGCCTCAAGACGGCGGTCCACCTGGACGGCACCTTGAACAACCCATCCGACGTGGACAAGGGCTGGAGCCTGGAGATCCTGCTGCCCTGGCCCGCGATGGCCGAGATTTCGAGGGTGCCGTGCCCGCCTCGCCCGGGCGACGTTTGGCGGATCAACTTCTCCCGCGTGCAGTGGCTGCTCCAGGTGGTGGACGGCAAATACCAGAAGGTGCCCAACCGTCCGGAGGACAACTGGGTGTGGTCGCCCCAGGGCGTGGTGGACATGCACCAGCCCGAGAAGTGGGGCGAGGTCGAGTTCCTAGCCGAAGGCTAACGGCGTCGTCGCCAGCAGGTAGGTGCTCTCGTTCAGGTACTTCAGGTCCATCGCGTGGGCGGGGATGCGCGGTGCGATCTGGGCGCCCTTGCTGGCCCAGCAGTAGCCGCTGAACCCGCCGAAGCTAGGCACCAGCGCCTGGTAGCTGCCGGCCACCGGGAATATGCGTGAGTAGAGGGCTTGGATCTCTTCCAGCGAGTAGGGGCAGAACACGAGGTTGTCTGCTTGGGTCACCACGATCCCGCCCTCGGACAGGCAGTTGCGGATGTCGCCGTAGAACTCGTCGGTAAAGAGCATCTCGCTCAGCTCGCCTTCTTCCTCCTCGTAGACGTCGGTCGAGTCCACGACGATGAGGTCGTACTTGCGCGTGGCTTGCTTCACGAAGGGGAAGGCGTCCGCCACCATCAGGTTCACACGAGGGTCGTCGAAAGCCCCGGCGGAGAGCGAGGGCATGTGCAACTTGCACGCCTCGATCACTCCGGCGTCGATCTCCACCATGTCGATGTGCTCGATCCCCGGGTGGCGGCAGATCTCGCGCAGCACGCCCCCGTCTCCCCCGCCCACGATCAATGCGGTCTTGGCGTTCGGCAGGTTCAGCAGCGGGATCTGGACAAGGGCCTCGTGGTAGGCGCGCTCGTCGAACTCGGTGAGCTGGATGTGGTTGTCAAGAAGCAAAGCACGGCCGAAGATGTCGGTGTCCACGATGTCGATCTGCTGGAACTCGGTCTTGCCGGAAAAGATCGTCTCCTTAACCGAGGCCTGCATCCGCAGCCAGTCGCTTCGGATGGGGAAGTCGAGGGTCATGGCCTCATTATGGGGAATCCGGTGTTGTATGATATGGATGGAACGATGGCAAAAAGGCATGGTTCCAGAGAAAGATGGCACTCCACGAACCGCTCCAGCATGAAGTGAGGAAAGTCGACACCTCGGGCAGGCTAAGCCTAGGACGAGACAAGGTTGGCGAGCAATACGACGTGGTTGAGGGCGAGGACGGCGTGATTGTCCTCACCCCGGTCGTGGTAATCCCCCGGCGGGAACTGTGGCTGCACCAGAACGCCGAAGCGAAAGCAGCGGTGCTCCAGGGGCTTGCCGACTCTGCCGCCGGGCGGACTCGACCCGGAGGCGATTTCAGCCAGTACCTGGACGAGCCAGACGAGGACTGAACGCCCTTGGCCTTCGACCTAACCCTCACCGAAACGGCCTCGGCCCAACTCGAGCAGCTTGAGCGTCAAGACCAGAAGAAGCTCAAGAAGGTTCGGAAGTGCCTCGCGTTCCTCCAGGCCAACCCCAAGCATCCGGGCCTTGAGACCCACGAGTACCGGTCGCTCGAAGGTACGGGTGGCGAGAAAGTCTGGGAGGCGTACGTGGAGAACCGCACCCCGGCCGCTTGGCGGGTGTTCTGGCACTACGGCCCCGGCAAGAACGAGATTACGGTGCTCGCGATCACCCCACATCCCTAGGCGCGTAAGGCGCTAAGCAAGGAGCGCGGACTTCAGCGGATGGGGTGCCGATCTCAGCCCGATCCAGAGTTTGCCGCGAGCCTCGCCAGCCGATCTTTGAGGATGGCAAACGGACTCCCGGCGCTCCGGTAACCTCCGGGCATGTTCGATCATCGCGTCGTCAAGCTCGCCGAAGTGCTTACTCGCCACTCGACCCGCCTGAGCAAGGAGGACCGCGTGCTGATCCACGCCCTGGACATCCCGCCCCGCGCGGTGGCGGAGATTGTGCGGGTGGCTCAAGGCACGGGCGCCCAGGTTTCGGTGAAGGTGGAAAGCAGCCACATTCGCCGCCAACTGCTGATGGGGATGACGGAGGAGAACGCCAAGACGCTGGCCGAGGTCGACAGCTTTGAGATGGACCACATGACCGCGTACATCGCGCTGCGGGGCTCGGACAACTACGCCGAGTTGAGCGATGTTCCGCCGGAGAAGATGCGGCTTTGGAATCAGGTCTATCACACTCCGGTGACCTTCGAGCGCCGGATTCCGAACACGAAGTGGGTGGCGCTGCGGTGGCCGACGTCCAGCATGGCTCAGCAAGCGAACCTGTCCACCGAGAAGTTCGAGGACTTCTACTTCAAGGTCTGCTGCCTGGACTACCGCCTGATGAAGAAGGCGGCGGAGCCGCTGAAGGCCCTGATGGACGCCACCGACGCGGTGCGGCTGGTTGCCCCGGGGACCGATCTCACCTTCAGCATCAAGGGCATCGGCAGCGTGCCGTGCTCGGGCGAGGCCAACATCCCGGACGGGGAGTGCTTCTCGTGCCCGGTCAAGGAGAGCGTCAACGGGGTGGTCCAGTACAACACGGTGAGCCTGTACGAGGGCACCGAGTTCAAGGACATCCGCTACGTGGTGAAGAACGGCAAGATCGTGGAGGCCACCGCCGGCGACCAGACTAAGCGGCTGAACGAGATCCTAGACACCGACGAGGGGGCGCGATACTTTGGCGAGTGGTCGCTTGGCTACAACCCTTACGTGCTGCATCCGATGAAGGACACCCTCTTCGACGAGAAGATCGCGGGCAGCTTCCACCTCACCCCGGGCAACGCGTACGGGGGCGTGGGCGGAAACGGAAACAAATCGGCGATCCACTGGGACACCGTTCTCATCCAGCGTCCCGAGTACGGCGGGGGCGAGATTTGGTTCGATGGGAAGCTCATCCGCAAAGACGGCCTGTTCGTGCTTCCGGAGCTCGATGGCCTGAACCCAGACCGGCTCGGCTGATCAGGCCGGCGTGGCGCGGAAGCCTAGCTAACTCCATACGGACTCGAGGTCGCCGATCTGAACGAAAGGCCCGCCGACGCGGGAGTCCCGAACCCGACGGGAGTCGGGATCGGGACGGGGTTGGGTGGGCAAGGCGGCGGCGGGCCGAATCGGTTGACAACGTCCCCTCCCAACTCCGAAAAATTCAAACCCCAACCAAATATCACATCACGACGAAAACCTTGCGCGGAGGTCGTGATGATGATATTCCTGGACCCCCTGCGGGCGCTCCTTGGCCGGCTCCCCCGGCTGGAGGGTCTCATAATGATCGCGATGTCTGTGCGGTACGAACTCCTGGCCACTTGCCCGCATACGGGGGCTCGGCGGGGACGGCTTCATACGCCGCACGGGACGGTGGAGACCCCGGCCTTCATGCCGGTCGGAACCCAAGGGACGGTGAAGACGGTCGGCTCGGAAGACCTCGAGGCGATGGGTTTTGAGCTGGTTCTGAGCAACACGTACCACCTCTCCTTGCGGCCCACGAGCGGGCTGGTGGAGCGGATGGGCGGGCTGCACAAGTTCATGGGCTGGCCGGGATCGATCCTCACGGACTCGGGCGGGTACCAGGTGATGAGCCTCTCCAAGTACCGGAAGATCGAGGACGAGGGGGTGGCCTTCAAGTCCCACCTGGACGGGTCGGCGCTCTTCCTTTCGCCGGAGCGGTCGATTCAGATCCAAGGCGAGTTGGGGGTGGACATCAGCATGGCGCTGGACGTGTGTCCGCCGTACCCTTGCTCGCGCGACGAGGCGGCCGAGGCGATGCGGCGCACCCATATCTGGGCTCCGCGCAACTTGGCGGCCGCGCGGGAAGGGCAGGCGGTCTTCGGGATCGTGCAGGGCGGAGTGCACGAGGATTTGCGTCGCGAGAGCGCGGCGTTTCTCTCGGAGCTTCCGTTCGCCGGGTTCGCGATCGGGGGTGTAAGCGTTGGCGAGCCCACAGAGATGCAGTACCCGGTGGTGCAACTGGCGGCGCCGCTCCTGCCGGCCGACAAGGCGCGGTACCTGATGGGGGTGGGGCACCCGCAGGACATCTTGCACGCGGTGGGCTGCGGGGTGGACCTGTTCGACTGCGTGCTGCCCACCCGGATGGCGCGCCACCATGTGCTCTACACGCTCAAGGGCCGGGTCAATGCGGGAGCGAAGCGATGGGCGGAGCACGACGGGCCGGTGGACGAGGGCAGCGTGTTCCCCGCCACCGAGCGGTACTCGGCGGCCTACCTGAGGCACTTGCTGAAGGTCGGCGAGTTCCTCGGGGCTCGGCTGGCGACCTTGCACAACCTGTCGTTCTACGCTCGGTTGATGGCGGAGATCCGGGAAGCGATCATGGATGGGAGCTGGCCCGAGCTTAGGGCCAGGTATCAGAACGCCTAGCCGCCGGTTAGCTCGATCAGGGCGACCTCGGTCCCGTATCTCGACAGCTGGGCTGGGTGGTTCTAGATCAGGCATGTCTGCATCATGATGCAGTTCAGAAGTGATGTATGATGTAAGGCATGAGAACGTCCTTTACCGTAGCTCCGGACGTCGCGGATCAGCTGCGGGAACGGGTGGAGAAGTCCGGGAAGTCTATGGCGGCCGTGATCAACGAGCTGTTGCGCGATGCCTTGTCCGAGGGACCTGCTCAGAAGAGGGAGCCCTTCCGGGTGAAGCCGTTCAATCTTGGTCTGCGTGAAGGCATCGATCCCTTAAGGCCAAGTCGCCAACTCTATGAAATGGACCTAGAAGAGTTCGAGGCGAAAAACCGTTGATCCTCCCCGACCTCAACCTGCTGATCTACGCTTACGACCAGAGGTCGCCCTTCCACGTGGCCGCTTTAGGGTGGTGGGAGGAAGCCCTTAGCGGCTCTCAACTGATCGGGCTTCCCTGGCAAGTGTCCCTTGGATTCGTACGATTGACGACCAGCCCTCGCAATTTCTCCCAGCCCCTTTCGGTTGCTCAGGCCTGCGACGTTGTTGCACAGTGGTATCGCGTCTCGAACGTTCGGGTCCTCGAGCCTGGACCAGGACACCTTGCCGTCCTGCAGGAGTGTCTGCAAGGAGCAGGCATGGCCGGCCCGCTGGTCTCGGACGCCCACCTAGCCGCTCTGGCGATCGAAAACCGGGCGACGCTATACAGCCACGATCAAGACTTCCGAAGATTCCCCGGGCTTCGTTTCAAAGATCCCCTGTAGGCAATCGCGCAAACTACGACATGCCCGAGCTTGGACGATTGCTGATTCAGTGCCCCGACCGCCCCGGTCCGGTGGCCGAGGTCTCTCGGTTCCTGTTCGAGGCGGGGGCGAACATCGTTCACTCGGACCAGCACAGCACGGACTGGCGCGGCGGCGAGTTCTTCATGCGCGTGGAGTTCGCGCTAGAGGGGTTGGGCTCCCGACTAGGTGCCTTTACCGAGAGCTTTGCCCAGGTGGCCGAGAAGTACGCGATGCAGTACCGCTTCGTGGACGCGGCGGTTCCAAAGCGGATCGGGCTGTTCGTGAGCAAGGAGTCGCACTGCTTGGAGGAGATCCTCTGGGAGATTCGGGCGGGGGACTTGGTTGCCGAAGTGGCGCTGATCGCCTCCAACCACCCAGACTTGGAGCCGATCGCGAGCGCCTACGGGATTCCGTATCGCTGGAAAAAGGCAGATGGCGACAAGGCGGCCCTAGAGGCGACTCAGCAGGAGTGGGCCCAGGGATGCGACCTGATCGTGTTGGCGCGCTACATGCAGATCCTCAGTGGATCTTTTGTAGAGGCTTGGCCGCATAAGATTATCAACATTCACCACAGCTTCCTGCCCGCGTTTGTGGGCGCCAAGCCGTACCACCAGGCCCACGCCCGCGGCGTAAAGATCATCGGGGCGACGGCGCACTACGTGACCGAGGAACTCGACGCGGGACCGATCATCGAGCAAGACGTCGCGCGGGTCGACCACCGGGCAACCGCCTCGGAGATGGTGCGCGTGGGCCGCCGGATCGAGCGAGCGGTGCTGGCAAGGGCGGTCCGATGGCACCTAGAAGACCGGGTTCTTGTCCATGGCAACCGTACCGTGGTGTTTGACTAGCCGGAAGTTTTGGTCGCCTTGATTAGTCCGGAAGGGGGCCCAACTGGCCGACCACAAACAATCCTCCGCGCCACTCGGAAACAATGGTATCAACGTCGGATCGGTACTTCTCAAGTACTCCGGTGTTAACCCATACAGAATAGTCTGACGAGTTAACCGGGTTCAACTCCACAATTCCAAGCTCTGCCCAAGACGTTAGGATCGGTCCGAATACTACGCCACTATAGCCAAGATCTCGGTAGAGCCTTGATCTCCTAATCCCTTGGTTTCGTTCCAGGTAATCATGCATCCTTTGGATCATTGGAACAATCGCAAACCACTTATCTACCTCGAAAAACGAGGATTCCTCGGCGTCCACGAACCCGGTCTCAATGACTTCCAAAGGATCATCAGTGTGCGCCTTGTAGACATCACAAACGTACTTCATCGCTTTTGCTCCGTGTGTTGAGAGCACTATGCTGACTTGTCGCAAGCTACGAGTTACATCACCTGTAATCATAAATCTACTCCTGAGAAGCTTCCCTCTGTATTCCTTGTAAGGTTCCATACTCATCGTGCCTTCAATGAAGTCACACATGCTAAGAGACAACTCAAGGAAAGCCAACTTCTGCTTCCAACGGTCCTCTGGCGACATGGCTGGCAACCACTTTGAGATAAGCGCAGTATGGGTGGCAACGAGGCGCACTGCCTCTGGTTCAGCGACGAGGCGAGCGATAATGTCCTTTGGAATCTTTGGAAAGTTGGGATTCTCGTACAAATCCTCGTCATCGATGTCATCAGTCAAGTCGAAGTTCGACCCGGCATCTGAGGCGCACAGTAGGTCATCATCCTGCGAGATGCTCGGGCTGAACGAATCACAGGCTCTTTGCAGCACGGCGCTGGCACTTTCAAGCGACAGGCCTTCATCTAGCGCTTTCACCACGTCACTCAGAATGGTAATGTACAACTTGTCAGAACCCGCGTTAACCTCGTCCGATTCCATTTCCTATTCCTCCTACTCCCTGTTGGTCGCAACTACGCCGATTGGAGTATACAATTGACGGTGACCCTATGAGCAACCTCCGACTCAGCGCCGAGCAGACCGCCTACTACAACGAGAAAGGCTACGTTATCTACGACAAGCCCGTCTTCGACCCCGCGACGTTCGACCGACTCAGGGACATCTTCGAGGAAGACCTGGCACAGTATGGCTACGACGGGCTGGACGTCATCCACTTCCGGGATGCGCGGCTGCTGGACATCGTGCTGAGCGACGCGGTGCTGGACCTGGTTGAGCCGGTGGTCGGGCCGAACATCGGGCTTTGGAGCACCCATTTCATCGCCAAAGAGCCGAAGGTGGGCAAGGCTACGCCCTGGCACGAGGACTCTAGCTACTGGGACGGGCGCGTAACCACCATGGAGGGCATCTGCACCGTGTGGCTTGCGCTGGACCGGGCGACCAAGGAGAACGGATGCATGGCGGTGATCCCGGGGACGCACAAGAATGGGTTCTCCCAGTACGAAGAGGTCGAGGACGCCAGCAAGAACATCTTCCCAACCCAGATCTCGACCGGACAGTTTGATCCCGCAACCGCGGTTTACATGGAGCTTGAGCCGAACCACGCCAGCCTGCACGAAGCCCGGATCATCCATGGAGCGGAGGCCAACACTTCGGACTTCCGGCGGGCGGGCTACACGATCCGGTTCTTCCCGACCACGAGTCGAGTGATTCCGGAGCGCAACCAGGGCCACAAGATCTGGCTAGCCCGCGGCCACGACGTCGCGGGCAACCAGTACGAGAACTAGCTTCGCTCACCGAAGGAGGTTGCCATCCCGACGAACGGAGGAATCTCCCCCCAGGCACCGAGCGCCCTGAAAGAGGGAGTACCTCCCTCGGCTTCGCTCGGGATGCCCCGACTTTGTGGTCGAGGGGGGCTCATCTCCGGATCGCCGGAGGCTCACCGACCCTTCTCTACGGAATGGAGAGGGGTGTACCGGAAAGGGGTGACACCCTAGTAATCATCACAGGGTCTACACTCTTTACACGCCAAGAGAGCAGCCGACAAGACTGCCGAAGCGAACAGACGCAATAGCAACAGCAACTCCTCAAGACCGTGCCGCAAGCACGGTCTTTTTTTTCGGTAACGGGTAGACCTTACGGGTGAGCACCGTAGCGCATCAGGCCGAGATCCTTAGCCAGGCCCTTCCGTACATCCAACGGTTTCGGGGGCAGACCTTTGTGGTCAAGTTCGGGGGCAGCGCGATGCAGCGTCGCGAGAACGTGGACTCGGTGATCCGCAACGTTCTGTTGCTTCACCTTGTTGGCATCCGTCCGGTGCTTCTTCACGGCGGTGGCCCGGAGATCGACTCGATGCTGGGGCGGCTCGGCATCGAAAAGCGCCAGTTGGATGGCTTGCGCGTGACGGACGACGCCACGATGGAAGTGGTGGAGATGGTGTTGGCAGGCCGCGCGAACAAGGCTCTGGTGGGGGCGATCTCCCGCGCCGGGGGCAAGGCGGTTGGTTTGAGTGGGCGGGATGGCGGCCTGATGAGGGCGATCCCGATTCGCCCCGAGCTGGGCCGGGTGGGCGAGGTTGCGGAAGTGCATCCGGAGTTGCTGGAGACGGTGTCGGCGGGCGGGTTCATCCCGGTGATCTGCTCGGTGGCCGCCGGCCCGGACGACGAGCCGATGAACGTGAACGCGGACACCGCGGCCTCGGCGGTCGCGGTGGCGCTCAAGGCATCTAAGCTGATTCTGATGACGGACACGGACGGCGTGCTCGCGGACAAGTCCGACGCCGCGAGCCGGATCTCCTCCCTCAGCCCGGCCGAGGCCGAGACGATGATCGGGAACGGGCGGGCCGACCGGGGCATGATTCCCAAGCTTCAGGCCGCAGTCGATGCGGTCCGTCAGGGTGTGGACCGGGTCCACCTCATCAACGCGGGCACGCCCAACGCCTTGTTGTTGGAAGTGTTCACGCACGCCGGCATCGGCACCATGGTTTCGGAATAGCTGGCTGGCTTCTGGCGAATGAATCCTCCATACTTTTGGCGAGGGTTCGAACGACACCATGCAGATCGCACCGGAATCATGGCCGCCATCCCAGGCACGCTGGATTGTGCGGATGCTTGGGCCCATGGATGTCGCTGCGCCGACCGGTGATCGGCCCAAGTTCCGCTCTCGATCCGTGTCCGGGCTACTCGCCTACCTTTGCCTCCATGCGGGCCGGAACGTCTCGCGGTTTGTTCTCGAGGAGACGTTCTGGCCGGACAGCGAGAGCGACAAGCAGTCTCAGAACCTAAGGCGCGCGGTGGCGGATCTTCGAGACGCGCTCGAGCCGCTGGAGTCACGAGGGACGGCGATCCAGACCCAACGGGATGTTGTGAGCGCGAGCGACACCCTGATCACAACGGACGTTCGGCACTTTGTCGAGCTATCAAACCGAGCCATTCCGCTCGAGGATGAGGGATTGCTCGCGGAGGCGGTGGCCATGTATTCCGGACCGCTTCTGGCCGGCGTGTCCGACGAGTGGATCTACCCCCATCGGCTGGACTTCGAGGAGCGTTACGCCCAGTGCGTAGACCTTCTTTGCCGCATCCGGATCGAGGGTGGGGCTGCAAAAGATGCGGTTCGGTTGGCCCGCGCTGCGGTGCTGGCCGCGCCGTCTCGGGAGGACGTTCACATCGCACTGATTCGGGGGTACCGCGCGGCGGGTCTGGAATCGGAAGCGCTCCGCCAGTACGAGGACCTCGAGCGGATGATGGATGAGACCTGGGGAGAGCCCCCCTCCCCGCTGGCCAAAATGGCGCTCGAGGGAGCCGCAACGGCTCCGATCGCTCCGATCAGCAGGATCGATCGGGCTCTGATCCCCCCGGACTCGGAGGCGGCGGGCGGCGCGCTTTCCGTTACGTCGCGCTTCTACATTCGGCGCGTCGCCGACCTTGATGCCGAGCGGGCCATCGAACGTGGAGAGAGCGTGGTTTTGGTCCAGGGCCCGCGTCAGGTGGGCAAGAGCTCGCTGTTGGCGAGGCTGCTGAGCTACGCTCGAGAACGGGGCGTCTCCACCGTTTTGAACGACTTCCAAGCGATCGGCCAGTCTCAGCTGGCAGACGAGGAGCGGCTCTACCGAACGCTTGCCTTCAGCGTGGCCAGCCAGCTCCGGCAACCCCTCGACCTGCAGGCGGCGTGGAACCCGTGGCTTGGGCCTAACATGAACCTGGACTCGATCCTTGGCGGGTTGCTGGAGAAGGCGGAGGAGCCGGTTTGCTGGGCGATGGACGAGGCGGACGGCTTGTTCGGCCGGCCCTACGCCAACGACTTCTTTGGGCTGCTCAGGAGTTGGCACAACCGACGCGCGCTTGACCCCGCCGGGCCTTGGAGCAAGCTGACGCTGGTGCTGTCCTATGCCGCTCAAGCCCACGTGTTCATCACCGACGTCAACCAGTCGCCGTTCAACGTTGGCGTCCGGCTCGCCCTGCAGGACTTCAGCCGGGCCGAGGTGGAGGACCTGGCGGGGCGCTACGGCCTGAGCGGAGCGGAGGTCGTGGATGCGGCCCATTCGGTGGCGGAGGGTCATCCGTTCCTAACGCGGCGGGCGCTGGCCTACCTGTCCCAGGGGGGTAAGGCGAGCGATCTGGCAGCGACGTGCGCGCTGGAAGACGGGCCCTTCGGCGACCACCTTCGGTGGCTTCAGGGGTCCTTGATCTCGGACGACGAGGTTCTTGGCCAGGTTAGGAACCTCCTTATGGGCCAACCGATCGCGGACCAGCGGGCGCGGTATCGGCTGCTAGCCTCCGGCGTGATCTCGGTGGCTCCGGGCGGGGGATTCCGATTCCGGGTCCCCGCCTACGAACCCTTCTTGCGTGCGGCCTTGGGCTGATCCTTCCACGACACACTGTTCCAGATACGGACCACTCCGTCAGAACTGGTGGTTACGATCTTGCGCCCGTCCTCAGAGAACCACCCATATTCCATCGCGTCGCTGGAAACAGGTTTTGCGGGGTCAAGGGGAGTTGTCTGAAGTACATACAGTTCCTCGCCAGTCTCAGCATCAAATATGGTGTTGGTGCGATTTCGAGTGCTGGTTAGGATGCGTGTGCTGTCTGCCGAGAACGAGGCAAAGAACCTTGGGTCTTTCGTGTATGTGCGGGATACTAACTTGCCGGAGGGCACATCCCACAAGAACATGTCGTTTGGTAAGGTCCAGGCAAGTAGGCGCCTTCCATTCGGCGACAGTATCATGGCGGTTATCAGGATGTTGGGGCCAGGTGGGGTGAAGTCCCGTATCTTTCTAAGCGTGTCGACTTCGTGCAGCGCGATTACACGTTCTGTCAAAGTGAAAGTCTTGGCAGAGTCGACGATGAGGCCCTTTCCATCCGGCGTCATCGCGAGGCCGTAGACGGGGGTCTGGTAAGCGAGCTTTCTCATGAGCTTGCCAGTCCGAGCATCGATCACATAAATGGTTCCATGCTTGAGTGTTGCGAGGGCGGCAGGCGGATTCATCTCGCAAGTGGAGACGGCGACGCGCTTTCCCGCCCGGTCCGAGGTCACTACCGGTGGAGACATCTGGACCTGGGGCCAGTCGAACGAGAAGCGGCACTGGATGGTCAAGTCGTCAGCCTTGACGATTGCGTAGTCCGTGCGACTGTGTCCCGGAGGGGGACGCGACTCGAGGAGAATGCGACCATTTTCCATGCTCATAGTTCTGGAGATTTTGCCGTCAAAGACCTTCAGGCATCTCACTTGTTGCAGGCCATCTCCTGTCCTCTTCTCTAGGGTTCCGTCGGCGAGGCCAAAGTACCAGAAGGCTCCCTCTTCTGCCGATTGGCTGAAGGGGTCAAGCCCCGGGACCTCGTATTCGGCGATCCTCCCGGTTTGGAGGTTCCGCGCACGCACTCCCTGTGTCACCGTGATGGAGCGCAAGATCCTATTGTCCTTGTCCAGCCAACTGGCAAGGTCTGGCTTGGCCGCAGGCATGAACACCTCGATTGCCTTACGAGGAGTTGGTGCCCAAATCTTCAGGTTCCCATAGATGTCGGAACTGGCGATCCGACCCCTGTCGACGAAGCCAACCCCCCTGATCATGTCGCGATGCCCAATGTATGTCTGGAGTAGTTCGCCGGAGGGGATGGCGTACACGCGCACTTGCCCATCCGCGAAGCCTAGCACCATCTTCCTCCCGTCCCTCGAAAACCTGCTGGCAAACAGCCTGACCGTCGGCGCCTCGATACTCGTCAGGATGGAAAGGTCGTACGGATTCCGTACCTGGAGAACCTTGCCCTCAATGTCTTTGGTAAGAAGGAAGGTTCGCGCGAAGTTGATCCGAAAGTCTGGGTCGGCTCTAGTTGTATGGAGGATCTTGCCCGCAGCGTCTCGGCGCTCCAGTACACCCGCCGGGTTGCTGTTCAGAAATCCTCCATCGCGCATAAAGACGGCGTTGGCTGATCTCGGGCCGTCTACCCTCAGCAGAACCTCTTTCGAGTCCAACGTTCTCACTTGGAAAGCAAACGAGTCCGTGCTCGAGGAAACACGCTGGGTCACGAGGATTCGCTTACCATCGACGCTGATGTCACGGAGGGAGATATCGTTACGCAAGATCTGGAGAACCTTGTCGGTGTTGGCGTCTAGCAAGAGTATCTCACGTGTCGCCGGGTCCTGAACCGTGCGGACATTGGCGGTCGCCGCACCGGGCCAGATTGGGCCCTTGGCAAACCTCCGTAGGAGTTTCACTCCTCTCGAGGTGACTTCGTAGACTCCAAAGTATGTAACTGCGCGCAACGGACCGGTAAGGTCCATCTCGAGATTGTGGGAAGTTGGCATCTGGATGTCCAGCTCCTGCCCGCCCAGCACGAGGGCGGCGTGGCCCCACTCCCATCCCCTAAAGCGGCTTGACGCCATCTCCGCAGTGAGTTTGGAAGCACGGTTCCAAGACTCGCCCGATAGCGCTTGGCGGAGAGAGGCCATCTGGCCGAAGTAGATCCGTTGCTGGACCTCGTCGTTCTTTGCCCGTAGCGCACGCAAGTCCTCCTCGCGTTGGAGGGCCGCTCTCTGAAGCTCCTTTGCCTGCTCCTGCAGGCTAGAGACGGCCTGGAGGCGGAGGTCGGACACGTGGCCGAGGCGCTCGTTTGCGGACCGAAGACGCAGCAACGCGGCTTGCCGGTCGGCCGAGGTCTTCCGGAGTTGCTCGCTCTGGCCCTGCACCTGTTTGAGCGCCGCCTCGCGCTCGCCTGACACCCTAAGCAGCTCGGACTGCCTGGCCTCCATGAGCGTCACTGCCCGTTGGCGCTCGTTGGAAAGCTGAAACATCCGGCCCGAGGCGGCGGTGAGGCCCACGATCACGACGCCAGCGACCAACGCCGTGCGCAGAACGGCAAGTCGGGCAGCGCCCCGTTGCCGACGAACCTCGGCGTCGGGCAGATTCTGCATCCGCCAGCCGTTGTCGAAGACCTTTTCGTAGACTCGATTGCGCACCCGGAGGCTGCCGGCGCGCTCCGCGCCCACGCCAGACAGCCGGACGGTCGCGACGACCGGATTCTGCTCCGACGCGTTGACGGCTTGAGACTTCAGCATGCGTCCGTAGAGCTCAAGGACCTGGGTTCGACGTTCATCCGCACTCAGCCCTGGGACGTCCGGGTCCAGCAGTCGGCGCTCGACGTCGGCGAGGTTGGGTTCGCGTTGGCGGGATTCGGGTGAGAGGAGGACTTCGTGAACGAGGCGGTCTACGTCGGAGGCGGTACGGATCTGCCCGTTTGTGGCGATGTGCCCGCAGAGGAGCTGGGTGAGGTACGGGTGTCCGCCGGTCCAGTAGTGGACTCGCTCGAGAAGCTTGGATCCATCCCTTCCGTCGATCCCGAGGGCTCCCGCAAAGCTGACGATTTCCTCGCGGCTGAAGTCGGTGAGGTCGATCCTAGAACCGATGTTGAACGGAGAGATGTCCGGATTTCGGATCAGCTGGCCCGGCATGGCGACGCCCACCAGGCAGAAGGTCAGCCTACGAAAGGCGGGGTCTTCGGCCCTTCGGTTGAAGCAGTCGCGGATTCCGGCGAAGAACTCGTCGGTCGAGAACGAGAGGGCGCGAACGAAGTCGACCTCGTCCACGAAGATCGCGATTGGTTGGTGGACCCGGACAAGTACGACCTCGCGAAGCGTGGCCACCCAGCGGGCGAGGGGGCCAACCGATTGGTTCTGCGTCCAGAACTCCATGACCTCCGGAAGGAGGCCAAGCTCTTGACCGACTCCCACCGCCAACCCTGCGTACCACTGCTCGGGCGTTACGTTCGACCCGATCCGCTGGAGGTCCAGCTTGACGGGGATGACGCCCTGCTCCCTAAGGCGGGCCAATGCCCGGGAAACGAGGGAGGACTTACCCTTCTGGCGCGAGTCTAGGACGAACACGTACTCACCCGCCGTGATCGCGGCGAGTAGCTGCTCGTCTGCCTTGCGCACCACGTAGCTGCGCGCGTCGGGCTCTAGGGTTCCCCCCGGCTTGAAGAAAGGCCTCCCTTGCATCCGACCATGGTACAGGAAGAAGTGTGACGGAATCCGTCACGAATTGGTCACACCTGATGGCGAATACTCCGGGGCAAGGCGCCCCCAAGGTGGATCGCCAAAAGGAAAGCATGAACAAGATAGCGCTGCTCGCACTCTCTCTCGTCGTCGCATCAACATCCTCTGCCCAAACGTTTACCGGCTCGTGGGGCTGGAGCCTGTGGCAGGAGCCAAGCGTTGGCGTCCGCGGATCCTGGTTCCAAGGACAGTTCAGCTGGATCTGGAAGCCATCCCACGAGTTGTCGCCTCCCGGCGCAATGGTGGACAAGACCCAGACCTTCCACGTCCTTAAGCGCACTTACAACCCAAACCACAGTGCACTGGCCTACCTGGATCTCGAGGTCTTCAGTCGAACGCCTACCGGCTGGACAAAACTCAAGTCGCCGGGCAACTGGAGTGCGCCACCCTCTCGCGGCAACCTCAGGGCGCCTTACTGGCACTCGACTGAGGGCATTAATGTGACCGCCTCGTCCAATATCCCCAACAAGCACATCTATTACTGGGCAAAGAGCCCGACTGCGGCCACCGTCTTCCAGCCTGCGCAGGCGTACTTTACTCCGGGGAGCCAAATACCCGGCGTGAACAACCGCTACTTGGTCGGGGTCTATCGCTGGGGCATCCCGTTCGGAACTTCATTGGCCTTCTTCGACACGCTCACGAACTCGCACGGCTACAGCAGCCTCACGAACGTCCCGTTCAACCTCTACGACGTCCACGCAGTGACGAACAAGGTGCTTGTGGCGATCGATCCGTCCGGCAGCATCTGGAAGATTTCGACGACAACTCAGCTCGGCCCACAAGCGGCTCAACTCTCGGTGCAACCGATAACCGCAGGCTCCGCTCCCTACCTCCTTTCGTTGGGCGGCAAGATGCCTGGCAAGGTATTCGGCCTTGATTGGGGTGGCGACATCCACGAGGTTAACATAACCCTCAACAACACCGTTCTTCACGCTGGTCCAGCGGGAAGGACGTTCGTATCGACGCCAGTCAGCCCACGGGACGGCACTCTTTACGCTATCAGTACCCTTGGCGGGGCTTCCCCGGTCCAATCCAATTCCGCCGCAAGGGTGTATTTAAGGCAGTACAACCAGATGACGAAAGCGTGGTTGCCGTGGGCGCCGCTTCCTGCGCTCCCTGGTGCCACCAACGACCCCGTCACGGGATTCGGGGTGCCTAGGCTCCCGATCAGCATCACCTGTGGTACCTACACAGCCGGCGTTTGGGCCGGCCAGAGGGTGGTTGTTTCCGACCAGTCGGGGCGTTACTGGATGCTCAAGACAAACCCGGCTACCGGCGCAGCCATCGGCGGCTGGTCGAATCTGGGCACTCCGTAGGAGTACCCACACTCCACCTTCCGCTAGGTCCCCGAGACTCGTAACGGGGACCTAATCCCCGTGCTCTAGGGCCACCGGCGGGCGCAGACAAAACCATTGGACATTCGTGACGGAATCCGTCACGAATTGGTCACACTCGCTGGCCTATGATGTTCAAGCCGGCCCGCAGGTGGCTCGTCTCTCTCTCAACCGTGCTTTGTTGGGTCGGCCTCTTGCTTCGGCAAAGGAAACACAAATGAAAACTCGAACTCTCTCTTCGGTCGTGGTCTTCACCGGCATGGCGGGCGCGATCATCGTTGGATGCGGCGGCGCCGGGGTGTCTGGGCAGGGGATTTCGGAATCCTCGGCAAAGCAGGACACGAACAAGGTGTGCGGAACGGTTTCGCCCTCTCCAGCCGAGATGGCCGCGATCGAGTCTCGGCTGGTTCACGTTCGGGAGGCCGGCCCGACCTCCACCGTCACCATCCCGGTCTATGTGCACGTGATTACGGACGACCTTGGAAACGGTGCGGTCTCTGACGCGACGATCACGGAGCAGATCGCGATCCTGAACGGAGCCTTTGCGGGCCAGCAGTCTCCGGGCGGTTACAACACCTCGTTCCGTTTCCAACTCGTCGGCACGGACCGCACCGCCAACACGGGCTGGTTCAACTCCGTTCGCCACGACGCAAACGAGCTTGCCATGAAGGGCGCCCTCCGCCAGGGCACCGCCGACGACCTCAACATCTATATCCGTAACCCGGAGGGCGTGGGCGGCTACTCCGCGTTCCCCTGGAACTCAGGGAACCTCCTCGAGGACGGTGTGACCATGGACACCGGTTGCCTCCCCGGCGGCAGCGCTTCCGGCTACAACCTGGGCGATGTGGCGGTTCATGAGGCAGGGCACTGGCTCGGCCTCTATCACACGTACCAGGGCGGCTGCACCACTACAAACGACTACGTGTCGGACACTCCGGCCGCCGCCGCCGCGAACTTCTCCTGCCCGGCCGGGCCGATCGATACGTGCACCGGCACCAAGATGAAGGGCAACGACCCCGTGATGAACTTCATGGACAGCACGGTGAACTCCTGCATCTATCAGTTCACCTCCGGACAGAACAGCCGCATGAACACCATGTGGACTACCTGGCGGAAAGGAAAGTAGGCCTCGAGCGTTGCTTGGTCGGCCCCGATGATGGGGGCCGGCCTTTTTTGATGCCTTTCGAGTTGGACGCTTCGACCGGGAAGGGCTGGCCCAAGTCGATGTCACACCCTGGGTTGGGTGGCCCAAGGATTGGAGGCGGCGACCAAACTGTATCTATGCCGAAGGCCTTTTCGCGAAGGGGAGGTTCTGGGCTAGAATGACCTCTAGTCTGAACCGTACCGAGGTCAACGATGCCCTTCAAGAACCCCAGTCCACCAGACAGCGTTCCCATTGTTCAGTGCAAGTTGCAGGGCAGGAGTTGGATGGTTCGGCGTGAGCAGAGGGCGGACGTGGCGGCCAGTCTTCTGCCAGGCACAAACGGGCGAGGTTGCCAATCGCCCCGATGAACGCAAAAGCGAAACTTTCTGCCCGGGAATCTCAGCTCTTGGAGCTTGCGGCGGCGGGACATACGGATGCCGCAATCGCGGGCAAGTTGGGCATCAGCGAGACCACCGTCAGCACCTACTGGGCGCGAATCCGCTCGAAGGTCGGCCCGGTCAGCCGAACCGAGCTGGTGGCGAAGGCGCTCCGACGCACGTACCAGCAGATGGTCTCCAACCTTCGCGAGGAGAACCAGCGCCTTGCCCAGGGGCTGGACAGCGAGGCCAAGAGCCAAGCGATCTACCGGCAGTTGATCGAGCAGGCGGCGGACGCCTCTTGATCGTTTCGAAAGACGGCTTCATCGAAGTGCTGAACGCCTCGGCGGCCGAGATGTTTGGGTGGCCCGCCGACGAGCTCAAGGGCCGGCACATTTCAGCGCTCCTGCCCAACCGCTATCAGGAGTCGCACACCGCTCACATGGAGCGTTACGTTGCGGCGCCGGCCAAGCGGTCGATGGGCGACCACATCACCACCCCCGCCCTTCATCGGTCCGGGGCGGAGTTTCCGGTCCTTGCTTCGCTGTCCGCGATCACCACCGACGAGGGCACTTCGGTGATCTGCATCCTGCGCGTCGCCCCGTAGCGATTTGCCAGGAACCGTTTTGTCGAACCTGTTTTCTATTCGACAACTGTCGTTCTTTTATAGGACAATCGCCCAGAAACCTCACAATTTTTCTCCAGATAGGCCTACCTTATCGTCAGGTGATTCCGAGACCTAGGTCTTCGGAGTCGCTGCCTCGATGAGGAGAAAGCGGTGAAATATCAGGCCATTTGCTTAGGACTCGGGATCGCGATGCTATCGTTCGTCTTCCCGGGAACGGTGCAATCGAAGAACGTCTCCCAAGCAGACAAGCTGTTCGCCCGCGCAACCGCCGACGACTACATGAGCGATGAAGCGTGCGGCGAGTGCCACAGCAACATCGCGGGCAACTTCCCAGCTTCGGCGCACGCGCCGATGATGTCTGATCCCAAGCTCCCGATCGACAAGAAGGGTTGCCAGGGATGCCACGGACCCGGACGCATCCACCAGGCCGAGGAGAACCCGGAAGTCATCTCCTTTACGAAGATGAGCCCGAAGGAGTCGACCGCGGCCTGCTTGCGCTGCCACGGCAAGACCATGGCGCCTACCCACTGGAAGCGCACCGAGCACGCCCGAGCCGACCTGTCCTGCGTGTCCTGCCACCAGATCCACACCGACAACGACTCAACCCTGGGCCATGCAGACAAGAAGAAGGATCCGCGCAGCGCGTTCTTCATCGCTCGCAACCCCAAGTCGATGCTCAAGGCTGACGAAGCGACCCTTTGCGGTTCCTGCCACCAGTCGACCCTTGGCGAGTTTCGCGGCGCCAGCCACCACCCGATCCCCGAAGGTCGGCTTGTCTGCAGCGATTGCCACTCGTCCCACCCGTCCAAGAAGGGCACGGTAGCCCACGATTCGGTCAAGGGCAAGTGCGTGACGTGCCACACGGAGAAGGCGGGGCCGTTCGTATTTGAACACGATCCGGTTGCCGGGTTCACCGGGAACGGATGCCAGGAGTGCCACCGCCCGCACGGCACGAACAACCCGAAGATGCTGAACTCGGTTACGCGCGGCCTTTGCGCGCAATGCCACACGGACAAGATGGCGCAGCACTACCCCGGCCAAACCTGCTGGAGCGCCGGTTGCCACGTTGCTTCTCACGGCAGCAACACGTCCTCCCGATTCCTGAAACCCTGAAGGAGCTCAACAGATGAAACTGCATCAATGGCTTTCCACGGGCACCCTCTCCGCCCTCGCGATGGTCGCGGCTAGCGCATCGGCGCAAGACGCCCCCCCAGCTGCAGAGCCCCAGAAGGACGCCGAGCCCGAGGAGCTTTTTGTCCCCACCAAGCTCAGCCAAATCACGCTTGGCTACACCGGATTTCGACCGAACTACGGGCTGAGCCGGTATGCCCGGCCCACTCAGGGGCTGAGCCTGCACGACCTGACCCTGTTCAACCCGCTCTCGGAGAAATCTCCGTTCGCCCGTTTGATCATCCGGGGGATGCACAACCAGGACAGCATGATCCAGGGCGATGTCGCTTTGAATCAGGGGCGGACCCTCCTGCGGGGAACTCGAAGAGACAACGCCTATTACGACTTCGGCTGGGTAAGCAAGGGGCGGAGTGAGGACAAAGAGACCGAGTTCTCGATGGACCACTCGTTCACCACCAACTTCGGCGCCTTTGCGTTCTATAAGAAGAACGAGCGCTGGGGTCGATACCCGGCTCCACGCGATGCGGACCACACGCACACCCAGGTCCTCGCCGGCGGAGTGGGCGGCAACATGCTCGGCGGCAACCTCGGCGTAACCGCGTCGGAGCGAATCACCACCGACGACCGCGGGAACCAGCCGAAGACGTTGCAGCGCACGGTTAGCGGTAACTTTGCCCGCGATCTTGGCACCGCGGTCAGCCTCGAGGGTAGCGCGGCTTACTCTCGCATCGAGCAGAGGAATTTGCCAAGCAGCTCCGTTCGCAGCTACGCTCTCGCGGGGAACTGGGATTTGGGCGCGTCTACTGGCCTCAGCTTCCAGCTTGGCCAGCAGGACATCGACCTCAACACCGTTCAGAACGCCTACACCCGGCAACGGTTCCTTTACGGAGCCCGACTGATGCACCGGTGGCCTGGATGGAGCCTGCAGGTTGGAATGCGGCACAAGGAGTCCGAGCGTCTGCGAGCGGACCAGTCCTACGTCGACGTTCCCAAATGGAACGTGTACGAAGCCAGACTGGCGGGCAAAGTTGGTCCGGCGCGCTTGACCCTTCGTGGAACCTGGGAAGACCTCTTGGCTACGGCGATCATGACGACGACCGACAAGCGGCAGATGTTGTGGGACGACCGCGCAATGTTCCAGGCCAAGCTGGATGGCGGCGGCGAACTGTTCCAGGCGTACGGAGCCTTTACCTATAAGTACCAGCAAAACAAACAGCGCGGCGTAGAGCTTGGCTGGAAGAACTTCGTGCTCGGTGGCAGCTACGTTCTGACGCCCTCGCTCAACGCTTATGCGGAGTATGCGGTCGACGACTATCGGGCCAAGGGCTCGGCGATCGGGGCTCCTTCCCTGGGCTTCTACTTCCCGAACTCTCGGTCTGCCACGGCGGGCGTGAACTGGGCCCACAGCCCCCGGCTGAGCGCCTCCGCGAATTTCAACTACTACGAATCGGGAGACGTTCGGGGCACTCAGCTCACGCTGAGCTTGCGCCAGAAACTCTCGTTGGACCAAGACCTCGAGTTGGTCGTCGCGCCGTGGAGGCACGAGGATCGGCAGTACGACTTGACGAGTTATCGGACGACCTTCCTGATGGCTCGATACACGGTGCGATTTTGAAGTTGCATCCCCAAGGAAAAGAAGGAGATCACCCTAGCGGAGGACGAAACATGAAGAAACGATGGTTCTTTTCACTATTCGCGTCCATCCCGGTAATCGCGGCGGTTCTGGCTCTCCAGAGTTGCGGCGGAGTTGGCGGCTCAACCTCCAACGCAGTAACTCCGGGACCAGCGACCGACCAGTTCATCTTGTTGCTCAGCGATGCGCAACGGAAGGCTACGTCGATTCCACCTGAAGCCTGCAACGCTTGCCATTCTGGCAAGGGAGGCCCGGACGCCCCGATCTATCAGCACTGGAAGGATACGAAGCACTCCACCAAGGGCGTCAATTGCGAAAGCTGCCACGGACCTGGCGGAGCCCACAAGGCTAAGCCGTCCAAGGCCAACATCCTGACCTATCCGAAGATCACCGATCCCGTAGTCTGCGGCCAGTGCCACGGAACGATTACGGACCAGTACAACTTCTCTGGGCACGCCAAGCTCATCGCCGACCCGGTAGAGGAAGCCATCACCGACCCCGATCGCTACGGCAAGACCTCGCGATGCATCGTCTGCCACAGCGGCCTCGTTCGAGCCGAAGTGACGGAGAACGGCGAGGATATCTCGAAACTCTCCAACAAGGAAATCCAGGAGCTGTGCGAGAACACGATCAAGTACGTGCCTCACACCGCAGACTGCGTGACCTGCCACAACCCGCATAAGAAGACCAACAACCTCGGCAACAATGGCGCGCAAGCCCAGCTGCGGCACAAGATCTTCAACGTCGATACCACGGACATCGGGCCCGGCAAGACGGCGGACAAGTTCACCGAGTACGACCACATCTGCGCGCAGTGCCACAACGGCCGCGGAACCAACCCGGCCGACTTCAAGCTCGAGACCGGAACCGCTCGACCGAGTATGCACGACAGCAACCAGATGCAGATGCTGATGGGCTTCGGCGGCGTGGAAGGAACCGGAGTTGTGAAGCGGAACACCGCCCACGCTCAGGCCCCTGGCCAGTGCACCAAGTGCCATATGCCGGATTCTCGGCATAGCTTCACGGTCAGCTTCGACAAGGGTTGCGCCCCGTGCCACACCCCGGCCGATGCCGCTCAGCGAGCGAACACCATCAAGTCGGACATCCTGAGCCTCCTGGTCAGCCTGCGAACCCGCATGGAATCCTGGGCCAAGACCAACCTCGGCAACTCGATGTTCTGGGAGTACACCAGCAACATCAACGCCGAGGGTCTGAAGCCACCCGACCAGACTCTGGTGCCGATCGAGATCAAACGAGCTCGACACAACTACTACTTCGTCATCCGATCGGGCGACTACGGAGTGCACAACGCGCCGTACGCCAAGACCCTGATCCAGGTAGCGAACGACAACCTGACGACCCTGAAGGTGCCCAAGGTGCCTGCACCGCAGATGACTCGCGACCAGCAGTTCCAACTCATCGAGAAGGACAAGGCCCGAGCCAGCAAGGCAGACCTTCGGGACACCCGATCGTAACGAGCAGGGGCTGAAAGGCCCCTGCCCGTGACCTGACCGCAAGCTGGGGCCTACGGACCCCAGCTTGCCCACTTAAGAACCACCATGAACGACCTGAATCCAGCCGACCTCGTTTCGCCCCCATCGTGGGCTCTTCAGCTTGGTGAGCTCGGCCGGATTCTCGTTCTGGCGGCGGCCGCTCTGTTTGCGCTTTCGGCCATCAGCTGGCTGTTCTCCAAGCGCTCGCCGGCCCTGGAGCGGGCGGGCAAGCTTAGCTTCGGGGCGGCCTGCTGCTCGGTCCTCGGCGCGTTCGTTTCACTGGTGATCCTCTTCGCGAACAACCGGTTCGAGTTCGAGTACGTCTTTGGCCATGCGGATTCCCACAACGCCCTTGCGTACCGGATCGCGGGCATCTGGTCTGGACAGGAAGGAAGCTTCCTCTTGTGGGCTACCTGTTCGGCGATCTTCGCTTTGTTCACGGTGGGCAACACCGGCATCTATCGGCGCTGGTACTCGATCACCTTCGCCTTCTTCCTGGGCGGGATCGCCAGCATCCTGGCTTTCGAGTCGCCGTTCAAACTGAACCTGTTCGAAGGTCGACCCTTCGTACCGGAGGATGGTCTTGGCCTTGCGCCGTCCCTTCAGAACTACTGGGTGATCATCCACCCGCCCACCATTTTCCTGGGCTTCGGGTCGTTGACGGCCCTCTTCGCCTTGGCCTTCGCCGCCCTAGCGGTGAAGGACTATGAGGGCTGGGTTCCGATCGTTCGACCCTGGGCCATCGTGTCGGCCTCGCTGGTTGGCCTTGGCTTGTGCATGGGCGGCTTCTGGGCCTACGAGACCTTGGGATGGGGCGGCTTCTGGATGTGGGACCCGGTCGAGAACGTGAGCTTTGTTCCTTGGTGCTTCACCATCGCGCTCATCCACGGGATAATCGTGCAGGCCGCCCGCAAGAAGTGGCAGCAGACGAACCTCCTGCTGGGCGCGCTTCCGTTCGTGGTCTTCATCTACGGGACTTTCTTGACGCGTTCGGGCCTGCTGAGCGATGCGAGCGTCCACAGCTTTGCGGAGATGGATCGCTCGGCCCTGAAGCTCCTGATCGTCCTGATGGCGGGCACGACGTTCGGCTTCGCCGGGCTATGGGGTTTCCGCGCATTCCAGGGTCGCAAGACGGCCCCAGTGGCTGAGACCGGCGCGGGTCTGAAGCGTGAGGCCTTCTACATTGTCGGCATCGGAACGATGCTCCTGATGGGCATCGCCACCGCGATCGGGATGAGCGTTCCGCTGGTTCAGGCGTTGAAGGGCGAGAAGCCGAGGGTGGTCGAAGAGGCCTTGTATCACCAGGTCCTTCCGTTCGTTTTCATTCCGCTCATGCTCTTGATGGCGGTAACCCCGTTTGTGTCCTGGCGCGGCATGACCCCGAAGGCATTCTGGTCGAAGGTTTACACCGTCTTCTGCATCACGGTTGGGTTGACCGGACTGGTTCTCTTTTTGGCGGTCATCACCCCGATCGGCAAGACTTTGAACCTGTCTTCGACGGTGAACATGCTCGGACGATTCGAGGTCCGGGGCCTGCCCTGGCTCATGTTCCTGGTCGGGATCTGCATCTTCCCATTTGTGGGCAACGTGATGCGGATTGCAGAGCTGTTCAAGGGCAGCAAGATGGGCACCATGCCGTTCGTCACCCACATCGGCGTGGCAATGCTGATGGCGGGCCTCATCATCTCGCGCGGATTCGAACAGAAGGCGCAGTCTGTAGTGATGAAGGACCGCCCCGGCCGTCTGATGAATTACGAGGTCCGCTACGCGGGCATGACTTCAAACGAGAACGACCGCAACAACCAACTGAAGCTAGACATCTATAACCCGCACGCCAAGGGCGCCCCGCTCTTTACCGCTACCCCGGGGCTCTACAAGGTGAAGATGGCAGACGGCCAAGAGTCCACCATGGTCTGGCCGCACATCGAGCGCGGATGGCTGATGGACACCTACGTGTCGCTCGGACAACCGCAGACCGACGCCACCCAGGACGTCGAGCTAAAGCCTGGGGAGACCACCCAGTTCGGCGGTCTTGGCCTCACCTACGTGAAGATGACCCGCAAGGGCCAGTTTGGCCAGCCCGGAACGCGGTTTGGGGCCCTCGTAAAAATCTCGGCGAAAGGTCAGTCCACGACGATCAATCCGGAGATGGAGATTGTCGAGGGCGGAGAGACGGTCTTCCACCCCGCGAAGCTCGGGGAGAACATGGAGCTGGCGATGGCTGGCATGAACGCCGCGAACAAGTCGGTGACCCTCCGAGTCCAATTCATGACGCCCATCTACCCGATCGAGATTTACCACAAGCCCATGACCATCCTGGTTTGGCTTGGTACCGGGATCATGACCCTAGCTGGGTTCGCATCCGCTTTCTATCGACGTTCCCGTCGCGCGGTCGCCGTTGTCGAGGAGCCTATCGCTCCCAAGAAAACGAAGCGGGCCGCCGACCTGGTGACGGCAATCAAAGGAGAAACAACGTGAAAAAACTACTCTTCCTCGTCATGATGCTTGGCATCGTTGCGATGGCCATGGCCCTCTCTTCCTTCAGCAAGGTCTTCCACGACAAGTACCAGGTCAAGTCGGATTCCGCCCTCGGCAAGGGCGCCTGCAGCGTGTGCCACGTGAAGACCACGGGCGGCAAGCTGAACCCGTATGGCAAGGACCTTCAGGCTGCCCTCAAGGCCGATGGCACCCGCAAGGTGACCCCGGCGATCCTGGCCAAGGTCGAGAACTTGGACTCCGATAAGGACGGCAAGAAGAACATCGACGAAATCAAGGCCGACAGCTTCCCTGGAGGCGCTCTCTAGGCCAGACGTGCTGATCTGCGGCCAGCCCATCTCGAGGCTGGCCGCCCAGCAAACAAACGGAAGGGATCGAGGTTCGGGAGCTAACGTGCCGCTCGGATCTCAGGAACATCTATGAAACGTTGGATAGCGATTTTGACGCTCGTGGCGGGAGCCACGATGGCGATGGCGGAGAGCGAATTCCTCGATGCCTTTATGAGTCATTACAAGCTCAAAGAGGACTCTCCCTGGGGCGAGAAGTCGTGCGGGATCTGCCACGTGTCCGACTCCGACTTTTCGTTCAACGCGTACGGCACCGACATCAAGAAGGCTCTGGCTGAGAAAAACAAGGCCATGGTGGACGGCGAGATTCTCGAGGCAGTCTCGAAGGTCGATGCGGACGGAGACGGAACCGCGAACGGCCAGGAAATCCTCGCCAGCACGTTCCCCGGAGACCCCGCAAGCGGTGCGGCTGCGGGCACAACGCCGAAGGCCGCGGAACCGGCCAAACCAAAGCCGCCCGCGAAATTCCCTCCCAAGAACGGCTTCCACCCGGCAATCGTCCACTTCCCAATCGCGCTCTTCATCGCGGGGATCCTTCTGGACTTCCTGGGAATGCTCCGCAAGGACAAGACCATGCTCCACGCGGGCTGGTACTGCACCGTGATGGCCGCCGTAACCTCCATCGGAGCGTTGATGAGCGGGGCGTTGGCGATGCTCCTCCTCAAACTCCCGTATCGGGGTTTCATTTTTACGCACATACAGTTTGCGGTCGTCAGCACGATCATCATGTGGGTGATGGTCGCGATGCGGGTTCACCGCCATGAGAAGATGAACGTGCCGGCGCGAGTGCTCTACTACGTGCTCGCAGCAAGTTGCTTTGCTTTGATCAGCTGGGCAGGTCATCTCGGCGGCGTGTTCGTCTACGGAGAATAGGTACAAGACATGAGAACAGGAATCATCGTTTCCATTGGGCTGGGCATCGCAGCAGCGGCCGGCCTCACCACCGTGTTCGTCAACAACTCCTCGCCGTACGTTACGGTCGGAGAGCTGGAGCACCAGGGCGGCAAGGTCCACGTGGTCGGAAAGATCGTTCCCAGCACGTTGCGGCAGAATTCGCTGGACCGGGAGGTTCGGTTCGAGCTGAAGGACGACACTGGCGTAATCCCGGTCCGCTACACGGGACCTCCGCAGTCCAATCTCGGCTCGGCCACGCAGGTCGTGGTGATCGGGGTGAAGAAGGAAGGCACTTTCGAGGCAACGCAGATGCTCGTTAAGTGCCCATCAAAGTACGAAAGCGAGACCAAAGCAAAGGTTTAGCGAGCGTCCCGAATCCCGAGAGGCTTCCTAGCATGCGCGAGGAAGCCTCTTTCGTTTGATGATGCCTATACCACGGGGAGAAAGGTGGCTACTCCTTTCCCTTGAGTTCGTTCTCGAGCGCCTTGACCCGAGCGTCAATCCGGTTCGCGTAGAGAAACACCACGATCCACACGATAAGCGGTGGGACGGTTGCCAGAAGTTTCCAATTGTCCATCTTGATCCTTTAAGACCTGCTCAAGCAGGGAGGTGCGCACGTGGAGCTTGTAGATCCAGATGCAGGTGCCAAGTAGCATGATGAAGACGCCCAACACCACCGTCCAATAATCCTGGGAGAAGCCACCGGATTGGACCGTGGTGCTGGGGTGCAGCGAGTTCTTGAGAACCTGCGGGAGCCGCGGGAACACAAAGAATAGAAACAAAACGGGTACCAGCGTCAGCGAGGAGTACACCGCCGCTGCGCGGGCGCGGGAGACTTCCTCCTCGAACGACATCCGCACGGCGAAGTAGGCGCCAAGCAGGATGAGAACGATAAGAAAGGAGGTCTGGCGCGGGTCCCAGTGCCACCAGGCTCCCCACTGCACTTTGGAGAAGAGGATGCCGCTAAGCATGGTGGCTACCGCCGTACCCAGCGAGATTTCGGTGGCGGCCAAAGCCCGGAACTCCCAGATCCACTCTCTTGTAGCAAGGTAGCGGTAGGAGCTGTAGGCGGCAAAGAGAACGAATACCACCGTGCTAAACGCACAGGGCAAATGGAAGAAGATGATCCTCGCGAGTTCCGGCTCGGGAAACCCGAGGGCGGGAGGCACTTGGAAGGAGGCGATGATCAAGGCCGACATGCCCAGTAGGGCAAGCCACTTCATGGCTCCCCCCAGACGGCGGCTAGCTGATAAGGCGCCATGGCCAACACGAGCAAAGTATAACACCAGACCCCGCCGCAACTAGCCCAACCGGCAGGTTGGGCTAGGCCGGTGATGGCGCTTCTGCCTGCGGTAACCCCAAGGGCTACGAGCGGAACCAGAAGCGGCAGGGCGACGACGCCCGCAAGGGTGCCCCGGTTGCTTCCCCTCGAGACAAGCGCCGACACAAGGGTGACCATGCCGGCCAAGGCCGCCGATCCCCCCAGCAGCGCCAAGCCCAGCATCGCGTAGTTGGAGACTCCAACCCCGGCCAACATGAAGAAGAGAAGGGTGACGAGCCCGGCGGTGGCCGACATTTGGAGGAAGGCGAACAGCGCCTTGCCCCAATACACCGCGTGGGGGTGCGCCCACATCCTGAGCAGGTCTCCCGTTCCTTGCTCTTCCTCCGCCACGAAGGCGCGGGTCAGGGTGCCTACGCCCGCGAAGAGCAACGCGGCCCAGAGCATGCCGGACGCCGCGTCCGGCGGGAGTTCTCGCCCGTAGAATGCGAAGGCAAGGGTGAACACGGTGATGGCGCTCAGCATGAACGCGGTGTACGAGGCGCTCTTGCTCCTTAGCTCCGTGCGGAACTCCTTGCGGACCATCGCGCCGATCTCTCTAGCCCAGGGCGATTTCATGGGTAGCGAACCTCCTTTCCTCAGGGTCGTTGGTGGCCAGAACGAATGCCGTTCGCGCCCGGCGGGACTCGATGATGCGGCCCACGATGTGGCGGCCCTTCTCGTCGAGGCCCGCGCTGGGCTCGTCCAGCAGGATGGCCGGGGGTTCGGCCTGCACCGCCAAGGCGAACTTAAGCCGGGCGCGCATGCCGGTGGAAAGATGCCTTCCCGCCACGCCCGCCGCGTAGGCCAGGTCGACCTCGGCCAGAAGTTCCTCCACGCGGGGTGAACATCCGCGTAGCTCGGCGGCAAGCTCCAAGTGCTCGGCCACGGTGAGCACGGGATAGACCGGCTGATCGAGGGCAGCGTAGCCAAGCGTTAGACGGGGGTCCGATCCGCGGTCGCAACGTCCCTCGGTGGCGGGGACGACCCCGGCCAGGATTTTAAGGAGGGTGCTCTTGCCGCTGCCGTTGATGCCAAGAACGACCAGGCACTCGCCCGGAGCGACGGCGAGGTCGAGGTGCCGAAAGAGCCAGCGGCGCCCATACCGCTTCCCCAAGCCCTCGCAGCCAACCATTCGATCAGGTTACCGGTGGAATCGTCCTTGGAGCGTTGCCTGGCCCGCAAGGCGCCCGTCGGATGGGCTAAATTCGGGATGCCCATGAACGCGTTCCCGAAGGATCATCCGCTCCGCAAGGCTTCTTGGATTTGGCCGGATACGTACATGTATCTCCACAACCACTTCGCCCAGTTCCGCTGGGACTTCGAGCTGGGCGTGGTGGGGGCAAAAGTGCCCTTCTTCATCACCGCGGACAAGGCGTACCGGCTGTACGTGAACGGCGTTGCGGTGTGCCGGGGGCCTGCGCGCGGCTATCAATCCCATTGGCCGTGCGACGAGGTGGATCTCGCTCCGCTCCTTCGATCCGGGCACAACTGGATCTCGGTGGAGGGTTTCCAGCCCGGCTGCTCCACGTTCCAGTACCTCCACCAGAACTACGCGGGGCTGCTCGTGGCGACCAGCGACGAGGCCCTCCGCAAGGCCATGGGCAAGCCCGCAATGCGACGGTCGCCCGGGCATCGCAAAGACACCGCGCGGTACTCCCTTCAGATCGACTTTCAGGAGCACTTGGACCTGAGGCTGGACGACCGCAAGTGGATCCACGAGCCCGAGCCGCCAGAGGGCTGGTCGCCGGACATCTTCCCACCAGCCGGACAAAAGCTTCACGGCATCCCGTTCAGCCGCCCGCCCTACCACGACGTCGAGCCGCGCGGCATCCCCAACCTTCGTGAGACCATGGCGGCGCCGGGGCTGCCAACCACCCACGCAACGGGTAAGTCGCTGTCCGGCTATGAGAGCCTCAGCAACGTATCCTGGCACTGGATCGAGGAAGGCAAAAAGGTGCCGACGTGGGCCGACGCCGCCGAGCTCGGGGCCAAGATCGTCGACGGACACCTCGTTTTCACCATCCCGCCCACCGGGAAGGGTGGATTCCACGCCGTCGTGATCCCGGCGGGCGAATATTCGCTTGGCTCGCTGGACGTTCAGGCGACCGGCGCCAAGGGTGGCGAGATCCTGGACTTTCAGCACGACCAGTTCTTCCGCGACGGCAAGCCGCACTTCGTGGAGCCGGGGGACGGCTCTATGGTCGCGCTGGGCAACCGCCTGATCCTGCGTCCGGGCGATAACGCCCACGAGTTCTTCCACCCCTTGGGTTTCGGGGTTGTCACGCTGATCGCGCGGGACCTGGAGGCTCCGCTTCAGCTCAAGCTGAGGGTGAGGCACATCGGCTACCCGTTTGCGATGCGCGGCAAGTTCGAGTGCTCAGACCAAGTCCTCAACCAGATCCACGCCGCCGCCCGGCGCTCGCAGCAGCTCTGCGCCCTGGACGCCTACATGGACACCCCTTGGCGAGAGCAGGCCCAGTGGTGGGGGGACGCCCGGGTGCAGGCCCGCAACACCTTCTATCTGGATGGCGATGCGCGGCTTCTGGCCCGCGGCATCCGGTCGCTGGCGGGGCAGAACGAGTACGGGCTCACGCCGGGACACGCCCCGACCTCTAGCTACTGGTGCATCCTGCCGGACTTCGCCCTCACCTGGATCCTAACCCTCTGGGACCACTACTGGCAGACGGGCTCGCTAGAGCTCTTCAAGGAGCAGCTACCCCGCGTTCGCGAGGTCTTGAGCTACTTCGACACCCCGGAGGCCCGCCACGAAAGCGGACTGCTACGCTACGATCCGCGCTTCTGGCTCTTCGAGGACTGGGCAGACCTGCCCAAGAGCCCCGTCCCCACGTTCCTCAACCTCTGGTACGCCTTGACCCTGCGGCAGCTTTCTAAGTTGGCGGAAGCCGCCGGGATCTCGGACGAGGGCTGGGGCGAACGGTCCAAGAAGCACGCGGCGCTGGTCGTCTCCCACGCCTTCGATCAGGCTCAGGACGCGTTCCTGCCGGTCATAGACGAGAAGCTAAATGCCTCCGGGCCGCCCAGCGTGCACGACCAGACCCTTGCGCTCATGCTTGGCCTGCAGCCGGCATCTCATCCGCACCTGTTGCAGGCGCATCTGCTGCCCTACCTTCGCGGCGAGAAAGTCGAGGGCGCCAAGCCGTCCGCGTTCTGGGCAACCTACGTGTTGGAGCAAGCGATCGAGCGCGGGCACGCGGCCGAGGCGGTCGCCTTCATCCGCATACGCTGGGAGCCGATGCTCTCGACCGGGACCACTTGGGAGGACTTCGGCTGGCAAGAGGAGTCGGGCGGTTCGGCCTGCCACGCCTGGTCGGGACATCCATCGTTCCACTTGGTCAACTCGTTGGCGGGCGTGGTGCAGGCGGCTCCGGGCTGGACGGCGATTCGGTTCCAGCCGAACTTCCTGGCCTCGATCGATCAAACCTCCACCCTCGTTCCCGGCCCGCTTGGCGACATTCTTGCGAGCTGGAAACGAGAGGGCGGCAAAGTGGTGGGAACCCTCAGCGTCCCCCTAGGGACGCGAGTCGATTCCAGCCTCCCCTTGGTCCGGAAGCTGATGAAGCAGGACGAGCCCAACGGAAACCGAATGGAGTACGCGTTCGCGGTGGACTAACTTAGCCCGAGTGGGCGGGGTAACGTCCGAGGCACGGGGCGCCACGCCCCTTGGAGGAACCGCGATGGACGTTCAAGCTGCGCTGAAGGGCCAGTACCATGCCGCGCTCGCCATGCTCCATCAGGAGATCGAGCGTTGCCCCGAGGACTTGTGGGTCTCCGGACAGCATCCCCGCAACTACTGGCGCATCGTCTACCACACGCTGTTTTACACGCATCTCTACTTGATGCCCACGGTGGACGACTTTGTGCCGTGGCGCCTCAACCGGCAGCACAGCGAGTGCCTGTACGAGCTGGACGAGGACTCGAACGAGATGCCGCCCGAGGACCCGCCCTACTCCCGCGAGGAGCTCCTCGAGTACTGCCAGATGGTGGACGCGCTGGTCGACCCGGGCGTCGACCGGCTCGACCTCGATGCCACGACTTGCGGCATCCCTTGGTACAACATGTCTAAGCTTGAGCATCAGATGTTAAACATTCGCCATGCCCAAGGGCACGTGGGTCAACTCTCCGAACTGTGCCTAGCGGCGGGCGTAGACTTGGACTGGGCCGGCTCGAGGAAGGCCATGCGATGACGGGCCAAGAGGCGGTTTCCGAAGCCATGCGCCAGATGGTCGACGGCCTCGACTACACCCCGATCGAGCGGCTGATCGCCGACCTCGTCCCGGAAGATGCATGCCGCAAGCCCGCGGGCGGCCCCTACTCCATCGCCACGATCGCATGGCACACCTGGTTCTGGGTCAACGCCTGGGTTGTGGCGATAGACGCTTCCGGAGATCCGTTCCAAGGGCTGGACCCGGACGCAAGCTGGCCGGAGGTTGCGCCGTCTGAATGGCCCGGGCTGCGGGAGCGGCTGCGGGAATCTCTGAAGGCTGCGACGGCCCTCTGTTCGGGCCAAGACCTGGACCGGATCACCTACCAGGACCGCACCGTGGGCGGGAACCTCCTCCAGATCGCCGTGCACACCGCGTACCACATCGGTCAGATCACGCTGATCCGGCTGGAACTTGGCCTATGGCCGCCCGCCGGCGGAGACTGAGATCTCGGCCTGGAGATAGTCGACGACCCGCTCGAACGGGTCGAACCCGAACTCGCGGGCGATCGGCGCGCGCAGGTTGGAATTGGCGTTGACGTCGAAGAAGACCAGCCGCCCGTCTGAGGCTTCCAGGTACTCGATTCCGCCAACATCCAGGCCGCCGGCCGCCATGATCCTCTCGCCCGTCTCCACCGCTTGCGCGGGAATCTCTGAGTAGGCGTAGAACTCGACTGGCTTAGCCACCGGAATCTCGCAGACGCCGTCGCCGGTTACGGGGTTGCAGACCTCCGAAGGGCACAGGTTGAACCCGCCGTGCGAAACGACCCGCATCGCGTACAGAAGCTTGCCGCCCAAGAACTCCATGCGAACAATGCCTCGGTTCGGATCGACCTCGAAGCGCTCCTGAAGGAGCAGCAGGTTGTCCGGAGCCCAGAGAGCCGGGTCGTCGGCCAGGAGTTTGCGGAGCTCGTCTGGCCCGTTCAGCAGGAACATCCGCGCGCCGCTGCCGCCTTGCTCGGGCTTGACCAGCGCCGGCCAGGTCGACCACTTGGCGAGCGCGGTCTCTACATCGTTGAAGGCGAGGCTCCGGGGGTGGTCGATTCCCAGCGACTTCATCAGCGAGCCCTGCGCGCTCTTGCTCAGCTCCAACCCAAGGGCCCGCGATCCGTTGAGGACCCGGGCGCCCCGCAGCTCCAACGACCGGATGAACGCGTAGGCCAGGGGGACCGCCCGGGCATTCCCACGTACGTAGGCGCTAGGGCTGGCCTGGTTGAAGTAGAGCTTTGCCCGAGGAACCGCGTCCACGTCGAAGGCCCCCGCCTTTAGGTCGTATGCCTCGTACCGCACCCCGCGCTTCTGCAGCTCCGCAAACAGCGGAAGCTGCCACTCCGGGTGTTCGTAGAGGACGACGAGGTCTGGGCTCATCCTCTAATTGTGGTGGCCCAGGCATGACGATGCGGCAGCCGCCGAACATCCGAAGGCAGAACCCGGGCCAGAGCGCAGAACCGAAGGTGGCTGGGCCAGAAGCCCCATCTCGCCAAGCCGATAGTCCTAGAGTTGCAACATCAGCGAGCGACCCTCCCCAACCTGCCGTAGGCAGGCCTATACTGGGAGGACCCAACATGTCGGCAAGAGGAACATTCTTTGTAACCGAAGGCACCCTGGCGAGCGGATCGGCGAGCTACGTTGCCCGCCAAGCGGACCGTGCTCTCCTGGACGCCCTGCGCGGGGGCGAGTTCGCCTACGTCCTGGATTCTCGCCAGAAAGGCAAGAGCTCCCTGATGATCCGCACGCGGGAGTCTTTGGAAGCCGAGGGCATCCGAACGGTGCTACTGGACCTGCAAAGGTTTGGCTCCAACCTGGAGCCGGAGCGCTGGTACGCCTCTTTGCTTCTTGTCGTTGGCGAGCAGCTGGGGATCGAGGACCGGCTCTTCGAGCTCTGGGACGCCCAGGTCCACGCCGGCCCCATGCGCAAGTTTTTCGGGGCGCTGGAGCAGGGCATCTCGGAGCCGTGCGTGGTGTTCGTGGACGAGATCGACTTCGTTCGGTCTCTGCCGTTCAGCACGGACGAGTTCTTCGCGGGCATCCGCGAGTGCCACAACCGTCGGGCATCCGGGCAGGACTCCGGGCTGACGTTCTGCCTGCTTGGCGTCGCCACGCCGAGCGAGCTCATCCGAGACGTGCGGATCACCCCGTTCAACGTGGGACGTCGGGTCGAGTTGACCGACTTCACCTTGGCCGAGCTTGCGCCCTACAAAGATCCCCTCTCCGAGGGCGGACGGGACGGGGCCGCCTTGCTGCGCCGCATCCACCACTGGACCGGCGGCCACCCCTACCTCACCCAGAAGTTGGCCTCGGCGGTCACGGCGGACACTACCGTGCGCACCCCCGGCGGAGTGGACCGGCTGGTGGAGGCGATGTTCTTCTCGCTGAAGGCGAGGTCGGAGGAGCCGAACCTATCCGACGTGTCTCGCCGGGTGCTGGAGTCGCCGATCGAGGGGGTTTCCCCCGAGGAAGCCCGCGCGCGGGTGCTGGACTTGTACCGGCAGGTTCGGGAGAAGAAGGTCCGCGACGACGACACGGACCCGGTGGTCTCGGTGCTGAAGCTCTCGGGATTGACGGCGGTGCTGGAGGGGTACCTCGTGGTCCGCAACCGGGTGTACTTCAAGGCCTTCGACAAGGCCTGGGTAGAGGGCAACCTGCCAGAAGCCGAGGCAGTGCGGCAGTCGCGTGCCGCGAAGCGGGCGGCTCTGCGGGTGGGTGTCGTGGCGGGCGCGATCTCCTTGGCGATCGGGGGGCTGGCGATCTTCGGGTTCGCGCAAGCCAA
>JBGSIJ010000016.1:0-3207 GCA_041742595.1 Fimbriimonadaceae bacterium | reverse complement strand
ATCAGCGACGGCTGCGGCGGCACCGGCGCGGCCAAGCGGGTAGACCAGAAGCACGCGGGCGTGCCGCTGGTGGCGGTGCTGCCGAACGTGCATGAGACCCTCCTTGAGGAGGGCGTTCGGCATCTTGTCGAGCTGAGCGTCGACGGCGGCGTCCAGAACGGCGAGCAGGCTTTGAAGCTGATGCTCCTTGGCGCGGACCGGGTTGGGTTTGGCACGAGCCTGTTGATCGCGATCGGCTGTTCGATGCTTCGCAAGTGCCACTTGGCAGGCCCCGATCCGGCGGACCCGACCGGGAAGCGGCGGCTTGGATGCGCCCCCGGCGTGGCGACCCAGGACCCGGCGCTGGTGGCCAAGTTCCAGGGCAAGAGCAAGCACATTGTCCGGTACCTGATGTTCGTTGCCCAGGAGATTCGGGAGACGATGGCGGAGCATGGCATCCGTAAGGTCTCTGATGTTGTGGGTCGGCGGGACCTTCTTGAGCCGAAGGCGACGCTGGTGGGCAAGTCGGCGCTGCTGGACTTCGGCGGGCTGTTGACGCCCCCGATCATGCGGCTGGCCACGCGCGACTACAAGGCGCAGACCGAGGCGCACATGCCTCAGCTGCGCTCCCATGATGTTGCGGCGGCGGTGCGCGCCCTGAAGGGAGAGGACATCGAGATCCGGGAGCACCTGACGAACGAGGACCGGTGCATCGGCATCGCGGCGGCGGGGCTGATTGCGCGGCAGTGCGGAGACCTTGGGCTCAGCAACGGCTGGCTCAAGTTCAAGCACGAGGGCGCGGCGGGCCACTTCTACGGCGCCTATATGGTTAGCGGCATGCGGTTTTGCCTGACCGGCTCGGCGGCGGACTCGGCGTTCACCGCCGCTTACGGCGGCAAGCTGGTAATCCGGCAAGAAGAGGGTCACGAGGGCCTGACGGTGGTAGGCAATGCCTTTGGCTACGGTGCGCGCGGCGGGTGCGTGTTCATCGCGGGTCGGGGCGGAAACCGATTCGGGATCTGCTTCCGCAAAAACAGCGAGGGCGGCGGTCCGAAGGTCGTGGTCGAGGGCGTCGAATCGAACGCGTTCCAGTACATGACGGGCGGCACGGCGCTGGTGCTTGGGAGCACCGGCTTCAATCTGGGCGCCGGCCTCACCGGCGGCCAGGTCTTCCTGCTCGACTACAACCCCGAGACGCTGAACCAGGACTACGTGAAGGCCGAGCCCCTTACGGACGAGGAGGCCACCTTTGTTCGGGAGCTCGTTCAGCGGCACCAGGCGGAGTCTGGGAGCAAGCTGGCGGCGTGCTTGCTGAAGGACTTTGAGGCATCTCGGTTCGTCCGGGTGACCACGAAGATCGTTCCGGAGCCGGTCGAGGACTAGCTCCAGAAATGTCCCGTCCCACCGTCCGCAGAAGGTTTTCGTCGGGACGGGACATTCTGTTGGCCGTTGGCGGATAGCGGCGGATTAACTCATCATCACGGGCTCCGTGCAAGGTTTTCGTCGTGATGTGAACTAATCTTGGTGCCTTGGTTGGTTCGGGCATGGGTACTCCAACCGTTTCGATGGGTTTTGGGGCGGAGGTCAACCGAGGTTTGGGTGGATCGGACCGCCGCCGCTCTGCCCGCCCTCCCCGTCCCGCCATTCATCGGGACTCCCGCGTCGGCGGTCCGTTTAGTCCCGATGCCTCGGTTCGACCCCTGCCAGGGTCGTTGAAGGCGTTCGGTAATGGGTTCGGGTGGTTCGGCGGGGTTCGGATCGTTCGGAGTGGGCTTGTGCCGCCCCGTTGGGGCTCTGGAAGCATCGGGCGGGCTACCAGGGCTTCGCCCTTCGCTAGGTTGGGGCGCCCCGTTTGGGGCCGGGGTTCGGTCCTGGTCGGCGGGTCGGCGGCTGGGCGTGGTGGATGTGGCACCCCTCCAGGGTGCTGTCGGCGGGGTGACCAAGAACCCCGGGTCTTCGACCGCGGGGCTTGTATCTTAGACATTGGCTAACCGGTCGGAACCATCGGCGGACCCCGGGGCTGAGGCGATGTCCTCGCGGAATAGAGAGCCGCCGGCCGGTTGCCGCCCAAATTCTCGGACAGCGTCTCGAGGACATCCCCGAAGGGAGCCTCACTCGTGTACAAGCCAGAGAGAGGGCGGCAGAGCCAAGGATACGAGATGAGCCAGAACAACTTCAATACCTGGGTTGGAATCGACGTCTCCAAGGCTTCCTTGGACGCAACCTGCATCGGCACGGACCGAAAGGACTCCTATCGCAAGTTCGCAAACAAGCCCAAAGGCTGGGAGGAGCTGCTCAAGTGGATTGGGGCCGACTTGAGTCAGACCCACTTTGCGATGGAATCCACCGGCGCCTACTCCTATGGAATCGCCTCGTTCCTGGCGGACCAGGGTGTCGTGGTCTCGGTCGAGAACCCGCGCTTCATCAAGCATTGGGCCGTGGGCATGAGATTCCAAAACAAGACCGACAAGGCAGACTCGCGCATCATCGCACGCTACGCCCAGGCTGGGGTTCCGAAGCCTTGGACGTTGACGGACCCCTTGCTTCGCGAGATCCATTGCCTTCTGGCAAGGATTGGAGACCTGGAAGGAGCCATCTTGGCCGAATCCAACCGGCTGGAAAACCAGCACCTTCCAGACTCCGTGGGAGATTCTATTCTTAGGGCCATCAAGGCGCTAGAAGCTGAGGTGGAGCACTTGACGGCGCTCCTCAAAGAGCGAGTCTCCCAGCGCGGCGAGCTGGTGGAGATGGTCGATGTCCTTGTTAAGGAGCCTGGCGTTGGCGAGAAGACCGCGCTTCGCATCCTGGACCATTTCGGGTGGGACCCAACCCGGTACGCATCCGCCCAACAAGCCGCGGCCTCCATGGGCTACAACCCCGTGCGGCAGGAATCTGGAGTTCATCGAGGGAAGAGTCGAATCTCCAAACAAGGTCCTTCGCGGCTTCGAGGCGAACTCTACATGGTCGGAATCGTTGCCGTTCAATGCAATCCAAGGGTGAAGGCGTTCTACCAGCGGCTCGTTTCAAGAGGAGTCTCCAAGATGGCCGCCCTCATCGCCTGCACCCGCAAACTCGTGATGCTCCTGTTTGGAATCCTGAAAGCGCACTTTCGAGGGCAGCAACCCGTCTACAGCAGCCACAAGCTCCGCTACACCGACCTTACGGGAAAGCAAAAGCGACTCTATTCGAAGAGACCCCCCTTGACTGTCTAGGACAGCGTCTATTCGG
>JBGSIJ010000015.1:0-100832 GCA_041742595.1 Fimbriimonadaceae bacterium | reverse complement strand
TTGCCCACCCAACCCCGTCCGGATCCCGACGGGAGTCGGGATCCGGACTCCCGCGACGGCGGGCCGTCAGGACCCCGGGTAGGCGCGGGGAGCGCCCACCCGGGGCTATTCGGCTGCGACCTCTTCAAGGTCGGGAACCTCGACTCAGAGAGCCTCGCGGTCGCCTACTAGCTTCTTGCCATCCAGGCAGCAGCCTCAAGTGCACTAGGCTATCGCTACTCGGCCCGTTGGGCCCGAGGTTGCCCCGAAGGCGTTAGTCCGGCAGCAAAACTTGGTCGTCCCGCGGAACTCGGACTAAAGTCCGTTGCCCAGGATGCGAGCTAAAGCCCGCGCTCCTTGCGGCTACACCGACATCGGGATCACCGCAAGCGGCTTGCGGGCAGGAGCAGTCGCTTCATCCCGCACGATCTCGTTGTACAGGCTGTCTCGCTCCACCGGAATCCGGTCGACTTCCTCGATCATCCGCACCATGTTTTCGTAGGTGAGCGACTGGCTCTTGTTGCCCCATTCGCCTTCCTTGTAGGTGATCTCGTACTCGTGGACCAGACCGTCGGCGTCGTCCGCGCCGTACCAGAGGGCCATCTGGGTGACCGGCACGGTGTTCATGATCCAGAAGCTCTTGATGTGCTCGAAGTTGTCCAGCATCAGCCGCGAGACGGCGATGTTGCGGAGGTCGGTGTCTCCGGTGGGAGGCTCGATATGTTCAAGTTCGGTGGCCTCGGGATGGAACGAAAGCGGGGTCATGGTCAGGAAGTGCCCCGTCTCATCCTGGAGCTCGCGGAGCTGGATCAGGTGGTCTACCCGCTCTTCGGCGGTCTCGATGTGGCCGTAGAGCATGGTGGCGTATTGCTTCAGGCCCAGCTTGGAGGCAGCGCGCGCCACGTCCTTCCACTCCTCGCCGTTCAGCTTCTTGCCGAAGAGCTCGGCGTGGACGCGATCGCTCAGAATTTCGATGCCGCCGCCGGGAAGGGAGTCGAGGCCGGCCTCGATCAGATCGGCCAAAGCCTGCCCAACCGTCACCTTGCCCTGACGCGCGATCTCCACGATCTCGACTGCGGTGAACGCCTTGACGTGGACGCCCGGCCGGACCTCTTTCACAATGCGAACCAGGTCTAGGTAGTACTGGTACGGCAGGCGCGGGTTGATGCCGCCCACCATGTGGATCTCCGTCATCGGCACTTCGCGATGCCACATGAGGCGGGTGCGGACTTCTTCCAGCGACATCTGATAGGGGGCCGGGCCGCCCTTCTTTGCGTAAAAGCTGCAGAACTTACAGAACTTGTTGCAGATGTTCGTGTAGTTGATGTGCTGGTTGCGGACGAAGTAGGTTTTGGCGCCGTGCTTGCGCTCGCGAACGATGTTGGCGAGGTAGCCCACCCCGGTCAGGTTTGGGGTTTGGTAGAGGAGGATGCCGTCCTCGCGGCTTAGGCGCTCGCCCGCCTCCACCTTTCGGTAGATGTGGAGCAATTCGGGGCCAACCATTCGTTCGGGAGAAATCGTCATGCCAGGTCCCTATTCTACGGGATTGCGGGCTTTGAACTTTCACCCTTTGCTGAAACTTGGTGATTGCCGAAGAAATAGTCAGGAGACCCCTAGCGTCAGATCCCCTCATTTGAACCTAACATAGCGATTCAGGCGAGAAACTCAGCAAGAAGAGCCAGCATATTTACTGGCTAAGCCAAGTAGAGTGATCAGGTCATGAAGACACTTGCTTGTATTGTTGTTGTTGGTTCGTTTGCTTGCTCGCAGGCCAACTTGGTTGCTAACGGAGGGTTCGTGGGCGGAAGCATCACGGGCTGGACCGTCACGGGCAGCGAGACCTGGTACCCATGGGCGCCCGTCGCCGGCGGAAGTCTTAACCCGACCGACGGTTACACTCCCTTCTACGACGCGGCCGTTACCGGCGCGAACACCGGAGTCGCGGGAATGACCACGATGTCCCAAAACGTAGCCGGCCTGATTTCGGGGAACTCCTACAAGTTCTCGATGCTGGTCGCGTCTAGCGACGGATCGGGCTTCGACAACTTCATCGAAGTCAAACTTGGCGGAGACACGCTGGCTTCGGTGACCAACGTCACCGCCCTCCCCAACCAGTCGGCATGGCAGTACGTCGAGTCCACGTTCGTCGCGCCTCTTGGCTCCAACCTTGAGATCACGGCCTACGACAACCCGCAGATGATGTACGTTTCCGACATCCAGTTGAACCCGGTTCCAGAGCCGGCCAGCATGGCGGTGCTTGGCCTTGGACTTGCGGCCGCCGCTCGTCGGCGACGTCAGGTCCGCTAACTTTCTCTCCCCCTCCTCCCGGGGGCCCACCGCGTCACGAGCGGTGTGGCCCCCCCTCTATTTCCGCCTGAGCTCCGGCATGGAAGCAAACGGGTCGGCGCTTCCCCCGCGCACGATTCCCGTACTCAAGGTCATCTGCCGGATTCGCTCGCGGGCGGTCTCGGTCAGCCGGGGGTGAGTCGCCAAGGCGTCGCGCAGAAACCTTTTTGCTTCAGACCGACCGAGCTTGAGGGCAAGGAGTTCTAGGCAGGTGGGCAAGCCGATCATCGGGTAGCCGCCCCGCTCGAACTGCATCGCCAGAAGGGCGAAGTCTTCGAACCCATCCAGCCAGGGCAGCGCGGTCTCCACCAGCCAGTCGGCCAGGTCGATCCCATCTTGCGGGTCGTCGGACATCCTCCAAACGGCGTGGACGGGCGGGAAGTCGAGGCCTCCGGAATCTCCGCCCGCGACCAGCGCAGGCGCCATGCTCGAAGGACGCCAGTACCGCTCTCGGAACAGCTTCAGCTCCGGCAAGCTGATGTGGAGGCGGACGTTTACGCTTGGATGGCCGTCGAACGTGGGGCCGGGGATCAAGACGATCTCTTGGACGTAGCCGCCAAGCCTTCGCTCCAGCAAAGGGGCGCCGCCGTTGCGGAAACGGCGGAACCCTTCGGGCTCGAGCACCGCCTGGAGCGAATCGGCCGCCCGATCGAGGCCGCGCAGGCTCTCGTTCCCATGGAGCTTGGGGACCCAGAAAGCCTCCCAGGCGTCGGCATCCAGGAAGCTCAGGCGTGGCATCTCGTTATCCGGGCAGGGCGGCCTGGAGGCGGGGCAGCCAGACAACGCCCTTGCTCTCTTGCGTTTCGACCCATTGGGAGCCTACGGCGTTCGGCCCTCCGGGGAGCATCATCGCGGCCGCCTCGGTGACGGCGATCCCGCCGGGCGGACACACCTTCTGGATGTGGGAAGCGACGTCGATGACGTGGGCGAAGTTGACGCTCTGAACATCCGAAGCGTCTGGGAGGACCACGCTGCCGGAATGGATGCCGGCGCGGAGCACGATAGGGTGGCCGATCTTGTTGCGGAAGGTGTTGAGCTCGATCAGGCCAGTCTGGATGTTCTTGGCGCACGCCATCGCGGCGATCGGGTTCTCGAAGGCGCAAGTGACGCCGTCTCCGGCGGTGGAGTGGACCCGCCCTCCGTGCTTCCTCGCGATCATCTCGACGAACTGGTGGTACTCGTTGAAGGTGAACTCCACGCTGAGGGGGTCCGCCATTGCCTTCATGCGGGTGGATCCGACGATGTCGAGGCTGAGGAAGGTCATGCCCTGCTCGTTGCTCCGCAGCTTGTCCTGAAGGCTGACCAGTTCTCGAAGAAGTTCTTGGCGCTCCTGGGATGCGTCTTTAACTCCGAGCCGCTCGCGGATTCGGTCTCCCGAGCGCTGCAAACCGACGAAAGCCACCAGACCCAGGAATCCGTAGAGCATGATCATGGAGGATTCCCGGCCCCCTCCCATGCCAAAGATCGCGTCGCCCAGAAGTCCGGCGGTGAAGAAGAGGGCGCCAAAAACCGCGCCGGAAATCGCGGCGATCCGGGTGGTTCGTACCGTGGTCATCACGTAGGCGGTGGCCAGGATGGAGAGCCACCCGAACACGCCCACCACGGTGCCAAGGCTGCCGGCTCCGCCTCGCTTGGCGAAAGCCTCGACCACGAAGAGGAAGGAGGCCAGAGTGCCGCCGGCGGCGGCAAGCACCGGCATCCGGACGGCGGGCTCCAACTGGAGGATCTCGGTGCGGACCCGCTGGGCGAGGGTTTGGCGCTGGCGCTCTCCCCGAAGACGGACCGCCAGACGGACGTAATCCACGGGAGCGCCGGTGGCTTCCGCTACGGCGAGGATGGCGTTGTCGTCCAACTCGCCACCGTTGACGGCCCGAAGACGCTCCGCGAGCTCGAGGACTTGCTCGATATGTTCATCCGCGATCGGGAGCTTTTCCGTCTGGGTTTGCAGGTTCAAAGTCCGGTCCTCTTCAAGAAACGATTGTACATCCCCCCGCCAAGGTTCCTACCAAGGATGCATGGAGGTTGCATCCCGTGCAAAACTACTTGCTTCATGGCGGCGAAAAAGGATCCGGGCGGAGTGTTTCTGTCGACCTCGGCGGCGGGGATCATTTTGCTGTTCATTTCCCAGGTGGCCTGCGGGGTCGTCCTTGGCGGGCGCTATGTTCCATCGGTGGGCGGCGCCCATTCAAGCGTTCAAGCGTTACGCTCAGACCCGCTGATGCGTTTCCTGGCCGACTTCCACTACTTTGGGAGCGCGATTCTGCTGGCAGCGTCGGGACTTCACCTGGCGATGATGCTGTGGCTGGGCTGGTATCGGAAGCCCCACCAGCTTCGGTGGGCCGCCTCGATCGCCTTCTTCCTGGGCTCGTTTGGGCTCCAAGTAACCGGGAACCTCCTGCCCATGGCCCGGTTCGATGTCCAGACGGCGGTGATCGAGGCGTCGTTGGCGGCGCGGATTCCTTTCGTGGGCGATTCGGTGCGAGCGGCGATGCTCCAGGGAAGCCGCCTGGACGATCCCACCTTGAAGCTCTGGTACGACGTGCATCGATTTGCCATACCCGTCTTGGTAGGCGTGATGGCGGTGGCCGCCCTCTTCGTCCACTTCCGTGGCAAAGGGCCTCGCGAGAACCGGGTAGCGATGTTGATTCCGGTTGCGGCCGCGGCCGGGATCGCGGCCGGGCTCCGCGCGCCCTTCGGGGCGGCGCCGAACGCGCAAGATTTTGAGTCCTATGGCGCCACGGTGGGCTGGTACACGTGGCCGCTCCACGGGGTCCTCAAGGCGCTCGACGGGATCAACCTGTCTCTGGGCTGGCTAGGAATCGCCGTACTGCCTGCGCTCTTCGTTGGGTTTCTCTGCCTGCTTCCGCTGCTACAGCCCAAGGTTTGGGTCGCTCGGGTTGGGTTCTTGGCGTTTGCGGGGACCTTCTTGGGTTGCGCGGTGCAGTTCGGCGGGACTCCGGCCCCGTTCGTTGGGGATCAGGACCCACCTCCGCCGGTCGCGGTTGCCGCGCCTAAGGTGGCTAGCCCGATCGAAGCGCGGCTTGCTGCGCGCGGCCGAGAGCTGTTTGCGTCCGAAGGGTGCGAAGGTTGCCACGGAGTGAACGGGTCGAATGGCAGTGCCGGTCCGGACTTGTCTCGGATTTATGAGGAGCACCCGGACGCGGCCTGGTACACGAAGTTCATCCGCAGCCCGCGCTCCGTGGACCCAGGGAGCACGATGCCCGCGTTCGAGAGCCTGGACGATGCTAAGTTGCGCGCTCTTGCGGAGTTCCTGCGCAGTCCCCGGAACTAGGGCCGGTTGGCCCCGGCCGTCCCAACGGGCTCCGGGTTGCCTCGGTATACTCCGCTAGATTCGACGCCACAGGGGGCGTGACCAGTTTTGAACAAGAGTATCGGCTTTCTTATCCTCGTCCTGCTGCTCGGCGCGGTATCCGGACTCCTCTACACCCAACGAGACTACACCTACGGTCTAGACGTGAAGGGCGGTATCCGCCTCACGTACTCCGTGGACACGAAGGACCTCTCGAAGGAACAGCGGGAGAGCCTCGGAGCCGTTCGCGAGAACATGGTGAAAATCCTTCAGAGTCGGGCAACCGGCTCGTTGGGTGTCGCCGAGCCTAACGTTTCGTACAAGGATCCGAACCAGTTCATCATCGAACTGCCGGGTGCTACGGACGAGCAGAAGGCGATGGACACCATGTCCACCACCGCCAGCATCCAGTGGTATCACGCCAGAACCGTGACCACCGCCAAGCCGGCCGGTCTCTACCGCCCGTACACGACGGCGGGCGACGAAGAGGAAGACGGCAAGCCGTACGTTAACTTCGCCCGACGCGGCGATTCCTCCAAGCTGATCAAGCCTTGGACCGAGGACGGCAAGCCGAACCCCGAGTACCAGGCGATCATCAAGAGCTGGGGCGACCCGGTTCTGCAGGGCGACGACTTGGCCCGCGCCGGATTCGAGAGCCGAGGCGACGGTTACATCCCGGCGATGACGTTCTCCGACAAGGGCGCTCAGAAGCTCGAGGCCTGGAGCCGCTTGGTCTTTAACCAGGGCGAGAACATCGCGGCGGTCATGGACGGAGTGGTTCTGAGCATCGCTCCTATCCGCGACGGCACCATCCTCAACACCAACGCGGTGATCGACGGCAAGTTTGAGACGAGCTACGTTAAGAGCCTCGTCAACCTCCTGAACTCCGGTTCGATTCCGGTTTCGTTGAAGCTCGAGAGCAGTGAGCGCGTCGATCCGACGATCGGAAGCGCCGCCCTTGAGAAGATCGTCTTCGCCGGCGCCATCAGCTTCGCGGTCATCGCGCTGTTTCTGATCGCGTACTATGCGTTCCCGGGTGTCGTCGCATTGATGGCGCTTATGCTGTACATCCTCTTCACCCTTACGGTGCTGAAGTGGATCGGAGCTACATTCTCGCTGGCCGCGATCGCCGGCTTCATCCTCTCGGTCGGAATGGCGGTGGACGCGAACGTCCTCGTGTTTGAGCGACTCAAGGAGGAGATGAAGGAGGGCAAGACCCTGGAGGAGGGCATCGAGCTCGGCTTCAAGCGGGCACTACCCGCTATCATCGACTCCAACGCTTGTACGATCCTTACGTCGATGGTCCTGGCGGCCCTCGGCACCGGACCGGTCAAGGGCTTTGCCACGACCCTCATCATCGGCGTCGCGATCTCGCTCTTTACCGCGGTCACGGTTACCCGGTCGCTCCTCAAGTTCCTGGTCGCCACCAAGATCGGCCACAACCCGAAGTGGTATGCCCTAGAGCGCAGCTGGTTCGGCGAGAAGTACGAGGCCCAGGCCGACGAGAACCCGATCAAAGTGGTCGAGAAATCCAAGCTTTGGCTGTGGATCTCGGTACTGACGATCATCCCCGGCGCGATCTTCATCGCGATGGGCGGCTTGAAACCGAGCGTGGAGTTCCGCGGCGGCTACGAAGCTCAGTACGAGGTCACGAACAAGAGCGTGTCCGGCCCGCAGGTTGCGGAGTCGCTGGCCAAAAACGGTTTGGAAGGCGCGAACATCAAGCTGGGCACCGGCAAAAACGAGCAGAAGATTCTGTACGTAACGTTGCCGCCGAGCAAGGAACTCGACGACGCGGGCACCCGCGCTCCTGCGATCATCGCGGAGAAGGGAGGCCTTGGCGACGCTCCGAGCAAGGGCTTCACCAGGGTTGGCCCAACGGTTCAGCGCGAGACGGTGGAGAATGCGGTGAAGGGAGTGCTGTTCAGCTCTGCACTAATCGTGCTCTTCCTGGCAATACGGTTCGGCGTCGCTCTGGGCGGCGTCGTGATGGGCCTCCGGTTCGGCCTGAGCGCGATCGGCGCGTTGGTACACGACGTCCTGGTCGTGCTTGGCATCTCGGCGATCGTTGGCTACTTTATGGGCTGGGAAGTCAGCGCGTTGTTCATCACCTCGATGCTCACCGTCATCGGCTTCTCGGTGCACGATACGATCGTCATCTTCGACCGGATCCGCGAAAACCTTCGCCTTCCCAAGAAGGGTGAGGAGTTTGGGCACCTGGTAAACCGGTCGGTGACCAAGTCGTTCGCTCGGTCGATCAACACGTCGATGACGGTTATCACGACTCTGGTGATCCTGCTTATCGCTGGAACCACCACGCCAGACCTGAAACTCTTCTGCGTGACCATGCTCGCGGGCATTGTCTCCGGTACCTACTCGTCCATCTTCAACGCCTCCCCGATCCTTTGGATCTGGGACAACATCGTGAAGAAGACCCGGGGCGAGGAGCACGGGATCATGGGGGTCGCGATGGCCCAAGCGGCCAAGCACCGCGTGATGACGTCGCGCGTGGAGGACGACCTCATCCGCGGCAACACGGACGCCCAGGGACGCACCTACGGCCAGGTCAAGCGCCGGGCCAAAGACCAGGGCAAGTTCCCGCTGGACTAGCGAAGCCTGACAACTGCGAGAAGGGGGATGGCCGACTGGCCATCCCCCTTCTGCTTTCTAGCCCGTAAGGGCTTGTTCGATGGCCGCCGCCTCGGCGGCCGCGGAGGGGCCGACTTTCAGAACGTGGCCCTCTCGGGTCTGGTGCCAGGCCCAAGTGTCGCGGATCGTCTCCGCCATCGGCCGCAGTTGGAGCCCTCCCGAGAAGGCTTTGCCCAAGTCCATCTGAAGCATGGGATACCCGCCTGGATCGGAAACCAGGGGGAACCCCAGGTCGCCTTCCACCGGGACAAGCTCCGCGCTGGAGCCCAGGACTTCCCGAATCTGGCGCAGCGTGTCGTGCAGCAGGACCGGGTTCTGGGGACCGATCACGTGGGTCGCCCCGTGGGTGTCCGCCTCAGCCTGATCCACGGTGTAGCGCGCAAGGTCCCGCGCATCCACCCCCTGGAACGGCTGGCCCTGCGCGATGGGTACCGCCACCTCGCCTCCCTGGCCGATCCTGGCCACCCAGTAGGTGAACCGATCGGAGACGTCGTGCGGGCCTATGATGTAGCCGGGCCGGATGCTGAAGCCGTTCTGGCCGTACACCTCCTCCACCACGTCCTCGCAAGCCACTTTAAGGGGGCCGTACGTCTCGCCCGTGATCTGCTCGTTGCCGTCCAGGAGGGGCGCAAACCTGGGGGCGTCCTCCGCGTGGAGCCCTGGCGTGGCGAGGTCGTAGACGCTGATGGTGCTGACGAAAACGTAGCGCGGCGCCAGGGGGCGCAGGAACTCGGCGGAGGCTCGAACGAGGCGCGGAACGTAGCCGCAAACGTCCACCACGGCGTCGAAGGTGTGCCCGGATAGTCTGTCCAACTCGCCATCGCGGTTGCCCAAGACGTGGGTGGCTTCCGGAAAGAGGTCGCGGCCGCTCTGCCCACGATGGAAGAGGGTGACCTGGTGGCCGCGGCCAAGGGCTTCTTCCGCGATCGCGCGGCCATAGAACCGGGTGCCGCCGAGGATAAGGAGTTTCATCACAAGGAGTATGCGTCCCGAGGTCATTTGGGTTCCGGCTCTCCAACTCGCCCCCAACATCACCGCTAACCCAGCCTTAACGATGAGGGCGTACGGTAGATGCTTGATGGCTGCTCCCGCAACTCCTCGGAAAGGGCTTCCGTGGCCGTGGATCACCGTTCTGCTCTTGGTTGTCGGCTACTCGGGCTACTACCTATGCCGGGCCAACTTCAGCGTCTCCAAGCCGCTCTTGCTGAAGGCGTTCCCGGATGTGGACAAGGCGGCGCTGGGCTACATCGCCTCGATGGGGACCGGTCTGTACGCGTTCGGCAAGTTCGTGAACGGGAGCTTGGCAGACTTGCTGGGCGGGCGCCGGCTCTTTCTCTTCGGGATGGCCGGAGCCATCTGCTTCACGCTACTGTTCGGTTTCGGAGGGCCGCCCCTCTTCTTGATGGCTTGGTGCGGCAACCGGTTCGTTCAGAGTGCGGGGTGGGGCGGGATGGTGAAGATCACCTCGCGCTGGTTTGGATACACGCAGTACGGTCGGGTGATGGCGGCGATCAGCCTGAGCTATCTCTTCGGCGACTTCGCCTCGCGCCTCTTCCTCGGCGACCTGATCCGGCGGGGCATGGACTGGCGAGGGGTGTTCATCGTGTCGGCAGTTGGGCTGGCGCTGATTCTGGTCCCGTGCTGGGCGTACCTGCGCAACTCGCCGGCGGAGCGCGGACTTCCCGAACCGGAGGCGAACCCCATCGCCGTCGCGGTCGGAGAGGAAACCAAGGGAGCTTGGGACGCGCTGGCCCCGCTCCTGCGCAGCCGCAACTTCTGGACGGTCTGCGTGCTCTCGTTTGGCTTCACCTTGATGCGCGAGACCTTCAACGAGTGGACGCCGACCTACCTTAACGAGGTCGGAAAGCTGTCGGAGGGCGATGCGGCGCAGGCTTCCTCGTTGTTTCCGCTGTTCGGCGGGTTCAGCGTCATCCTGGTCGGATTCCTAGCGGATCGGTTCTCGGAGAAGGGGAGGGCGGCGATCTTGGCCGCGGGGCTGGGGCTTGGGACGCTTGGACTGGCGATGCTTGCCTCCCTAGGCGCGTCCGCGCCTGGGATGGCGGTTGGATTGGTTGCGGCGATCGCGTTCGTCTTGATCGGTCCGTATTCGCTCTTGGCCGGGGCGGTGTCTTTGGACTTTGGGGGCAAGAAGTCTAGCGCTACGGCCGCGGGGTGGATCGACGGGATCGGGTACATCGGAGGCATCCTTAGCGGCTTCGCGTTCGCGAAGCTTGCGCAAACGTCTGGGTGGTCGGGGGCGTTCTGGGCCCTCGCCGTGGTCAGCGCGGCGAGCTGTGCTCTGGCGATCTGGTACCAAAGGCACGAGACGAAGGGGGCGGCGAAGGTATGAGGTGGGACGCGATCGTCGTTGGAGCAGGCATCGTAGGCTTAGCCACCGCAGACGTTCTGCAGCGGCAGGGCAAGCGGGTGGTCGTACTGGAGCGCGACGACTTCGCGTGCGGAGCCACCGTGCGCAACTTCGGAATGGTTTGGCCCGTGGGCCAGCCGCTGGGCAAGCCACGTGAGATCGCCCTGCGCAGCCGAGAGCGATGGCTGTCCATCGCCCAGGAGGCGGGCCTCTGGCATCGCGAGTGCGGCTCTCTCCACCTTGCCCATGCCGAAGACGAGCTCGCGGTACTGGAGGAGTTCGTCTCGCTTGCCGGCCCGGAGGCGGGCGCCATCCTTAACCGGGCGGAGGCAGAAGCGCTGTGTCCCTCCGTACGAATGGAGGGGCTCGTTGGCGCGTTCCACAGTCCGACCGAGCTCTGCGTGGATCCCCGCGAAGCGGCGCATGCCCTCGCCGCCCACCTGGCGGCGCGAGGGGTGGAGTTTCGATTCGGACGCCCCGCCCAGGCGGTGGAGCCCAGACGGGTGGTGGCGGATGGCGAGGTACTCGAGGCTTCCGCCGTCTATTTCTGCTCGGGCCCAACCCTGAATGGACTCTTTGCGCAGACGATGCAAGGGCTCGGGCTGGTCAATTCGCGGCTCCAGATGCTGCGGGCAAAGCGGCACGGACCAGAGCTTGGGATCCACCTCTGCGCCGGCCTCACGCTCATCCACTACGGCAACTTCCGGGCCTGCGCCTCGCTGGCGTCGGTCGAGGCGCGGTTCCGGAATGAGCTACCCGAGTACATAGAGAAGGGAATCCACCTCTTGGTCTCCGAGCACGCCGACGATACCGTAACGTTAGGCGATTCGCACGATTACGGCCGCACGTTCCGGCCCTACGGTGAGGAGCGTGTCGACGACCTGATCCTCGCCTACCTCGACCGGTTCTTGCCCGTGGCAGACTTGGAGATCATCGAGCGATGGCAAGGGGTCTACTGCAAGCATCCGGACAAACCTTACGTCTTCGAGGAGGCCATGCCGGGAGTTTGGATTTTCAACGGAGTGGGCGGGGCGGGAATGACGATGTCTTTTGGCATCGCGGAAGAGGAGATTGGCAAACATGCCTAAGTGGGATTTGGTTGTCTTTGATATGGCGGGCACGACGGTGCACGACCCGGACTATGTGAACGACGCCCTGCGCCAGGCGCTGGCGGCGGCCGGAGTGGCGAGGACTCATCGCGAGATCAACGCCTTTATGGGCGTTCAGAAGCCGATCGCAATCCGGGCTCTCGTGGAGTTTCACGAGCCTGCCAGCGATGTCGGGGCCATCCATGCAGACTTCGTCCGCCGCATGCTGGAGCTGTACCGGACGGGCGACGACGTTCGGGAGATCGAGGGCATCGGGGACCTCCTTCGCGACCTTCGCCTGGCCGGAACCAAAGTCGCTTTGGACACCGGGTTCAGCCGGGACATCGCGGACGCGATCCTGGATCGGCTCGGATGGTCGGTGCCAGAAACTTTGGACGCGAGCGTGACTTCGGACGAAGCATCCGGGCGGCCCGCCCCAGACATGATCTTCGAGGCGATGCGCCGGACCCACGTGGCGGATCCAAAGCGAGTCGCAAAGGTCGGCGACACGCCTTCGGACATTGGCCAAGGTCTGGCGGCGGGCTGCGGTCTTACCCTGGCGGTCACTTATGGCACGCACTCGGCCGCGGAATTGGGCCGGCACGACGGGGTTTCGTTTGCGGCAACGGTCGATGAGCTTCGAGGCCTTCTGCTCTAGCAAAGTCTGGTAACAACGCAGGGTGACCCTTCGCGAGCGCATCGGCCTCCCGCCCTTGGTGATCAAGCTCGGCTGGATCAGCTTCTTCACGGACGCCTGCTCGGAGCTGGTCTATCCGCTCTATCCCATCTTCCTGGTGCAGGTGCTCCACGCGCCGGTGGCGTCCTTGGCGGCGATGGAGGGGGCGGCGGTGGCGGTGGCGAGTTTGCTCAAAGCCTGGTCGGGAATCCGAACCGACCGCACCGGAAGGCGGGTCGTGTGGATCCGGTGGGGTTACTTCCTGGGCAACATTGGCAAACCGCTCACCGCGTTCGCGCCGAGTTGGCAGGTGGTGTTCGGGATCCGCATCGCGGACCGAATCGGAAAAGGTCTGCGTACGTCTCCGCGCGACGCGCTGCTGGCGGGTGCGGTGCCGGATGCCGACGGTGGCCGCGCCTTTGGCTACCAACGGTCGATGGACACCGCGGGCGCCACCGTGGGAGTTTTGCTCGCGGCCCTGTTGGTGACCCTGATTCCGGGCCAGTACCGCACCATCTTCCTGGTGGCGGCCATCCCCGGACTGCTCGCGGTGGCCCTCACCTTCTTGCTCAAGGACCCGCCGGTGGACGAGGCAAAGCCCAAGCCCAAGAACGTGGTTCCGCTGCGAGATTTGCCGCGTAGTTTCTGGCCGGTGCTGGGCATCAGCGCGGTGTTCGGGTTCGCCAGCAGCTCCGATACGCTGCTCCTCCTGCGGGCGGCCAACCTGGGGCTGGGCGACGTCCACGTGATCCTGCTCTACGCCCTCATCAACTTCATCGCGGTGGTGGGGGCGTACCCGTTCGGGGTTCTTTCAGACCGGTTGGGACGCAAGCGGATCCTGCTGGCTGGGTGGCTTCTGTACGCGGGCGTGTACTTTGGGCTGGCCGCCGGTAGCGCGGCCTGGGTGCCCATCCTGTTCGCGGCCTACGGCCTCCAACTGGGACTCACGGACGGCGTGGTCCGAGCCTGGATTTCCGACCACGCCCCCGCCTCGGTGAAGGGCACCGCCATGGGGCTCTACCACGCCACGGTGGGGATCATGGCGCTGCTGGGGAACCTGGCGGCGGGCTGGGCATGGGACCGCTTCGGCGCGGCCGAGGGTCTCCGCGTCAGTGGCTACGCCGCGCTGGGGGCGTGCGCCCTGCTGGGTCTGTACGGGATCCGGACGGGACGAAAGGCGTCGAGGCTCAGGTAGTCAGGCGCGGATCCCGCGATGGGGGGACGCTACACCCAGGACAATCCCCCAAAGCCTTGGCATCTTGCGCCGATCTGCGCTAGGATAGGGAAGAGGGAGAGAAACAGGATGGTCGTTGCGATGGTGGAGAAACATGCACCCCCCCCCCCCCGCAGATCCCGCAGCCGGGAAGCTAGCACCGCCGGCTCGCGCACATAGAGCCCCGGAGCTGGGCACAATCTATGGGCCAAATTGGGCGGCGGGAACCAGCTCTCAGAACCGCACCCTCGCCGGACGCCCTGTATTCGGTGCGTCCGCCTATCAGCTCGACCTGGGGGCCGTGTCTTGGACGGCCACCATCCCCTCGGACCCTTCCGGAGCCCTCGCCGTCAGCGGCGACCCATTCCTCGCTTTCATCACGCTCGGGCTCTTCGCCCAAACCACGGTGTAACCCATGAAATCACTTGCTATAGCCCTTGCTCTTCCATTTGTCGTTGCCGGAACCGCGCAGGCGGTCACCTTCATTCCTCTCGAGTATCAGATCTATATCGATACGGGTACGGGTCCAGGCGGCACGTCCTCGGAGACGCCTAGCACGCTGACTCTCGGTTCGGGATGGCATACAGAGTTTCGGAACTTGAACCACCAGGGAGTGTTCTCCTACCGAGATAACGCGTTGGGCCACTCCGGGATGCGGATACACCAGATCTTCGGTTCCGTGTTGAACGACCGATCTGGTGCGTTCGGATTGGCTTACCGCTTCCGGGCCTCGGGTACCGGTCAAGTTGTCGCCAACTGGGATATCATCTCTCTCGAAGGGCCGAGCGATATCGCGACAGTCTACAACGTTTACATTAAGGATCTTACTGACAACGTTTTCCACTTGAACACGAGCTCTAGATCCAGCTTCACTGGCACGCTGGGCCTGATAGATGGTCACGACTATGAAGTCTACACGCGTCATGATGGCTCGAACGTCGGGTTCGGCAACGATGACTTCCGAGGGGACACTCTAATCGTCCTTGGCGAGCCCGTTCCCGAGCCTGGGTCACTGTTGGCGGTGTTGGGCGGCTTTCTTGGGCTAGCCCGGAGACGAAGGGCAAGGGCATAGTCGTAGCACATGAATGTTGGGTGGAGCTTTGCCGTCGACGGCAACAACCAGGATGGCGCTAACGCCTCTGCCTTGGTGTGGCTCATTCGGAGCATCCGGCCCGCGCGATTGAGGTTCCACCGCCCCATGAACTTGATGCAGGGCTTCGACCCGGCTACGGCTGGCCCGGTCGGTGCGTACGGAAGCATCCTGCTGAGAGCAGTCTCCAATGCGTACAACGTGGACGACGCGGCGGGCCCGCCTCCCCTCGACTATTTTCCGTACGTTCAGCTGGTCACCGGGTACGGGCCGAAGATGCCCTCCGCCGTAGATCCGTCTGTGGATGGGTACGCATGGGCTCATTTCGCGGGCTACACGGGGACCCGCAATGCGTGGGAGGACAACGAGTCGCCACGAACTGATTGGCTTGCCCTAAACTACAATGGGTACCAGGACGGTGTCGCGTATTCCCGCCCACCGCGCGGCGAGGGAGACTGCCTTTGGCTCCGGTGGATCGAGTTAACAAACCTCCTCATCAACGATGTCCTCTCCACCTTGACCGAGGCTGGTTGGCCGGCTACTAAGCAATCGGTCGAGCTTTGGAACGAAGCTCTTCCGGGAGGTATCGGGGGTAGAGGTCTAGGCCCCCTGGTCAGCCCCTGGGCCTTCGACGACGACATGATCGAGATGCTGGACTTCCTGGCGCGAGGGCTGGACCTAGACCCGGATGGTCAAGGCAAGCGGACATTCATTGCCTCAACCTTGGTGGGATGGAACGGGAGCGCGAACTATGAGCTTGGAGCACCGGAAGGCGATTACACATCCGACTTTTCGGGAGGCGAGATCACGAGGTCTCTCGCTTGCATCGACGAGTGGCACACCCGAACCCTGGACTACCACTGGGCGGAGGACAGGTTGTTCGATGCGATCTCGCTGAACCCCTACGCGCCGCCCGGTGACAACTCTCACGCGACCTCTTGGGGCTCCCCCGACGAGATCAACCCACGTACCGCCGTGCGGGCGATGGAGCGGAAACTGGGCTACGTAAACTGGAAGATTCGTAGCGTAGAGGGCGCCTGGTTCCAGCACTTGCCGATCATCGTTAGCGAATACGGATTGCTAGGCAAGTGGTGTTCGATGGACACGATCGCCAAGCTTCCGCCCCGGCAAGATCGGTTGGGTGAACTACGCCTCGCCGCTTCCAACTACCTTTGCTCGCTCTACGGACCCGAGAACGTCTGTGTGCACACGCTGCACGGCGACGAGGATCCGGACGACATGGATTACGGCTACAACGCCGCCTATCGTCTGAGCCCGCGCAACTGCTTCAACTCCGCTCGTTCGTTCCTGCGGGCGGTAGGGTACGACACCGCAGGGCCAGAGGACATGAACGGCAACGAGTGGCTGACCCTCCCGGCGGACGACCCAGCGTTCGTGGGCTAGACCAGCGGCCGATCGGGAGGCACTCCGAATCGAAGTGCCCGACCTTGAAGAGCTCGCAGCTGAATATCCCCGTCTTGGCGCTCCCGCGCCTACCCGGGGTCCTGGCCAGGCGTACGACCCGCATTGACGGATCGCCTCCCCAAACACGAAGGATACGTGCCCAAACTCCCCACCGCCTATGGCCAACCGCCAACCGCCAACCGCCAACCATTTTCACCAACTCCAATGCGAATCCGGCCCGAAAAACGTATCCTTCCTGGTTCAAAAGTACCGACTTGACGCGACAAGTCGCGTGTGCGATCGCGGCTATGGACGACCATACGCATCCGCCCAAGCCTGGGCGGTTTTGGTGTGAACGTAGCGGTTCACGCTGAAGAGGGACTCCGAGCTCTCGGCCGGGCGGGTGACCTCGCTGAACGCCATCGCGTACCCGGCAGCCCGGGCGAGCTTGGCCACGCGGGCGTTCCACTTGCCGTTGGGGTACGCGAGGTAGCGGACGGGATGCTTGAGCCGAGCTTCAAGCGCGCGCTTGGACTCGACGAACTCCCTCTGGATCTGGGCGTCGTCGAGGTCCCGGAGGTCTGCCGGGTGGCTGATGGTCTGGGAGGCGATCGTGATCAGGCCTTCGTCCGCGAGCTCGGCGAGCTGGTTCCAGTCCATCTTCGGCCGCCCAACCGGCGAGCCCACGAAGCCGGTGTGCACGAACATGGCCGCCGGAATCTTGCGCTGGCGCAGGATGGGCAGGGCGTACCGGTAGAAGCCTTGATAGTTGTCGGCAAAGGTGAGGCACACCGCGCGCTTGGGCAGCCCCGAGCCGCTAGAGAGGTGCGCGTAAAGCTGGTCGAGGGTGACGAACGTCGCGCCCCGCTTCTGCAGCCAGTCCAGCTGGTCGCGGAACTCGCGCTCCGTGCAGTCGAACCAGACGCTCTTGGGTCCTCGCGTGGGAATGACGTCGTGGTAAGTGAGAACCGGGGTCTTGGTTTGGAGCTTGGTCGCAAGCGCGGAGGGCGTTGTCGATTTCGGCCTTATCCCCGGTACGGCGGGAGCCTCACCGACCTTTCTCTCTTTGCGGAGAGGCGCTTCGGACTGACACCCAGCCACGAGAAGGAGGGCGGCGAGGAGCCAGGGTTTCATCGTCGACGGCCAGTTCGGCGAGGGCGGCGCTCCTGATTAGGGGAGGACAACTTGTCGTACTTGGCAGTGGGGTCTTTCTCGCCGAGCAACACGATGGCGTGAGGCACCGGCCGGCTGGGATTGGAGGCGGACGAGTGGCCGGAGGCGATGATGTCCTCTCCGAAAACGAGCGAGGTGGAGAAGCCAGAGTCTAGCAGGACCGCCTCCTGAACGCCCGCCAGGGCGGCGGCTTCGGCCACTTGGTCGGTTCGGTAGCTTCCCATAGAGGCTCCGCAAACGAACACGCCGGCGGCGTCGATCCCCATAAAGGCGCGTCGTCGGTAGTCCTGAATGTCTTTGGCGCCGTACATGCTCTGCTGCTCTCGGGTGAGGGCGATGCCGTTGTGGACCATCCAGACGCCTCCCACGAAGAGGCTCTTCATGCCGGGCATCGCTTGCTGGAACGGCTCGATCGCGTTCATCGAGTTGGGCTGGAAGGGCGAGAACCCGATGCTCTTGTCGTCCCAGAACACCGCGGGCCGGTTGTTCAGCCTCTTCAGGCGCGTGTCCTCGGGGTCAGGCAGGAACAAGCCGGTGTTCTCCGGAAGGCAGGGGCCAACCATCCGGTTGTCGGTAGAAGCGATGGCGGCCAACGAGAAGAAGCTGCCGTTGATGCCGGCGACCGCGCCTGGCTCGGCGGCGATGAACTCGGAGACGGTCTGGCGACCGTCGGCGAGTATCGATTTGGGCTTGCCACCCTTTATTAAAGTTAGCTTTACCGATCCATACTTATCTTGAACCACCGTTACGGGCGAGTCCTGGAGCGGCTGGATCACCGTACCGAGGACCGCGTTGGCCAGCTCTTCTTCGCGCTCTCGCCAGTGGCGCTCCAAAGTGCTCTGCTCGTACCGGCCAACCGCAAGGAGGTTCGGGGAAGCGTTGGCGAGGTAGGTCTTGGTGGTGAACGCCAGTTCGTACCCCGCGTCGCGGGTGAGTTCCTGGGTGGTGGCGTCGTTCTTGCCGTCCGGGTAGGCGAGGAATCGGACCTTGATCCCGAGCTTCTCCTCCAGGGCGCGCTTGCTCTCAACAAGTTCCTTGGTCTGGTCCGTAGGCAGGAGCGCCGAGATGTCTGGCGGATGGGTGACGGTATGGCTGCCGATGGTGCAGAGCGGGTCCTTGACCAGCTCCTTCAGGGTGTCCCAAGTCATCTTGGGCCGGCCGGTGGTTCCGCCCACGAAGGCGGTGTGAACGAACACCGCGTAGGGAATCGAGAACTCGCGAAGGACCGGGATGGCGTGGTCGTACACGCCCTGGTAGTTGTCGTCAAAGGTCAGGCAGACCGGCTTCGGAGGGAGTTGCTCGCCCAGCATCAGGTGCCGGTGCAGCTGATCGACGGAGACGAAAGTGCCTCCGTTGTCCTGGATAAAGGCGATCTGCTTTCGCAGCTCGTCGGGGGTGCAGTCGTACCACAAAGCGTCCCGATTCCGGATCGCGACGAGGTCGTGGTACATGAGTACCATCGCCCGATTGTCTAGGGATTTGAGGTTGATATTGAACGTAACGGGAGGCGGGGCAGGCTTGGCGGGCGGCGGGGCCGCCGTGATGAACGGGACGGGGTTGGAGCCCTGGCAACCGGCAAGGCCTACCAGAACGGTTAAGGGAAGGAATCGCCTTGCTCTCATTCGGTTCTTGTTCAGACGTTGGCAGAGGCCCGGGCGTCTCTCGCGGATCGGGTGCCTTGCCCACTCTTCCGGTTACCGCCAAAGTGTGACTTCCGCCAAATCAGGTCGAGCGCGAGACTGGCAACAACACACGGTGTCATGCCATGAAAACACTTGCTCTTGCGTCATTAGCCGCTCTCACAACTTTGGCCGTTGCCGATTCCAACGTCGCGCTGGGGAAGACGGTTACCGCCGTCGACTCGGTTTACGGCGCGGACCTCAGCACCCTGACCGATGGTAACTACTTGGCCCAGGGGACCGGCTGGACCAACGGAACCATCTACTGGTACGGCACCGCCCCGGCGCTGGAGATCGACCTCGCCGGCACCTTCACGATCACCAAGATGAACGTGCAGGCCGACGACAACGACAACTACCGGATCGATTACTTCGACGGCACGTCCTGGGCGACCGCTTGGGACGTTCCCAACGCCGACGTCGTCAACAACCAGAACGTGGCCGGCATGCAGACGCGCCCGGATCCTTCGGACAACTCGGCGCTCTTCACGCTGACGGCTCCGGTAACCGCGACCAAGCTCAGACTAGTCGCCGACCCCGGCGCCGGGATTGGAGATGGCTATTACTCGGCGTCGGAGCTTCAGGCGTACGGCGAGCCGGTGCCGGAGCCCGCGACCCTGCTGGTGCTCGGACTCGGCGCGCTCTGCGCGCGTCAGCGACGACTCGGCTAGTCGAAGCCTTCGGTAGTGCTTTGGGGCGACCTAACGATCGCCCCAAATGCTGGCTGGATTCAGGGCCCTACTGAACCACGAACCCAGACGTCAGGTCCCAGACGTCCTTCTTCACGGCGGCGATCTCCGACTCGTCGGCGATGCCGACGATGACGCGGTCGATGAACTCGGCGATCTGGGCCATCTCGGGCTCCTTCATCCCGCGCGTGGTGACGGCGGGGGTGCCGAGGCGGATACCAGAGGTGATGAGCGGCGACTTGTCGTCGAACGGCACGCCGTTCTTGTTGCATGTGATCGCGGCGTTGTCCAGGGCGATCTGGGCAGCCTTGCCAGTGACGCCCTTGCTGCGCAAATCGATCAGCATGCTGTGGTTGTCGGTGCCGCCGGAGACCACCTTGAACCCGCGGTCCATGAGGGCGGCGGCAAGGGCGCGGGCGTTGCGGATGATCTGCTTCGTGTAGTCGCCGAAGGCGGGCTGGAGATTCTCGCCGAAGCCGACGGCCTTGGCCGCGACGACGTGCATGAGCGCGCCTCCCTGGATGCCGGGGATGACCTGGCGGTCTAGGAGCTCGCTCATTCGCAGGGTTCGTCCGCTCTTGGCGGCGACCTGGCCGAAGGCGTTGTCGAAGTCCTCGCCCATCAAAATCAGGCCCCCGCGGGGACCTCGGAGGGTCTTGTGGGTGGTGCTGGTGACTACGTGGCAGTGGGGAAGCGGGCTCGGCAGGTCGCCTTTGGCGATGAGGCCGGCGGGGTGGGCGATGTCGGCGAAGAGGAACGCGCCCACGGAGTCCGCGATCTCGCGGAACTTGGCGTAGTCGATGGCGCGGGAGTACGCGCTGGCGCCCACGGTGATCATCTTGGGGCGGTGTTGCTGGGCAAGGTCGTAGGCGGCGTCGTAGTCTAGGAGTTCGGTCTCCGGGCTTACGCCGTACGCCACGAAGTCGTAGAGCTGGCCGCTGAAGTTGACGGGGGAGCCGTGGGTGAGGTGTCCTCCGTGCGAAAGGTTCATGCCCATGACCTTGTCGCCCGGCTTCAGGAAGGTCATGTAGACGGCGGTGTTGGCCTGGCTTCCGCTGTGGGGCTGAACGTTGGCGTAGACGGCGCCGAAGAGTTCCTTGGCGCGGTCCCGGGCCAGGTTCTCCACCACGTCCACCACTTCGCACCCGCCGTAGTAGCGGTTGCCGGGGTAGCCCTCGGCGTACTTGTCGGTCAGCACGCTCATCATCGCCTCGCGGACGGCGAGGCTGGCGATGTTTTCGCTGGCGATCAGCTCTAGGTTGTGCTCTTGGCGCTGCTCCTCTTCCTGGATCAGGTGGGCGATCACGGGATCGGCTTGGGCGAGGGGCACGCGGTGAGACATTCCTTGATTATGGAAGCAAGCTGGGACGGCATTTCGTGGTCCGATCCCGATATGCTGGGCACATGATGCAAGCACTGTCATCGTCCCAAACTATCGCGGGTTCATCCCTCGGCGAACTGGACGCGGAGGTGCTGACGCGTGGCGGCTTTGTCGAGGATCAGGACGACACGTGGTACCGGATCGAAGGGAACGAGCACCTACCGCCGTTCCTGATGACGCTGGCCGGAGACTGCGACGTCTGGGCGTTCATCTCGAGCACGGGTGGACTGACGGCGGGACGTCGGGACGAGGAGGGAGCCTTCCTACCCTACGAAACAGTCGACAAGATCCATACCCATGGCGACCACAGCGGCCCACGAACCTGGGTCCTCATCCACCGCTTGAACGGTGAGGCGGAGCTCTGGGAGCCTTTCACCGCTCGCCTTGGCCCAACTTCTCAGGGGCGACGTTCGGTGTGGAAGAACCTGTCGGGGACCCGGATTCGCTTCCGCGAGGAGCACGCTTTGAGCGGTCTGGCCTTCCAAGTGGAGTGGTTCTCGTCGGCGTTGCTGGGCCTGGTGCGCTTCGCGAGGTTAGAGGCGACGGACGGCGAGCCGTGCTCGGTTACGGTCCTCGACGGGATTCTGAACCTGATGCCCCCAAACGTTGGCACGAGCGCGCAGGCGACCATGAGCAACCTGAGCGACGCCTACAAGTGGAACGAGGTGGCCGCCGATGGGCGGTTGGGGCTCTACACGCTCTACGCCCGAATCTGGGACCGCGCCGAGCCAAAGGAGTCGCTTCAGGCCCTCACGGTTTGGCACGCCGGCCTGCCTGCCAACACCTGCACGCTGCTCTCGGCGAACCAGGTCGAGCGCTTCTGTCGTGGCGGAAAGCTCGAGCCCGAGTTCCTTACTCGCGGTCGGCGTGGCGCCTTCCTCGTGGGCTTCGATGCCAGCGTCGAAGCGGCCGGGCAGGAGTGGCACCTCGTGATCGATGGGCCGCGCTCCCAGGTCGAGTCGTTCGAGCTGGCGCAGAAACTTGCCTCCGGCGGAGGAACGGTAGAAGAGATCCTCAACGCCCGCCAGGCCAACTGCGAAGGGCTCGATGAGCTGTTAGCCCAAGCCGACGGTTTCCAACAATCGGCCGACGGCATGGCGGCGGCCCACCACCGGGCCAACGTGCTCTTCAACATCATGCGCGGCGGCGTCTTCGTGGACGGCACACGGCTGCAACGAGACGACCTGACGGCGTTCGTAACCGGGAGGAATCGGTTGGTCGGCGCTCAGCTGGCTAAGGCCCTAGAGTCGCTGCCCGCGGTTCTAGAGCGCGAGGACGCGCTCGCCGCCGCTCGCAAGATCGGCGGAGACCAGGCCGAGAGGTTGGTGCTCGAGTACCTCCCCCTGACGTTTAGCCGCCGCCACGGCGACCCGAGCCGCCCCTGGAACCGGTTCGCGATCCACGTGCGGGACGCGGCAGGTCGGCGGGTGGTCAACTACGCCGGGAACTGGCGAGACATCTTCCAGAACTGGGAAGGGCTCGTCCCCAGCGAGCCGGCTTTCGTGGGCTCGATGATTACCGCCTTCTTGGGCGCCATGACCCCCGATGGCTACAACCCCTACCGCGTCGGCCGCGACGGGATCGACTGGGAAGTCGTTGAGCCGGACAACCCCTGGAGCAACATCGGCTACTGGGGAGACCACCAGATCATCTACTTGCTTCGCCTCATGGAAGCGGCCAAAGAGCACGAACCGAACCTCTTGCCATCTCTTTGGGATCGGGCGCTCTTCAGCTTCGGCGACGTTCCTTACCGCCTGAAGCCTTACGCCGAGCAAGTTCAGAAGCCCAAGGAAACGATCGATTTCGATCACGCCGCTCATCGTCGCGCTCAGGATCGGCGGAAGGGACTCGGGGCGGACGGCCTGCTGGTCTGCGACGACGGAGGACAGCCGGTTCTGGCCACCTTCGGCGAAAAGCTTGCGGTGATCTTGCTTGCCAAGGCCGGTTCGTTGCTGCCCGGGGGCGGATTGTGGCTGCACACCCAGCGGCCGGAGTGGAACGACGCGAACAACGCCTTGGTCGGCAACGGCCTGTCCGTAGTGACCCTGGCGTACCTTCGGCGATTCCTGATGTTTCTGCAGAGGCTTCCCGGGGCCGAGCGAAGCTTCTCGCTGCCCGAGCCGACGCTGGTCGCGTTGGAGCGCTTTGGCGCGCTCGTGAGGGAGACCCAATCCTCTTCGACGCAAGACGCCGTGGCGCGACGAGCCTTTCTCGACCAAGCGGGAGCCCTGCTCGACGAATGGCGCGCCGCCGCCTACCAGGGCGCGGCCAGCCGGACGATGGTGCACGCTCCCGAGGGCATGCTCACGGATTTGGCGAACGATCTGCTGCCCTTGGTGGACGCGACCCTCGAATGCTGCCGCCGCGAGGATGGGCTCTTCGACAGCTACAACATCGTGCGCTTCACGGAAGGTCGCGCCGAGGTTTCGCACCTCTACCCAATGCTGGAGGGACAGGTGGCTCTGCTGTCTTGCGGCTTCCTCACCGACGCCGAAGCGGTGAAGCTGCTCCAGCGTTTGTTCGAGAGCGAGATCTACGCGTCCGACCGGAACTCATTCCTGCTTTACCCGGACCGCAAGCTGCCTGGCTTCTTTGAGAAGAACCAACTCGATGCCGATGCGCTGGCTTTGCCGATCGTCCAAGACCTGCTTGCCCACGGGCGCACCGACGTGCTGCAACGACAAAGCGATGGAACCGTGCGGTTCGCGCCGGGCCTATCGAACCGCGGCGATCTGGAAGCGGTCTGCGCCGACTTGGGCGATGAGCTGGCGCCCCTCGTCGAGGCCTACGAACGCCTGCTGCGCCACCGCGAGTTCACGGGGCGCTCCGGCACGATGTTCGGCTACGAAGGTCTCGGAAGCATCTACTGGCACATGGTGGCCAAGCTTCTGCTGGCGGTGCAGGAACGCGTCTTCGACGCGGCAGATCGCGGAGTTCCCGAGCTGGATGCCTTGAAGGGGTTCTACCGACGCATCCGCGACGGCCTAGGCTATCGCAAGAGCGCGGCCGCTTACGGCGCCTTCCCGGCCGATCCCTACAGCCACACGCCCGCCGAAGGCGGAGCGAAGCAGCCCGGCATGACCGGGCAGGTCAAGGAGGAAATCCTCACTCGCTGGGGCGAGCTTGGTTTAAGGATGCTCGAGGGCCAGGTCCATATCCAACCCGTGCTGCTGGACGTCGAGGAGATTCCCGTGGACGGGGTACTCCGCTTCACGCGGGCGCAGGTGCCTTACGCCTACCGGCGGGCCGACGCGTTTCGGGTCCGGGTGCAGCGCGAAGCGGGATGGGAGGATTGCTCCGGCGGCCACTTCGACCCTCGCGGGGTCCAGGCCGTTGAGGTAGACATAGCCGCTTGAGCACCGCCGATCACCGGCGAAGAGCCTGACTGGATTGCTCCCATAATCAACGCATGGTTTCCCCCGAGCAGCACGCGTCGATCCTTGCCGAACTCGCCCCCTCACCCCTGACGGGCAGGGAGCTTCGCCAGCAGGCCATGGATCTGCTCGACAAGTTGGACGACTACAACTGGTCCGGAATCTACCGGTTGGAAGGTGATGAACTACACCTAGACGCCTACGTCGGCGAGGCGACGGACCACACGGTGATCCCGGTTGGGCGAGGGGTTTGCGGGACGGCGGTGGCGGAAGACCGGAACCAGGTGGTGCCGGACGTGCGGGATCTCACCAACTACTTGGCCTGCAGCCTGAAGACCCGGTCCGAGATCGTCGTCCTCATCCGGCTCGAAGGACGGATTCTGGGACAGATTGATATCGATGGACACCGCGTAGGTGCTTTTGACCACACGGACGAGCAACTTCTGAGCGAAATCGCGGATATTCTGGCCTCGCGATGGCACTAGACGCGAAGGCGATTCTCTTCACTTCCCCCGGTCAGGTGGCGTCGGGCGACGTCCAGGTGCCCGAGCCCAAGGAAGGCCAACTACTGGTGGACGCGATCGTCACGCTCATCAGCCCAGGCACCGAGCTTCGCTGCCTGGCCGGCAAGCAGCCGAACACCAACCACTGGCCCTTCGTTCCGGGTTACGCCCATGTTGGGCGGGTGGTTCAGAGCCTGGATCCCTCGGTGCCGGAGGGCACGGTCGTCATGAGCGGAGGGTCTTGCGAGATTCTGGGCGCGGCCAAGATGTGGGGCGGCCACGTTTCACGGGCAACGGTGAACGCGCGGGAGGCCTACGTTGTGCCGGATGGCGTGGATCCAGTTTCGGCGATCGTGGCTCGCCTCGCGGCGATTGCCAATCGAGGCCCCATCGTGGCGCAAGCGCAGGCGGGGGAGACCGTGGCGGTGATCGGGCTGGGTGCGATCGGGCAGCTTTCCGCGCGCATCTTCAAGCAGCTTGGCTGCGAGGTCGCGGCTTTCGATACGGAGCCGGCCCGCGTAGAACTGGCACGCAAGGGCGGCGTCGAGGCTTACGTTGTGGAAGGGTCCCTCGGGCAGACGGTTCGCAAGAAGTTCCCGTCCGGCGCGGCGATCGTTTCCGATGCCACCGGCGCGCCGAGCCTGCTGGATCAGAGCATTGCGTGCGGTTTCGACAAGCCTTGGGGCGACAGCGGAAAGCTGGGCGTGCGGGTGGTGCTTCAAGGGAGCTACCCCGGCGACTTCGCGGCCGACTATCAGAAGACCTTTGAGAAGGAGGCTTCGATCCTGTTCCCGCGGGACTCCCATCCGAGCGACCTTCGACACTGCCTGCAGTTGATCGCAGCCGGAGCGATCAGCGTGCGCGAGTTGGTGGGGGACGTGGTGTCTCCGCACGACGCTCCGAACGCCTACGCGAGGCTCCAGGGCGCGGATCGGAGCGTGGCGACGATCGCCTTCGACTGGTCCTTGGCCTAAAGGCGCAGGATTGCGTCCACTGCGTCCGGGGTGGAGCGGGGCCTTCCGTTCTCCCGGGCGCTCGCCCGCATCTGCTCAAGGGCGGCGGGGCTGGACAGGAGGTCGCGAATGCGGCCGTCCAGTTCGTCCAGGTTGTGAAGCAACGCTCCAGAGCCGGACTCGGCAAGGAAGCGCGCGTTATCGAACTCCTGGCCCGGAATGAGCATCGGCTCGTAGACCAGGAATCCGCAGCCGCATGCTAAGGCTTCCGAGGTGGTGAGCCCCCCAGACTTGCCGACGAGGAAATCGCTGGCCTTCATAAACGCGGCCATCTTCTCTAGGGGGACGCTGCCGAAGATCTGAAACCTCGCAGCGGACCCGTCGTTCAGCGCGGCTTCCTGGCTGGAAAGCTGTTGGTAGAGCGCCTTGTTGCGCCCGGCAACCACGATGACCTGGGCCGGGTAGGGAAGCTTGGAGAGCCGTTGGCACACCTCAAGGACCGGGCCGGCTCCGATGCCGCCGACCGTGATCAGAACGGTTGGCTTGTTTGGGTCCAAGCCCAAGCGGGTGCGTGCCTCTTGAGTCGAGATTTCCTCGGCGAACGCGGCATGAACGGGGATACCCGTCACGACCGAACGGCCCTTGAAGCTTGGTTTGCGCTCCTCGAGGACCCGCTGAGTCCAGGCGCTCGGCAAGAGGAACTGGTCGGGCTCGCCCCGTAGCCACATGAGGTGGGGGTAGAGGTCGGTGACGACGATCGACATCTTGTAGCCGAGGCGTTTGCGCTCGTGGGCCAAGAACGGCTGAGGCAGAGAGTGCGTGCAAACCACGACGGTGGGTCGGAAGCGGTTCAGAAGCCGCCTGGTTCGTGACACGAAGGTCATGTCCAGCAGGCCCTGGAAGTGGAAGGCGAGCCGAGGAGAGTCGCTGATCTTGTAGAGGTGGCCCCAAGCCTCCGGCTTGGTGCGTACGCACCGCTCGTACCCGCCTCCGTACCAGGCCTTGAAGGCCTTGCCCGTGTGGTCCAGGGTATCGACCGCTAGACACTCGACGCCGCGCTGCTTGAGTTCGTGCTCCAGGGCCGCCATGGCGCTCATGTGCCCGTTGCCGGTTGAGGCGGACAGAATCAGGACGCGCGGGGAGCCGGTCGGCACGGCGGGGCGATTCCTGTGGTCGGAGGGGGCAGTCTGCATCGGCTGGTGGTCCTTACCCTACCGAACCAGCATTGGTTTCGGCAGGTTCCCGGCGCGGTCGCCGAGTTCGGAACCGCTCGACGAGTTTCCAGACTCGGTTCCGGTGATAGCGCTGGAGAACCATGAAGTAGAAATCGAAGAGGAGGAGGAGGAAAAGGTAGACCGCGATCGCAGGCTCCAGCCGCCAGAACGCGATGAAGAAGACAAGGTGAAGCACGAATCCGCCGGTGTGGATCATCTCCGCCGTGCGGGTAGTCGCCTCGAATCCCAGGATTTCGTCTCGACCCATGCTGGCAATGAACTGGGCGTTGCCCTTTCGCAGGTGCGGCGGGAAGCGGCAGGCGGTCGTGGCGTCCACCATCATCTGGCGGAAGCGCTCGCCGCCGTAGGTCTCATAGAGCTTCACGCTCTCCCATCGCTTAGGAACGAAGTACCAGTCGGCGAGGGGTTTCTCCGGCGCTTTGGGGCGCGGTAGTTCTTCGATTCCGGTGGCACCGCGGGCAAGGAGGTCGGTGCAGACAGCACGCTTGTAGCGCTCCGCCAGGACGCAGGCCACGTTGATCAGCGAGAGGACGAAGCTGATCCAGAACAGGGCGTAGTTGGGAATGATGAGGCCGCCAACGAGCCCAGGGATGTAGGTCCAGTACAGAACGATGTTGGCCCACTCGTGGTAGCGGGCGTTCGTGCGCCATTCCGCGACCGCGCCGGGCGAGAGGTGGGTTTCTCCCTCCCCAAGCTTGGGAAGAACGGGCTCCCCGGCGAGCTGAGCCATGAAGACGTAGAAGGCACGGATGCCGGTCCACTCGTAGAGGCGTCCTCCGAACTCGAAAGACCGGTGGGGGAACCACCACTCCCGAATCTGGTCGCCCAGCTTGCCGCGGTCGATAACCTCGGGGACGGTGGCGTCAGGCGACAACGGGCTCTTGGAGGGGTTCGGGTTCGGGGGCAATGAACTGCTTTCGGTAGACATCCCAGTAAATAAGCTCGAGGCGCCCGTCGAAGTGCTCGACCACCGCCGTCATGTTTTCGATCCAGTCGCCGGTGTTGATGTAGAGCGCGCCGGACTCGTGCGCAACCAGTTTGGGCTTGTGGATGTGTCCGCAGATCACGCCGGCGTAGCCGCCTTTTGCCGCGTCCACGGTGACCTTCTCTTCGTAGTTCGTGAAGTACTCGATGAAGCCCTTGAACTTCTTCTTGAGGCTAAATCCACCTGGTTTCTGCTTGGCGCCTGCCTTTTCGCGGGCCTGATGCATGACCGCGAGGCCCTCGTAGAGCCAAGTCCCTGCCCAGGCAAGCGGCTTGCAGGCGGTCACCGACTTGTCGTAAAAGTCGCCGTGGACCACAAGGTATCGCCGCCCGTCGGCGCCGGTGTGAACGAAATCGTGGTCGATCACGATGTTGCCCAGTTCGCTCCGGATCACCTTGCGGAGGAAGGCGTCGTGGTTTCCGGGGGTGTAGTAAATCAGGGTTCCGCGCTTAGATTTGCCGAGGATCGTGCGGATCACGTTGGTGTGATGTTGGTTCCACTTGCCCGCGCGGGCGCTCACCCACACGTCGATAATGTCTCCCACCAAGTAGAGGTGTTCGCAGTCCACCGCATGCAGGAACTCCTCGAGTTGCTGCACCTTGCAGGCCACCGATCCAAGATGGAAATCGGAGATGAACACGGACCGGAAGCGTTGGGGGGGGATAGTCAAATGTGATCGAACCTTAACGGGCCTCTAGTTTACGACACCGACCCGCGCATCCATACGATTCCGCTGCCTCCTCGGATGCGTGCGGGACCATAATGGCCCTATGGTCAAGGGAATGGCTACTCTGGTCGCGGAGGTTTCCAGCATGTCGCGGGCGGTGGGTTTCTATCGAGATCTTCTTGGGTTGCCCTTCGGCTACGTCTCCGAGCATTGGGCCGACTTCTCGATCGGGGCGAACCGGTTGGGGCTCCATCCGCCCTATCGAGAGGGCTACGTGCCGGACCAAGTCAAGTCTGGCTGGGCCCTCGGAATCGAGGTCGAGGACATTGCGGAGCTTCGCCGGCGACTTGAAGAAGCGGGCGTACGGGTCCTGGCGGGCTACCACCAGGTACCTGGGGGCGTGGTTCTCGACTTCGCCGACCCGGACGGCAACCTGATTCAGGCGATCCAGCACGGCGCGAAGGTCTCCGACCTCGCGTGACGAAGCGGATTGTGGCCGACGAGATGGCGATGCGGGAGCTGGGAAGCGAACTCGCCCGACTGTGGAAGGCGGGAACGTTGGTTCTGCTAATCGGCGAGTTAGGGGCGGGAAAGACGACCCTGGTTCGGGGCGTGCTGGAAGGGCTGGGCCACGTGGGTGCGGTGCGGTCCCCTACGTTCAACCTGATCCAAACCTACGCCACCGATCCTCCCGTGATGCATGCCGACCTCTACCGTTTGCAGGCTGCCACCGGGCTTGGGCTGGAGGAGTACCTCGACGACCACCTGTGCCTGATCGAATGGCCGGACCGGCTTGGCGACGCATTCGACCTTTCAGAGGCGGTGACGGTCCAGATCGACTTTGAGGGCGAGGGACGATTAGTCCACCTCTAGGCGCCGTGATGCCGCGGGATGCCTCCAGCGGCTAAACTCGGCGAATGTCCGTTCGCGTTGGACTCGTTGGCGTTGCGCACCTCCACATCTGGAGCTACGTAGGGGGCCTGAAGGCAAGCGAGGACGCCGAGATCATCGGAGTTTGGGACCACGAACCGGTGCGGGCGTCCGAGTTCGCTACGGCGGCCGAAGTACCAGCCTTCCCGACCTTGGATGCGCTTCTGGCGGCCTGCGACGCTATCGTGATCTGCAGCGAGAACGTCTTCCATGCCCGCCAGGGAATCGCCGCCTTGGCGGCAGGGAAGCACGTGCTCTGCGAGAAGCCACTGGTCACGAGTTTGGAGGATGGCGAGGCGATGGTGAGGGCGGGGCGCGAAAGTGGCGCGGTTCTGATGACCGCGTTCCCATGCCGCTTCTCCCCGGCGTACCATCGCCTGAAGGCCCGGGCCGCGTCGGGCGAGATCGGGAAGATTGTTGCGGTGTGCGCCACCAACCACGGTGGATGCCCGGGAGGGTGGTTCGTAGATGCGGCACTTTCGGGCGGCGGCGCGATGATCGACCACACGGTGCACGTGGCCGACCTTCTACGCGATCTACTCGGCGAAGAGCCGGTTCGGGTGCAGGCTCAGATCGGCAACCGCATGTACGAGAGGGACACCGACGATATCGCGATGGTGACCCTGGAGTACCCGAGCAGCGTCTTCGCTACCCTGGATTCCAGCTGGTCCCGGCCGGCCTCCTACAAGACCTGGGGCGACGTTACGATGCGGGTGATCGGCGAGAAGGGAATCCTGGAATTAGATATGTTTGGGCAGGAAATCCATCACTATTCCAACCGTACGATGCGTCACTCTGTGCTCGGATTCAAGTCCAACGATGACGCCGCGATGATCACGGCCTTCATCCAGGCGGTAATCCGGCGGGAAGAGCCGCCGGTGACGGGGGAAGACGGACTCGCCGCAGCGAAGGTAGCGATCGCCGCCTACAGGAGCGTGGCGGCGAACCAGTTCGCGGCCGTCTAGCCCTTCTTCCTGGATACTACGTAGACGCCGTTGATCGTCTCGATGCTGGTGCGGGACGCAGACTTGACGGCGGCTAGGGCCTTCTCGATCGTGAGACCCCTTAGGTCCAGAGTGAGTTTGCCGGGGATGTCTTCTCGAATCACGTAGCGGACGTTCGCCTTGGCGAACAACTGGGAGAACACCTCGACCGGGTACTTGCCCGTGACCTTGAAGTCTCCGAGGCGCTTGGCGAGGCGGGGGTCGGGACGTGGTTTTGCGGGAGTCGCCTGGGTTGACGGTACAGCTTCGCCCACCACGGTCTGCCGACGAACTATCTCATAGACTCCGCCCTGAATCCTGTAAGTGGAGTCGACCTGGCCGAGGAGAACATCCAGGGCAAGGGGAAGCGGAACTCTTGCCAGGTTGGCGTTTACGACGCCTTGCACGTCGGCGGCCATCACGTAGTGCTTCGAGACTTGCTTGAACAAGGCTCGGATGGCTTCGCGAACGTCGGAGTCCTCGAAGATGAGAGAGGAGATGATCGGGCTCCTATCGTCAGAGAGGTCTGTCTCCTCGGGTAGCGGTCGAAGGAGAATATTGTACACGCCGCTTTCGACCCGGTAGGTTGCGTTCACTTGGCGGAGCACGTTGTCCAGCGCAACTTCGAAAGTCACGTTCTTCAGACTGACGTTGATAGGTCCCTGGACTTCCTGTGCCACGGTGAAACTGACGCTCACCGATCGGAACATGGCCCGCAGGACGTCCCTTACGGGCGCGTCTTGATAGTCGAGGCTGAGAACCTTCTGGCTGGGATCGTCTTGAGCGGATGCTTGACTGGGGGCAATGGTGGCGATCAGGATGCAGAGCAGAGCAGCCGAGGGCGCAAGGCGGTGGAGACAGCGTCGCATAACTGCCATTGTAGCAAAACTACCACAATCTATGGGCTTTGTTCTGGCTTGAGGTCCGCGTGGCTTTCGGGCAGCGTGAACCAGAAGGTTGCTCCTTGGCCGACGGTGCTTTTGACTCCTATCTTTCCGCCTTGCGCATGCACGGCGAGCCGGCAGAACGTCAAGCCCAGGCCGGTGCCGCCTTTCGTCCCCTTCACCTGGTTGAACGGCTCGAAAATGCTTTCGACGAACTCGGCGGGGATGCCAGGGCCCTGGTCCTCCACGGTGAACTTGACGCCGTGCGCGTCTTCTTCCGCGCCCAGGGTCACGGCAGAACCTTCGGGGCTGAACTTCAGCGCGTTGCTGAGGAGATTGAGCAGAACCCTCGACGTGAGGTCGCGATCAAGGATAGCCTTTTCCTTTCGCACGTGGGTCTTGAGCGTGACGTTCGCACCGTGCGCCCAGAGACTGACGGGTAGGAGGCATTCCTGAAGGAAATCGTTAAGGAGGACCTCCTCACGATGGACCTCCATCTTCCCGCTCTCTAGCTTTGCGACATCCAGGATCGAGTTCACGAGGGTCAATGCCCGCCGATTGGAGATGAGAGCGAGTTGCACCATCTCAGTCTCCAACTCGTTGAGGTTCTCGCCTACTTGCTCCAGGGTCTGGAGGCCAGTGATGGCGCTGGAGATGGGGGAGCGGAGGTCGTGGACAATGAAGCCCATCAGCTCTTCTTGCTGGCGACGGCTCTCCCGAAGGCGAACAAAAACGTGGGCGATGGCCAAATAGGCGACCAGGCGAACGGCAAGGGTTACCGCGGCGTTGGCGTCGACCTCAGAGCTTCCGGTGGTGAGGGTTTGGGTGACATAGCTTGCGCCGGCAGCGTAGATCGCGACCACGTAGCCGGTACGTGCTCCCCCGTACCATGCAGCCATGAAGAGGGGAGCAAGATAGAGGATGAGCAGGTCGGGGACGATGTAGTAGTCCGCGATGCCGAGGCCGATGGCGGTGAGGAGGGCAATACCCAGCACAACGGGCCGCGGCATCCGGATGAACCGGTCGTCAAGTTCCGCAAGCCATGCAAGCATTGGGCGCTCTGAGCGTACCTTTGCGGGGTTGCCCCTCTAGACCACCAGGCCTTCGGCGGGAAGGACCTCGTACCGGGCGTTCGCGAACTCCGGCAGTTCGGCCGCGATCTGATCCATGACCTCGCTCGGGCTGAAAAGCGGAGTGGCGGGTCTCAGGCGAAGAGAAACTTCGCTGAATATCCTCCAAGCCGCCTTCGCATCGCCTTTCGGGCTGAGAACCTGGGCGAACCGTTGGACTCTGCCCTCCACGTTGGTAAAGGTTCCGTCGGTCTCGGCGGGCGCGGCCTGGGGGAGCACGACGCTGGCAAAGGCCATCACCTCGGACTCGTGGGTTGCCTGGACCACAAGGAACGGAACGTTCTCAAGAGCCTCTTCCACGAGCGCCCGGTCGCGATGCTCGGCGAGCGGGTCTACGTTCACGAGCCACAGGGCGTTGATTCGACCGTCGGCGGCGGCGCGGAAGATGTCGTCGGTATCCAGCCCGACCTGCGATGCTTTAGCGCCGCCGGGAAGGGTGTCAGGCAGGATGCCAAGCCGGATCGCACCCTCGTCGTTGGCTTCGAGTCCGAAGCTGTTGAACTCGCCGCCGGTGGCCTTGGCAAGACCGGCAAGGGTTGCAGCCGCGTCTGCACCGGTGCTCGTTTCAAACAAGTTCCGGGTGGTGAGGGTGGGGATACCCTCGGCAAGAAGGGCGGCTGCCTCTCGGATCGAGGATGCCGGTACCCCGGTTGCCTCTTCCGTCTTTTCGAGCGTCATCCCGGCGATGGCGGCGGTGGCGTCTGCGGGCAGGCTTGCCTTGCCAAGGTCGGCAACGGCCTTGAGGAGACCAGCGGCCAGAGCAGACTCGGTGCCCGCGCGGTATCGCAAGATGACCTGGGCAAAGGAATCGGCATCGGTCGCCTCGTGGTGGGCGACGATCACCTTGGAGCCGTTCTGGAACCAGGCCTTTCGGACGCGAAGATAGACGATGGGCTCTTCATCCGAGAGCGAGGTTCCAAACACGAGCATGGCCGGCGCGGTCTCTAGGCTCGCGATGCTGGACTGGACCCGGCGGACTTCGAGGAGATTCTCCAGGCGCTGCTCATGGGACGAGAGGTTGCTCTGGAACCGGTGGTCCAGGTTGGCACTGCCGAAGTCTCTCCGGAACAGCCGCTGGAGCAGGTAGAGGTCCTCGTTGGAGTTGGACGCTCCGCCGAGGGCGGCAACCGAGTCGCCTCCGTCGCGGAAGGCTCGGAGGATTTCGGAGTAGGCATCCGCCCAGTCGGCTTCCACCAGCCGGTCACCTCGGCGGACGAGCGGCTTGGTGAGGCGCTTATCCGAGTTGTAGAAATCGTGGCCGAACTTGCCCTTGTCGCAGGTCCACTCCTCGTTGACCGCTTCATTGGTGCGACCGTTGATGCGGACCATGCGGCCGGCACGGTAGTCGAACCAAATGTTGCAGCCGTTGCTGCAGAGGGTGCAGATGCCGGGCTTGGTTTCCAGGTCCCAGGGTCGGGCGCGGAAGCGGTACTTGCTACTGGTCAGGGCGCCCACCGGGCAGATCTCGATCACGTTGCCGGAGAACTTGGATTCGAAGTTCCGGAGTTCAAAGGTCGAGGGCTGCATCGAGGCCCCGCGGAAGCGGAACGCGAGTTGGCTATCGCCGGAGATTTCTTCGGTGAACCGAACGCAACGTCCGCACTGGATGCATCGCTCGAGGTCAAGGGTGACGTACTCGCTGAGAGGGTAGGCCTTGGGGAGGTGCCGCTTCATCTCCAGATAGCGGCTGGTGGAGGGGCCGTAGAAGAGCGTGTTGTTCTGAAGGGGGCACTCGCCGCCGCGGTCGCAGATCGGGCAGTCCAGAGGGTGGTTGATCAGCAGGAATTCGAGGACGCCCTTACGGTCACGGTGGACCATCTCGGAGTCGGTGTAGATGGCGAGGCCTTCGCTGGCCGGGAGCGAACAGGCGGCTTGCGGCTTAGGCATCTTGCGGACGGTGCCGTCCGGCTGGGTCATGCCGACCTCGACGATGCACATCCGGCACATGCCAACCGGCTTGAGCCTCGGGTGGTAGCAGAAGATCGGGATCTCGAGCCCAATCTGCTTGACCGCCTCGACGATCATCTGTCCTTTCGGGACCGTGATCGGGATGTCGTTCACGGTGATGTTGACGGTTTCGACCTGTTGAGCGACCGCTGCCATAGTTCTTGTTCGGGATCTACCTTCCCCGGGGGTTCTACCGTCCCCGGAACCCGGGCATCGGCAATTGCCTTGAGTCTACTTCAAGCCAGATCGGTCTGGGAGAGGTCGGCGCCTACGTAGAGGAGTCGGTACCCGCCGATCTTGGCGATGGCGTAGCTCATGCAGTCTCCGTAGTTCAGAGCGGCAGGGTGGCGGCCCTTGCCGTATCGGAGGAAGGTCTGACCAGCAGCGCGCCCGTGATGACCGTCGAAGGAGACGATGTTTGCTCCAAGTCGCACCAGCAGACCATCGAGATCGGACATCGGAGCTGAGCTCACCCTTGAGTACACCATGACCGCCTCTAAGTACGAGTGCGAGCCGACGACCACGTTTGAAGAGTTCTGAACTGTAGAGCTGAGCCGGGAAGCATGATCACCTCCCAGCAGGATTTCAAGTAGTGCGGAGGTATCGAGAAGTACCGAGTCAGACTCCATCTGGCCCGTACCCTAGGATCTCCTCCCGCTCGGCCTTGGACATGGACTTGCCTATGTACTTCGGGTCCAAGTGGGGCTTGATACTCTCCTCCCACCATGCGCGGAACTCTGCGGCTCTGCGCTCGGCCTCTTCCTGCGAGGCTGGCTTTAGCTTGGCCCTTCGCTCCAGCATGGCGACGCGGACCGCTTCGGTCTTGGACTCGCCGGTCAGGCGGGCGACCTCGTCGATCAGCGCCTCGACTTCCCGGTTCTTGATGTTGAGTCCCATGGTTCATTCTACCATGGTAGAAGACCTCTCGGAAAGGGTGCAAGAAGGCCGCCTTGAGGTTGTCTCATGCCGGCATTTGCCTTAAACTCCTTACATGGTTCGTGCAATGATCGCGGTTCTCGTGCTTGCGGTGGCTGGCTTGGCCCCCGCGTCCATTTCCTCGCGTTGGAGCATTCCGGTCGGTGGGGTCTCGACTCAGTTCGATCCGGCAGGCAAGGTCTGGAGCACCGCCGACGGAAGCACCTATATGCTGACCGAGCCCGACGCGAACGATGGTCAGTGGCGAGACGTGCGCCTATCCAAGTTCAACCTGACCGGGGTCAAGCAGTGGGAATATCGTCTGCCCGGCCTCGGAGCGTTCGACGATCATGCCGGCCAAGTGAAAGGACTTGGCAGCGACGTCGTCTTCACCGCGATTCGGGCTAAGAACTCAAAGGACCGGGAGTGTCTAGCGGTGCGGGTCACCCCTACCGGCACGGTGGCGTGGACGGCAAACCTGGGCCCGGCCAATGAAACGCAGGCCCTGTTGGTGACCGTAAACAACACGATTCTCGTTGGCCTAGATGTGCCAGGCCCGCTCGGTTTTGACTTGGCCGGCTTGGCAAGCTTGAGCCCGCTGGGAACGATGTCTTGGCGCGAGGTGTACTCGGCTTCACTAGTCGACGGACACGACGTGACTCGCATCGTCGAGTCCCAGAACAACGTGCTGATCGGCGGGAATGCGGGGTCGTGGCCGTTCATCGTGGCCTTCTCGAAGGCGGGAGAGGAGCTTTGGCACGACGCCGTCGTGGACACGGAGGGAACGGTGATCGGCATGCAGGTCATGGGACAGAACCTGCTGGTGCAGGTCGGCGACCCGGGTTCGGACGCAAGCCAGAACGGCCTTCTGAAGTACTCCTTGCTCGGCGGTTGGCTTTACGAAAACTACTTGAAGTTTGAGAACGAGGTTTACTTTGCGGCGTCGGCCAAGGTCGGCGAGCTCGCTTACGTTCTCACCGCCCAGGCAGGGACGCCGGAGTCCTGGGGCCTGCGCCGGTACCGGGCAACGTCCTCGTACCCAGCGATTCTTGGCCCGTTCGCCGGCCCAACCGACCGTGAGCCGGAGAGCATTCTTGGCGATGCGAGCGGTCTGCTTGTGGGCGGTGTTACCTTCGTGAACGGAGGTTGGCGCCCGATTGCCACCCGCATCGACCTCGACACGATGTCGGAGCAGTGGGCGTTCACCGGCACTTCGTCGGCCCGCCGCCACGTCCTTCATCAGGCTCCGAACGGCGACGTGCTGATGACCTCGGTCACAACTTCTGGCGACTTGCTCGTTCAGCGGCTACAGCAGAAGGTTGCGATTCAGTCCCTTGTGCTCAGCCATACTTCCGGCAACTCAGGGGTCAAGCCGAAACTCGCGGTTACCCTGGTCGGCAAAGCGCCGGGTGGAGGCATAGCGGTTGCCCTTAGCTCAAACAAGGCCGTCTTCGGCGTTCCCACCACCGTACTCGTGCCTGCCGGGCAAACGACCGTCGACGTGTTCCCAACCGTAAGCCCAGTGGCCGCGAATACGGTGGCAACGATTACTGGATCGTCAGACGGCGTCTCGAAGACGGTTCAGTACACCGTTTTGCCTCCCAAGCTGGTGACGCTAACCTCGACTCCGGTCGACATCTATGGCGGAGAGGCGCATAGCCTAGAATTGGCGCTTGATTCCAAGGCTCCATCAAACTTCGTCGCGACGCTGACGGCACCAGTTGCCCTAGGATTGCCCGCAACCGCGACGTTCTCACCCAACGCGCTTAAGAAGGTGGTGAGCGGGGTAGCGTCTCCAACCGCGACCACCAAGGACTACGTGGTGAAAGCGACCAGAAGCGGGGTGACGGTCTCGACGCCCGTGAAGGTCCGGGGACCGATCCTCGCCGCTCTGAAGGTCACGGGATACGCTGGCAACTTCCCTGCACCGCTGCTGTACGACTCGTCCAAACCGTTGCCGGTTAAGGCCGAGATTCGAGGCAAGAGCCCAACCAGCACGGTCGTCAAGGTAACCGACACGCTGGCCAACCTCACCGCTTCGAACATCAGCATCCCGGCGGGGGCCTTAGCGGCCTCCAAGAGCTTTCCCGTGACGGTGTCGCCGGCGGCAACCGTTGAGGGCAAGATTACGGGGCAGATTGGGTCGGCCACCCCTAGATCGGTGCTGCTATGCGGTCAGCGCGGGGTTCTCAAGACCTTTGTGGCCCCCGCCACGGTGTCTGGGGGCCAAGCATGGGTCCTTTCGATCACCCTTGAGAACGCTGCCCCGGCAGGGGGAGTGCTGGTCAAGATCGAGACGCAGGGCTTCTCACCGTCCGCCCTGGGAATCGGTGTTTCGGGGGTGGTGGTTGGAGCAGGGGCGAAGTCGGCCACGAAGGCGTTCATCGTGCCTGGAGGAAGTAACCACTACTCTGGCAAGCTTATTCTGTCCGTCTCCAAATTCAACGGGTTCTTCCGGGAGATCAAGATCAACTAGCCGCGGTTTGGCGGCCCGGTTACGGGCCGCCGAGCCAGCGGAGATTCACTCCGCCAGGAACGGGTAGCGGTAGTCGGTCGGAGTCACGAAGGTCTCCTTGATCGTCCGTGCGCTCAGCCAGCGATAGAGGTTGAGCATCGAGCCTGCCTTATCGTTGGTTCCGCTGCCTCTGGCCCCGCCAAACGGCTGTTGGCCGACGACCGCGCCCGTGGGTTTGTCGTTGATGTAGAAGTTGCCCGCCGCGTTGCGCAGCTTCTCTGTAGCGAGGTCGATTGCGGCGCGATCTCGGGAGAAGATTGCGCCGGTGAGAGCGTAGGGGGAGGTGCCGTCCACCAGAGCCAGCGTCTCCTCGAACTCGTTTTCGGGATAGACGTAGAGCGTGAGGACCGGGCCGAAAAGCTCCTCGCACATCGTCACGTACTTGGGGTTTGAGACCTCGATGACGGTGGGCTCGATGAAGTAGCCGACGGATTTGTCGTAGCCGCCGCCCACGAGGATGGTCGCCTCGGTATCCTGCTTCGCGCGCTCCAGATACCCGGCAAGTCCATCAAAGCTCTTCTCGTCGATGACGGCGTTCACGAAGCATCCGAAGTCCTCTACGGAGCCGACTTTGAACGACTTTACGCCTTCCACCAGCTTTGCCTTGACCGCATCCGCCAGGTTGCTGGGGATGTAGCAGCGGGAGGCGGCGGAGCACTTCTGGCCTTGGTACTCGAAAGCGCCCCTTAGCAACCCGGTGGCAACTTCTTGCGGATCGGCGCTGGGATGGGCGAGGACGAAGTCCTTGCCGCCGGTCTCGCCAACGAGGCGAGGATAGGCGCGGTACTGGCTCATGTTCTCGCCGACCGTCTTCCACATGTGGTTGAACACGCCGGTGGAGCCGGTGAAGTGCACGCCCGCGAAATCAGGATGGGAGAAGCAGACCTTGCCGGTGTCGGGCCCGTTGGTGAAGATCAGGTTGATGACGCCGTCCGGGAGGCCCGCTTCCATCAGAACCTTCATGGTCATGCTGGCGCTATAGATCTGGGTATTGGCGCACTTCCAGACCACCACGTTTCCGCAGAGGGCAGCCGAGGTGGGCAGGTTGCCGCCGATGGCGGTGAAGTTGAACGGGGTTACCGCCAGAACAAAGCCCTCGAGCGGGCGGTACTCCACCCGGTTGTGCATGCCGGGGCCGCTGATGGGCTGCTGCTTGTAGATCTCGCTGAGGAAGTGGACGTTGAACCGCAGGAAGTCGATCAGCTCGCAGGCAGCGTCGATCTCCGCCTGAAACGCGTTCTTGCTCTGGCCCAGCATCGTGGTGCCGTTGATGTAGGGGCGGTACTTGGTCGCCAGCAGGTCGGCGGCCTTGAGGAAAATGGCGGCTCGATTCTCCCAGCTTAGGGCCGCCCAGGATTCGCGCGCGGCGAGGGCGGCCTCGATGGCCATCGAAACATGCTCGGCGGTCCCGTGGTGGGCGTGGCCCAAGTTATGTGCGATCTCGTGCGGGGGATGGATGCGCTGGGTGTCGCCGGTGCGCACCTCCTTGCCGCCGATGATCATGGGGAGGTCCATGACCTGGCCCTTCAGCTCGGCAAGGGTCGCCTTCAGTCGGGCTCTTTCGGGGGTGCCAGGGGCGTAGGAGAGGACCGGTTCGTTGACGGGCAACGGATAGGAGAAGGTGCCGAGGCTCATGGCTGGAGTGTACTAGCCGGTCCAGGCAAACAGAAACGGGACCCTACGCAGAGCGCAGGGTCCCAAGGTGAGACAACGAGAGTGTCTTAGGCCTTGCGGCGTCGGCGTGCGGCGGCAGCGAGGCCGAGTCCGAGGACGGCCATCGTGCCGGGCTCCGGAACCGGGTTCACGGCAACCAACACGTTGCCCGCGCTGTCGACGGCAAGGACGTTGGCGGACGGAATCCCTGTGGAATAGCTGAGATAATCGTCCTGCGGGGATCCCCAGCTTCCGGACAGTCCGGAGGTGACCGGATGGCCCTGGGTCACGATGTAGGTGGCCGTCCCGTTGGAGTTGCCCGTCTCACCGAGGCTCGTGCCGGGAAGGAGGCCGTTCTCAAGGGCCCAACCGGCGCCGTTGAAGAGGCCCATGAAGCCCTTATTCCCCGAGTAGGCAACCGAGTTCAGGAGGAGGTTGGTGCTGTCTACGGGCGAATAGTCGTCCGTGATGTCGGTGAAGATTGCCGTGGTGTTGCCCCCGCCAAAGTTGGTGAGAACCTCGGTAGCGGCTCCCGCAGAGAGGTCGGCTCCGAACCCGGAGCCGTCTCGGTTGTAAACGAAGACGTCTGCGCTGTTCGCCATGCCGGCGGCGATGTCCGCGTCGGAGTAGACGGTAGCGGTGTGGCCGTTGGAGTTGAGAAACTCGTCCAGGCTGTTGTCGCCGAAAACCGCAACGGTTAGGGCGTATGAGGAGTTGAAGGCGGCGAGGAGCGCCAGGGTACCGACTGTTCGAATCAAGTTCTTCATTGAATTCCCCTGCGAAAGCATCCTTTCGCTAGACCAATAGAATAGGCTCGATCTTGAGAGACAGAAAGTCACGTTTTAGCGGTCTGTAAACCCAATGACAAGCCGGCCCGTCTAGACGATATGAGACGCGAGGATGCGGAGCGAGTGGCGAACGAGATGTCGGCGAACGGCAATAGGCCGGGCAAACTCGACCTGATCAAGGAATTGCGCAGCCGCTTTGGGGTGGACCTAAAGGAGGCTCACGACATGGTGGAGACCATCTACCGTGGGCGACAGATGCCGCCTCAACTGGTCGACTCCGACGTGGAGACGATGCTCAGTGGCATCTACGCGGAGCAGAGCGCTTCCGGAAAGGTGAACCTGATTGAGATGATCAAGACCACCCGGCAGAGGACGGGTCTGGGGCTTAAGGAGAGCAAGGACCTGGTGGAGGCTTACGTAAAGAAGCGAAATCCCGAGCTTGCCAACCAGCGTGTCGGATGCTTGGGCGGCTTGCTCGGGATCGGGCGCTTCTAGCTATTTCTTCTTGACCGCCGGCTGGGCCGGCGAGACCGAGTAGATCGCGAGGGCATCGTTGACGGACACAGTCAGGAGGTACTTCCCGTCGGCCGTGAAGACCAGCGGGGACCCAACCGACTTCTGATCGGGAAGATCGGCGACTTTCTTGAAGTTTGTGGAGCTCCAAACCTTCACGGTCCGGTCCGGCGAACTCGATGCGAGGAGCTTGCCGTTCGGGCTGAAGGCAACCGTCCACACCCAGTCCTGGTGGCCCTTTAGCGTTGCGAGTGGCTTTAGCGCTTTGGCATCCCAGATGATCGCGGTGCCATCTTTGCCGCCGCTGGCGGCGCGGGTTCCGTCTGGGCTCCAGGCTACGTCCAAGAAGCCCTGGCCACCGTGGCCGGTTAGGAAGCCGGTGTTCTTGAATCCGCCGGCGAAAGTGTAGCGGCGCGCACTCGGGAGGAGGCATCCGGCGAGGACGTTGGTGCCGGTAGGAGCAAAGGTCATCGAGTAGAGGTTTGCGCCGTTGCCCAGAATCTTGCCGGCGATGCGGCCGGTGGCGAGGTTCCAGACGGTGCCTTTGTCGTCCGCGCCGGTACTAAGGAGAAGGGTGCTGTTACCGTTAAAACTCAGGTCTGCGATGGGGCGTTGGTGCTCTCCGTAGATCGTGCGAATCTTCGTCCAAGTCTTGGTGTCCCAGATTAGGATGCGGGCCGAGTCGTCTCCGGTTGCGAGGAGCTTGCCATCCGGGCTCCACGCGGCCGCGTTCGCGGGCTGGGGGTGCCCGGCAAGAGACTTCAGAGTCTGGCCCGTTGCAGCGTCGAGGATTCGCACCGACGTGTCCTCCACGGTCACCGCCACCCTCGCCCCGGTGGGAGCAGAAGCCAGGGCCAGGGCCCGTAGCCCGGGATATTCCTTCTTCTTGATCACGGTGATCTGCGCGGGCGCGAGGGCAACAGCGGACAGGGCCAAGGCGAAAGCAGTGGTTCGTAACATCGCTGTTAGCTAGAGACGTTCCGGGACCCGGGCAGGCGCGAGCATTTGCTCAAATAGCGGGGGGAAGCCGGTTGATGGTAACAGTGGGAGGTGGCGCAGATCAGGGAATGGACGGTCGACTATGGCGACGGGCGACGCCCGGTCTCCGTGCCCCACGCTTGGCGGCAGGATGTGCCGGTGGCATGGGAGGGGCCGGCGGCCTACGAAACTTCTCTTGTGGCGTCTGGGAAGTGGCTTCGCTTCCGGGGCGTTTCGTACGAAGCTAGGGTGTTCGTGGAAGGCACCCTGGCTACCGAGCATCGCGGCATCTGGGATGCGTTTCAGGTTGACCTTGGACCCTGGCTTGGCCGGACAGTCGCGGTGCGGGTAGAGGTGGTGAAGAATGGCGGCGGCAAGTTCCCGGTGCGGAAGGTTTTGTCAGGGTTTCTGCCCTATGTCTATCACACATTCGGCGGGATCTTCGGCGAGGTCCTGGCTACCGACGAGCCGATGGAGCTTGGCCTTCCGCCCAGACCCGCCCTCGAGGTCCGGGGCCCTCAGCTGTTTCGGGATGGAAAACACCTGACCATTCGCGGACTCCTGCATTGGGGCTGGTACCCGGATCTCGGGCATACCAACCCTCCGGAGGAGCTGGTTCGGCAGGAGGTGAGAGAGGCCAAGCGGCTTGGCTTCAACCTGGTCAAGTTCTGCCTCTGGGTGCCCCCGCACCGTTACCTAGAGATCCTTGAGGAGGAGGGAATGCTCGGCTGGCTGGAGCTGCCGATCTGGGACCCCGATCCGGTTGCGTTGCCGGAGATCGAGGCGGAGGTCGAGCGGATCGTCCTTCAGTACCGGCACCATCGGTCGATCGCGATTTGGACGGTCGGTTGCGAGTTGTCTCAGGGGACCCCGCCCGAGTTTCGCCAGCGCTTGGTTGAGATGGTTCGCAGGCATACCGGATGTCCTTTGGTGAAGGACAACTCGGGCGGGTCCGAGATGTACGGCGGCAGCCTCCAGGAGTTTGGCGACTTTCACGACTACCACCCGTACTGCGACACGCCATTCTACGGACCGGTGCTAGAGGGCCTATTGAACGGTCCCCGCTCTCCTAAGCCGATCCTCCTGGGCGAGTTCAACGACATCGACGTCCACCGGGACTTGCCCCGTCTCGCGGACGCAAGCCCTTACTGGGCATCTGCCGACCCCGCGCTGAACGCCCAGGGAGTTCGGTGGCAACAGGACCTCCCGAACTTCATCCGTCGGACCCCCTTTGCATTGGACAACGACCGCTCCGATGCCCTCGCGGCGAGTTCCCGCGATAAGGCCTTGTTCATCCGCAAGCATGTGCACGAGCTTGTACGGCAGCAAAGAGACATCGCGGGTTACGTGGTCACGGGTTGGCGGGATACTCCGATCTCGACCGCAGGCTTCTTCGACGACTTTGGCGTGGCCCACTTCACGCCTGAGGAGTGCGCGCCTTGGAACACAGAAGCCTCTCTGTTTCGCATCCCGATGCGGCGTCCGCCCTGGGTGGACGGCGGCAACCGTCCCGGCTGGAGATCCCTTTCCTGCTTCTTCGAGGATGAAGGGCTGTTTCTTAAGCTCGGCGGATCGGGTGTTGTAGGGCCAACCGCTTGGAGGGTCCTCGATGCTCGAGCCGGAGTCGTGGTGGCGGAGGGCGAGTTTGAGCCGACATCCTCGGCGGCCCCGACGGAGCTTGGAGAGATTGCCCTGGATCTAAGTCCGGGACAGTACGTGGTTCGCGCGGTAGCCCAGAACGCCTGGAATCAGTGGGATGTTCTTGTCGGGCGGCGGCCAGACGCCGGGGAGTGGAACAGAGTAACCGAGTGCCCGACGACCCCGAGAGACCGCGTTGTGTTCCTGGAGCAGGCTGGCACGGTTCGGCGGCCCTTCTGGCGAGAAGCGGCGTACGAGTTTGCGGGGGACCCGATGCCTTGGCATGCCCTCCTCGACGTTTCCCCGGACCGGGCGATCGATAGAGGTTGGATTAACGAAACCTATCCGGATGCGGGCATCAATGTGCTCCTGAATCGGATCGATACGCGCACCTACGAGGAGCTCCCGGTCCTGCTTGAACTTTCGGAGGGTGGAGCCGTACAGTACGTAACGACCTTGCGGCCCTGGGGCGGGCTTGGTGCCCAGCCACAGACGGTGCGCTGGAATCCGGCGGGAGCTTGGCTTCTTGAATCCCTACTTTGCGGAGGTCCTGATCCTCTAGGGTTCGCAGGCAGGATAGGATAATCCATGCTTATGGCGATGTTGGCGGCGACGGCGATTGCGGGCGAGAAGGAACTTGCGGCAGAGGTGTCCGGCAAGCGGCTGATGGCGACGGTGGCCGAGCTGGCCAGTTGGCCGAACCGCAACACGAACAATCAAACAGCGGTTGAGGCCGCCGAATGGCTGGCGGAGCAGTACCGGGCCTTGCCCGGAATGAAAGTCGAGTTGATGCGCTATGCTGTCGCCAAGGGTCCCCGGATTCGGGAGGCCAAGGAGGTCGTCCAGGTTGTCGCCACCCTCGAGGGCCGTTCGCCACGGCGAGTGCTGATGGGGGGACACCTGGATACGATCGCGATGCCCCTTCCGGGTTGGGACTCAGTTTCGCCGGGTGCCAACGACGATGCCAGTGGGGTCGCCGCAACGCTGGAATGCGCGCGAATTCTTGCGGCGCAAGGCAAGCATGAGAACACCTTGGTCTTCATCGCCTTCACCGGCGAGGAGCAGGGGCTCTTCGGTGCGAAGGCGCTGGCAGAAAGGGCCAAGGCGGAGAAGTGGGTGATCGAGGGCTTTCTGAACAACGACACCGTTGGCTCGAGCCAGACCGTGGACGGAAGGAAGGAGAAGAAGACGGTTCGGGTTTTCAGCGTGGCGCAGATGCCGGACGAATCCACGGGAAGCGCCCGGGAGTTGGCGCGCTTCCTTGAGTGGACGACCCGATCCAAGGTGCGCGGATTTTCGGCGAAGCTCGTGTTTCGCAACGACCGCTTCGGACGGGGCGGCGACCACACCCCGTTCATGCAAGCAGGCTTTCCCGCCGTCCGCATCACGGAGTCTTTGGAGGAGTACGCCCGGCAGCATACGGACCAGGACCTCCCGCAGTTCGTCGATTCGCGCTACTTGGCCAACGTCACTCGCCTGAATCTCCTGACGCTGGCTTGCCTCGCGTCGGCGGGTCCGCCGCCGTCACGTGTTCGGATCGATCGCGCGCAGGGCGGGGACACCCGGCTCACTTGGACTGGCAGCAAGTCCGGCCGCTACGTCGCGTATTGGCGGGAGACCACCAGCCCGGTCTGGCAGGGCAGCAAGGAGTCCGAAGCTTCCGGCGAGGTCGTGTTGAAAGGCATCCACAAGGACGATCACGAGTTTGCCGTTGGGGCGCTTGGCGGGGTGCCCGTGCCCGCCGAATAGGTCGTGCCAATCTTAGCGATGCTCACCTCTGCCGATCTTTCTGCCGACTTTCGCCGCTTGGGTCTCTCGCCCGGCGACGACGTCTTGGTTCATTCGAGTTTCAAGTCCCTCGGCCCGGTGGAAGGTGGACCTTCGACGGTGATCCAGGCGGTGCTCGACTCGATCCAGCCGGAGGGAACCGCGCTGTTCCCGACCCATACCTGGGCGCTGGTGAAGGACGAGCCGGACTGGGCGTTCGACGTCCGGTCCACCCCGAGCGCGGCGATTGGAATCATTCCGGAGACGGCTCGCCAGTGGCCGGCGGGCCGGCGGAGTGTGCATCCCACCCACTCGGTGGTGGCGATCGGGCCGAGGGCGGAGTGGTTCACCGAGCGGCACTTCGATGCGGGGATGTGCGGCCTCGGGAGTCCTTACGATCTCCTCTGCGAGGCGGGCGGTTGGATCCTGCTCTTGGGCGTGGACCAGGAGCGGAACACCAGCCTGCATATGCCGGAGGAACTGCTACGGATTCCAGGCACTCTAGACGTTGCTCGCGTCTGCCGGGTGACAGGCTACGACGGGGTCGAAAGGGCACGGCCAAGCCACACCCATACCTGGCGCGAGCGGCGCTTCATGGTGCTGGATGAAGCGATCGAGACCCTGGGAATTCAGCGTCGAGGACCGGTGGGCGCGGCGGATTCCCGACTGATCCGCGCGGCGGATCTCAGGGCCTTTGCGATCGAGCAGCTAACGGCAAACCCCGGCTACTTCTGGCGCTAGCGCTTGCATGAGTCCGCGATTCTGGGTAACGTCCCCTAGAGATGCGGGTTAACAGGTTAACGTGGGTTTTGGCATTTGGCTCTGTTCTGGGATCGGTGGCAAAGGCCGCCGAGATCGTCGAGGTCCTGCCCTTGACCAGCCAGATCCTGATGGTGCACTTCGACGAAGGCTCGGTGATCCATCACAGAAAGGGGCAGAAGCGTTCTGATGAGCAGGTCCTGATCCAACCTCTCGACGTAGCTCGGGCTTCCAGCGTCAGTTCGTACCGGATCGAGAGCAAGGACGACCCGGCGTACCGAGCTCCTCAGGTTCCAGGCAAGGTCTATCGGAAGGCCAAGGGGACCGATTTCGCCTGGTTCGTCGATAGCTGGGTCGACGGCCGCGCGGTGAATAACCGGCCGGACCATGTCCAGGACCACTGGGTCTACCTAGCCCTGCGGAGTCCGCTGGTGGAAGGGAAGACCTACCAGTTGGCAACCGACCTCGGAACCAACGCCAAGACCTTCTCCTTGAGGTTCCAGGCAGCCAAGAGCCGAAGCGAGGCAGTCCACGTGAACCTCCTAGGCTACGTACCAACGGCTCCTCAGAAGTTTGCGTACGTCTACCACTGGATGGGTGACGGGGGCTCTCTGGATGTTCGGAGCTTGGTCGGCCGCAAGTTCGCGGTCGTGAACCACGCCACCCATGCCAAGGAGCTTGAGGGAACCCTAGCGTTCCGCAAGCCAAAGGACAATCGAGAGACTCAGCAGGTTGGCGACTCGCCTCCGTTCGGAAACTTCCTGGGCGCGGACGTTGCCGAAGCTGACTTCTCCGCGCTCCAGAAGCCGGGGGCTTACGTGGTCTCCGTGGAGGGAGTCGGATGCTCGTTCCTGTTCGAGATCAAGGCGGATGCCCTGCGCCCGGCGTTCCGCGCGACCGCGCGAGCGCTCTATCACAACCGAAGCGGGATTGCCCTCGTGAAGCCCTTCACCGAGTTCGAACGGCCCGCTCCGCACAATCCGAAGCTGACCCCGGGATTCGGGGGCAAACTCAAGTACACCTCCGTGCCCTACCAAGACTGGGGGAGCGAAGGCGGGGTCAAGGCCGTCTTGGATGCCGGCATCAAGGGGAACCTCGATGCGTACGGCTGGTACCAAGACGCGGGCGATTGGGACTCCTACGTAACCCACCTACGCGTCGCCACCGAACTGCTGTTCAGCTACGAGATGCGTCCCCGCAACTTCAAGGATGGCGAGTTGAACATCCCCGAGAGCAAGAACGGGGTCCCGGACGTTCTGGACGAGGCGGCGTGGCTACCAAGGTTTTGCCGAAGGATTCGGCTTGAGCTGAAGCAGAAGGGCTGGGGCACGGGCGGCCTTGGGCTACGGGTTGCCGGAGACGCGTACGGCGAAGATGGCGAAGGGGTGCCCTCGTATGAGGACGTCAACCGAACCTGGGTGGCGTCCGGCGAGGACCCGGTGAGCACGATCCGCTACGCGGGTGCGGCCGCCCATCTGGCCTATGCGTTTTCGGTTGCCAAGGTGGCCGACCCGGAGGGAGTGGACTGGACCCGCGAGGCCGAGGAGGCTTACGCGTGGGCGATGGCCCACCGGGCGCCGAAGTTCGAAGAGGAGATGAAAGTCCACCGAATCTATGCGGCGGCCGCCCTGGCTCGGCTCACGGGCGAGGCATCTTACGGGAACCAATTGGCCGCAGACACGGGCGACTTGACTGCAACCTCCGAACTCTGGTTCGAGTCCGCCTACGGGCCTGGCATCGTTGCCCTCGGTGGTCCGAAGATGAAGCTCGGTGCCGCGCTGGTGGGCCGGCTCCGAGGGGCGATCCTCAAAACGGCCGACCTCTCCTGCGAAACGGCCGGTAAGCGCGGGCTTCGGTGGGGTGGCCTGGAAGGGTTCCCCATGCTGGTGGGCCACCAGACCACGCCGTGGATGCTGGAGGTCATGCTTGGCTGGGGGGCGACCCGAGTCTCAGACCCGGCCAAAGCAACCAGATACCTGGCCGCGCTCTATACGACCGCGGACTACTTCCTAGGCACCAACCCCCTGAACCAGACCTGGATCACCGGGATTGGCGAACGATTCCCAACCGCGATCTTCCACATGGACGCTTGGTACAACGGCAAGGGGCGGTTCCACGAAGGACTGATCCCGTACAGCCCTTGGAGGAAGGAACGCGAGTTTGGGCCCGGCCCTTGGGACCAGCATTGGGGCCAGAAAGCGATCTACCCGGCGAACGTGGATCTGTGGCCGGGGGCGGAGCGCTGGTGGAGCAACCGCTGCTCTCCGATGGGGTCCGAGTTCACCGTCCACCAGAACATCGGCCCGGCCGCGGCATTCTACGGATTCCTCTCCGCCTCCCGATAGGTTTGGCCGAACCTGCCTCGGCTCTCGCCGGGGCAGGACGGGGGCGTCGTGGGAGTCGCGTCGGTTGAACTCAGGACAGGCGGAAGGGCTCCCCAAAGGTATTCTCCTAGTCTGGAGCAGGGGCGACAATGTGGACGCCACCGCAATCCCGACTTCGTTCCAGGAGCACACCAAATTCAGATGAGTAACAAACGCGTCTACCTATTCCGAGAAGGCGACAAGAGTCAGCGAGATCTTTTGGGAGGCAAGGGCGCGAACCTTGCCGAGATGACCAACATCGGCCTCCCCGTCCCCCCCGGCTTCACCGTCACCACCGAGGTCTGCACCGAGTACTACGAGAACGGCAAGAAGCTTCCCGTAGAGCTCCTCGCCGACATGAAGGCTGCTCTCGCGGATGTCGAGAAGCAGCTTGGCAAGACTCTTGGCGACCCCAGCAATCCCCTCCTTCTTTCCGTCCGTTCCGGCGCCAAGTTCTCCATGCCGGGCATGATGGACACCGTTCTGAACCTCGGTCTGAACGACGAGATCGCGGAGGCCCTCGTGGCTTCTGGAGCCGACGCCCGCTTCGTCTACGACAGCTACCGCCGCTTGATCATGATGCTGACCGACGTGGCCTTCAGCGACGGCAACCACGCCATCAGCAAGCACGGATTCGAGCAGCTCTTCCGAGATCTTAAGGCCAAGCTAGGCGTTACCGAAGACCTCCAGGTCGGCGCCGACAGCCTCAAGGAGCTCTGCGAAGGCTATAAGGTCCACCTGAAGAACGTGGCCGGCATCGACTTCCCGCAGGATCCGATCGATCAGCTGAACGCTTCGGTCGAAGCCGTCTTCCGCTCTTGGAACAACGAGCGGGCGATCATCTATCGACGCCGAGAGAAGATCGACGACCACATCGGCACCGCCGTCAACATCCAGGCCATGGTCTTTGGAAACATGGGCGACGACTGCGGCACCGGCGTTGCCTTCACCCGCAACCCGAGCACCGGCGAGCACCACGTGTTCGGCGAATACCTGATGAACGCCCAGGGCGAAGACGTCGTCGCCGGCGTCCGCACTCCGCTCAGCACGGACAAGCTTGCCGAGCAGAACCCGGCCGTCTACAAGGAATTCGTCGAGACCTGCCAGCTCCTTGAGAAGCACTACAAGGACATGCAGGACATCGAGTTCACGATCGAGAAGGGCGTGTTCTTCATCCTCCAGTGCCGATCCGGAAAGCGAACCGGCACCGCCGCGCTCAAGATCGCGGTGGACATGGTCAAGGAAGGCTTGATCACCAAGGAAGACGCTCTGGCCCGGGTCAACCCCGACCTGTTGAACCAGTGCCTTCTCCCGGTCATCGCCCCCGGCACCAAGTACAAGACCATCGCCAAGGGTCTCCCGGCCGGCCCCGGCGCCGCGACTGGCGTCGCCATCTTCGACGCGAAGAAGGCAGCTGCCCTCGGTAAGGGCGGCGAAGGCAAGCGAGTCATCCTCGTTCGAGCCGACACCTCCCCCGACGACCTCGGCGGAATGCTGGCCGCGCAGGGTGTTCTCACCGAGCGCGGAGGCATGACCTCCCACGCGGCGCTCGTCGCTCGCGGCTTCGGTATCCCCACGGTTGCCGGATGCTCCGAGATCCGCGTCGGCGCGACCTCCTTCACTCTGCCCTCCGGCGAAGTGATCAAGGAAGGCGACTACATCTCGCTCAACGGAACGCTCGGCGAAGTCATCGAGGGCCAGGTGCCCGTCGAGGACGCCAAGATGACCGGGGACTTTGGCACGTTCATGGGCTGGGCCGACGAGGTTCGAACCATGAAGGTCCGCACCAACGCCGACACCCCCGCCGACGTCAAGAAGGCGCTTGAGCTGGGCGCGGAGGGCATCGGCCTTACGCGAACAGAGCACATGTTCTTCGAGGAAGAGCGACGTCCGATCGTGGTCGACATGATTCTGGACATCGACAACGCCGAGAACCGCAAGGCCCGTCTCAACGAGCTTCTCCAGTTCCAGCGCGAAGACTTTAAGGGCATCTTCGAGGTCCTGGGCGGTCTCCCGCTCACGGTTCGCCTCATCGACCCGCCCCTCCACGAGTTCCTGCCTTCGCTAGAGGAGACGATCGAAGAGGTCGCAACCCTCAAGGCTCAGGGCAAGTCCTCGGCCGAGAAGGAAGCCCTGCTTGAGAAGGTCAAGCAGATGCACGAGATCAACCCGATGATGGGCATGCGCGGCTGCCGCCTCAGCATCGTCTATCCGGAGATCGTCGAGATGCAGACCCGGGCCATCCTCGAGGGCGCCGCGTCGGTCATCAAGGCCGGCGGCAAGGCCGTCCCCGAGATCATGATCCCGCTGGTGGGCCACGTGAACGAGCTCAAGACGGTCAAGGCCGCGCTTGAGGCCACCGCTAAGAAGGTCGTGGAAGAGCAGGGAGTTCCGATTCCCTACAGCTTCGGCACGATGATCGAAGTCCCGCGCGGCGCCCTGACCGCCGACGAGATCGCGGTGGAAGCCGAGTTCTTCAGCTTCGGCACCAACGACCTCACCCAGATGACCTTCGGGTTCTCGCGAGACGACTCGGACAAGTTCCTGAAGCCGTACGTGGAGCAGAAGATCCTTCCGGGCGACCCGTTCGAGAGCATCGACCAGAGCGGCGTTGGCTTGCTCATGCAGATCGCGATCGAGAAGGCCCGCAAGGTCCGCCCGAACATCAAGCTCGGCATTTGCGGAGAGCACGGCGGAGAGCCGGAGAGCGTGAAGTTCTGCCACAAGCTCGGCCTCGACTACGTCAGCTGCAGCCCGTTCCGGGTGCCCATCGCCCGCCTCGCGGCGGCGCAAGCGGCCATGGATCGCGGCGTCAGCGACAAGTAAGGGTCTCGACCCGCTGACAAGAAACGCCCAGCATATTGCTGGGCGTTTCTGTTTGTGGCGCGCAGGCCAGAGGACAACGCCCAAGAAGTGGTACCTAGGTAGCCGGTGATGGTACCATGGAACCATGGCGATGAACATCAAGAACCAGGAGGCTTACGACCTAGCCTCGAGCCTCGCGAAAGAGGAGGGCAAGAGCATCACCCAGGTCGTGCTCGAGGCGTTGCAGGATAGGAAGCGCAAACTGGAATCCAACGCGCGTGAGAAAAAGATTCGCGCGACCGTGAAGGAACTTCAGGCATTGATGGCCGGCGAGAAGTTGGACATCGAGGATCTCTACGACCCAACCACGGGGCTGCCGCGGTGATCGTAGACTCATCGGCATTGGTAGCCGTTACGTTGAACGAGGAGGATGCGTGGGATCTGGAACGCAAACTTACCCAAGCGGAGACCCTTAGGATCTCGGCCGGTAGCCTACTAGAGGTCAGCATCGTGTTGGAGTCAAAACGCCGTCCAGAGGTCGTTCGCGTGTTCGAGCGACTGCTGTCTCAGTTGGAGATTCAAGTTGAACCGGTAACGGCTGCCCACGTGGCGATCGGGAAACAAGCATATCGAGAGTACGGGAAGGGCTCCGGGCACAAGGCAAACCTGAACTTCGGCGACTGCTTCGCATACGCGCTCGCCTCCGAAACCGGCGAACCACTCCTCTGCAAGGGCGACGACTTCCGCCATACCGACCTAGAATTGGCCTAAGGCCGCCGGACCGGGCGGTGAACTAGGTCACACAAACTTGCGACTCCGCAATCGGTCGCTTGCGCCCTAACCTGACAGGGTGAAACTCTTTGCTTTCTTTGGTCTTGGTGCCCTCGCCGCTTTTGGTAGCGCGAACCTCCTGCAGAACGGTAGCTTTGAAGCTGGCTCGTTCAGCCCGAACGGGGACAACACGATGTCGCTCTACACCGGAGCAACCGACATGACGGGCTGGACCGTGACCGGCGATTCCCTGTCCTGGATCGCCGACCCGAATCCCTTCGGCGACCTCGCCGCCAGCGACGGCTCCAAGTCTCTCGACCTCACCGATTATCCGCTTGGCGGGCCGTACGGCGGCGTGGAGCAGACCTTCGCGACCACTGCGAACTCCGTCTACACGGTCAGCTTCAAGCTGGGCACCAACCCGCTTTACTCGCCATACAGCCAGATCCTGGCCAGCGCAGACGCCACGGCGGTCCAGTTCGGGGCTAACGCGGTTAGCAGCCAGTACTGGTACACCTGCTCCTTCCAGTTCGTGGCCGACGATTCCTCGGCTACCCTCAGCCTCATCGGGACGAGCGGAACGTACTACGTCGGACTCGACGAAGTGTCGGTCACGGAAGCTGTGCCCGAGCCCGCTACCATGGCGGTCCTCGGCCTTGGCCTTGCCGCGATCAAGCGCCGCCGCCGCTGAACTCCGTTGGGGGGGGGCTTGGCTCTCCCCAACCCTCCCCTTAAGGCGCGGAACTCTCGGGCAACTGGTCGGGTTATCGCTTCCATGGCCCGCCGACGAACGCTGACGACCCTGGCCGTAATCCAGCTTGTCGTCCTTCTCATGATCGGGGCCATCCAGTACCTTCTGGCGGACCGGAACCTGCTCGGGATCGTGTTGGCCGGCTTTGCCATCTCGTGGATGATCGTTCCTCTGGGCCTTACCCTCTTCGCGGCGGCCCGGAAGCGAAACTGGCTTGCTGCCTGGGTTGCGGTGATCGGCATTGTGATCCTGGCCATCTGTTGCGATCTGCGGATCCGCCCGGTGTCCAGCGATCCCGCCGACCTGCGCGTCCTCAACTACAACATCGAGCACGGGCATCGCGGAATGGCCGGACTCGTCAGAGCGATCAACGAACTAGAACCAGACGTTGCCATGTTTCAGGAGGGGACCATGAAGTGGGAGCCGAGCCACGTAACCGTCCAGGACTTTGGCAAGGCGCTACCCGCCTATCAGATAGCGGTCAACGAGGACCGGATCGTCTTGTCCAAGTACCCGATCCTGGAGTCTAGCCATCGCTGGCTTGGCCCGCGGAAGACCCGCAAGTCGGCTCAGATCGTAAAGATCGATCTAGATGGGATTCCGACCACGCTGGTCAACATCCACATGCTTCCGCCCTCGGCGGGCGGCGGCACGTGGGAGAATATCCTGGAGCACCGCAGGGGCGAGTACCGCGACCTGTTCCGACTGCTGGAAGAGATCAATGGCCCAGTGATCTTGGGCGGGGACTTCAACGGCACCGCACGCGGGCCGCACTACGATTGGCTCCGGAAGCACTTCGCTTCGGAGGCGTTTGCGGACGTGGGACAGGGCTTTGGCTTCACCGTACCCACGGAATTGCCCCTGCGGCGGATCGACATGGTCTTCGCGAGTGCGGAGTTTGAGCCGCTGAGGTGCTGGGTTGGCCCTCAGAGAGCGTCCGATCACCGGCCGGTGGTTGCGGAATACCGCGTTCGCTCTGCCTCACCGGGGCTTGGCGCAGAATAGGAGTATCGATGCAAGGCACCATCATCGTCCTCAACGGAAGCCCACGATCGGGGAAGACCAGCATCGCGGGGGAAATCCAGGCTAGCTTCGATGGCTTGTGGCTAAGCCTCGGGGTGGACCTCTTCATGCAGGCCACTCCCGAGCGTTTTCTCCCGGGGATTGGGCTGCGCCCGGGTGGGGAGCGGCCTGACCTCGAGTCGATGCTGCCCTCCCTTTACCTGGCCCTGTACGAGTCGGGTGCTGCACATAGCCGGCATGGAGTCAACGTGGTGGTGGACATCGGGCACCACGACTCCTACTCTCGCTCGCTAGGAATCCTGCCTCGGTGCGCCCAGACCCTCCAGGGTCTACCGGCTTGGTTGATTGGCGTTCGGTGCCCCGTCGAGGAGTTGGTTCGGCGGCGGTCGCTGGGCAACTACTCGGTCGATCCGGAGATTGTGGCTAGGTGGGAGACGGCGGTTCACTCGCCGGGGATCTACGATATGGAGGTGGATACGTCCCAATCCAGTGCGGCGGAGTGCGCGCGGGCGATCCGGGCTCTGCTGGACTCGGGACTCTCTGCCCACGCGTTCAAGCAACTGTCCTAACGCAAAAAGAGCCCGAGACCAGCGGTCTCGGGCTCTTGATTAAGGGGGCTAGTGGCGCTCGACTTCGCTTTGGAGGCCACGGCGCACAACGAGGAACTTGATCCGGGTCGGCTGGAAGCGCTCTCGAAGAAGCTCGATCGCCTTGTGAACCTGTACCGTACCACCGCAGTAGAAAAGGTCTACCGCCGCGTATCCGTGTTCCGGCCACGTATGGATCGTGTAGTGCGATTCCTGGATGATGACCGCTCCCGACACGCCGTACGGCTTGAACTCGTGGAAGGACTCCGCCACCACGGTCGCCTCGCTCTCGACGGCGGCGTCTCGCATGGCTTTGCCAACGGTCGACTCCAGTTCGAGCGACGAGTGGTCGCAACCAAACAGTTCCACCAAGAGGTGCGAACCCAGCGAGGGCGTTTCGCCCGGACGGAAGGGAAGCCCTTCGTCCTGGCCTAGCCACTGGGTGAACGACTCAGGATCGTCGCACTGGATCAAGGTCCAGCCGTCGTCGTTCCGTACTTTCGGCGGAGCGTAGGTTACGGCTTGGAGGGGCGCTTTTGCACCGAGCAGACGGCGTAGCCATCCGCGCGGGCCCGAGTTGTCGACGGCAATAGCCGCGGCTCCCAAGGGAGCAAGGCAAAGAGATAGGTTAAGAATCGCTTGAAGATTGGACAATCAATAGGACCTCACAGACGTTTCCGTGCGCAGGCACAAGAGGATTCTTGTGCGAAAGACCCGAAGAAGGGGAGATGGGATTCCGAAGCGTCCTTCACTTCCCGGGGTGCGTGTCCGTACGAGGGTTCGCAGGGGCCTAAGCATCCGATCCGCTTCGGCAGCACTCCAAGTTGTGATATCGCTCCACATCTCGTTAGGGAGGATCTCTCCTAAGGCAGAACTGACTGCCATAGCCACCACGGTTACCCGTGACGCAGGGGGATAATACCAGGCTCAACCCCCTAAGTCAACGAATCTAGGCACCTGTGGGACCCAACATCTGACGAAGTTGGGTCCTTAGGGTTCCCAGACGGCTAGTTGAGGGCAGGTTTGGGAGCAGGCGCAACGCTGATGCAGATCTCCGTGCGGAGGTCTTGCGGTCGGTCATGGCAGCTGTTCACGTACACCTCGAAGCTCGGGCCGTCGCCCGAAACGTAGTCGCTGTTCACGAGCCACGTGCCGCAGAGTTCGTTCCAAGCGGCTCCCAGGCCATCGTAAGGGCCCTCATGGGTGGGACCAGCTGGAAGTTCGACGACGTGGACCCTAGGGTCGATTGCGCCGTACTCGCTCACCAGGAAGACCCCGGCGTCGGACTTCAACTGGTCGGCCGGTGTCGTGTCGGGGTCGCTGTAGTAGATCGCGACGCCCATGGTTGTCTGCAGGTCTTGGGTCTGAAGCCAAGCCTGCAGTTGCCCAAACGTGCGACCGATCATGAAGTACGGGCCGATATGGGTCATGCACAGGACGGTGCGAGCAGGAAGCTCGCGGATTTCGACTTTCATGAGTTGTTCTCCTTTGAGTGGCGGGAAACGCAGTCCCGCAAGGTCGAAGTCTCCGAAGTGGAGGCCGTTGGGGGTTGGGAGCATCCCGTTGTACTGAAGATCCTTCCGGAACTTGGAAGGGGTGTAGCCGAACGCGGTGCGGAAGGCTCGCAGGAATGCCTCGTGCGTGGCATAGCCAGCTTCGAACGCGATCTCCGTGATGGGCCTGGCTCCGGTCCTCAGCTCAATCGCGGCACGCTCCAAACGCAATCGGCGGGACATTTCGCCGACGGTCTCCCGGGTCACCGCCGAGAAGACCCGATGGAAGTAGAACCGGGAGACCATAGCCACGTCGGCCAGGGTCTCCGAAGTTACGTTCTGATCGAGGTTCTCAACGAGGTGCCGGACGGCGGCCTCAACCCGGGCCAGGTTTTCGTTTTGTTGCGCTCGGGCCATTGCTTCTCCATGATAGGAACAGCCGCTCTGCGAACGCTTGCCTTTGGTTGCCCATTCTGGGCGTGTTCTTGCGGGCGGGAAGCCCGCGCTACTGGACGGTGCCGTCTGCGATGTGAATGATCCGGTCGGCGTCGGCGATCATGCTGGGGTCGTGGGTGACCATGACGAGCGCGCCTTGCCCGCGGTGGGCGTTGAGTAGTTCCATCACGTGAATGCCGTTGGTGTGGTCGAGCGCGGCCGTGGGCTCGTCGGCAAAGATGACCCGCGGATTGCCGAGAAGGGCGCGGGCGATGCAAACGCGCTGGCGCTCTCCACCTGAAAGCTCATGCGGGAGGCGGTGACTCTTTGGGGCCAGTCCCAATGCTTTCAGCAGGTCCATGGCATGGTCCTTCTCGTCTTGGCCCGGGGCGGCAAGAAGCACGTTTTCCAGCGCGGAGAGGTAGCCAAGTAGGAAGGGCTGCTGGAAGACGAAGCCGAATTCCTTCAGCCGCAATTTGCTCCGCTCCTCCTCCGGCAAGCCCGGAAGGCTGGTGCCGCAAAACTGGATATCGCCTCGTGTGGGAGTTTTGAGTCCGCTCAGGAGGTAGAGAAGGGAGCTCTTACCGGAGCCGGACGGACCAAGAATGCCGACGAACTCGTTGTCCTTGACCTCAAGGGTCACGTCTCGGCAGGCAAATACCTCGCGCCCGTGGTCGCTGTAGATCAGCGAAGCGTTCTGGCAGGTGATCATACGAGCCTCCGTTCGACCACGCTCACGGGGTCAAAGGTGCGGAAGCGAGCGACCACGGTCAGGATTGCCACGACGAGAATGGCCAAAGGGATCGGAATGCTGTAGGCAAAGGCAGCCGGGTCCATCGTGTCGATGGAGAAGGCTTGCGGGTCCATCAATACCGCCTTGACGGTCTTCAGAAGCAGATGAGCGGCGACTACACCGAAGATCCAGCCCAGGATGACCACGTAGACGCTCTCTCGGATCGTGCGGCCCAGGAGTTGGCGCTTCGTGTAGCCGATCGCCTGAAGGAGGCCGAACTCTACGAGCCGCTGGGACTGGTAGATGTTGATCAGCATTCCCATCATGAACGTGATCACGATGACCAGCGTAGCGATCACAACGTTCAGGATTTTGTATAGGATATTGAACATATCCGCCGTCTGCTTCTCCAGCATGTGATAGGCGAACACCTGGGCGCGTTGGCCTTTGAAGAACTTGGTGGCCCAGTGGTCTAGCTTCTCTTGGTCACTTGCGTTGGCGGCAAAGCCCATCACGTTGTCGATGGGTGGGAAGTGGTAGAGCCGTTGGTACTCGATGTCGTTGACCATCAGCCATTCGCTGGTTTTGGCGATTCCCACGATCTTCACGTGCTTGGGCGAATAAGCGTCCTGACCGTCCGGACCCAGGAGAACCGACCCTATCTTCAGGTTCAAGTTCCTGGCCACCGGCTCACTGACCAGGGCCTCCGGCATGGCGGTGGCGGGCAGCCGCCCCTCGATTTCTCGGACGCCGAGCTTCTTCAGGTAGTAGTCCATGTCCTCGCGCTTCATGCCGAGGATGCCGAAGGGCCACTTGCCCACGATGCTTCTTACCTGGGCCGGGGTGAAACGGCAGAGGATCACGTGCTCGAGCGGCACCGGGGATTCGGCTTTGAGGTCGGCGACCAGCTTAGGAGTCAAGGAGGCGTCGCCTCGCGGGCCCATCGCCACGAAGTAGCGGGAGTACGAATAGGTGGCCCGAATGGAGTACGGGATCGAATTCATGAGGGAGACGATGCCGACAACCAGCATCACCGCCAGAACGATCACGCCGGTCAGCGGGAGGGTCTTGCCGGCGTTGCGTACCAGGAACGTGGTGGCGGCAAGAGGCCGCAGGACGCGACGGGGCGTCTCGGTTTGGGCGGGAATGGGGATGGCGGGATCGACTTCCATGGGCCAAGGGGTTCTACGCGCTTCAGGGTACCGAGTAAGGCCCTTTTGTCCATGGAAACCCGGATGCCAGCGACCCCTTCTTCGTGATAGGCTCTAGAACATGGAGATGATCGTTTCCGCTCTCGAACTGACTCCGGCCACTTTGATCCGCATTGTCGACCAGGTGAAGCCGGACCGCTACCACGAAAAACTAGAAGAGGGCCGGTTTAGCCTCTCTGAGATGGTCGCCCACGTCGCCGACCTTGAGGACGTCTTCCTCGACCGTATGAGACTCGCCGTGGAGTTCCCGGGATCGCCTACCGAGGCAATCGATCCGGACGCTCGCGCGATCTCCCATCACTACGCCGACAAAGAGATCTACCACGAACTCGAAGTTTTCACGAACCGCCGGCGAGACACGATCTACTTCCTGAAGGGTTTGGCCGTAGACGACTGGGCGCTCAGCGTTGTCCATCCCGCTCTTGGCACAATGTCGGTTCTTGATATTGCGACGATGGCGCTGGCACACGATCTTTTCCACCTCGAACAAGCAAGCCACTACATGCGCTGATCCCTAGCGCGCTTGCGCCAACGAAAAGATGTCCCGTCCCGACCTCCGCACAAGGCTTTTGGTCGGGACGGGACATTTTCTTGGTCGGGTGGTTCGGCTTGTTTCGGACCGTTCGGGGTTGGGGGAGGGCGTTGTCAACCAAGGGCTGGGGCCGTTCGGCCCGCCACCGCTTTCCCAACCCGGGTTCGATCTAGCCCGCCGAAAGGTTAAGTCTCTTTGCGGGCACAGACCGTCAGGAACTTACCCATGCTTCAAAAGTTCGACTTGCGCCGATTCCTGTTTCTTGCGGCAGCTCCCGTGGTCTTCGCGGCGGGCTTTGCCCAGCTGGGAGCCTTGTTCGACTACCCAGACATCTTGCGCAGGCCATCGGCGGAGGTTCTGGCCCGTTTCAGCCGCGACCAGGCGCAGTTGCTGCCCTGGTGGTGGGCGATGTTTGTTTCGGCGCTGATCTTTGTGCCGGTGGCGGTTGTTCTGCCGGGCTGGGCGGGGCTGAAGGGGCAGCGGCTGGTTGCCGTTCGGGGGATCGGATTGGCGGCGGCCCTGGTGCAAGCGTTGGGTCTCTCACGCTGGGTGTTCGCGGTTCCGGTCCTGGCGGCGGCTGCTCAGGACCCGGAGCAGGCGAAGACGGCTGGGCTCCTGTTTGAGACGATCCACGCCTGGTTCGGAGTTGGGCTTGGCGAGTGGGCGGGGTACCTGTTCACCGCCCTCTGGACGGCTGGCGCTGCGGCGGGGCTGATGGCCAAGTCTCGGGCGCTCGGGGCTGGGGGCTTGCTCGTTGCGATCGGGATCGCGGTGGGGCTTCTCGAGGTTTTCGGGTTCCAGCCCGCCGGTGCCGTGAACGCGATCGCCTACTCGCTCTGGGTTCTGTGGATGCTGGCCGTAGCCGTGGTTCTCGCGAGGCCCGATGCTGAAAATCGGCTGTCGGTGGTGGCGTAGCCTCCAGGTATTTCGCCACCCTATGCCAAGACCAAAAGTGCCTCGTTAGCCGAAAGGCCGAATGCAAGCACCTGGTCCGCCTCTCTACGCAGGAGGTCGGCAACGGACGAAGTCCGACAGTTCCCGAGGCGGACTTCGATCACCTTGGGTGGCGGTCCCAGGAGCAGAGCCATGCTCACGAAGTCGTCGTCTTTCGTGACAACGACAAAGCCCTTCTCGGCGGCGAACTGCCAGATGGCTTTGTCGGAAGCCTCAAGCTCGTGGGGAAACACATGCTCGCTGCCAGGGAATAGGTCGTCGAGTAGCTTTGGCAGCCGAGGCGATAGATTGGCGTCGAACAGGAGCCTCATTCGACGGGAGCGGACAACCGCTTCTCACGGTCTGCTGCAAACGCGAGGCTTGCCTGAATGTCCTCAAGGGTTAAGTACGGGTACTCGAGGACGATCTCCTGCGGCGTCATGCCTGCTGCCATCCATCCGAGGACGTCCGAGACGGATACCCGCATCCCACGAATGCAGGGCTTTCCTCGGCGTACTCCAGGCTCGATCGTAATATAGGCGCGATAGTCCATCGTCTGCTCTGAATTCTACGACGAATCCTGGCGCCAGAGGCCACGGACACTGGATCAACGTTTGGGAAGGTCGCGCTCCTGGGCTGAGCGGGCCGGGGACCGAAGCCCCCGACCCAAGAGCAGACTAGAGCTTGCCCGCGAGGCGGCCGAAGCCGGACTTGCCGGCGTAGACCGCCTGCGAGCCAAGCTGCTCTTCGATCCGAAGGAGCTGGTTGTACTTGGCAACCCGGTCCGTTCGGTTGGGGGCGCCGGTCTTGATCTGGCCGCAGTTGGTGGCGACGGCGAGGTCGGCGATCGTCGAGTCCTCGGTCTCTCCCGAGCGGTGGCTCATCACGGCGGTGTAGCCCGCGCGCTTGGCCATTTCGACGGCGGCGAGGGTCTCGCTAAGCGAGCCGATCTGGTTGACCTTGACGAGGATCGAGTTGGCGGTGCCGGTCTCGATGCCCTTGGCCAGGCGCTCCACGTTGGTGACGAACAGGTCGTCGCCAACCAGCTGGACGCGGTCCCCGATTAGGTTGGTCAGGGTCTTCCAACCCTCCCAGTCCTCTTCGGCGCAACCGTCCTCAACCGAGATGATCGGGTACTTGTTGCAGAGCTCGACAAGGTACTCGGCCTGCTCCTGGGGAGTTCGCTCGCGCTTCGCGCCCGTCTTGTAGTGGTACTTTCCGTCGCGGAAGAACTCGGTGCAAGCGGGGTCGATGGTGAGGAATACGTCCTCACCGGCCTTGTAGCCGGCAAGCTGGATGGCTTCCAGGATGTAGTCGAACGCCATCTCCTGGCTCTCCAGGTTGGGAGCGAATCCGCCTTCGTCTCCGTAGCCGGTGGCGAGTCCCTTGCCCTTGAGGACCTTCTTCAGCGAGTGGAAGATCTCGGATCCCCAGCGAAGCGCCTCGGAGAAGGTGGGCGCGCCAACCGGGGCGACCATGAACTCCTGGAAGTCCACGTTGGAGTCCGCGTGGGAGCCGCCGTTGAGGATGTTCATCATGGGCACGGGCAGGGTGTTGGCGGTGACGCCGCCCACGTAGCGGTAAAGCGGAAGCTCGGAGTGGGAGGCGGCAGCTTTCGCCACGGCCAGGGAGACGCCCAGGATGGCGTTGGCGCCCAGCTTGGCCTTGTTCGGGGTTCCGTCGATCTCCAACATCGCGCCGTCGATGGCGAGTTGGTCGGTTGCGTCGTAGCCCTCGAGCTCTTCGGCGATGACCTCGTTTACGTTCTCGACGGCCTTGAGAACGCCTTTGCCCAGGTACCGGCCCTTGTCGCCGTCTCGAAGCTCAACGGCCTCGAACGCTCCGGTGCTGGCGCCGCTCGGAACGGCCGCTCGGCCGAAGCCGCCGGACTCGAGGAGGACGTCCACCTCCAAGGTGGGGTTGCCCCGGCTGTCGAGGATCTCGCGCGCGTGAATCGTCTGGATGGTAGGCATAATCGCTGCAAGAGTACCGTCGCGAGGTGAAGTGCCTGCGTAGATAGAATGGACGACGCGAGCCCCGAAACGACGAGGGGTAAGATCGTTCGCAAGGCGCTATGGCGATCGCAATTACCCGAGAGAACTACCTTCTGCACAAGCTGCACTCCCTCTCCGGAATCGTTCCGGTTGGGTTTTACATGGTTCAGCACCTGACCCTCAACACCTTCACGTTGGGCGGACCCGAGTATTTCAACCGGGTCATCGGGTTCTTCGAAGCCATGCCCAAGCACCTGCTGCTGGGGCTCGAAGTGGTCGCGATCTGGATTCCGCTCCTCTTCCACGCGGTGTACGGCCTGTTCATCGCCAACCGCGCGCAACCGAACTCGATCGGCACCAAGTACGGCTGGACCGAGAACCGCATGTTCACCGCCCAGCGCTGGACCGGCATCTTCCTGTTCATCTTCCTGGCGATCCACGTGAGCACCACCACCATCGCCAAGTACGCGGCCGGCAACGCAGAACCGATCATGTTCGACGCGATGCAGGCGAAGCTCATCGCTAACGGCTACGCGATGTTCGTGCTGTATCTGTTCGGAATCCTTGCGGCCAGCTACCACTTGAGCTATGGCGTGTGGAACTTCGCGATCCGCTGGGGCATCAGCATCAGTGAGCAGGCGCAGGCCAAGGTACAGAAGTTCGCCCTCGGGATGTTCATCGTGGTGACCGCGTTGGGATGGGCTGCGCTGGCCGGATTCCTGATGCACAAGCCCACGGTAACCGCCTTCTTGCACAGCGTTCGCTGGTCCTAAGGAGCCCCCTCCGGAACCCGGAAGAGGCATGCCTGCGGTACCTTTAGGACCCATGGACTTGCGCAGCACGCTGAATCTGCCCGACGCAGATTTCACCATCCCGATGAAGGCCGGCCTCCCTACGCTGGAGCCGAAGATTCTGGCGGAGTGGGAAGCGCAGGCGATTTACCACCGAATCCAGGAGGCCCGCAAGGACGCCCCGACCTTCGTTCTGCATGACGGCCCTCCCTATACGAACTCGCCAATCCACATCGGCACTGCGCTCAACAAGATCCTGAAGGACTTCGTGGTGAAATCGCGCACGATGATGGGCTTCCGAGCCCCGTACGTGCCGGGCTACGACAACCACGGCCTGCCGATCGAGCAGGCTGCGATGAAGAAGTTTCAGGAGAAGAAGGTCGTTCCTTCGATCCTCGAGCTCCGCAAAGCTTGCCGCGCCCACGCGGCCGAATACATCGGCATCCAGTCCGAGCAGTTCCAGCGACTTGGCGTTTTCGGCCTGTGGGAGCTGCCTTATACGACGATGGACTTCCGCTTCGAAGCCGAGATCATCCGCACGTTCAAGCGGTTGGTGGAGGGCGGCTACGTCTACAAGGGCCTGCGTCCCACGCTGTGGAGCCCGACGTCGCGCACCGCGTTGGCGGATACGGAGATCGTGTACCGCGAGCATACGAGCGTGGCCATCTACGTTCGGTTTGCCCTGCAAAGCGACCCGAACCAGATCTTCTCCAAGTTTCCGCACCTGTACACGGTGATCTGGACCACGACGCCTTGGACGATCCCCGCCAACCTCGCGGTCGCTTTCCATCCGGAGATGGAGTACGCGATCGTCAAGGTGGGTGCGGAGCACTATCTGATTCTGGATGCGCTGGTCGAGAAGACCGCGGCGGCGGTGGGCTGGACCGACTACCAGGTGGTGGAGCGGTTCGACGGCATCACGGTGGACGGGGCGGCCTTCAAGCATCCGATTTTCGATCGGCCTTCCATCGCGGTGATGGCGGACTACGTCACCACCGAGGACGGTACCGGCGTGGTGCACACGGCGCCCAGCCACGGCCGCGACGACTTCTTCACCGGAAAGAAGTACGGCCTGCCGGTTCCCAACACGGTGAACGAGCGCGGCGTGCTGACCGAGGAAGCGGGCGAGTTTGCGGGGGTGTACTACAAGGACTGCGACAAGGTCGTGGTCGAGCGGCTCCGCGAGCTTGGCGCTCTCCTGAGCGCCCAGCCGTACACCCACAGCTACCCCTACGCCGAGCGGGACGAGCAACCGGTGATCTTTCGGGCGACCGAGCAGTGGTTTGTGGCGATCGACCACGAAGGTCTTCGGGATCGGATGCTGGCCAACATCAGCTTGGTGGAACTGGAGAGCTTCGTGAAAGGCGCTCATGGCGAGGGGCACCACGCCCAGGGAGTCAGCTGGATCCCGGAGAACGGCTACAACCGAATCGAGGCCATGGTACGCAACCGCCCCGATTGGTGCATCAGCCGGCAGCGTCCGTGGGGCGTTGGAATCCCAATCTTCTACGGCCGCGAGTCACGCGAGCCCGTCCTCGATCCCCTAGCGATCGAGATGGTGGCCGAGTTGGTGGAGAGGGAAGGGTCGGACGCCTGGTTCGAGCGGGACGCCGCGAGCATCCTGCCGCCTGGATACGTTCACCCGGTGACCGGTGAGACGGAGTTTGACAAGGAGACCGACGTCCTGGACGTTTGGTTCGATAGCGGCTCGACTTCTCTGTGCGTGCTGGAGGGCAACGTCCACGCGGAGTGGCAGGAGCCTTGGCCCGCCGACCTCTACCTAGAGGGAAGCGACCAGCACCGAGGGTGGTTCAACAGCTCTCTGATCCTTGGAACGGCTATTCGCGGCGTGCCTCCGTACAAGCAGGTGGTCACCCACGGCTTCGTGAACGACGAGAAAGGCCAGAAGATGTCCAAGCGGTTGGGCAACGTGATGGAACCCCTGGATGTCTGCAACCAGTTTGGGGCGGACGTTCTGCGGTATTGGGTTTGTAGCGTGGACTGGACGAACGACGTGCCCTGCGGCCCGAACCTGCTTAAGCAGTTCGGCGAGAACTACCGCGCGGTGCGGAATACGCTCAGGTTCTTGCTTGCTAACTTGTACGATTTCCGCAAGGAACTGGCTCCGGAGCAACTGCTGGACCTGGACGAGTGGGCGGTGGAGCAGGCCGACCTGCTGGCGGCGGACTGTGCCGATGCGTACGAACGGTACGACTTTGGCAAGGTCTTGTCCTCCATCCACAACTTCTGCGCGGTGGAGTTGTCGCGCTTCTACCTCGATGCAGTCAAGGACCGGATGTACTGCGACGGCAAGGATTGGCCCAGCCGGCGAAGCGGGCAAGCGGCGTGCTACCACGTTTTGGTTCGCTTGGTGAAGCTGCTCGCTCCGATCCTTCCGTTTACGGCGGAAGAGACCTGGGCACGGATTCCCGGCTCGTCCGGAACGGTGCACTTCCAGACCTTTGATCCGCCGACCGCGGAGAGGTTGGATGCCATCGAAGAGAGCGAGCTGCAAAAGCGGTTTGCCGCCATCCTTGGCCAGCGCGGAGAAGCGTTCACCGTGTTTGAGCAGTGGAAGCAGTCCCCGGAAGGTACGAAGGACTCTCAGGACGCCGATCTGAGGATCAGCCAGTCAGGCGAGGTCATGGGGCTTCTGAAGTCTTTCGACTCGGAAGAGTTGGCGATTCTGTTCAAGGCCAGCTCGGTCGAGCTTGTTGAAGGCGAGCCGGCATACGCCTACTCGCCAAGCGGGTTTGCCAAGTGCGAGCGATCTCGCTTGCGCCGCGCAGATGTGCAAGAGGTAGAGATCGAAGGGACGATGGTGCCCCTCACCGCACGCGATCGGAGGGCGGTCGGGCTCTGAGACCAGGTCGGAACATCGCCTTGTTTGCCGGGGTGGCAGTGGCCAGTCTGGTGCTAGACCAGTGGTCCAAGGCTTGGATCCGGAGCAACCTGCGGGTGGGGGAATCCATGGGGATTCCCCTTCCGGGGTTCTTCGAGATTACGCACACCGAGAACCACGGGATCGCCTTCGGGCTGTTCCAGGGCGGGGGCATCTTCTTTGCGCCGGTCGCCATTGTGATCGCCCTGGCGGTTGCCGCGTGGAGTTACCGAAAGCCGGAGGAGCCCTGGTATCTACATTCGGCGCTGGGGCTCTTGGCGAGCGGAGCCCTAGGGAACCTGGTCGACCGTGCCGCCTTTGGCCGGGTCACGGACATGCTCTGGTTCCGCGCAATCGACTTTCCGGTGTTCAACATCGCGGACTCCTGCATAACCATCGGGGCGATCCTGATGATCGTTGCCTCCCTTCTGGAGGGCAAAGCAAAGACCCGCGAGGCTCTGCCCGCACCCGATCCCGTTCCGTAGGCTGTCCCGGCAAAATTACGATTTTGGGCAATCATGCGCAAGCAACTCCTAGTCTTGTGAGATCCCCCGCAAAATCACCAGCGGTAGATTGTTCCATTCGGGACCAAGGCCCCGGGCATTTGGACCCTGATTTCCGGACAGGTTGAACCTGGGAGTGGCCCGAACAAATTGTTAAGGCCCTGTCACGGAAACGAGGGGTTGGCAAACCTTCCCAGATGCCTTAGAGTGGAGCATCTTCTCTGTCGGAGGTCAAATGAACCAACGAAATTTACTTGATGGCGGTATGTCCCGCCGATCCCTTCTGGGTGGTCTTACTTTAGCGGCGGTAGCCCCGGTGCTTCGCGCCGCCACCCCTCGACCCCTGGCTCCGCGGGCCACTAGCTTGGCGCAAGGGCTGATGCCCCGAATCCAGCACGCAGGAGTCGCCTTGCCCTCGGGCTGGGTATTCCTTTCGGGCGGCTATCCGTTCTTGGATGCCGGGCAGACTCTATCCAGCGCCCAGCTCTACGACCCGAGCCAGGACGAATGGCACCGGATCGCCCCGATGCACACCGGCCGGGCCCGGCACGCGGCGGTCGCGCTTCCCAACGGCGACGTGGTTGTGATGGGCGGCATCGGCACTAGCGGGCTCCTGAGCTCGGTGGAGCTGTTCATGGCGGGTCGCAACGAGTGGCGCTCCCTACGACCTCTGCGGATTCCCCGCGCGGACCACTGCGTCGTCCTGATCGACGATGCGCTTCTGATCGCCGGTGGCATCACCGGACCGACCCAGGCTCCCCTTACGGCGGGAACCGAGATTTATCGCCTTGGCGGACGCCAGGCGGCTTAACGGAGAACAAACATGGCATCTGATTACCTACTAGAACTCGACGGCATCAAAGGCGAAAGCAACGACGCCAAGCACAAAGAGACGATCGAGATCCTCTCTTTCTCTTGGGGACTGAGCCAGACCGCGTTGCGCGGTGGCGGCGGAGGAGCCGGCAAGGCCAGCTTCTCGGACCTTAGCTTCACGAAGCAACTGGACAAGTCCAGCCCTGTCCTCTTCGAGAAGTGCTGCACCGGTCAGCACATCAAGAAGGCCACCCTCTTCGTGCGTAAGGCGGGCGGGGAGCAGGAGGAATACTTGAAGCTCACGATGTCGGAATGCCTCGTGAGTTCTTACCAGATCGGTGGAAGCGACGGCGGCGGCACCCCCGGCGACCAGTTCAGCCTCAACTACACCAAGATCCTCTTTGAGTACGCGGTCCAGAGCCCGGATGGTCAAATGGATTGGATTCGTGCGGGTTGGGACCTCAAGTCCAACAGCAAGATCTAGATTCGATGCAGGCTGGCCGGGGAAACCCGACCAGCCTCCCAAGTCAGAACTGGAGATCGCATGAACCAACGGAATTTTCTTGATGGCGGGTTGTCCCGCCGGTCCCTACTGGGTGGTCTAACTCTAGCGGCGGTAGCCCCGGTGCTTCGCGCCGCCACCCCTCGACCCCTGGCGCCTCGCGCAACGAGCCCGGCGCGTGGCCTGATGCCCCGTGTTCAGCATGCGGGAGTCGCCTTGCCCTCGGGCTGGGTGTTCCTTTCGGGCGGCTATCCGTTCCTGGATGCCGAACAGGCGCTTACCAGCGCGCAGCTTTACGATCCGAGCCAGGACGAATGGCACCGGATCGCCCCGATGCGCACGGGCCGAGCCCGGCACGCGGCGGTTGCGCTTCCCAACGGCGACGTGGTCGTGTTGGGTGGCATGGGCAGCGGCGGGCTGTTGAGCTCGGTCGAACTGTTCATCGCGGGGCGCAACGAATGGCGCTCCCTTCGACCTTTGCGGATTCCCCGCGCGGACCACTGCGTCGTTCTGATCGACGACGCGCTCTTGATCGCCGGTGGGGTCACCGGATCGATGATGGCTCCCCTTACGGCGGGAACCGAGATTTATCGCCTTGGCGGACGCCAGGCGGCTTAACGGAGAACAAACATGGCATCTGACTTCTTACTAGAACTCGAAGGCATCAAAGGCGAAAGCAGGGACGACAAACACGCAGGCGCGCTTGAACTCTCGTCCTTTTCCTGGGGCCTCAGCCAGACCGGCGTTCGCGGGGGGCCTGGCGGCGGCGGAGCCGGCAAGGCCAGCTTCCAGGATTTCCACTTCACCAAGCGATGCGACAAGTCCAGCCCCGACCTGTTTATCCGATGTGCGAGCGGCGAGCACATCAAGAAGGCCGTTTTTTTCGGACGCAAATCGGGCGGAGATGACAACTTCGAATACCTCAAAATCACGCTTGAGGATTGCTTGGTCAGCTCCTACCAGATCGGCGGAAGCGCCGGCAGCGACGTCCCGACCGACCAGTTCAGCCTGAACTACACGAAGGTGGAATTCGAGTACGACTACCGGGATGCAGACGGCTCGGTCAAGGCCGTCAAGTTCGGCTGGAACGTCAAGACCAACAGCAAGGCCTAGCCGGGACCGCCGGGGGGTTAGGTACTTTGGCTCCATGAGTCAAATTGCCGATCGTCCCGGCGGGATCACCCTGATCGAGGAGGAACTAGGCGCGTTCGGAGGTTTTCCGGACCGTCTGTTCCTCCTTTCCGTTGGCGCCGACAAGTACGCCGCCAATAACGTCACCCTCCCGGACGGCCAGAACGTCAACGGCCTCGCCTGCTTTCCCAGCGGAGACGACGCCTCGGTCTACATGGGGATGCTGGCGGGCCTCAGCGGGGAGATCGTGGGCAAGTCCTTCGAGGAAGCGCGCGAGATCGCGAAGTCCAAGCCGGTCCTCAGTTGTCTTCTCCTGTTCGTGGACGGCAAGATCGTGGAAGTCCACTACGTCCGCTAGGTTCCGCTTTGGCGTGATGCCCCATAATCTGACAGGTGGAAGGGCAGAAGCGCATTCGGGTTGGTTTGCTGGGGCTGGGCACGGTGGGCGGCGGCGTCTACCGGATGCTGCTGGACAACCAGGGCGCGATCGAACGTCGTTCGGGCGCCCGCCTGGAGATCACCCGGATCGGAGTTCGTGACGCAAACCGGGAGCGCGATGTGCCCGCAGAACTCGTCACCTGCGACCTTGAGAGCATCGTCGCCGACCCTGAGATCGACGTGATCGTCGAGGTCATCGGCGGACTGGAGCCAGCGGGCGACCTCATCCGGACCGCCCTCGCCAACGGCAAGCCCGTGGTGACCGCCAACAAAGAGTGGATGGCAAAGCAGGGCCAGGCCTACGTGCGCTACGCGGCCGAACACGGGCTCGACCTCCATTACGAGGCAGCCGTGGGCGGCGGAATCCCCCTCATCCAACCTCTCAAGCATCAGCTGGCCGGCAACGACATGGTGCGGATGATGGGCATCCTCAACGGCACCACCAACTTCATCCTCACGCGCATGACCGAGGAAGGGGCGGAGTTCGGCGACGTGCTGCGGGACGCCCAAGCCGCGGGCTACGCAGAAGCTGATCCCACGGCCGACGTCGATGGCTTCGATGCCCAGTACAAGCTCGCCATCCTCTCCTCCATCGCCTTCGGCAAGGAGGTCGATCCGGAGACGGTGTACCGAGAAGGCATCCGACGGGTGGGCAAGCGCGACATCGAGTTTGCCGACCTGTTGGGCTACCGGATCAAACTGTTGGGCATCGTGTCCTCGTCTGGCCAGGATCACCTCCAGGCCCGCGTGCATCCCACGATGATTCCCAAGACGCACCCGCTGGCGGCGGTTAGCGGGGTCTACAACGCACTCTGGTTCCAGGGCGACTTTGTTGGCGACGTGATGTTCAGCGGACGGGGCGCCGGGTCCGACCCAACCGCCAGCGCGGTGGTCGGAGACCTGGTGGACATCGCCCGCAATCTGGTGAGCGGAGGCAAGGGAAGCGCCATCCCAGTGGGACCCAAGGTGGCCTCAGACCCGATCGAGTCGCTGGAGACCTCGTACTACGTGCGGCTCACCGTGCTAGACCGGCCAAAGGTCTTGGGTACCATTGCCAACCTCTTCGGCGAGTACGACGTTTCGCTGGCGGCCATGGAGATGCGCACGCTATCCGCCGAGAAGGGCGAGATCGTCTTCATGACCCACCGCTGCCAGGAGGGACGTTTCCGTCCGGCGATCGAAGCCGTCGGGGACTCTTCCGTGGTCGACCGGGTCGAGAACTGGATCCGCGTGGAAGGCTAGAAAGAAAAAAGGACTGCCGGCCGCTTCAAGCCGACAGTCCAGAAACGCGCTCACGCTCAGTGAGCTCCGGCCGCCGATCCCGATCCGGGGGATTCAGGTCGCGCGTGCCTTCGTTGAACTCATCCCACCTCGAAACCGGTTAGGACATTCAACACTACATGGGCTTGGCAGGGGTTGGTTCCAACTCTGCGCGAATCCTAACACAGTGTTACCTGTTGGCACGAGGTACTTAGGCGAGGGCGGTATGGCTAGTCGTGCCGAGACCTGGCGACGAAGGCTCGTAGGATTCCCGGTGGCTTCCTCGCTGATCCTCCTCGCCGTCCTGGTCTCGGCTACCGTGATGATGACGGTCGGCTGGTACGTCCAGTTGGTGCACTACCCGGCGTTCCTGAGCATCCAACCCTCGATGTTCGCCGCCTTCCACTCAGCCCATGCGATGGGCACCGGCATGGTGGTGGTGCCCGCGATGGTGGGCGAACTCATTGGCTCGATCCTGCTAGTTGCCGACCGACCGCCGAAGATCGGGCAGGGCGAAGCCCTGTTGGGCCTTGCCCTTGCGCTCATTGCCTGGGGCTGCACGTTTGGCCTGTCGGTGCCGTTGCACGCCAAGCTGGCGAACGGGCATGACGCCGCAACGATCCGAAGCCTGGTGGCGACCAACTGGCCGCGGACCCTCGCATGGACGGCTCACGCCGGGCTCTGCGTCTGGCAGGCGGCCCGCCTCCTGGCCCGTTAGGCGGCCAGGAGCGGGAGCAGTTCAAGGAGGTTGCCGATCTCCATGTCCGGAACCGGGCCATCGTCCGGACGAGACTCGGGCTTTCCGCGCTCTGGGGTTGCGCTGGGCGGGACGTCGGAGGGGCGTCGAACCCAAGCGGTCCGCCATCCTGCGGCCACGGCCGGGACGATGTCGTGGTGGTAGCTGTTGCCGACGAAGAGGATCTGCTCCGGCGAGAGGCCAACGTAGCCTTCGGCGCGACGGAAGACGCTGAGGAGGGGCTTGCCCTCCCGCATCTCGCCTTCGATCATGATGTGGTCGAAGTACGGGGCAAGGCCGAGGGTGGCGACTTCCTGGCGCTGGATGTCCGCCGGACCGTTGGTGATCATGCCGAGGGGATACCGACCTTGAACGGCTTCCAGGAACTCGGTCGCCTCGGGGAAAAGCTTGAGCGCCCGGTCCCGCTCCACCATGTAGGACTCGCTTAGGGCTTGGGCCAGGGCTTCGTCCTCGATCCCAACTCGGGCCAGGGTTCGACGCATCTGCTCGGTGCGGGTGGGCTCCCCGTTGTCCAGGTAGCGCTCGTACACTGGGGAGTCCTTCTTCAAGAGCGGGCTGAACTCCCGGAACGCGGCGGCCCAGTGCTGCAGCATCGCTTCGGGCGAGTGGCCCGGCACGGGCACGTTCTGGAAGGTGAGAGCCAGTCCGGCTTTGCTAGCATCCCAGTACGCGCAGAGGGTGTCGTCCAGGTCAAGGAAGATGGCGCGAACGGCAGAGAAGTCAGGAAGGGTTCCCACGAGTCATGATTATGGACCGTGAAGGTGATTCTGGACCCGGGGGCGCAGCGCTGGCTCTGGCTACTGGCGTTGCCGGTTTTCGGGTTCGGCTTAGCTGCCTTTGGCGCGGCCTGGGTGGCCCCCCTGGTTGGCGGCTTTGCGGTGCTGCTTGCTTTGGTGGCAAGCGCGGTTCCGGGCCTGCGTACGGGCCTTGCCACCACGGCGTTCTTGCTTCTAGCCCCGGTGATGGTTCGGTCTTCCTTGCCCGGCGGGCCGGGCCTAAAGGACCCGATCGTGTGGGGGCCCCTTGCAGCAATGGGCTTGGGAGCGGCGGGCTTCGCGTGGAAGCGCGCGGGCGGGTCGCTTTGGCTAGCGTACGCGCTGGTGTTGCTGGTCCTGTACTTTAGCGGGTCGGCCGGTGGACCGGACCCTATGCGGGCTTGGCTGGCCTCTTTCTTGGGGCCCGACCAGATCGAGGGCGCCCTCATCCTCATTCGGAAGACGATCCACTTTGGGTTCTACGCGACGCTTGGAGGCCTTGCCTGGCTTCACTTTCGCGAGGCGTCGAGTTCGGCGTTGTTGGCGCTGGGCTTCGCTTTGTCTACGGCCGTCTTTGACGAGGCGCGGCAGGCCGGGCTGGCCAGCCGGAGTGGGCAGCCTCAGGACGTCTTGCTGGATCTCTCGGGTGCGGCGTGCGCGGTTTGGGTTGTAAGCCGGGTTGTTGCCGCCCGTACTCGCCAAGCGCAGTAACCCTGCTATGCTCGGCATGGGATGCTGGCTATCTACACGGTTCTCGCCATCGTGGGCACGGGTCTGGCGATTTTGGCCGCCCTTTCTGGCCACGGGGACCACGACCTAAGCGGCGAGCACGGCTTGGGCCACGATCTGGGGACCGACGTCCATACCCATCCTGGCGACTTTGACCATGCCGGCGGCGATGCCGAGCCTAGCTTCCTGCACTGGATGCCGTTCTTCAGCCTCCGCTTCTGGACGTTCTTTGCGGCCGCCACGGGGCTTACCGGATTGGGGCTGACCCGGTTCACCGTGCTTAAGGAGCCGGCCACCCTGATCGCGAGCCTCGCCACCGGCCTCGTCCTTGGGATCGCAATCGCCCTGCTGTACCGGGCGGCACGCTCGGCGATCGAGACTTCGTCGAGTTCCAGCCTTCAAGACCTGCTGGGCAAGGAGGTCGAGGTGACTTCGGCGGTTCGGCCGGGCCAAACGGGCCGGGTGAGGGTGATGGTGAAAGGAGACTTGATCGACGTTCTGGCGGAACTGGAGGGGCAGGTAGCCTTGGAAGCGGGCCAATCCGCCATCGTGGTGGGGTTTGAGAACGAACGCGTAAAGGTGTTGCCACGAAACCTTGCGTTGGAAGAGACCGTGGAGCTTAGGGGATAGGAATGGAAACGTTTACAGAATTTCTTAGCCAATATGGGGCGCAAGGTACTGCGTTCACGATCCTGCTTGGGATCTTGGTCTTTGTTGCGCTCCTCAAGAGCCTTTACTTCACGTGCGCTCCGAACGAGGTCCTGATCTTCTCCGGGCGGCGCAAGCGGTTGGACGACGGCTCCATGCGAAGCTTCCGGGTAGAGCAGGGCGGCGGATGGCGAATGCCGATCATCGAGAAAGTCGATCGGATCGGCCTTGGGCTGATGGAGGTTCCGATCAGCATCCGGGGCGCGTTCTCCAAGGGAGGCATCGCGCTTAACGTGGACGCCATCGCTAACGTGAAAATCAGCAGCGACTCTCTGGTGGTGGGCAACGCGATCGAGCGCTTCTTGGGAGCGGACCCCAACCAGATTCGTCGGGTTGCCAAGGAGACTCTGGAGGGCCACCTCCGCGGAGTCTTGGCCCGCTTGACCCCAGAAGAGGTGAACGAGGACCGGCTGAAGTTTGCCGACGAGCTCACCACGGAGTCTGAGCACGACCTGAGAAAGCTGGGCATCCACCTAGACACGCTAAAGATCCAGCACGTCAGCGACGACAAGGGCTACCTGGACTCGATCGGGCGCGTGGTCATCTCTGCGGTCATTCGGGATGCGGAGATCGCGGAATCGGACGCCGAACGGGAAGCCGAGCTTGCCGAGTCCAGCAACCGGGCAAGGGGGAACGTGAAGGTCTCCGAAGTCGACGCGAACATCGCCAAGATGCGCAACGAGCTTCGGCGGGTTCAGGCTGACCTGGACTCTACGGTGAGGTCGGAGGAGGAGCGGATGCTCGCCGCCGCCCGCGAAGCCCGCGCCAAAGCCGAGCAGGAACTGCAGAAGGCAAGAGCGGCCCTCGAGGTCATCCGCCTCCAGTGCGACCAGGTTCTTCCGGCGGAAGCCCATCGCCAAGGCCAGGAGCTTAAGGCCAAGGGAGACGCCGCACTCCTGCGCGAGCGCGGTTACGCGATCAGCGAGTCTCTGGAATTGATGAATGGCGCCTGGAACGACGCAGGAGACAGCGCCCTCGCGATCTACTTGATCGAGGACATCGAGAAGATCCTGAGTTCGGCGTCGAAGGGAGTCGCCAAGGTGAAGATCGACAATCTACAGATGGTCGACGGAGGCAGCGGCCGCGTGCTTTCGGGCTACGTTTCGGCTTACCCGGAGATGCTGAAGGCCATGCTCCAATCGGTCGCCGACATGACCGGAATCGACATCGCGAAAGCGATCTCGTCTTCCATTTCCGAGCCCGTTCAGGAGGCCGCTAAGTGAGTCCGATTCTCGTTATCCTCTCCGTCTTGGTCTTCCTGACCTTGCTCTCGCTCCTCGGGTTGCGCGGCTTGGTCTACACCTGCTCGCCCAACGAGGTCCTGATCTTCAGCGGCCGGAAACGGCGGTTGGATGGGCGTACCTACGGCTTCCGCGTGATCAAGGGCGGCACCGGCCTGAAGCTGCCATTGGTGGAGCGGGTGGACCGGATGGACCTCACCAACATGGTGATCGACCTGGTGGCCACGAACGCCTACTCCAAGGGCGGCGTGCCCTTGACCGTGCAAGGGGTGGCCAACGTCAAGATTGCGGGCCACGAGCCGCTCCTCAACAATGCGATCGAGCGGTTCCTGGGCAAGTCTCGGCAGGAGCTGATGATGGTGGCGAAGGCTACACTCGAAGGCTCGGTGCGCGGCATCCTGGCCACGATGACCCCGGAGCAGGTGAACGAGGACAAGATTCTGTTCTCGGAGCGGCTGGTCAGCGAGGTCGAGCAGGATATGACGGCGTTGGGCCTCGTCGTGGACACGATGAAGATCCAGAACGTCCAAGACGACGTTCGCTATCTGGAGTCCATCGGACGCCGCCGCAACGCAGAAGTGCTTTCGACGGCGCGCATCGCGGAAGCGATCGCCAAGTCCGACTCGATGGTCCGCTCGGCGGAGAACCGAGAGCGCGAGGAGTTTGCCGCGGTTGCCGCACAGACCGACATCATCAAGGCGGAGGCGGCCAAGAAGCTGATGGACGTGCAGACTCGCCGCGCCGCCCTGGTGGCGGAGGAGCAGGCCCAAGTGGCCGCGATGGTTGCTAAGACGATCGCCGAACTGGAGGTTCAGAAGGCGAGGTTGGAGCAGGTGCGCCAGCAACTCCAGGCGGACGTGATCGCCCCCGCGGAGGCAGGCGCCCTCGCCAGCGAGGAGAACGCCAAGTCCATGACGGCGTCGATCGTGGAGGACGGCAAAGCCCGCGCAGATGCGCTGCGCAGGTTGGCCACCACGTTCAAGGCGGCAGGTCCCCGCGCTCGCGAAGTCATGCTGGTCCAGAAGCTTGAGAGCGTGATGAACGCTATGGCCAACGTGATTCCGGACACCCACGTTGAGAAGGTCACGATGATCGACGGGAGCATCGGCAACGGGCTCGGCAAGATGATCGGCATGAACGAGCAGATCAAGCAGGTGCTCGGGGTCGATCTGGTGGAAAAGGTCAAGTCGCTCGGCGAGCCTCGTCCGGTCGAGCTTCGGATGACGCCCAGCGCGGAGACTGAGCAAACCCGGTCGGAGCCCTAAGCCCTAGCGGGTCGGAGAAGCGGTAGATTCAGCCTGTGCTGCCGCTTCTCCTTGCCGCGCTGTTGTCTGGAGTCCAGGCGCCCCTTCCTGCGTTCCTCGATTCCCCAACCGAGGTTCGTGTGTGGGTCGATCCTCCCCTGACGCCGGCTCAGATGCAGGGTCGTTTCCGCTTCTTGCGGGAAGGGAAGCCGGTGGGGATCTCCCAGGTTCGGCCCTCGGGAGACCCGACTTCGGAGCGCGTGCTCCCCCGAACTCCCGGGCGGGTGATCCTTGCCGGGACGCTGCAAGCCGCCTTGGGCGGCCGGGAGTGGGACCCCGACGGCGAATCCACCCAGATGACCGAGACCCTTCCCGGAGTTCACGAGCTGGTCGTGGAACTTCCCAGGGGCCGGTACGAGTTCAAAGTCGCCCGCAACGGATCCTGGGATGAGAACTACGGCCGCGGGTTTGCCCGCGGGGGCCCTAACTTGGCTATTGAGGTGCCCCGCGATCGAACGGTGGTCAAGTTCGTGGTGGACTTCCCCCGAGAGATCATCCTGAACTCGATCGACAACCCGTCCGAGGTGGCCGCGCCGGCGTCCGCCCCGCCCAAGATCGCTCCCGCCGGGCCGACCAAGTTCCCGGTTGCCGTCCTGAAGCTGGCTGCTCCACTGCCTCCACGCGCGGTGGCAGAGAACCTCCAAGTGGTTGAGAACGGGAACCAGCGCACGGTTTTCGCGCGGGAAGTTTTGGTGAATCCCGCGTTCGTGTACGAGGGAAACGACCTGGGCGCCCGGTGGTCTTCCACAGCTACCGCGTTTCGGGTCTGGTCGCCAGTTTCCCGCAAGGCAAGGCTCCTCCTGTTCCCCAAAGCGGTCGGTGGCCCCAGCCGAGCTTTGCCAATGACGCGGGGACCTAAGGGAACCTGGCAGGTAACCGTGCCAGGGAACCTTCACGGCGTGTTCTATCAGTTCCAGTTCGAGTCCTACGGGCAAACCCGAACGACGCAGGACATCTACGGGTACTCGGTAAGCCCGGACTCCAAGCGATCCATGGTGGTGGACTTGAAGCGGACCAACCCAGCCGGCTGGCCCACTTCACCACGGCTCCGACATGCGCGCCAGACCGATGCCGTGCTCTATGAGATCAGCGTTCGGGACTTTACGTCGCTGCCGTCCAGCGGAGTCCCGTCCGCGAAGCGAGGCAAGTATGCCGGCCTGGTGCATCGCGGCGCGACCGTGCCCGGCAGCCGGTTTGCCACGGGTCTGGATTACCTTGTCGATCTTGGGGTTACCGACATCCACCTTCTGCCGACCCAGAACTTCCTCACCGGCTCGGCCAAGGAGTACACCTGGGGGTACGCCACCAACCTGTTCAACGTGCCGGAGGAGACGTACAGCATGTCTCCTCAGAACCCGGCCGCGGTGATCAAAGAGTATAAGTCTATGGTTGCTGGCATTCACAAAGCTGGACTCCGGGTGGTGATGGACGTGGTCTACAACCACACTTGGCCCCCGCAGGGCAAGGACTCGGCATTCTGGGAAACCGCGCCCTACTACTACCTCCGGACGAACGACCGGGGCGACGTCCTCAACGAGTCCGGCGTGGGCAACGCCCTCAACGACGAGCGCCCGATGGCTCGCAAGTTTGTCCGAGAGAGCCTCCTGTACTGGCTGCGCGAGTACAAGGTGGACGGCTTCCGCTTCGATCTCTTGGGCATGCACCACCCAGACAGCGTGAGGGACTGGGTTAAGGCGATCCGCAAGGTCCGCCCGGACGCCACGATCTATGGAGAGCCCTGGACCGGCGGAGGTCCAACCCGCTTCCCGAAGGGTGCCCAGCGCGGCATGGGCGTCGCCGTGTTCAACGACACGTTCCGCAACCTGTTCCGAGGAGACTTGGATGGCAACTCTCCGGGCTTTGCCACGGGCGGTGGGGCAGAGCTAGGCGCGCTTCGGGAGGCGATCTCTGGTTCTCCGCAGTTTGCCGATAGTCCGGAAGAGACGGTCAACTATGTGTCTGCGCACGACAACATGACGCTCCTCGACCGAATCCGCAACTCGGTGCCCGAAGGGGACTCAAGAGCCGCGCTGCGTTTGGCCGGGGCCGCGGTTCTGCTTAGCCAAGGGGTGCCTTTTCTCGAAGGGGGAGCAGAAATCGGGCGGACCAAGGGAGGAAACCACAACACGTACGATGCCGGCGATTTGGTCAACGGCTACCACTGGGAGCGTGCAGCGCAGTTTGCCGATGTGCGGGACTACTATCGAGGGCTGATCCAGATTCGACGTCAGAACCCGGTGTTCCGGCTCGGCACGGGGTCCGCCGTGGCGGCGTCCACGCGTGTCGAACAACCCTTGCCGGGGGTGTTGCTGCATACGCTGAAGGCCACCCGGCCATTTAAGGAGTACCTCGTGGTGTTTCATGGCGGCCTCATGGCCCAGACTCTCGATCTGCCCCCCGGCGATTGGCAGGTGCTGGCCACCGGGGAGGCCGCCACGGGCCGGGTGCTGGGCATCTCGCGGGGAACCTTGAATCTGAAGCCTCTCTCCGCTTACGTGCTGGCGCGCTAAGGGGCCGATCGTCTCTGGAGCGCGGCAACCGCTTCCATGCCCATCAGCAGGGAGGCGTCCTGGTCCGCATAGCGGAAACTGCCCGCCCGGCCGGCGAGCGCTAGGTTGTCGACATAGCCAAGGTAGCGATGGACGACGGCCAGGGCCGACTCGTGTCCGGCCCGATAGATGGGCGCCGCGTTCGCCAGGACGATGGTTCTGCCAGCGACGATGCCTTCGGACTTCAGGATGCCGGCTTGGCGCAGGTCCCTTTCGCACATTTCAACGGCTTGGGACTCGGCCATCGACAATCGGGGGTCCTCGGCGGGAAGCCAGTATTCGCAGCAAAGCGGGGTCTGGGATTCGTTGGCCTTCATGGAAGGACTCCAGTTCGCGAAATTGGTTACTCGAACGAGGTCGATATCCCCGTCCGCGACGTAAATGCACTGGTCGCCAAAGAGAGGGGCGGAATCCACCAGCAAGTAGACCAGGAGGATGCTTCGGAAGCCCAGTTGCTGGCCTACCGCAAGGACGTCCTTTGGCGCCGAGGGGCGGATCGACTGAACCATGCGCGGCAACGGGAGGGTTGTGATGAGGGATTCGCACGGAAGCGTCTCCTCTGTGCCGGAGCCAACATCCCGAAGCGTCACGGCTTGCACTCTCCCGGCCTCAATGTGAATGGCCGTTGCTTCGGTTTCAAACCGCATGGTTTGGCCCTCGGCCCGGAGCCTTTGGCTGAGCCTCTGGTACAGCTGCCCCATCCCTTGGCGGGGGTGGCAGTAGTCCCCGTCGGGGGAATCGGCCAAGCTGGATGGCCCGCGCTTGCACCGGGACCGCAAGTCTTGGACGAGGGCCTTGGCGAGTCGGCGTCCGATACCCTCGTAGCGCCCGTCGAGCCACTCCGGCGAGATCTGGTCGCAAGGAATGCCCCACATCTTGGTCATGTAGGGTTCAAAGAACTCGCGGAAGAACCGATTGCCGAACTGCCTCTGGAGCTGTTGTGCGTAATTGGTGGGGAGCGTACGTCCGGAGGCGCTTTGAGCGAGCATGGAAGCGAGGTAGCCGGCAGCTCGGAGCCCACCTACGCCATGGGCAATCTCGGAAACTCGCGGGGGATAGCTGTAGTAAGCTCCCTGCCAGAGCACGCGGCGCTGGATCCGAAGGGGGACCGTATCGCCCTCCAGCGCATATCCGACGAGCTCGCGGACTCGGGCAGGCGCGGTGCTGAGGAAATGAGAACCCAGGTCTACGGTGAAGCCCTGGAAGTCAAAGGATCGGGCCATTCCGCCCGGCTCCGTTGCCCGGTCCACAACCGTCACCTGGAACCCCGTTTGCCTTGCCGCGTAGGCGGCGGCAAGGCCGGTTGGACCCGCGCCCAGAATCACCAGCGAACTTGGCTTACTGGGCATAGAACTACCCACCGCCCAATCCTCTCGTTCCCGTAACGGACCGTTGCAGGCCCCCAAGCTCAAGGTCTCGGTCGAGCGTTGAAGTGCGAACGACCTCACCTAAGGGCACAAAGGGCAGGCAGGTCAGAGCCAGGTCGACTTTGCGGGCTACGGTTCCAGAGCCGTAGTAGTGCCGAAAGCTTCTCAAGGTTGGAAGGTCAAGCCGTGGCTCATCCGGGTCGAAGTCGCGTGGGTGGGCGTACATAACCACGGAGTGGCCTCGCCGGTCCATGGATCGAAGCAGGGCGCCCAGAACGCCCAGCGGAACCGCCCGGAGGTAGCCGCCACCTGAGAAGGGGGTCGAGCCCGAACCGAGGGCAAAGCCCGTGATAGGAACCTCCAGAAGCTTTTTCCCACCTGGCAGGCAGATCTGGAAAGGCCCCCGCTGGCGAAGATGCACTCCGCCATGCGGGTGGTATCCGAGGAAGAGCGAGGAGTCAAGCCGAATCCCGTGATCCCACAGGACTTCGAAGGCCCAGTAGGTCGCTTCGTTGATCGAGAAGCCGGGGGCGCGGAACGCAGACACCTCTTTGCCGGTAGCTCTCTGGATGGCCACGAGGGAGCGGTCGAGGTCCCGGGAAAAGGTATCTCGAGTGTGTTCAGAAGTGAGTCGGTGTAGGAATCCGTGGGAGCCTATCTCGTGCCCGGCTTCACTGATCTGAAGGACCAGGTCAGGATGCCGCTCCGCCACCCACCCCAGAACGAAGAAGGTTGCCCTTACCTGATGCCTTGAGAGCGTCGCGAGGATCCGTTCCGTGTTCTGAAGGACTCGGCAATCCAGTTGGTTCCACAAATCCGGCGGGTGGGATTGGGGGCGTCCAAGGACGTGCCACCAATCCTCGATGTCAAAGGAGATTCCGTGGATCGGGGGGTCTCGCCTCATGCTGGCCTCGAATCGGAGGTGCTGGTCGTCGTGTACTTCCCCCGGAGTATACACGCGGGCCAGTTCGCTTCCTGAGGGGTTGCGCTCACCGCTAGTGTGTGCGAAACTCGTTGCTAGACCTATGCCTAACTCCCCCGCTCCTGGATTCGCATATCGGCAAAAGACCTTCGCCCTCGACGACCTTGCCGGCATGACTGATGCTATGCACGAAGACGGCTTCGCCCTCATACCGGGCGTGCTTTCGCAAGACGAAGTCCAGGCCTGCCGAGACGCCATCGACCGCCTGCATGCCTTTGGCTTCGACAAGGTCGACGTCACCGAGCACTACAAGTGCGTGTTCAACCGAGATCGGGTGTTCTTCAATCTCCTCGACCGACCGGGCATCGTCGACCTGGCCGAGGCCACCATGGGCGAGCACTGCCACATCATCGGGCAGTCTGCCTGGCGGAGCCATCCCGGGCACAATGGCTGGTCGCCGCACACGGATCACACGTTGGTCACGGTTCCGCCAGAAGTGGCAAGCGACCGGAACTCCTTCCCGATCTATCTCTGCACGGCGCACTTCTACCTGGACGACATCGACGAGGAACTCTGCCCAACCTACGTGATTCCCGGTAGCCACAAGTCCGGCCGGTCCATCGGGTGGGGGAAGGATGCGGACCCCGAATGGGAGGGCCGAAAGCTGGAGCCGGTGGTCTGCAAGCCGGGCGACGTGCTCTTCTTCCGGAGCGAGATCTGGCACACGGGAAGCTTGAACAAGACGGACCGGATTCGGTACCTGATCCAGAACCACTACGCGAACCGCACGATTGCGCAGCGGTTTTCGCCGTGGCCGTTCGTCTTCAACCCAGAGTTCGTGGCGACCGCCAACGATCGCCAGCTGAGGCTCCTCGGGAAGCATCCCGAGATGGCGTACGGCTAGATGATCGACCTTCAGAACCGCCATGTGGTGGTCGTCGGCGGAAGCCGGGGCATCGGAGCGGCGGCCGCCAAGATGGCGGCCACGGCCGGGGCCAACGTCAGCGTGGTTTTCCGTTCCAACGAGGCGGCCGCCGAGGCGGTGGTGGCAGAGATCCGGGCGGCTGGGCGTAAGGGCCAAGCCTACGCGGCGGACGCATCGCTGGACGCGCCGTTGCAGGACGCGATGGATCGGGCGGCCCAAGCGCTTGGGCCGATCAAAGGTCTGGTCGTCTCTGCGGGCATTTTTGAGGGAGCGCCGATCGACGAGATGACGGTGGAGTTCTGGGATCGCACGATGGCGATGAACCTGCGGTCCACCTTCCTCAGCATCAAGTGTGCGCTGTCCTCCATGCGTGAGGCGGGGAACGCCAGCGTCGTGGTCTACACAAGCACGGCGGGGCAGCGGGGCTCCGCGGTGTACAGCGCCTATGCGGCCAGCAAGGCCGCGCAGATCATGTTCATGCGCTCGATGGCCAAGGAGCTTGCTCCCCACATCCGCGTCAACTGCATCGCGCCGTCCTGGACGGAGTCGGACATGTCGGACCCTAGCCTGACCGCGCTAGGTCGCGCCGAGGTGGTCAAGAGCTTCCCCCTTGGGCGAATCGGATTGCCGGACGACGTGGCGGGCGCCACCGTGTATCTCCTGAGCGACCTCGCGGCATTCGTCACCGGAAGCACGGTTACGGTGGACGGCGGCGCAGACATGCGAGGCTAGGCAATACTGGGGCCATGATGGCCGCGATGATGCTGGCCGCCAGTTTGGCCCCGACCACGCTCTACGTCTCCGAGCGCGGAAACGACCAAGCAGACGGACGTTCGACGAGAACCGCCTTCCGAACCTTGGAGCGAGTCAGGACCGAGCTTGTCGGCGAGGCGGGTAAGAGCCCCCTCCGCGTCGAGCTACGCGGGACCCTAAGGCTAGAGTCCACGCTTGTGCTCGGCAAGGAGGCCTCGGGCGTTGAATTCGTCGGCCGAGGCGCCGTTATCAGCGGTGGCCGCCTGCTAGGGCCTTGGCGGGCCGAATCCCGCTTTGGCGCCCATCTCTGGGTGGCCGACGTACCGGTTGGGTCTCGTTTCCGCCAACTCTTCGATGGTTCGCGCCGCCTGACGCGGAGCCGCTATCCCAAGACCGGATTCCTGAGGCTGGCCCGGCTACCCGACGGCGCAGACAAGGCGCCGTGGAACGAGGGCCAAGAGTCGGCGTTCGTCAACGCGAAAGAGCTTCCGGCTGGGATGGACTGGGCCGGCGTCGATTTGCTCTCTCACCACTTCTGGGTCACTTCGCGCCTTCCGATCAAGTCGCTCGACCTGGACACGGGCAAGGTGGATTTCGGGGCCAAGAGCGTGTTCAAGCTCAGCGATAGCTACACCGGGCTCCCCGCGCCGTTCGCCCTGGAGAATGTGCGCGAAACGTTGTCAGAGCCGGGCGAGTGGGCGCTCGACGCGGCAAGAGGTCGGGTGTACCTCGTGCCTCCTCAGGGGGCCCGCCGGGAGAGTTTCCAGGCCGTCTATCCCGTGGCCGACACCCTCATCCGAGTGGACGGGGCCCGTGGCGTTGCGTTCCGCAACGTCGAGTTTCGGCACTCGCAACACGACTTTCCGACCGGAATCTCGGGCTCCGTGCAAGCGGCTTTCGAGGTACCGGGAGCATTGGTGCTCTCGGATTGTGCGGATGCATCTGTCCAAACTTGTACATTTCGGAATCTTGGCACCTACGCGGTCGAGCTTCTAGGTATCGGGACGAAGGGCGCTTCCATCCAAGCATGCCGGGCGAACGACCTTGGCGGAGGCGGCATCAAGATCGGCCACGATACGGACGGCACCACGGTGGAGGACTGTTCGTTCGAGGGCCTTGGCCGCGACCATGCCAGCGCGGTCGGCATCTGGATCGGCAACTCCGGCCACAACCACATCGCCCACAACCGGATCCGTGACCTGTTCTATACCGGCATCTCGGTCGGTTGGTCCTGGGGCTATGCGCCAACCAAAACCGAGGGCAACGTCATCGAGTTCAACGAGATTCGCGACGTAGGTCAGGCTCAGCTATCGGACATGGGTGGCATCTACACCCTGGGCCTTGCGCCGAATTCGGTCCTGAGGAACAACCGGATCGACAACGTGCGGTCCCTCGGCTACGGGGGTTGGGGGATCTACTTCGATGAAGGGACCACCGGCATGCTCGCCGAGAACAACGTGGTCAGCAACACCACCACGGGCGGATTCCACCAACACTACGGTCGGGACAACGTCCTCCGCAACAATGTGTTCGCGTTCGCGCAGCGCGAGGGGCAGGTAATCCGAACCCGGAACGAGTCCCACCACAGCTTCACCTTCGAGCGGAACATCGTGCTCTTCAAAGGCACCCCCCTCGTAGCGGGGAGTTTTGGCGAAGGGACGTGGACCTTCGCCAAGAACCTCTTCTGGAAGCAGGATGGCGACGCCGAGCTTCCTCCGCGCGACCAAGGCGGCCTGGTTGCGGACCCGCTCCTAGGCAAGGACTTTCTACCAACGCCGGCGTCTCCCGCTTGGAAGCTGGGTTTCCGGAAGATCGACCTCTCGAAGGTGGGGCCACGCGCCCGGCGCTAGACGATCCCGAGCGATTCCTCGAAGCCGGCCATGATGTTCATCATGTGCACGGCCTGGGCCGCGCCGGCTTTGCCGTCGCGTTCCGCGAGGACCTGAATGGTGAGCAGGCTCTCGTGGGTGTCCGGTGAGATTCGGAGTCGGTAGCAGGCCCAGGGCTTGCCCACGACGAGCGAGATGTCCCACGGGGCGGTCTCGTCGCTCCGAACGTAGAAACTCCGCGAATAGCGCTCCTCGTAGATCTCGTCGATTTCACGTAGGTCGGCGGGCGTGCGGATCGCGCAGATCGCGGTGAGGGACAACGCGGAGCCGAGGTCCTGCTCGTCGATCGCCAGCGTAGCGCCATCCTGCCAGCCGGTCGTGCGGAGGTAGGCGTCCACCGATTCCGAGCTTTCGTCGGCGTTGGTGAGGAGGGTTGGCCGCTCGATCGCTAGGCCGGCTTGGAGGATCGGGGCAAGGGCGATCAGGGCCAAGGTGGCGACCGGCCCGGGCATGCTGGCTTCGTCGGCGCAGACCAGGGGGTTGTTGTCCATGATCTCGGCGAGGCCGTGGAGCACGTCCGTCCGACCCACGTGAACGGCCCGGTTCCAGGTTCCCTGGCGGAACCCGATGATCGGGCCGTGGCCCAAGGTCGCGGTGGCGACCTTGGGATGCTGGCGGAGCAGGGTCAGGACCTCCGGTGAGGAGGTCGAGGCTTCCTCGATCAAACTCGGGAGACCTTGATCGTGCTCTTGAGGACGATCGGCTTCCCGGTCTGCGGGTTGCCCATCTTGGTGGTGGTGGTGACGTTGGTCGAGATAAGGGAGCCGTCGACCGCGCTGATGAGCATGGTGCCCGAACCGCTGGAGACGCCGGTCATCGTCATTCCGACCTTGGCCACTTGCTTGCCGCCCACGTTCTGGAAGCCTAGAAACTTGTAGGTGGCCGCCATGTTGCCGCCCATCGCGCCCGGAGCCTGAACCGGCACCTTGGCCGACCAAGTGCCGCCCACTGGGATGGCCTTCGCCGGGTAGTTGCCGCCAAAGCTGCCGGCGATGTTGCCGCCGGAGGCCGCGCCCATCGTGTCCATCGTCATGGTCTGCACCATCGGCGCGCCCGAGTTCATGGGCTGGCCGTTCATCGTCATGCTGCCCATCTTCACGTCCACGGTGGCTTTGCCGTTGGAAACTTTTTTGACGTTCATGGACATGGCCATGCCAACGTTGATCGGGTTGGGGGTGGCGCCGGTGCTCTGGGAAGTGAGCTTGTAATTCATGACCTGACCCTTGGTGAACTTCATGCGGAACAGGTAGCCGTTGCCCTGCTTGGTGACCTGCGCCGGGCTAAGGAGCGGAATGGCCAGGAGTCCGAGGGCAAGGCACGGTGCAAAACTTTTCATCACGTATTCCATTACGCTAGAGACGCGCGAGAGGAGGCAGGAAATTGGTGGATTGAGGGGGCGGAGCGGTTGGCCTACGCGCCTCCCAAGTCTGAGTCAGCGGGGATCGCGGGCTACAGGACTCATTCGCGAAAGCAACAGGTGACAACTCGATTTGCCCATGATGGGAGTGTCACCTGTCACTGTATGGGTGGATTACACTGCCGAAGCGGCCGCCACATACTGGTACCCGTACTGGCTGGCGATCGACTCCAGGGTCACCTGGCCCCGAGCTACGTTCAGTCCCTTGAGGAAACCGGGATCCTTGCTTAGGGCGCCTAGCCCGCCTTCGGCGATCTTAATCACGTAAGGAAGGGTCGCGTTGGTCAACGCGTAGGTGCTGGTGTGCGCGACGGCGCCCGGCATGTTGGCGACGGCGTAGTGGAGTACGCCTTCGACTTCGTAGACCGGGTCTCGGTGGGTGGTGGGGCGAGTGGTTTCGAAGCATCCGCCCTGATCCACGCAGACGTCGACCACCACGGAGCCCGGCTTCATCAGATTGAGCATCTCGCGGGTCACCAGGACCGGGGTTCGGGTGCCGGTTACGTACACCGCGCCGATCAGCAGGTCTACCTCGGTCAGCACCTGCCGGATCGTGCCGGGGTTGCTGTGAAGCGTGATGACGTTGCTCGGGAATACGTCGTCCAGATAGCGGAGCCGGTCGAGATTGACGTCGAGAATGTACACCGTCGCGCCAAAGCCGGCGGCAACCTTAAGGGCGTTGATGCCGACCACGCCCGCGCCGATGATGGCGACGGTGGCGGGGCGAACGCCGGGGACGCCGCTCAGCAGGATGCCACGACCACCCATCGGGCGCTCCAGGAACTTGGCTCCTTCCTGGATGCTCAGCCGTCCGGCGACTTCCGACATCGGGGTGAGCAGGGGAAGGGACTTGTTAGGCCCCTCCACGGTTTCGTAGGCGATGCAGATCCCGCCTCGCGCGACCATGGCTTCCATGAGGGGCTTATCGGCGGCGAAGTGGAAGTAGGTGAAGAGCAGCTGTCCCGGCTTCACCCGGGGATACTCGCTTGCCTGCGGCTCCTTGACCTTCACGATCAGGTCGCTGGCGGCCCAGACCTCGTCCACAGAGACGATCTCCGCTCCGGCGGCCCGGTAGTCGTCGTCGGAAAGGTGGGTGCCGGCCCCCGCTCCCGACTCCACGAGAACCCGGTGCCCGAGTTGACGCAAAGACAGCACTCCGGCCGGAGTCATCGCTACCCGGTACTCGTCTTGCTTGATCTCCTTGGGAACGCCGACGACCGTTTTCGTGGCCATGGCTATTTCGCCTTGCCAGGCGTGATGCTCTTGACCTTGATCTCGAAGATGAGGGGCGCATCGGGGCCGATCTTGGGCGCCTTGCCCATCGAGCCGTAGCCCGCATCGGGGCCAATCCAGAGCTTGTACTCGCCGCCCGCCTGCATCTCTTGGACGCCGGCATCAAAGCCCGGCACGACCGCGCCAACGCCAACCTCAAAGCTAAGGGGTGACTTGCCCACGGAACTGTCGAACACCTCTCCGCTGATGAGCTTGCCGGTGTAGTCGAGGGTGATCGTGTCGCCCTTGCCTGGCTTCTTACCGGTTCCCGCCTTGATCGTGGTGACCTCGTAGGCGTTCCGATCCTCGGCGCGAAGAACCTCGAGGAGCTGGACCGTGAACTTGAGGTCGGAGTTCGGCGGAATCCGATCGCCGCCGCCGCCCGAGCCATAGGCCAAGTCCGCCGGAATCGTAAGAATGCGCTTGCCGCCAACCTTCATGCCGACGAGCCCGAGGTCCCAGCCCTTGATGACCGCGCCGCCGCCGAGGATGAAGTTGAACGGAGGCTTGCCTCCCTTGTCGTTCGAGTCGAACTCGGTGCCGTTCATCAGGGTGCCGGAGTAAAGCACGTAGACCATGCGACCATCCTTGGCCTCGCGTCCCTTGCCCACCACAACGTCCTGAATCTTCAGGCGCGGGTCGACTCCCGGGGCCGGAGGATTGGCCTTGACCTCGTTGGTGACCTTGGGTGCGTCTTTCCCTTCGGGAGCAGCGGCCGGCGCGGGGGTGGTGGTTCCTCCTCCGCATCCGAATCCAAGGACGGCGAGCACGGCGATGGGCCAAGTGCGGGTTCTCATGCTTGGAAGTTTTACCTCTCCACGACCCGGCCGAACCGTACGAAATGGCAGTACAGGCATGGCGGCGGCACCCCATTCGACCTATCGCGCCCAGGTTCAGGGGTAGGCATCCTGTACACTTCCTCTATTCCATGGCAAAGAAGGGCGGAAACAAGAAGGACTCGGTCGAACCGAAGTCGATTCAGAACCGAAGGGCCAGGCATGACTACGACATCCTGGAGTCGGTGGAAGCGGGCATTGTGCTCGTCGGAACCGAGGTCAAGAGCCTGTACCTCGGGCGCGCCCACCTAACCGACGCTTACTGCAAAGTGGTCGGCGGCGAGCTCTGGGTGCTCAACATGGATATCGAGCCTTACGAGCTTGCCTCGTTCGCTCAGCACGAGCGACGCCGGGACCGGAAACTCCTGGTGCATCGAAAGGAGATCGTCCAACTGGAGCGGCAGATGATGGAGAAGGGCATGACCCTCGTTCCGCTGGCCGCGTACTTCAAGAACGGAAAGGCCAAGCTCCAAGTCGGGGTTGGCCGCGGACGCGCCCGGTACGACAAGCGGGAGAAGATTCTCACCGAGGAGTCCCGCAAAGAGGCGGACCGCGCAAGGGCAGGGAAGTTCTAGATGGTGCTTCTCGCGTTGCTCGCGGCCCAGGTGGCGGCTCCTTCTGTCTTCGACGCCGTCCTGGATGATCCCAAGCTGACCGGCTCCATCGTGGCGGCGGTTGTGGCAGACGCCCAGGGGAACCCGATCTACGAACGTAATGCCGGCTTGCGCGTAATGCCGGCCAGCAACCAAAAGCTCCTGACTTGCGCGTTCGCCCTGAACGAGTTTGGGCCGGACTATCTCCCAGAGACCGGGATCTGGATCTTTGGCGATCGGACGATGATCCAGAGCGGCGGTGATCCCAGCCTAACTTTTTCCCAGCTAAAGGCAGCGGCCAAAGAGATCGACCGGCGTAAGCCGCTTGACCTTGTCCAGGCATATGGACCGATGATCGGGCCGAGTTGGGAGCACGACGATCTGCCCAACCGGTACGCGGCACAGGTGAGCGCATTTGGTTTTGACCAGGCGGCCTTTGCCCTCTGGGCGGTTGACAAGAAGCCGGTTCTGCTCCCAGACGACTTTGGCGTGCGCGTGCGATGGGAGTCCAAGACTGGGCGGGTTTCGGTCAAGTACGACCCGTTTCGCCGGGTGGTTCAGGTGAGCGGCGCCATGCCGGCGGCTCGAACGAAACTCGACACCCTATCCTTACCCAGTCCGGACCTCGATGCCGCTAGCTTGTTCTCTCGCGCAGTGCGACGTCGGGGATTGAAGCCAATGGCGGTTCCGCCGAGCCGGAAGATCATCGGGGCTCCAATGGCAATTCAGATCGCGGACTGCCTGAAGCCAAGCGACAACCTGCGAGCGGAGAACCTGCTGATGATGGCCGCGGCAAGAAAGGGGCCTCTGGGAAGCGAACCGTACCGCGTCGCCGCCAAGCGACTCAAGGATTTCCTCGTGGGGTCGGTTGGCATCGCGCCGATGGACGTGGACCCAAGCGATGGCAGCGGCTTGTCCCGCCACAACGTCCTCACTGCCCGGGCGCTCTGCAGGTTGCTGGCTTGGGCGAACGCGCAGCCGACTTCCGAGGTCTGGCGCGCGGCCCTGGCGTCGCCCGGCAAGTCCGGCACCCTGAGGCTTCGCCTAACGGGCGTGGAACTCGCGGGGAAGACGGGCTCGCTCACGATGGTGGCGAGCCTCTCGGGCTACCTCAAGACGAAGTCTGGCGAGGATCGGATCGTCAGCGTCGTGCTGAACCACTTTGCCTGCACGCTGGACGAAGCCCGCGCGATCATCGACCGTTTTGTGCTTGCCGCCCGCGACCTCTAGTCGTGATGATGGTGGCCATGCTCGTAGTGGTCTTCTAGAACGTCCCCGCCAAAGTCTTCGTCTAGGTTTCGCCAGACCGCGTGGACGTGGTTGGCGTTGTTCTGGGTGTTCGCGACCTCCATGAGGAAGGTGGGGCCTTGGATGCGGTAATAATAGGGTTCGCCGGGCTGGGTGCCGCCGGCCCAGCCGAAGCGGATGTTCTCGATGCCGGCGGCTTTGATTTTCGCCATGTCGGTGGCGGAGATTTCCGGACGGTAGCGGCCGGTGTATTCGGAGAGCAGCGTGAGCAGGGCGCTGCGCTGGAGGGCGGTGAGGTCGGAGGAAAGCACGCCGACGGGATCGAGCAAGTTGGCCTTGCGGTTTTCAAAACTGAGAATCTCGGCGGGTGGTTTGTGGCTGAAGATGACTTCGGTTTTCCCGGCGGCGACCAGCGTGACGGTGAGGGCGCGGGCGAGGTCTTCTTCGGCTGCCAGGACACGCAGGCCTTTTTTCGGACCCTCGCGGACTTCCCCGGGATTGGATCCCATGAAGGAGGGGGTCACGGAAATGCCCTTGCCTTCGACGAAAGTGAGGTTGACGGAAAGGTGGTGTCCTTCAAGGCGCCAGCCCCAGCCTTTCGAGTCGCCGGGGGTGCCGAAGATGGCGACGAAATAGCGGCCGGAGTCGCGCCTGACGGGGTTGTTTTCCATTTCCGCGAGGATGCCTTCCAATGACATGATCTGGGTGGCCTTGAGCGATCCCTTTTCGCTGAGGGCGGAGTCGATGAGTTTCATGGCGGCCTCGCGCTGGGCGTCGGTCATTTCCTTGAAGGGAAGCCCGGCGCGGTCGCGCGGTGTGTAGCGGAAATTCTCGCGCTCTTCGCTGGTGAAGGGGAGGGCTGCTTTGGTCTTTTGGGCCGGATCGAGGGATGCGAGAAAATTCTCCGCCGCCGCCTTGCACGGTGCGGGAAGCTCCTCGGCCATGAGCGGCAGGGTGAAAAACAGGCAGATCAGAAGTTTTTTCATCGGACAGGCAAACAATCAGGAACAGGCTGTGACCGCAAGGCGAGTCTTGCCAAAGAAAGACCGTCGCGCGGCAAACTTGTGCCTTGCCTAGCGAGTCATCCAAGGTCATCGATTTCCCGAGTGACACGCCACCGCACCGACGACCTTCGCATCACAGGCTTGAACCCGCTGATTTCACCGGCGGTTCTCGCCTACTATCTGCCCCTGACCGAACAAGCTTCCGAGCTGGTCGCCAACGCGCGCTCCCAGGCGGATGGGATCCTGCACGGCGATGACGACCGGTTGCTGGCCATCGTGGGGCCATGCTCGATTCATGATCCGGAAGCGGCCATGGAGTATGCCGTCAAGCTCAAGGAAGAGGCGAAACGCCTTGAAAAGGACGTTTTCGTGATCATGCGGGTCTATTTTGAAAAGCCACGGACCACGGTCGGCTGGAAGGGCTTGATCAACGATCCGAACCTGGACGACTCGTTCGACATCAACCAGGGACTGCGCATCGCGCGCGGGCTTTTGCTCGATCTGGCGAACATGGGTGTGCCTGCCGGGACCGAGTTCCTCGACACGATTTCCCCTCAATACATCGCGGACTTGATCGCGTGGGGTGCCATCGGCGCACGGACCACCGAATCGCAGATCCACCGCGAACTGGCTTCCGGACTCTCGATGCCGGTGGGTTTCAAAAACGGAACCGGCGGCTCCATCCAGATCGCGCTCGATGCGATCCAGTCGTCCTCGCGGCCCCATCATTTTCTATCCGTCACGAAACAGGGAGTCTCCGCGATTGTCTCCACCGGCGGAAACGAGTCCTGCCATCTTATTCTGCGCGGCGGGAAATCCGGCCCGAATTTCGAAAAGCCCGAGATCGACGCCGCCGCAGCCATGCTGCGCGAACAACACCTCAAGGAGTCGGTGATGGTGGACTGCTCCCATGGGAATTCCATGAAGGACTATCGGAACCAGCCCATGGTCGCGCGCAACATCGCCAACCAGATCGCCGCGGGTTCCAAGGTGATCACTTCGGTGATGATCGAGTCCAACCTCGTCGAGGGAAACCAGAAACTTGCCGGGGATTTGTCCACTCTAACACGCGGCCAGTCGGTGACGGACGCCTGCATCGGCTGGGACGATACGGTGGAGACTCTGGACGCGCTCGCCGCCGCGGTCCGCAAGCGGCGTGAAGCCTGAGATCCCTGGGCGGCGGTTTGTAGCCGCCAAGCCAATCCATTACTGACTTTTGGGCATGGCGCGTGCAAACCGCCGCCACGTTCGCAAGCGTAGCGCCCACTCCGTCCTTGTCTTCCCTTCGCGGCGACCGGTGATCGGCGCGATGCTATTTTCAAGATTTTAGCTTCCCAGCAGCCCGCTTTCCAGTCTTCACTCTGAGCACAAGAAAGGCCGTCGGCCCTTGCGGACCGACGACCCCATTGGTACCGCAGTGCGGCGTTGCTTGATCCATCTTTCGACGGCCAGGTCAAGCAACGTCAGCAGCGGACTCCGTTAGCGACTTTTTGCGGACCTTCCGTTCGCTTTTCGGGATGAATCCCAGCGAGCGGCAGAGCGCACAACCCAGCCCGTATGAGGGGTGCCCCGGATCGAGTTGCCGGGGAGTTGATGGTTGAGAGTTGATAGTTGAGAGCGCGGTCGCCTTGCGCCAATAAGGAGGCACCACACTTCCTACGAACTTCCGGGTTTCTGAGCGAATGAAACAGCATGTAGCGGCGCTCTGCGAGCGTCGAAGCCATAGAAAAAGCCAAAGTTGGCCCCGTCTTTGTCCGCAAAAGCGGTGGGTGCTTCTGTGGTGCTTGCGGAAGTGAGGATGATGGGTTTGATCGCTGGGGTGCCGGTTCCCGCAGTGAAATATTCTGACTGCTAGATTGTCTCTTGGAGCGTCTCCGCCCCCGGACGATTTTCCGCCGGATCAGGCGTAGCTGCGGATGGAAACGTGGACTTCCTCGTAAACGAGCGGCTCCTTGTGGAGGATTGGCTCGTTGCCGGGTCCCTTGTATTCCCAGGCGGAGACGTGGGCGAAATTCGCATCGTCGCGGCGGGCTTCACCGGCCTGGGTGCTGCCGGCGATGACTTCCGGGCTGTGGTCGAAGAACTGGTGCTCGACGCGGAAGTGGCCGCCGCAGGATTCTTCTCGGGCGAGGGCGTCGTAGCACATGATTTCCCCGAACTCAATGAAGTCGGCGACGCGGCCGGCTTTTTCGAGTTCCATGTTCGCGTTTGCGCCGGAGCCGGGGATGAGCACGTTTTCCCAGAATTCCTCGCGGATTTGTGGGATTTTCGCGAGAGCCTCGGTGAGTCCTTCGCGGGAGCGGGCCATGCCGCACTTGTCCCAGATGGTCATTCCGAGCTCGCGGTGGAAGGAATCCACGGTGCGCTTGCCCTTGATGGAGAACAGCTTGGTGATGCGCTCGCGGGTTTCCGCCTCGGTCTGTTTGAACTCGGGCATGTCGGTGCTGACGGTGCCGGGTTTCTGGGTGACGAGGTAGTTGGCGATGGTGGTGGGGATGACGAAGTAGCCGTCGGCCAGACCTTGCATGAGGGCGGAGGCACCGAGGCGGTTCGCGCCGTGGTCGGAGAAATTCGCTTCGCCGAGCACGTGGAGGCCGGGGACGTTCGACATCAAATTGTAGTCCACCCAGAGTCCGCCCATGGTGTAGTGGACGGCCGGATAGATCATCATCGGGCCCTTGTAGGGGTCCTCGCCGGCGATTTTGTCGTACATCTGGAAGAGGTTGCCGTAGCGGGAGCGGATCGTGTCCTCGCCGAGGCGCTTGGTGGCGTCGCGGAAATCGAGGTAAACGCCGAGGCCGGTGGGAGCCACGCCGCGGCCGTCGTCGCAGGCTTCCTTGGCGGCGCGGGAGGAAATGTCGCGCGGGGCGAGGTTTCCGAAGGACGGGTATTTGCGCTCCAGAAAGTAGTCGCGGTCGTCCTCGGGGACATCGGCGGCGGTAATGAGTTTTTTGCGGAGCTTCTCGGCGACTTCACGGGATTTCGGAGCCCAGATGCGACCGTCGTTGCGGAGCGATTCGGACATCAGAGTGAGCTTGGATTGGTAATCGCCGCTGACCGGGATGCAGGTCGGGTGGATCTGGGTGTAGCAGGGGTTGGCGAAAAGCGCCCCACGGCGGGCGGCGCGCCAGGCGGCGGTCACGTTGCAGCCCATCGCGTTGGTGGAGAGGAAAAAGACGTTGCCGTAGCCGCCGGTGGCGAGGATGACGGCGTCGGCGGCGTGGGTGGAGACGGTGCCGGTGTTCAGGTCGCGGACGACGATGCCCTTGGCGTGGCCATTCACCAGCACGAGGTCGAGCATCTCGGTGCGCGGATACATTTTCACGCCGCCCTTGTGGATTTCCTTTTCGAGTGCCTGATAGCAACCGATGAGCAACTGCTGCCCGGTCTGGCCTCGGGCGTAGAAGGTGCGGGAAACTTGGGAGCCGCCGAAAGAACGGTTGTCGAGCAGGCCGCCGTATTCGCGGGCGAAGGGGACTCCCTGGGCGACGCACTGGTCGATGATGGAGTTGGAAACTTCGGCAAGGCGATAGACATTCCCTTCACGGGCGCGGAAGTCGCCGCCTTTGATGGTGTCGTAGAACAGGCGGCGCACGGAGTCGCCGTCGTTCTGGTAGTTTTTCGCGCCGTTGATGCCGCCTTGGGCCGCGATCGAGTGGGCGCGGCGCGGGCTGTCCTGATAGCAGAAGCATTTCACCTGATAGCCCATCTCCGCGAGCGAGGCGGCGGCGGCACCACCGGCGAGACCGGAGCCGACGATGATGACGGTGAATTTCCGCTTGTTCGCCGGGTTGATGAGCTTGGAGTCCATCTTGTGCTTGGACCATTTTTGATCAAGCGGGCCGGACGGGATTTTGCTGTCGAGGACGATGGACATGGCAGAGTGGGGATTGGAAAAGTAAAAATTTGTGTGGCGGCTGGATCAGTGACCGGTGGCTTTGGCCAGGGCGGCGAAGTAACCTGGAAACAGGTTGATCGCGAGCGGGATGGAGATGAAGCCGAGCCAGATAAACAGGGCGTAGCCGATGGAAATTTGTTTGATCAGCCCTTCCGACTTCTTGCTGCGGAGACCGAGGGTTTGGAAAATCGAGCCGACGCCGTGCATGAGGTGCGAGCAGAGCAGGGTCATGGCGATGACGTAAAACGCGGTGACATGCAGGACGGAAAGCCCGGCAAAGCCGTCGATGACCATCTGCCAGGCGTTGTGCACCTCGCCCTCAACGCCGTGGATGGTGGTTTTGTAGCGGGCGAGGGTATTGTATTCATTCCCGATGCGGGCGGTGAAATGCAGCATGTGGTAGATGACGAACGCCAGGATCGTGAGGCCGGAGAGGATCATCGTCCGCGACGACTTGGTGGCCTGGATGGTGGCCTTGTATTCGTAGGCCTGGCGGGCGGCGCGGTTCTGGCGGGTGAGGCAGATGGTGGCGACGATGTGGGCGACGATCATGACCAACATGACGATCCGGAACACCCAGATGCCCGCGCCGTGGAGCATGTTGTGGAGCAGGTAGGCGTATTGGTTGAATGGCTCGGGGCCGAGGAAAACGACGAGGTTTCCGATCAAGTGGCCGGCGAGGAAGAGGACCAGAACGATTCCGGTGAGGGCGACGACGAGCTTTTTCCCGATGGAGGAGGACCAGTAAGTTTCGAGGCAACGGGTAAGGGCATTCATGGCGTTTAAAAAGGGGCGACTTCGCAGGTCGGGCGAGGAATAGACAGGGAGGGTTGGCTTTTCAAGGGGAGAGTCCGCTGGAAGTGAAATCCGTGCAGCGAATGACGGGATTTGCGGGATCCCGGGGAATCCGCCGCCCCGGCCAAGTTCCCGCCCGCTCACACGAATCATGCTGGAAGGACAATAAAAAGTTGGCCCGCCGCCTGCTAATCGGTTGTCATACAACCCATGGAAATGTTTAAGGGCTACGATCCGGGCAGGTTTTACGATGAAATGTTCGGCGGGGACGGTTCGGTCAGAAAGCACTGCGCGCCACTTCTCAAAAAATTTGGAAAGCTCGACCAGCGGGATTTCCTCGCGCGGAAGGCGAATTCCGAACTCTATTTCCTCCGTCAGGGCATTACCTTCAACGTGTATCACGACGACCGGGGGACCGAGCGGATCTTCCCGTTCGATCCGATCCCACGGGTGATGCCGGCGGCCGAGTGGGAGCATCTGGAGGCCGGACTCACGCAGCGCATCGTCGCGCTGAATTTATTCCTTCACGACATCTACCACGACCAGCAGATCCTCAAGGACGAGGTGATTCCGCGGTTTTACATCGAGCAGGCCAAGCACTACCGGCCGGAATTCCGCGGGGTGGACGTGGCGGCGGACACTTACATCCACATCTGCGGCAGCGATCTGATCCGCGGCGGGGACGGGGTTTACTACGTGCTGGAGGACAACGGCCGCTGCCCGTCGGGTGCTTCCTATCTGTTGGAAAACCGCAACGCTCTGAAGCGGGCGTTTCCGGGGATTTTCGAGTCGCTCGGTGTGCGTCCGGTGGATTCCTATCCGCGGGACCTGCTGAACATGCTTCACCACATCTCACCGCGGCAGGACAAGGATCCTGTCTGTGTGCTGCTCACGCCGGGCTGCTACAACAGCGCTTACTTCGAGCACTGTTATCTGGCCCGGGAAATGGGCATCGACATCGTCGAGGGCAAGGACCTCGTGGTGGTGGACAAGTTCGTTTACATGCGCACCACCCGCGGGCTGCTGCGGGTGGATGTGATCTACCGCCGCATCGACGACGATTTCATCGATCCGGTGGTCTTTCGCAAGGACTCGGTGCTCGGCGTGCCCGGCCTCATGAACGCTTACAAGGCTGGAAATGTCTCGCTCGCAAACGCGGTGGGAACCGGCGTGGCGGACGACAAGGTGATCTACTACTTCGTGCCGCGGATGATCGAATATTACCTCGGTCAGGAGCCGATCCTGCCCAACGTGCCGACCTATCTGGCCTCGGAGGCGGAGGACATGAAATACATTCTCAAAAATCTACCCGAACTGGTGGTCAAGGCCGCGAACGAATCCGGCGGTTACGGAATGCTGATGGGTCCGACCGCCAGCAAGGACGAGATCGAGGCGTTTCGCGAACGCATCGTCGCGGATCCACGCAACTACATCGCACAACCGGTCATCTCGCTTTCCACCTCGCCCACCTGGTGCGAGGGGGCGATGGAGGGCCGCCACATCGACCTGCGGCCGTACATCATCTACGGCAAGGACGTGAAAATCGTGCCCGGCGGGCTGACCCGCGTGGCCCTGACGAAAGATTCTTTGATTGTTAACTCTTCCCAAGGCGGCGGCAGCAAGGATACTTGGGTGCTCCGTTAATCAAACTCTTATGCTCTCCCGAGTCGCCAATACGCTATACTGGATGGTCCGCTACGTGGAGCGGGCCGACAACCTCGCCCGCCTGATCGATGTCAACCAGCAGCTTCTGCTAGACTTCGAAAGCCTCGACAGCGAGCGCCTGCGGGGCTTCTGGCAGCCGATCATCCTCAGCACCGGCGACGAGGATGCCTTCGCCAAACTCTACGACACCACTGGCAGCGCGGAGGTCATCCGGTTCCTCACCAATGATCCGAAAAACCCCAACAGCATCACCTCCTGCATCGCCCTCGCCCGCGAAAACGCGCGTACCGTCCGCGACCAGCTTTCCGACGAGTTGTGGGAGGAGTTGAACTCGCTCTATCTGTTTTCCCGTTCCGACGAGGCGCAGAGTTTGTTCGATGCCGATCCGCCGCGTTATTATGAGAATATCCGCCGGTCCGCGATGACCTTTCTCGGGATCGCCGCCTCCACCACCTCGCGCAACGAGGCGTGGGAGTTCATGGACTTGGGGCGGCACTTGGAACGAGCCGACAAGACCACCCGCTTCCTGGATGTTTCAAGTTACCTGCCGGCGGCGGCTGAAGGACAGGACGCGATTTCCCCGGGAGTGCTTCACTGGACCGCCACCCTCCGTTCCTGCGGCGCGATGGGCGCCTTTCGGGCCACCCGGCGTGACATCACCGCCGAGACCGTGGTGGATTTCCTGATTTTCTCCAAGGACTTCCCCCGCTCGGTCCGCTACTGCATGGAGAAGGTGGACATCAGCCTGCACCTGATTTCCGGAACCCCGCGGGGTTCGTTTTCAAACGAAGCGGAGCGGGAATCCGGACGTTTGCTGTCGGACTTGAACTACGGCTCGACGAAAGACGTTTTCGAAACCGGATTGCACGAATATCTCGACGCCCTGCAAGGCCGCTTCAACCACATCGGCGGCGAGATTTTCGAGACTTACGTGTTGATGCCGGAGCGCGTCCAGATCAGTCCCGGACCGAAGCCGCCGACCCTCTCCGATGCCGCCGTGTGGCGGATGGAACAACAGCAATCGGCATCGTGAATCCATCCAGTGAACCGGTGGCATCCACGCTTGGCATGAGGCTCTCGGTGTTTCACCGGACCACATTCAACTACGGATCGCCGGCCACCAACAGCATCAACACGCTGCATCTGGAGCCACGGACTTTTCCCTATCAGAAAACTCTCGGTGCGCTGATCCGGGTGATGCCGGCGACGCGCGTCAGGCGCTTCACCGATCTGTTTCAGAACATCACGCATCATTTCGAGCTGACCGGACCGCATGCGCGCCTTGATATTGAAAGCCGGATCCGGGTGCACAACCTGCCGCTGGACATTTCCGATGAGAGCCGCGCGGCGACTGTCAGCAAATTCGGCGACACCTCCATCCGCGAACAGATTTGGCCCTACTTGCAGGACAGTCGCTGGGTCTCCCGCCATCCGGAAGTCTGGCGTGAGGCGCTGGACATCACTCGCGACGTCCCGGCCGTATTCGACCAGGCGACCGCGCTGATGCAGTGGATCCACCGGGAATTCCGCTACGAACCCGGGGTGACGAATGTGAACACCCACCTGGAAGAGGCGTTCCGGATGCGGCACGGGGTCTGCCAGGATTTCACCCACGTCATGCTCGGGTTGTGCCGCTCGGTGGGCATCCCGGCGCGTTATGCGTCGGGCTATCTCTACAACGGCCCGCGCGACAGCCTGGTGGGTGCCCAGGCCTCCCACGCATGGTCCGAGGTCTATCTGCCAGGAGCCGGTTGGATCGGCTTCGATCCGACGAACAACACGCTGGCGGACGAGCGCTACGTGAAAATCTCCGTCGGCCGCGACTACGAAGATGTGGCCCCGGTGCGGGGCAACTATCAGGGCACCGGACACTGCCGGATGGAAGTCGAGGTCGCGGTGGAGAAGATTTGATTAGAACGGCTTGGCCAGACCCAGCCAGGCCGCCGCCGCCGCCGCCGCGATGCAGAGTGCCAGCACCACCGGACTCGCCAGAACCTTGCGCTTGGCCAAGGCTGGAGCCGCGCCGATGAACAACCACAGGCCGAGTTTGATCATCCACCAGGACTGGCCCATCGGTGGTTTTTTCAGCATCGCGAATCCGACCAGCAGGATGAGAACCAGAGAGACGCCGTGGAGAATCGACGCGCCCTTTTTACCGGAGCCGCCTAGCAGGGTGGCTCCGAGCGAGGTGAAAAGACCGAGAGCGCCGGCGATGTGAAGTGTTTTGAGGATGAATGGGTCCATGGGAAATTCGAAGTGCCGGAGTCTCTCCGCATCGGTGTTTGAATCAAGGAAGTTCCGCATTCCGCAGGGTGGGGGATCCACGCCCGCCCGCGGTCATCCGTCGGCGGAGTCTTTTTTGAAAAACCTGCGCAAGTGCCAGATCGTCCAGAGTGCCGCGCCGGCGACCCATGACCACGCGGCGTATTCGTAGTGTGAGATCATGATTTCCGGCATGAAATTGGCGGAAGCGCGGGTGAGGGCGGCGAGCACGGTGGCAAAAACGATGCCGCGTGCGATCCACGAACCTTTCGCAAAAAGCGCCAGTGAGCCGCTGTGCCCGAACAACACCCGGCTGCCTGCGATCAGGCAAAGCAACCCGAATCCGCTGACGAACAACAAGTGGTCGAGGGCGATGTGCTGCAATGGGGAAAACACCGGCGCGATCAAACCGACCACTGCGAGCGGAAGGCACCAGAACCGCAATGCGTTGGCCAGCGTGCCGGGCGAGGGCGCGTCCTTGCCGCGCCGCCAGCGGACGTGGGAGAGCGAGAAGAGAATCGCCGCCGTCCGCAGGATCTGGCCGGCGGTCGGATTGTACCAGACTTCCACCGGGAAACTTGCAAGCAGCGCGACGGCTGCGAGGGCCATGCGGCCGAAAGTAACGTTCTCGCCGAACCCGCCGCCGAGCAGGCGTGGAAACAAGAAGATGCCCACGCCCATCACCGGTCCTAGCAGGAACCCCTGATAGAGCAACAAACCCGCGAGACGCCGGATGTGCGGATCCGCCGACCACGCGGGAGAAAGCCAGAGGATGGTGCCGGTGATTCCGCAGGCGAGACCGGTGGCGGCCAGAAGCATCGCGGGTGGTGGCCACTCCTTGCGCAAGAAGACCATCCGTGTCCCGAGTGAAACGGCGAAGCCGACCAGCAGCATTAAAAACAAGCCGTCGCCCCATGCCGTGAGGCCGCGCAGGTGGCAGAAACCGTTTCCCAGATGGAGTGCGAACAAACCGACCAGTTCCCACGGCGTCAGCCGCGGCGCGGAAAGCATCCGCGGGCCGGCGGTGCCGAGGAAGCCGATCACGAACGCGCCGCCGAATGTCTCGATCATCACCCGCGCGTGGCTGACTCCCGGATAGAAAGGGAAGTGCCCGGAGAAAAACAACGGCCACATCGCGACCCCGGCGATGCTGAACAGGATGCCGCTGAGAAAGAAGAGCCGGTAGGGTTCGCTGCCGAGCCAGACGAGGGTTCTAACGACAGGCTTGGGTTTGCGTTTGGCGTGGCGGCAGGCGGGGAAGCTCATGGAGAATTGACAGACAGCATCTTTTCAATGGTGGCGACGGTTTCCTGGGAGTCCTTGCTGAGACCGGTCTGTTGGAAAACGAGCTCGCCCCCGGCATTCAGCACGCTGATGGTGTTGGAGTGGGCGAATTGTCCCCGCGCGTCGCGCTGATAGTTGATGCCGAGCAGCGCGGCGAGTTCGCGCACGTCGTCCTCCTTGCCGCGGAGCAGCGTCCAGCGCGCGGTGGCGAGTTCCTTTTTCACCCGATAGTCTTTCAGCGCCTCGACCGTGTCGCGCTCGACGTCGAAGCTCACCATCAGGAAATCCACCTGGCCTCGCAGGTTTTCGGGAAGCGCCTTCTCGAGGGCTTTCATGTTCTCGACGATGATCGGGCAGGCGTATTCGCAGGTCGTGAAGAACATCGCCACGATCTGCGGGCGTCCGCGCAGCACGCCGAGTTTGACCTGCTTCCCGACGTCGGAGGTCCAGGTGGATTCGAGTTGATAGAACGACTTGTCGGCCAGCGGCGTGGCGGGCGCGGCTTCGCGGCAGCAGGGTGGCTTTTCCGCGGCGTGAACGAGGCCGG
>JBGSIJ010000014.1:0-72137 GCA_041742595.1 Fimbriimonadaceae bacterium | reverse complement strand
AGACCTCCACCACCGGCTCAAGGCCCTGCGTCAGGCATAGGGTGTGCAGCATGGCCAGCTCGCTTATATCCTTGAACATGCGCACGATGAGCAGGATCGCCGAGGCCGGAGTGGCCGTGGTCGCCTCCACCTGTAGAGGGTGGATGATGAAGTCTTTGCGCAGCAGCGGCAGGCCAAGGCCCGCGACCTCGGCCAAAAAGGAGAGGTCGCCCTTGAAATAGCGGCTCTCGGTCAGGATGGACAGTGCGCAGGCTCCGGCCCCGGCGTACCCGGCGCAGGCTTCGGCGGGAGTGACGCTTAAGTTTATGTCGCCCTTGGACGGGGAGGCGCGTTTGTACTCGGCGATGATGCCCGATGATCCGGACCGGGTCAGGGCCGCGCCGAAACCCGGTCGGGGGCGGGGCCAGGGTGTGTGCACATGCCCGGCGTCATGCAGGCGCAGGAGTTCCCGGACTTCCGCTTCCTTGGCCAGGCGGAATTTCTCAAGCATGGCCCACCCCGCGGGCGAGTCCCTGTTCCACCTTGGCCTGCGCCATTTCCATGGCCAGCTCCAGGGGCAGGTTGTCCTCCAGGAGGTAGATGGCCACTCCGAGGTTCAGGGTGACCATGTCCTGGAGGGATTTGGGGCCTTTTCCCGTCAGGACCTGACGTTGCAGCTTGAGCGCCTCTTCCTTGCTGTCGCAGGCCAGAGCCCTCGGCACGCAGGTCGAAAGGCCGAAATCCGCCGGGTCGATGACTGCTTCGCGGATGACGCCGTGCTCGATGAAGATGACCTTTCCGGGGCCGCATGGGGTCAGTTCGTCGAAGCCGCCCGCGCCGTGGACGATGGCCGCGCGCTCCAAGCCCTTTCTGGCTGCCAAAACCTGGGCGATCATGGGCGCGAAGCGAAAATCCGGCACGCCCAATATCTGGTGCGTGGGCAGAGCCGGGTTCAGGAGCGGGCCCATGAGGTTGAAGATGGTGCGCACGCCGAGCTGCTGCCGCACCGGCCCCACATGCCTGAAGGCCGGGTGGAAATGCGGGGCGAAGAGGAAGACGAAGTTGTGCCGCGCCAGCTCCGCCCGCGCCTCCTCGGAAGGTGCCGCCGGTGACTACGGTCCACCCGCTCGCCGCAAATCCGTTTCCACCGTTCCCGCCGCTACCGCCGGCTGATCCGTTGTAGCCCGACTCGCCGGTATGGCCCGAGCCTCCGCCGTATCCGTTCCCGCCGTGCCCGCCATCGCCGATGAAGGCGTCGTAGCCTCGATAACCGGAGCCGCCGTAGCCTCCATTCCAACCGGAGGCCCCGTCGTAGGCGCGGTACCAGTAGCTTGTGCCGACGCCCCCGTCGCTGCCCAAGTAGTGCCCGCTGACGTAAGACTGGGCCACCGAACTCGAGACGAATCCGGTAGCCATCACGGCCAAACCAAACATACGCTTCATCGCGTTCTCCCGCGCCGTACGGACGACGGCGACCTAAGCCCACGCTACGCGGCGATTTGGCCGACGGCAAGTCAAGCGTAAGGGCGTCGTTGGGTTCTCTGACACTCCTTTCGGTTTGGGAGCGGGCGGCACGAGGAAAGACAGATTCTTGAATCCGCGCCGGCCCGGTGTGTCAGAATCCCCGGAGAAGAGGCCGCTAATGTTAACAGGATTGTCGCTGCTCGCCGTTGCCCTCTCCGCCGCTCCCCTCGAGATCATCCTCGACCGGACCGCGAGCCTAATGGTGACCCAGGAAGGGCAGACGATTGCCCAGATTGGCTTTGGCATGTTTCGGACGGGTTGGCAGTATCACGGTCCGGTATCGCAGGATGGCGGCCAGGGCAACCCGACGACCGCCAAAGTGGAATGGCCCGGCGGTCAAGCGACGGTGGTGGGGAAGGTCACGGAGCTGGCGGATGGCCTCAAGTTCGAGGTCGAGGCCACGCCAAACTCCGCCGTCCTCCTTGAGAGCGCCCACCTCAACACCTACCTGCCCACCGCCGTTTGGGGCGGATGCACCGCCAATGTGGATGGCACACCGTACGCGATCCCGGAGGTGTACGGGGGCAACGGATGGCCCTTCTCGGGCAGCGCCAAGAAGGTTCGCTTTGCGAAAGGAGACTTGGAGATTGAGATCGACGGCAGCCAAGCCCGTAGCTCCTTGCTTCAGGACTCCCGACAGTGGGGGCCGAACCTGGATTGGCGCTACGGAACCGAAGGAGGAACCTGGAACGCGAACGTGAAGCGGACCTACGTGGTGACCCTTCGCACCAATCGCGACTACGACTTCTTCGTCCAGGAGCCGCTGACGATCAATGCCGGCCCAGACTGGCTGGCGCTTCCGTTCCCCCTCGACCCGACGGCGGGTTCGGCGCTCGATCGGATGTCGGCATCGACCCCTCCCGCTGGCTCGAAGGGATGGCTTCAGTCTCGCAACGGCCGTTTCGTGTTTGAGAAAGACCCCCAACCGCAGCGGTTCTACGGGGCAAACCTTGCTTTCTCCGCGTGCTTCATGGACAAGCCGGACAGCGACAAGCTCGCGCGGCGCCTGGCGATGCTCGGCTACAACGCGGCCCGAATCCATCACTTCGATACGGACCTGACCGGCGGATGGACAACCTCCGGTTCTTCCAGCACCAACCTGGACCCGGACAAGCTGGATCGGCTCAACTACTTGGTCGCGGCGCTCAAGAAGCGCGGGATCTACGTCTCGCTGGACCTCTTCACCCTCCGCCAGATCCGCGAGAACGAGATCATCCCCGGCCTCGTGGGAACCGACGAGTACAAGGCGCTGCAACTGGTCCATCAGGGCGCACGCGACAACTGGAAGGCGTTCATGACCAACCTCATGAACGCCATGAACCCCTACACCAAGCTCCGGTGGAAAGACGATCCGGCGATCGCTTGGATCTGCGTGGTGAACGAGAACACGATGGGAAGCGCGACACAGAGCATCTCTGCGGCCACGCGGGCGCTCTTCGACCAAGCCTGGCAAGCCGCCGGCAACTCGGGCGCGTGGGACTTCCGAACCGACGAGGGGGCACGCTTCGGAGCTCGACTCCACGCCCTCAGTTACGCTTGGATGAAATCCGAGATGAGGAAGATCGGGGTTCGCGCGCTCCTCACCGACGTCAACGGGTGGTACGACCAGAAGGTCCTGGCGCCGCATCGGTCGACGCTGGACTACGTGGACAACCATAACTACTGGGACCATCCCAGTTTCCTGGGAGGTCCCTGGGGGCCGCCCTCACGGGGCTGGAGCGACGGCGGGATGGCGACCAAGGAGCTTGGGCGAGGCATGCAGAACCTGGCGCTGAGCCGCGTTCAGGGGAAGCCGTTCACGGTAACCGAGTTCAACTTCGTCGCCCCCAACCGGTACCGGGCGGAAGGTGGGTTGTTTATGGGCGCCCTAGCGGCGAGGCAGGACTGGGATGCGATGTTCCGCTTCGCTTGGAGCCATAGCGCGGCAAGCATTCAGAACGCGTCCCGGTTCGACTACTTCGATGTCCAGTCGGATCCCGCCAACCTTGCCGCCGAGCGTGCGATCATCAGTCTGTTCCTCCATCGGGACCTCCCTGCCGCCACGGAGGAGGGCGTTCTGCGCGTCGAGTCCGGCGCTTCTGGAATCGCGGGAGGCTACGACGCTCCAATGAAGAACCAGATCTTCAGCCGACGCTTGGCCTCCTCCACCTCGGTGGGCGGAGCCGGCGATCTTCCGGCTCCCACCGCGCCCCAGCCGGTGGAGATCGACCAGAACATGGGCATCCTAAAGGTCTCCTCCGCGCGGACGCAAGGCGTGTTCGCCCCTACCGGTACTCCGGTCACGGCGGGCGGCCTAACCGCCACGCTGACCGGGCACCGGGGTGCACTTTGGGTGAGTTCCCTAGACGCCAAGCCGATTACGGGGAGCGGCCGGATGCTGTTGACCTTTGTGACCGACGTTCAGAATTCAGGCATTCGTTTCAGCGGCCCGGATCGGGACGTCCTGGAGGACTGGGGCACGGTGCCCCACTTGGCTCGCGCGGGCTCGGCGGAGGTCTCCATCACGGTGAACGATCCCAACCGGTACAAGGTCTACCGGCTGGACATGGCGGGGAACCGGGTTGCGGAGGTTCCGGCGTCCCGAACCGGAGGCAAGCTCGGGTTCACGGTCTCGATCGGTGGCACGGGCGGGGCAACCTTGTACCACGAAATCGCCGCGAGTGGGATCCGCCGGTCCAAGTAGACTGCCCCCAAGATTGCGTAACGGCGCGCGCTCTAGTCCGTCCAAATTGTAGAGAAACGAATGACGCACGTTAGGGTTTCCGCCTTGATTTTGTTTGCGGCCCTTGCCGCTGGAAGCTTCGCTCAGGGTAGCGGTGCCAATTCCTCGGCTCAAGCCGCGGCCGATGCGTTGCGCGACTTCGCCGGCGCGGACGCGGCCTTCATCCCGGCTGGCCTTCTGCAGGCATCCAACAACAAGGGTGACCTCAGCTCGTTCATCAAGGACGCCACCGAGGAAGTTGTCGTGGTGAACCTGACCGGAGCGGATCTGCGCCAAGCGTTCGAGCGATCGCTCTCCATGTACCCGGTGGACAACAACGGTTTCCTTCAGCTCTCCGGTTTCGAGGTCGCCTTCAGCAAGACGGCGGAATCGGGCAAGCGGGTGCTCTCGATCAGCCGCAACGGGGGCAAAGTTTCGGACGGCCAGACGTTCAGCGTGGCGATGCCGGCCTCGCTCGGGCGCGGTGGGTTCGGCTACTTCCGAATCTGGGACAAGGCCAAGATCAACAAGAAGTTTGCCGGCGTAACGCTGGTTTCCGTCCTGAAAGGTAAGGGGGCTTCGGAATCTTCGCCGCGCTGGCTGCCTCAGTAGCCCTCTTCGCGGCCTTGCCGCCGCGCGCTACGGAAGCGTTCGACCAGGCTTACGCCTGGACGATGCTTCAGGAGCAGTGCAAGTTTGGGCCTCGACCGCCCAGCACGGAAGCGCACAAGAAGACCCAGGAGTTTCTGCTTGCGGAGATGCGCAAGTACTGCGGCAACGTTCGCGCCCAGGCCCTTACGCATCGCTGGTCCAAGACCGGCTCGGTGGTCGAAATGGCCAACCTGATCGGCGAGCAGAACTGGCAAGACGCCAAGGTCCGGGTGCTGCTCCTGGCCCATTGGGATACGCGGCCAACCGCCGACCAGGACCCCGACCCGACAAAGCGTGGAAAGCCGATCTTGGGGGCCAACGATGGAGCCAGCGGGGTAGCGGTGCTCCTGGGCGTCATGAAGGCGCTCAAAGACTCGCTTCCCAAGGATGTCGGCGTCCAGTACCTGCTGACGGATGGCGAAGACCTGGGGCCGGGCCTGGAAGAGATGTTTCTGGGGGCGCGGCACTACGCCAAGAACCTCCCGAGTCCCAAGCCAGACTACGGAATCCTGCTAGACATGATTGGGGACAAGGACTTGGTGGTCCCGGTCGAACCTTTCAGCTACGAGGCCGCGCCGACCTTGGTCCGGGATCTCTACGGGATGGCGGCGAAGCTTGGGATGGCATCGACCTTCCCTTGGCGTTCGGGCTCGTACATCGAAGACGACCATCGGCCGCTGATTGCGGCGGGGCTACCGACGATCGATCTGATCGACTTCACCTACGAGCCTTGGCACACGTCGGAGGACACGGTGGACAAATGCTCCGCCGAGTCCCTTGGAAAGGTCGGAAAGCTGCTCACCGCATGGCTCTCCCAGAGCCCAGCTTGGCGCATCAAGCCGTCGTTGTAATCGTTCGGAAGCGGTTCTCCCGCCCTTCGGCGCGCTCGATGAGTACGGCCTCTGGCACGAGGTCTGCAAGCGGGGTGGACCCACCTTCGAGGGCGTCCTTGATCAGGAGCACCAACTGCTTGGCAACCGCCTCCGGCGTGCCCACCGGCATCTTCTCATTCAGCGACGCGACTAGCGCATGGTGGATCTCGTTCGTCCCGGCAACCACGCCGAAGGTCGTCTGGGGCGAGAAGTCCCCGTCGTACTCAAACCGGTAGTAGTTGTCGTCTCCCGGGGTGTCGCCTACTTCCGCGAAGATGCCACGAATGACGAACGGGGAGGAGCCGATCTCGCCGAACGCTCGCTTAAGCGGCGCGGTTAGGGCGGTCACCACCCGGTGCCCGGTCACGTCCTCCTCACTTCGGCTGTAACCCTCGCGATGGGCAAAGTCGACCGCGGCCACGCGGATGGACTCGATGTCCGACTGCAAACCGATGGCGCCAAATCCAATGCGGTCGTAGATCTCGAAGAGCTTGCCCGTGTTCTTGCGAAGGGTGGCCATCAGAATCCCCTCCTGGAGCGAAACGGCTACCACCGGCAAGCCCTGTGCCAAGCGAGTCTCCACGTACTGGGCTCGGTTTCCAATCCCTTCTTGCCAATCGTAAGGCGTAACCATCGCTTAGTTCTAGCCCATTCCGGGCCTGGTCGTTCCATACATTCGTCCGCAACCTCGCCGAAGGTGCCGGCGTATCTAGCCGAAAGGTCCTGAACCATGCTGCGAACCCCCCGCCTACCCGACGAAAAGCTTCTCGCCCTCTTGCCGGCGGCCCCGAGAGCGCTGAGCGCCGTAGAGGCAGTCCGCGTTCGTGAGTGCCGAGAGCCGATGGTCGACCTTCGCCAGGCGTGTCCAACCGTCCACCTGCGGACGAGGGCTCGCCGGTTCCTAGCCCGAGCAACCGTTGCCGAGCGATTGCGCCAAGCCCAGAGCTGGCTGGACCTCAACCGCCCAGGCTTCCAGATCGAAGTCCTGGAGGCGTACCGGGCGTCTGGTCAGGCGGCGGCCTTCTCTCGTTGGGCGGGATCCCAGGTTCCGCAGCAGTTGGGTGCGGTTGGCGGGCTGATGCGCCAAGCGATCCAGCAGATCCCGCTTGCGCAGACCTCGCCGCTGGCCACCGGCGGAACCCTCGCGGTGAGACTTCTGGATGGGGCCGGACGCCCGCTTCCGATGCTCGATGCTTGGTCTTGGCTCAAGTTCGACTTCGGTCCGGCTTCACGCGAAGTCCGAGAGCATCGCTCGCTGCTCGCCGAAGCCATGCAACAAGGGGGCTTCGCAAACGCGCTTCCTACGTGGTGGCACTGGAGCTATGGCGACCGTCTTTGGGCATGGGCAACCGGGCAGATCGAAGCGTTCTTCGCCGACATTCGGCGCGTCCGGTCCGCCTAGGCGTCCAGGTCGAACCGTTCGCGAAGCAGCACTCGGGCGCGGTCGAACAACTCGCGTACCTCGTGCAAGGTGTCTGCTTGGCGTCGGGTTCCGTTGTCGAAGGTTTCCTCGAGGATCCGGCACGCCCGGGAGAGAGGGTGGATCCCGAGGGTCATGCTGGAGCCCTTGAGGCTGTGGATCGCGCGGCGAGCCTCCGCGTCGTTGCCCCTGGCCTCGGCGGCCTCAAAATCCGCCAGCAGTTGCGGGGTGGTCTTGAGAAACGCATCGACAACCAGCCTGCCCAGATGGGGATCTCCCATCGTGGACTGCTGGAAGATCTCCTCGTCCAGCATTTGATCCTCAAGATTTTCGAACATTGCTCTCCATTTGGGGCTCGTTCACCTACCCCTAACCCAAAGATACGAGCAAGAATAGGTTCTAGCAATACTAGGTTTTTCCCCGGCTTTCGCAATAGGGACGGATCGGAGCCCGGATTCGCCTTGTGTCACACTTCGATTGCATGAGTAACTTGGGCATCCCCACGCGAGAAGAGGACTATTCCTCTTGGTACAACGAACTGGTCGTCAAAGCAGATTTGGCCGACTACAGCCCAGTTCGGGGGTGCATGGTCATCAAGCCTCACGGTTACGCGGTTTGGGAACTGATGCAGAGGGCCTTGGACGACATGTTCAAGGCCACCGGGCACCAGAACGCGGCCTTCCCGATGCTCATCCCCAAGTCCTTCTTCGAGAAGGAAGCCGAGCATGTGGACGGCTTTGCCAAAGAGTGCGCGGTTGTCACGCACCACCGGCTCAAGGCGAATCCGAACGGCACCGGCCTGATCCCTGATCCGGAGGCCTTGCTCGAAGAGCCGCTGATCATCCGGCCCACCAGCGAGACGATCATTTGGAGCACGTACTCCAAGTGGATTCAAAGCTATCGCGACTTGCCGATCCTCATCAACCAGTGGGCCAACGTCGTGCGCTGGGAAATGCGGACTCGCCTCTTCCTGCGCACGGCCGAGTTCTTCTGGCAGGAAGGGCACACCGCCCACGCAACCTCGGAGGAAGCAGAGGCGGAGGCCCTGACCATCCTGAACGACTGCTACACGCGGTTCGCTGAAGAGTGGATGGCGGTCCCCGTGGTCAAGGGCTTGAAATCCGAAGGCGAGAAGTTCGCGGGCGCGGACCACACCTACTGCATCGAGGCGCTCACCCAGGACAAGCGGGCCATCCAGGCAGGCACCTCGCACCACCTTGGCCAGAACTTCGCGAAGGCCTTCGACTGCACGTTCCTCAACAAGGACAATGTGCTGGACCACGTTTGGGCGACCAGCTGGGGGGTTTCCACCCGCCTCGTCGGCACCCTGATCATGGTCCACTCGGACGACAAGGGCTTCGTGGCCCCGCCTAAGTTGGCGCCGATCCAGGTCGTTCTCTTGCCGATGGGAAGAGACGAGGAGACTCGGGCAAGGACTACGGCGGCGTGCGCCCACTTGGGGGCCGCCCTGAAGGCAAAGGGAGTTCGGATCAAGATCGACGATCGCGAGAAGGAGTCTCCCGGCTTCAAGTTCAACTATTGGGAGATGCGCGGCGCTTGCATACGGGTCGAGATCGGACCCCGCGACCTTGATGGCGGCACCTGCATGGTGGCGCGACGAGATACCGGAGAGAAGGCTCCCCTAACCCTTGGCGAGGGCACCGCCGACCAGATCGTGGACTTGCTGGAGACGATGCAAGCCAACCTGTTCCAAAGGGCCCTGGCATTCCGCGAGGCGAACACGATCCGGGTGGACACCTGGGCCGAGTTCGAGGCACTGTTCGCAGGCGAGCAAGCTCCGGGATTCGTGGCCGCCCACTGGGACGGGACGCAGGAGACGGAGGACAAGATCTCCGAACTGACCAAGGCCACCATCCGCTGCATCCCGCTCCAGCCCCTCAAGGAAGGCGACGACCAGCCGGGAGTTTGCGTGTTGACCGGTAAACCAAGCGCCCAGCGCGTGCTGTTCGCCAAGGCGTACTAAGAGAGGACGGACACAAAAGGACGGCCCGGCGGGAACTCCCGCCGGGCCGTCGTCATGGTGGAGCTAGCTTAGCTGCGCTTCGCGCGGCGCTTGAAGGCGCCGACGAGGCCCATGCCAAGGGCGATCATCGTACCGGGCTCCGGCACGGGACCGACCAGGTTCTGGTTGCGTCCGCCCGGGTGGTCCAGAGCTTCGTAGTAGTAGATGGAGCTAGGGCTCAGCGGGGAGAGGGTCGCGGCGGTCAGGTAGTTGCTGGCCTTCGTCAAGATCGAACCGCTCGTGCCGTTGTCGATGAAGTTGCCGGCAGCAAAGCCGTCTCCGCCGTCCACGATGGCGTCCCAGATCGCCATCTGAAGGCCAGCTCCCTTGCTGGAACTGTCCACGCTGGAGCTGAACATGTTGTAGAGGCGGCCCACGAGGGCGCCGTTGCTCAGCGAGTTCTGCGTGAGCAGATTTACCGCGTAGCTGGAGGGCGGCGAAACGGTGTGGTCGAGGTCCACGCAGTAGGCGTCGAACGCGGCTGATGCGTCGAGCCGAGCGGCGAACGTGCCCGCGTTCACGTGCTTGTCGTTGCCGTTGTACTTGATATGGACATCGTCGTACTTGCCGGATTGCAGGCCGTCCACGTAGAGCGTGGTCGCTGACGCGGTCGAGAGGATGGCACCAACGGAGAGGAGACTAAAGAGTATTCGCATGTTTTTTCCACCAGGGGGTTGAGTTGCGACCTCAGTAGATCGCACTAGTGGAAATACTAGCAACACGCCGGAGATATGTAATGTCACACCTTTCCGTATCCCGGTATCACGGGACGCATTGGGCCCTCGGCGCTGGCCCAACGTTGGGTTATTGCGCGGGTTCGAGCGTGAGGAGGGAGACCTCAGGCGGGCAAAGGAACCGCGAGGGTGGTCCGGTGGTTCCAACTCCCCGCGTCACGTAGAGCGGAGTGGGCGCGGAGGGGTAGTACCCACCCAGGTATCGCTTGCCGTTCCGAGAGGTCATTGGCACGATCCCGAACGGGAACTTGAACTGCCCGCCGTGCGAGTGGCCGCTGATCTGCAGGCAGGCGCCTTGCGGAAGCAGCCCCACGAGGTCCGGCTCGTGCCAGATCGCGATCGTCGGCTCACCAAAGGCGTGGTCCATGGCTCGGGCCGGATCTGCGAATCCTGCGTTGAAACTGTCGATCCCAACCCAGGTAACGCCGTTGTGCCGCCAAGACTCGTTCTGCAGGAGTCGGATGTTCAGTTCTCCAAGCACGCTCTTGAGAAGGCCGATGGGGACGTAGTGGTCGTGGTTGCCCGGGACGGCCACCACGTTGCCCTCGAGTAGCAGGAGCGGCTCCAGCACTTCGCCGATCAGCCAGGGGCTCTCCGGCTTCCAGTAGCTCACGAAGTCGCCGGGAATCACCACCATGTCCGGGCTCTCGTCGAGCGCCAAAGAAACCGCCCGCTTGGCGCGCTCCACGCTATAGGGATCGGTGAGGTGGAGGTCGCCGAGGACGGCGATCCGGAATCCGTCGAGGCGTTCCGGCCAGCCACGAAGGCGGAGGGTCTTGCGCTCGACCACCAATCGGTTGGATTCATAGAGCGCCCCGTAGATGAGGAGGCCCGCTCCCGCCACTCCAAGTCCGGCCGCCGTCTTCAGTAGATTCATCGGATCGCCTCCAACACGTCGAGCGCTACCTCGGGGTTGCCAAACGGCGGCATGAGGTAGATGCCTTGGGCACACGCTTTCACGCTCTCGGCCAGTGCCCTGGCTGCGCGTAGCCCCACTTGCTGGGCTTCTGCGTCGTCGGCGGCAGCCGCGATGGCGGCACGCAGGGAATCTGGCACTGAGATGCCAGGCACCTCGTTGTGCATGAACTCGCAATGGCGTTGGTTGCGCAAGGGAAGGACTCCCACAAGCACGGGAATGCCGTGCTTCGCCCCTGCCTCCGCCGCGCGTTCTGCGTCTTCCGCGCTAAAGACCGGCTGGGTGTACACCACGTGCACCCCAGCGTCCGCCTTGCGGCTCAGCCGTTCGTCTTCCACGGCCTGGTCCATCGCGCAAGGGTTGTAGGCGGCGGCGACGGTGAAGGCGCACTTAACCCCTACCGAATAGCCCGCTAGATCGATCCCGTCGTTGAACCGGGAGAGGATTCGCACGAGGCCGATCGCGTCGATGTCGAACACGCTGGTGGCACTCGGATAGTCGCCGATGTTCGCCGGGTCTCCCGTTACCGCCAGGATGTTCCGAATCCCGAGCGCGTGGGCTCCCAGCAAGTCCGCCTGGATCGCCAGCAGGTTGCGGTCCCGGCACGAGAAGTGCATCGTGGTCTCGATGCCGACCTGAGTCTGAATCAAGGTGGCGACGGCGGTAGGGTTCATCCTCAGGCGGGCCCGCGCCCCGTCCGAGATGTTGATGACGTCCACGCCTGCCGCCTTCAGCTTGGCCGCGCCTGCAATCAGCTTGTCCAAGTTCAGGCCCCGGGGCACGTCCATCTCGACGGCGGAGACGAAGGTCTTGCCGAGCTTGCCCTGGAACTGGCTTGGCTCACTGGTTTTCAGGACGCGTTCAGTCTGGGATCGCGCGCTTGCCTTGGCCTTCGGCTTTGGCTTCGCCGATGCTTGGTCGACCTCCTTGCGAAGGGCGCGAATATGGTCCGGCGTGGTCCCGCAGCAACCCCCGATCACGCGCGCGCCCTCTTCCACCAGCCGCCGGCAGGCCCTGGCAAAGTAGTCGGGCGCGGTGTCGTAGGTGACCACGCCCTTCACCAACTGCGGCATTCCGGGGGTCGGGAAGGAGAGGATTGGGGTTTCTGATGCGCCCTCGCCCAGCATCCGGACCAGGTCCAGCATGCGCTGAGGACCCACGATGCAGTTCGCGCCCAGCGCCGCCACGCCGAGCGCGTCCATGCGCTTCGCGCACTCTACGGGGAATCCCTGGGCCAGCATCTCGCCGTCTTCGATGAAGGCTTTGGAGACGAAGATCGGAAGGTCGGCAACCTCGCGAACGGCCCGAACCGCGATCTCGAGCTCGTCCAGATCGACGAACGTCTCCAGCATGAAGCCATCCACGCCACCGGAAACCAGCGCGGTCGCCTGTCGGCGGAAGGCGTCGGCCGCCTGCTCGCGGGTGACGGTGCCGATTGGCTCGATGGGCTTTCCGCACGGGCCGATGGCGCCCAGAACGTACTTGCCGGGCGCGGCCGCGTTGGCTAACTCGGCGGCTCGGCGGTTCAGGAGGTCGAGGTCGATCTCGAGGGCTCCGAGGCGTACTTCGTTCGCCTGGAAAGTGTTGGTCTCGACGAAATCCGCGCCGGCTTCGGCGTACTCTCGATGGACGGCCATCACCAGATCGGGCGCTTCCAAGACGGCAAGGTCGTACGGCTGCCGGTGGTATCCCAAACGCTGCAGACCGGTGCCGTTGGCACCATCCCCTACGAGAACCCGCTGGGACAGCGCTTGAACCAAATCCACTCCTTCAGTGTACCGGCGCGCCTACTGCCGCATCGCGTAGATGCGGTTGGCGACCCGACGCCGGACTTCGGTTGCTTCCGCCCGAATCTGCTGGAGCAACTCGACCTCGGTCGCCGGGATGGCGGCAACCGGAGCCGCGAAGTCGAGTGGCCCCATGACCGCTCCCGCCTCGTTGGAGTCCTCGAGGCCAAGCACATGGCCAACCTCGTGCATCACGGTGTGGCGCATCTGCTCGGCATCCATCGGGCTGCCTTGCGGGTCGACCGTAAGGACGTAGAGCTTGGCCTTGATCTGGGCCTGGTTGCCTACGATCTCGCGGCGGTAGTCGCAGTGCCCGGAGATGTCGGAGGCTACGAAATCTAGGTTCGACGCGAACCGCAGCTTGACGTCCGCTCGTTTTGGGTCGGAGATGAAGACGAACCGGACCTCGCGTCCCATCGTTCGCTCCCAGTTCCAGATCGCTTCGCGGGCGGCCTGCACGCACTCGGCGCGGCGAGGGCGGGAGTCTTTGTCCAGGCTGACCTGAATCCGAATGGGGCGGTTCATCAGGATCAGGTCCGCGTAGGCGGTCGCGGCGGCGTAGTCTCCCACCGAAACTCGGTCGTGGGCGTAGCCCATGATCTCGTTGAACTCCGCCAACACCGGGGTTCGGACGATGCCGGCAAGGCCGGCGCTTGCCCACAGGGCAGTGGCGGAAAGGGAGATCAGTTTGACGAACCTTCTCATGGCAACCCTCGATACTCGTATAAATACGTAACGCTAAAAGGGTACGCATAAATACTAGGATTGCGCTAGTGAGATGAGGTAGTAAAAATACTAGTTCCTCGCTGAATTACCTGGATAGGCCCCGGCGCAGGAGGGCTTAGAAGGCCGCGAGGTCGCGGAAATCGGAGTGGGCGGGCACGAAGGTGCGCTGGCACTGGCCGTCGATCCACTCGATCCGGTGGGCTCCTGAGGAGCCGCTCGAGAGGATGCGGTACTGCCCAGAGCGGATCTGGATGGCGCTGCCATCGTCCAGGCCCACGCCCGCGCCACGCTCGGCTTGCATCATGGCTTCGAACTCGGACAGCCGGAAGGGCTCATCGCGGGTGTGCGGGCAAGCTACGAGGTCCACAAGCCCCATCCCGTCGAGCCGCGCCGTGTTCACGCCCGGAATGCCCTCGTAGCGGGGCCAGTCAGAATTGCCGACGCGGAACCAGCAGATCGCTCCGGCGCTCATCCCTCCCGCTGGCTTGCCTTGAGCTAGGTGCTCTTGGAGCAGGAGGTCCACGCCGGTCTCGCGCCACGTCTCCAGCATCATCTTGGTGTTTCCGCCTCCCACATAGACGAGGTCGGCGTTTCGGATCACCTTCGGGTCCTCGCCCGACAGAAGGCGAAGGGTCTCGACTCGGCAGCCAAGGGCACGGTACGCCTGGCCGAAGTAATCGATGTAGTCCTCGCGGTCCGAGCTGGCGGTGGAGATGAACAGCGCGACGGGGTTCGGCTTACCGGTGAGCTCGACCAAGATCTGATCGATCGGGCGGGTTTCCTCGAAGGTGCCGCCGCCGATCGCCACCAGGTTCAGGGGAGTGGTCGCCATGCTAGGAACATCCTAGCAAAAAAAGGCCCCGGCGGTGCCGGGGCGATCGTTGGACCAAGGTTGCTCTCGACTCTCCGGCCGAGTTTGAGGAGAGGATATAAGTTGTTTAGCCCCCGCGCTGGCGGCGAAGGAAGGTGGGGATGTCCAGGTCGAGCTCGTCCAACTGGATCGGGGCGACGCTGGTGGCCGAGCCAGACTGGGGCATGGCCGGGGCGGCGGGCGACGCATAGAACACCTCGACGTCGCGCTGCTCGCGATAGACCGGGTCCATGCCCGCTGCGAGCAAGGTGATCAGGACTTCGCCCTCCGGAAGGTCTTCCTTCAGGGTGTGGCCCATGATGATGTCCGCATCGTCCGGGTCGGCGAACTGAAGCAGGTACTCCATGGCCTCGTGAGCTTCTCCGATGCAGAAGTCCGGGCCGGCGCTGATGTTGATCAGGAGCCGCTTGGCGCCGTGGATGTTGGTCTCCAGCAGCGGCGAGGTCGCCGCTTGCTGGGCCGCCTGGCGGGCTCGCTGGTCTCCCTTGCCGCGACCCAACCCCATCAGGGCGACGCCGGCTTCGCTCATCACCGTCCGCACATCGGCAAAATCGACGTTGATGATGCCGGGGCGGAGGATGATGTCGCTGATGCCTTGCACGCCCTGACGGAGCACGTCGTCGGCGGTGGAGAACGCGTCCTGCATCGTGGTCTTCTTTTCCACGAAGCTGAGGAGACGGTCGTTGGGAACGGTGATCAGGGTATCGACCCGATCCTTGAGGCGGGCCGCGCCGTCGTCGCCCTGGCGCTTGCGGCGAGGTCCCTCGAAGAGGAACGGCTTGGTGACCACTCCCACCGTGAGAACGCCCTTGCGCTTGGCGATCTCCGCCACGATCGGAGCTGCGCCGGTACCCGTGCCTCCGCCCATTCCGGCGGTGATGAAGACCATGTCCACGCCATCCAACAGCGCTTCGATGGCCTTCTCACTCTCTTTCGCGGCGGCGGCGCCGATCTCGGGATTGCCGCCGGCGCCGAGGCCGCGGGTGGCGACTTCGCCAAGCTGGATTCGCTCAGGGGCAAGGCTCTGGCTCAAAGCCTGGGAGTCCGTGTTCATGGCGACGAAGTGCACGCCTTCAACGCCCTCTTGGATCATTCGATTCACGGCGTTGGTACCGGCTCCGCCGATGCCAATCACCTTGAGGACGGCCTGGTTCTCAAAGAGGTTCTGGGGGGTCATAGTGGTCCGTAAGCAGTCCGACTCAATCGTCGAAACTGTTTAGCGAACGGACGCGAGGGCGAAGCGGAACGCACCCGGATTTTGGAGTTTCTTTCCTATGCGACCGGTTAGGCACACGTTTTCCACAGGTCTTATTTCGTTCGCTGGAGAACGAAGGACGTGAGGGAGGCCAGCACCGAGGAATCGCCTGGCAAATCCTTCAGCATCCGCTCCGCTTGGAACGCCAACTCCTGAGCCATCTCGCGGGACCGGTCCAGGCCGAAGAGCGCGGGATAGGTCGCCTTCTTGCGGTCCTGGTCAGAACCGGCCGCCTTGCCGAGTTCCTCCGGACTGCCGACCTCGTTCAGAATGTCGTCCACGATCTGAAAGGCGTGGCCGAGGAGGGCCCCATAGGACCGGAGTGCCTCTACCTGGGCATCGGTTCCTCCCCCAAGGAGCGCGCCGATCTCGCAGGCGCAGGCGATGAGGGAACCGGTCTTCCGGGAGTGGATGAACTCCAGCGTTTCGGCGGACACGTCTTGCCCTTCGGAGAGAACGTCCACGACCTCGCCACCAACCAGGCCGTCGCTTCCTGCCGCAATGGTTAAGGCTCGGAGGGCACGGAGCGCCTTGGCGGGGTCGTCTGATGCGCCCGACATGACTTCGAAAGCCAGGGCAAACAACGCGTCGCCGGCCAAAATCGCCAGGGCCTCGCCGAACTGCACGTGGCAGGTTGGGCGGCCTCGCCGGAGGTCGTCGTTGTCGATCGCCGGAAGGTCGTCGTGGATCAGGGAGAAGCAGTGGACCATCTCCACCGCGCATGCGGCGTCCAGCACGGAGTAGCCGTCCGAGGGTTTCGCCGAGACTGCGACGGCAGAGGCCAGGCAGAGGGCGGGCCGCAACCGTTTGCCGGGCGCGAGGCACGAATAGCGCATGGCCTCGTGCAGGCGGGCCGGTGGGCGCTCGGCGGGGGGCAAGAGCAAGGCCAAACGGCTGTCGATCGCCTTTGCGTAGGCCTCCATTGCCTGGTCTGATCCCACGGGGAGAGCATACCGCCGGGCTCCGCCTGGCTCGGTACACTCCCGAACCATGCTCGACCTCCGCCCCTTTCGCGCCCAACGTTTCGGGCCTGGGGCTGGTTCGCTCGAGACCCTGGTCAACCCCCCGTCGTGGGAGGTCTCGGCTGGTGAACGGGATACCTATGCGGAGCTTGGCCCGTTCAACGCCGTGCACCTGGCGATGCCGAAGGCGACGAAGGACGATCGAAGCAAGTTCGTGCGCTACGCCCACAGCGCGGCGCGCCTCGCGAGCTGGCGTCGAAGCGGCGAACTGACGTCAGAATCGTCGCCCTCGTACTATCGCTTTGCCAGGAATGGGCACGAATTCCTGATCGCCTTGGCTCGGCTGGCGTCTCCTGATCTGTCCAGCCTGGGAACGGTCTCGCCGCGAGAGCGGGACGATCGTCAGCGTCTGCTGGAAGCTACGCGCGCCCACTATGAGACCCCTTTCGGAGTGGCGAAGGGGTTGCCCGTGCTGGGCGAGGGAACGGTGCTCGGAGAGCTTGACGGGTGGCGGCTGGAGGCGGTGCACGCCGCAGACCTTTGGGCCGATTGGGCGGTCGTTTTGGACGGCCAAGCGATCTTCGAAGCGGCCCGCGTTCACTTGATAGCCGGAGGCGAGCGGTACGCGGCCCGCGCCGAGGCCTGGATCCCGGTGGCCCTGGGTCGGTTAGAAAGCACTTCGTTGGGCTTTGGTTGGCACGCTCTCAGTCTGGGAAGCCTGCCGAAAGAAGCCTTGTCCTGTTCGGTGGAGGAGGCCTTGGGTTGCCAGTTCCAAGGATCGCGGGTTGGCTTGCTGTCCGTAGGCGGCGGGGCTTGGACCTTGCCCGAACCGTGGTCGGAATTGCTGGTTGAAGGAGAATCTACCGGGACTCTGGTCCCGATTCCCGGCGAAAACCTGATTCCGGCGGATTCATCGGCGTATCGTGGGAGCAGGGATCTTCAGGCTCGCCTGGAATCCTGCGGCGGGTTGGGGGACTTCGTCGCGATCTTGCCGCCGGTGGGCGGCCGTTTGGCAGAGTTGGCAATGGCAAGAGGGGATCGATTGAAAGTGGGGATTAGCCACCGTCCGGCGCGCATTTCCGGATGGGTTCAGTGGTTCATGGGAGACTTTGCCCCATGAGGCTCCTCCTGATGGGCACCGGCGCGGCCGACGGCATTCCATCCTTTGGCTGCGACAACGAGCTCAACCGGCTCGCCCTTCGCCAAGGTGGCAAGGACGTCCGGAGTCGGACCGCCGCCTTAATCGACGAAGAACTCAAGATCGACCTCGGCCCGGACACGCTCATGCAGTGCCACCGGAACCGGGTGGACCCCACCGAGTGGACTGGCTTAGCCTTCACCCATAGCCACGAAGACCATCTCTGTCCCTCGGAGTTTCAGTACTTCCTCTATCCCTTCAACGACCGAGACCGCCTGCGCGGCACCGTCTACGGTAACGCCGAGGTCTGCCGCATCCTCCACGAGCGCTACGCGGAGTGGCCGATCGAGTTCCACGAGACCAAGAGCTTCGAGTGCTACACCCACGCCAGCTACGCGATCACCCCGATCCGGGCGAACCACAAGCACGACGAAGATTGCCAGAACCTCCTTGTTCAAAAGCAGGGCGCGGCACTCCTGTACGCCACGGACACGGGGATCTGGGATGAAGAAACCTGGGAGTTCCTCAAGGACTACCGCCTCAACCTTTTCGTGATCGAATGCACGGAAGGTTTTCGCGACACGGACTACTGGGGCCACCTCGACATCAAGGAGTGCATCCAAGTGGTCGACCGCCTGCGGAACCAGGGGACGCTTCTGAAGGATGCGAAGGTGGTTACTACCCACCACAGCGTCCGCGGCGACGCCAGCCACGCGCAACTGGAAGACGCCCTCGGCCCCCACGGCATCGCGCCCGGGTTCGATGGCATGTGTCTGGAAGTCTGAGCCAACTTCCCCTCGCCTAACTTCGGATGATTGTGCCGAGGTTGGGAGAGGGGACGGCGACTCTTGTCGCCGAGGGGTGAGGGTCCGGGGCTCTCTGGTGGAACGGGATGCTACGCCAACCTCGAACAATGGGGAGGGCGCAAAGGGGTTAAGGGCCATCCTGGCCGTGCGCCCGCCAATCCCTTGGCACCCCTAGAGACGATGCGGCATCTGCAAAAGATGCCGCGAAATTAGCCCAAAAACGCGAAAAGCCTTCTAGAACGCCCAGACCAGCTTGACGGTCACCCGGTTCTGCCAGGTGTTCGCGTTCGGATCGCCCACGATGACGAAGTACTCGAGGCCCTTGCCGCCGGACTCGCGGAAGGAGAGGTAGGCGTTGTTGGACTTGTCTCGGCGCACCAGCCGGGCGCTGAGGCTGCGGGTGGGGCTGATCTCCCAGCCCACGGTTCCGATCGTCAGATCCTCGGTCTTGTCGATCTTGAGCGAGTTGAAAGAGACTCCGAAGTCGACCTTGCCGATCCGGTAGTTGGCAAACACGCTCTGGTAGGTGGACTGCTTGCTGCCGCGCAGGCCCTGGTCGGCGGAGACGCCAAACTGCTTGTAGCGGTTGCTGTCGTTCACCACGATGCGCGCGCCGTGGACGCGGTCGCTCTGGTCGAACCACACGTTGTCCGACCGCCAGACCGCGAACCGAATGTCGTTGCGGGTCACGATCCGGGCGCTCACTTCGTTGCCTCGGTTGAAGTTGCCGCCGTCGTACTTCTTGAACGAGGGAATGAAGACGTCGGCGTTGAAGAAGCGGATGGGCCCTTTGCGGAACTCGCGGCTGTGCTCGGTGTAGACGTAGCCGCCTCGCCGGTCCGTGAACGGGATGTAGGCAAGGCTCGGGCTAAATTTGGGATCGATCCAGGAGTATCGGGCGATGCCAAACAGGTTGGGAACTTCGTAGCCGATCGAGGCCGCGCCCGCCCCGTCTTCGGAGCCTACGCCGTCGCGCTCGCCCGCAAGGGCGAGATCGTAGGTGAAGTTGCCCTTCTTGGTCCAGTAGTTGCCTCCGTACCCGGTGTTGCTCCTCGCCCCGTGCTCGTCGCTGTGGGTCAAGTAGAAGCTGGACGAGCCCTTGGAGCTTGGGTTGAACGCGAAGTTGGCGACTGCCGCCGACTTCCGTCCCGCCTCGACGGTGCCCAGCACGCCGACCTTGGCGGTGGGGCTCAGATTCCCAAAGTACTTGGCGCCGTAATCGAACTTTTCGATCCGCAACGGATAGAACATCTGGCCGAACGAGTACTCGCTGGTTAGCCCGTAGTAGCCGGACCCCTCCCGGAAGAACGGGCGGTTGTCCTCGAAGAAGCGCTCGGACCGGGTGAACTCGACGCCCGCGACCTGGCCCTCGATGTTCTTGAAGTCGGGGTTGATGCTCAGAAGCCCGGTGGATTGCGGGGTCACGGCGTACCGAACGTCGAGGCCGGCGCGCACGCGGACCTTTGGGTCGTCGTACTCCGGGGCCACGTAACCCAGGAACTCGGGGCGGGGCCGGTCCTTGCGCGGGGGCAGATCGACGTTTTTCCAGATACCCAGATACTCGGGCCGGTCCTGCTTTCCCTGGTTGGACCATTGAACGCCTAAGTGCCTTCGGGGGTGGTAGCGACCGAGGTTGAAGTCCAGGTGCCGGCCCTTGCCCGCGTTGTACTGAAGAATCTTCCAGGGGATACGAATCTCTGCGGACCACCCGTTCTCGTCGCGGGCAGTCGCCGAGGTCCACTCTCCGCGCCACTCGCGCTTGGCGGAACGGCCGCCGGTGATCTCGTCCGATTGGGTGTTGATAAGGTTCACCCTGAACTCGCTAAGCCCGTTCTCGGTTCGCTGGTTCATCGGGTTAATGCTGAAGGAGACGTGATCGTCGTCGTCCAGGTCTGCCCCGTAGTTGGTCTCCCGTCCGATCAGTCCTTCGGGCTTAGAATCACGGCATCGGACGGCAATGTAGATCGCATCGTCGTCGTAGGCAAGCCAAGCTTCGGTGGCGTCCTCGATAGGCTGCCCGCTTTCCGGGTCCACGAAGCCCTCCATTCGGGCGTCGCCGGGGTACTCGTCGGGCTGAATCTTGCCGTCCAGAGTCGGAGGCTTGCTAAGGCGGACTCCGTTGTGGGTGCGGGCCTCCTGAGCCGTTGCCAGCGACGCCACCATCGCCGTTCCGAGGGAGAGGGGGGCGAGCCAGGAAAATCCACGCATCCTCATCACGTTACCGTGATTACGGGGAAATGGTTTCCGACCCCCCGGTACGGTCAAAGACCTGCAATAACTGCTGGGTAAGGAGGGTTCGGTGGAAGCGTTGGGCGGTAGGTCGGCAGCGGGGAACAAAGCCCTCCCGAATCGCCGGATTCAGCATCTGCTCCATCGCGGCAACGAGGTCCGGGGTGGACTCGGGGTCCACGAGGATGCCCGCGTCGAGCACGACCTCTTCCAAGGAGGTACCCGTAGATCCGATCGTGGGAACGCCGGCGGCAAGGCCTTGGGCGGCCGGGAGCCCGAAGCCCTCCTGGAGGCTCGGACTGACCACCGCTCTCGCTTCCGCGATCAGGCCGTGAAGTTCATCGTCTTCCAGCCACCCGGTTGGCACCACTCTAGGTGCGCTGAGGCCTTGCTTGCGGCACTCCTGCTGGAACTGGATGTAAGGATCCCCGCTGGTCTTGACCACGAAGACCATCTGAGCCTGGGACTCCAGCTGGGCAAAGGCCGCTAGAATGCGCCGCCAATTCTTGTGCTCGTCTAGGGCGGAGCAAAACAGGAGGTAGGGACGGTCGATCCCAAGCCGGGCTCGGGCGGCGTTGCCGGCTTCCTTGGGCGCCGGGCCATAGTAGCGCTCGTCCACCGCGCAGTAGATCGTCTGAACGCGGTCCTCGGGGACCTTGGCGAAGGTAACGGCGTCCCGGCCGCTCATGTCGGAGATCGCGACGACCCGCTCGGCCTTCCTCAGGTCCGAAAGCTGGGCGTCGTACATCTCACGGATGGGGGGCGACCAGACGTCGTAGAAGCGGTCGGCGAGACGCATGGGAATCGCGTCCAGGAAGACCGAGACCCGAGGGCAAGGGAAGTCCCCGGTCGGAAAACTGCCAAGGTCCACCGCCGAGGGGAGGAAGATCAGGTCCAGGTTGGCCGCCCGCACGGCATCTTCGAAGTAGCGGCGGTTCTCGACCAGCATCTGACGGATGTACGCGTTGCGAAGCGGTGGAAGCGCCCGGACCTTTGGGATCCGCATGAACCACTTCGCGGGGACCTTGTCCTGCCAGGAGTAGCCAGGAACGGGAACCCGTCGCCAATCAGGCGGCATGGCGGCAAGGCGGGGAGGAAGCTCGAATCCCTCGCGGTGGAACAGGACGATCTCGTGGCGCGCGGTGTCGGGGGCGTCGGCAAGCCCCTCGAGGACCCCCGAGACGTACGACCCGATCCCGCGGGTTGCGGAATCGTAGACGATCCCCCTCAGGTCGATACCGATCTTCATCCCGTGGAGTCTAGCCGGACTTGGCAGGCGTTACCCGCAGCTCCCGAATCTTCAAGGGTCCACCGGAGACGTTCAGGATTCGGATGTAGCGCATTCGGGAGGCGATCCCGCGGTAGGCAAGGGACACCGCTCCGGCCTCCTGGCCAGCCCGGTAGCGGATGGTCCAGCCGGAATCGATCTCCTGCACCCAGGCGTTCATCTGGCCCGCGGTCTGGCCGGTGGCGTAGCCCACGATGTCGAACTTGGCGGGCGCCTCCGATCCCTCCAGAAGGAGGCGGACCTCGCCGACGGGGCGGTCCCGCCCGAGGTCGACCTCGATCCAGTTGCCGGAGGCCGCGCCAAGGCTGAAGGTGGTGGCTAAGTCCTCGTCCACGAGCGCGGCGGCCGAGGCGGGGAGTCGGTTCTCGGAATCGGTGACGATACGACCTCGAGCCAGGTTTGTCTCGGTGTCCAGCGGGGCGGTCGGGACGTTGAAGCGCATCTCAAAGATCGCGGCGGCTTGGGAGCCGCGGTGGTAGGCATCCACCAGTTGCCAGATGGAGAGGGATCCCCACTCGACCGCTCCGTTCACCTGGGCCCGAACGAGGAAGGTCCCGTTGCTGCCGTCCAGGGCGATCAGCCCAAAGGGATTCGGCTTCGGAGCCTTGCCGGATCGGAGGGGGGCGGGGTTGGCGGGCAGGTCGCGATTCGGGAGGATGGCGGTTCCGCCGCTTCCGGTGACGACCGTGAAGGTCGGCTGGCTGACGTCGATCTTCCGATCGGCCATCTGGAAGAAGGAAAGCTCGGCGTTCTTGAGAGGCTCCCCGGTCAGGCTGAGGGCCTTGAGAATGGTGGTGTTGGGAACGTTCAGGAGCCCTTCTCCGGGCTCCTCCTTGCCCTCGAGGTCCTGGTTCAGGCTGGCGACGTCCGTTCCAGAAAGGAGGCCGGTCGGCTCGATGGGCAACCCGGTGAGGAGCGGGTTGACGTAAGGCTCGTAGTTCAGGGTCAGCAATCCGGGGATGCTCCCTTCGAAGCGGGTGTCGCCCTCGCCGTTGCGAAATCCTCCGAAGAGGGCCGCGGGAACTTTGGGAGGGTTTGCTCCACCAGAGACCACCTCGCCTCCAAATCCGTACTTCAACCCAAGGGCGCCCAGGATGCCGACGGGGCCTTCCGCTAGGCGGAACGTAGCCACCCCCTCCGGCGCCTTTGGCCCTGCGCCGGCGATCTGGACTCGTTGAAGGACTCCCTCCAAGGCGAAGCTGAACCGGCTCTGCGGGAAGATCGCGTCGTTCACGTACGCCGCCACCGCTTGGGCGGCTTGGAGACCCGAGGCGTCGGGCGCATCTAGCCAAACGAACCGGCCGCCTTCGGTGATGGAAAGCGAGTTATTGGATGGGTCCGCGTCCTCCGCAAGAACTTTGAGCGCCAAGGGGCTGGTTCGAGGATCCTGAGGATCGAACTCCGCTCGCTTCTTGAGGGGGATCTCCGTTGCCTCGCCGGGCGCGAGGGACTTGGAGGCTTCGAACGGGACGCCGGTCCGCTCGCGGGTCGTCCAGACCGCCTTTATGCCCTCGGACGGGGCATTGCCAAGGTTGCGCACCGTGGCAATGTAGGAGACCTCCTGGCCAGGCTTTACGCCGGTCAGAGGCTCGCGCCGAATGCTCTCGACCGCGAGGTCCGCGCCTTTGCGGGGCGGGGCGGCCTTGGTCTCCACCAAGAGCCGGGGCCGCAACCGGGCCGCGTTCGGGGCCTTGCCGCTGACGAACGACACGTTCGCGGCAAACCGGAGGGCCACCCCGAAGTTCTCGTAAGGCCGGTCCCTCCACTGCTGCACAACGGGGCCGAGGCCGCTTAGGGTGACGAGGTCGCCCTCGGTTTGGGCTCTTACATCCGGGATCGGCGTCGAGTCTTGGATCCCACCCGCGCCGGCTTGTTGCCAGGCGATCGGCGAGCTACCGGCCCTTCGGTGCTGCCAGGTGGCGCTCCACGTAGGGGCGACGGGACGAACCGAGTTGGTGAGAGCCCGGATCGTGTTGAGGGGCCCCTCCCCCCAGGGCACGAGAACGCGCGCCGCCGAGATGAGGTCCGCTTTGCCCCCGTCCGCCAAGGTCAGGACCAGCTTCGCCGAGACGACCTCGGAGTCCTTTCCGAGCCATGCGGCAAGGTCGGCGAACCGGATCAGGATGGTTCTTCCTTCCCCGCCGAGAAGCTCGACGGCTCCGCCGAAGTTGCGGGTGGGCAGGCTTGGTTCCAGCGTGGCGTCTTGATAGTTCCAATAGCCCAACTCTCGGCCAGCGGGGGCTTCGAGTCGGCGTCCTCGAAAGAGCTCGACGGACGGGCCCGGGCCCTGCGGCAGCAGGAGGGTGGCAAAGAGAAGGGTGGTGCTGATCATGGGGATGGGGTCCGAGTGTATCGGTACGAGCTACCAGTACTGACGGCTGACGCTCTCGTGTCGTACGATGTGGGCCTCGATTTCCTCTTTTGTCGGCACGTCGGTGGTCGCGCCGAGGGCTCGACACTTGAGGCAGCCCGCGGCGGACGCAAACTGGAGGCAGCGGGCGGGGTCCCAACCTTGGTCCAGACCAAAGAGCATGCCGGCCCGGAACATGTCGCCTGCTCCGGTCGAATCGACGAGTTGAGGAGCTGGATAGGGCGGGTAGGCGCGGACGGCATGGTTCGGCGAACCCGCCACAAATCCGTTCGGGCCATCGCTGAGGATTCCGAAGCAGCCGGTTCGGTCCACGAGGCCCTGGATCCATTCCACGTTGCGCTGGGTGTTGCCCCGGGTGCCCGCCCAGTCGGTGCTGGACTGCCAGTAGCTGCCCTCGGGAATGAGGTCGTCCGGTCTCACGAAGTCCATCTGGTAGAGCTTCATCCCAGCCTCGTGGGCTAGGCGGGCTGCGGTGCGGGCGGTCGTGGCCATGTTCGGCTCAACCGTGAACCACTCGCCGGCGGGGTAGATCAGGCTCTGCGGGTCGGGGACCTCGTCCATTTCCTGAAAGCCCTGGCCGAACATGGTGCGCTCGCCGTCCGGGGTGACGAAGATGTCGCAAACCGGGGTGGGGAGTTCGGGGCGAATGGGGCACTCCGCTACCACGCCCTTCTCTCGAAGCATCGCCTCGATGCCCGCGGCTTCCGCGCCGAGTGCGTTTCCGGCGAGCCGCACGGAGACGCCCCAGCGCGTGAGCGCGACCGCCGTGTTGGCGGCTTCGCCGCCGAGAAGGTCGATTTGGCCCTGGACATCGACGTATCCGCCCGGCGCGGGTAGCTTCGCCACCCGTCGGACGCGGTCGATGCAAATGGTGCCGAACACCAGAATCATCCTGCGGACCATACCTGCCTGGCCGCTCTTGCCGATTGGCAAGCTAGGTACCTTGGGGCGGTGATCCGACCAGAGGCGCTCCTGTGCTTCGCCGTTTGGCTGGCGTACGGCATCGTGCAGATGCGGCGTTCGCACCTGATCCGAGCGTCGGTCGGCCGCATCCCCCGAACTCGCCGGGTCCTCCTTGGCGCGGGCGCCATGCTGGGCGGGGTGATGCTCTTCTTTGCCTTTCTGGCCTTGCTTCCAAGCCTCGGGCTGGTGGTCCAGGGGCGAATTCTGCCCGGCGGCTGGCTCTTGGCCGCGCTAGTCGGGCTCGCCTTTGTGCACGCCCAAACCGTTGGGATGGCCATGCTGATCTCCTTGGCGTACGAATCGGTAACTTCCGAGCAGGCTGGCACGTCCGTTCCTAAGGAATCCGATCCATCCGACCGATCATGAAACGAACCCTCCGATCCATCTTTGTCGCTCTCGCCATCCTCGCGGTGACCCCGTTCGCGCTGGCCCAGGATGCCGCCGCCGAGCGAGAGCGCAAGAGCGCCGAGGTCCTGACGAAGATGCGCCAGGTCGATCTCCTGAACCAAATCCTGCCGGTGGCCCTCACCAAAGCGCAGATCGAGAAGATTCTTCCGGTGATCGAGAAGTGCCGGCAACTGGTGAAGCAGACGGAGATCGAGGAAGCTGGGATTTTGGCCTCGCTCGACAAGCGGCTGACGGAAACGGTAAAGGCGGGGATCGAGAAGCAGGACGTGCCCAACAAGGAGTACCTCGCCGAGTTGGCGAAGGCCTACACCGCGATGGGAGACAAGCGCCGCAAGGTCGCCACCGCGAACGTGATCGCGGCGACGATGGCGTTCACCGAGGCCTGCAACAAAGGCCAGCAGAAGACGGCCGGGAACTCGCTGAACCCGCGGTACATCGACCCCTCGTTGAAGCTAGAGGAGCTTACGGACGCCCAGCGGCTCCAGTACTGGATCCAGGACGTCTTGCTCGACCCCCGCGCCTACGACCTCTTGGTCAAGATGGCCAAGTTCGTCAACTAGCGACCGCTACTTCGGGGTCTCGACGGGACCCTGTTCGGCAGGGTTCTGGCCGGGTGCGGACGGGGTACCGGTTTCGGTCTTGACCTCCGGAGCCTTAACTTCGGCGTTCGTTTTGGGCACTACCGGCGGGTTCGGGTCGCCTTCCACCGGCGCGCTGCAGCCGCCGAGAACAAGTCCAAGTAGGGCGAAGGGAATCAGTTTTCGCATGGGCAAGAGGGTACCGCTCCGGCCTTGGGTCGGCAAACGTCTGAGCGGCCGCGCCGGTAACCTTTGTCCATGCGCGCCGAATCGCTCGACTTTTTCAAAGCCATCGTCAACGTTCCTTCGCCCTCCGGGTTCGAGGAGCATGCGGCGGAGATCTATCGCAGTTACGTCTCCTTCGCAGACGAGGTGGTCACGGACGTCCATGGCAATGTTGCGGGAGTGCTGAACCCGGGCGCGCCCATGAAGATCATGCTGGCCGGCCACATGGACGAGATCGGCTTCCTCATCCACTACATTAGCGAAGAAGGCCTCCTCTACTTCAGCACCATCGGCGGCCACGACAGCGCGATCGCGATCGGCCAGCGGGTCTGGGTCCACGGCAAAGAGAAGGTTGCCGGCGTGATCGGCCGCAAGGCGATCCACCTGCTGGAAGACGAAGAGCGGAAGAAGAAGCCGGAGATCAAGGACATGTGGATCGACATCGGCGCGTCCAGCCGGGCCGAGGCCGAAGCGGTCGTTTCGCTTGGAGACCCGATCACCTACCAGTGGGAGTTTCAGACGGTCCTCGGGGACCGGGCGGTGGCGCGAGGCTTCGACAACAAGATGGGTTCGTTCATCGTGGCCGAAGCTCTTCGGCTTCTCAAGGAGGACGGCGGGCTCCATCCGGAAGTCGGCGTCTACGCGGTGGCCACCGTGCAGGAGGAGATCGGCCTCCGAGGGGCGCGGACCTCTGCGTACTGGATCGACGCTCAGACCGGCTTGGCGGTGGACGTGAACCACGCGATCGATTATCCCACGGTCAGCAAGACCCGGCACGGCCAGCTAGACATCGGGAAGGGCCCGAGCGTGATGCGGGGGGCGAACGCCAACCCGATCGTTTTCCAGATGATCCGGGACGCGGCGGCCGCCGAGGGCATCCCCTACCAGGTCGACGTGACCGCCGGGGGCACCGGCACGGACGGCAACGCGATGCAGCTCAACCGGGCCGGCATGGCGGTCGGGATCCTAGGGGTCCCGCTGCGCTACATGCACACGCCCTGCGAGCTTCTGTCGCTCAAAGACGTCGAGAACTGCGCGAAGCTGATGGCGGCGTACTGCCGTGCGGTGAGGCCGGACACCGACTTCCGGCCTCGCGTGATCCGCTAGAAGATCACTTTGTTGAGCGGGTACTCCACCAGGCCCGTTGCCCCCGCCCGCTTCAGGGCGGGGATCAGCTCCCGCACTTGGCTGTGGTCCAGGATGACCTCGGCGGCGACCCAGTCCTCCTGGGCCAGCGGCGACAGGGTGGGGTTCTTGAGCGCCGGCAGCAGGGCGAGGATCTCGGCCTGCTTGGCCCGGGGCAGGTTCATCTTGAGCCCCACGTGCTTGCTGGCGTTCATGGCGCCGGTCAGCAGGATCCGCATGGAATCCAGCTTGGTTCGCTTCTCCTCGTCGGCCCACGCCGCATGAGAGGCCACGAACCGAGTGGTGGAGGTGAGCAGGGTGTCCACGATCCGGAGGTTGTGGGCCCGAAGGCTGGAACCGGTCTCCGTGTTGACCACGATCGCGTCCACCAGGGTTGGGACCTTGACCTCGCACGCGCCCCAGGAGAACTCCACGTGGGCGGTTACGCCGTGCTCGGCCAGGTAGCGCTCGGTGAGGCGGACGTACTCGGTGGCGAGGCGCTTGCCTTGGAGGTCCTTCACGCCCTGAATCGGGCTGTCCTGATGGGCGGCCAGCACCACTCGGATCGGGTTGTTGGTGAGCTTGCTATACCGGAGCTCGCAGATCTCGTGGACGTCCGAGCCGGTGTCGGCGATCCAGTCCGCTCCGGTTAGGCCGGCGTCGATCACGCCCTGGGAGATGTAAGCGGGAATCTCCTGCGGACGGAGCAGGATCGGTTCGATCTCGGGGTCGTCGACGACCGGCTGGTACGACCGGCTGGAGATCCGGAACGAGTACCCGGCCTTCTCGAACAGGCTGAACGTGGCGTCTTGGAGACTGCCTTTGGGCAATCCCAATTTGAGCTTCATAGGCTAGGGAGTTTACCGGCGGCGTCCCTCGTCAAGGCCCGATCTGCCAAACTGGAGGACGATGACCACCGTTCGCGTCTACGTCACGCTCAAACCCGCTTTGCTGGACTCCGCAGGCCGGACGGTTGCCGGGGCGCTCCAAAAGCTCGGCTTTGCCGAGGTCCAGGAGACCCGGATCGGAAAGCTGATCGAGCTCAAAGTCTCCGACTACAGCGAGGAGAAGGTCAAGGCGATGTGCGACCAGCTTCTGGCCAACCCGGTCATCGAAAACTACCGGTTCGAGGTCGTGGCTTGAAGGTCGCGGTCATCCGCTTTCCCGGCTCCAACTGCGACCAAGACGCCCTCTTCGCGCTCCGCGAGGACGTTGGCGTCGGCGCTGAGTACGTTTGGCACGAGGAGCGGTCCCTCGCCGGTTTTGACGCAGTCTTCCTACCGGGAGGATTCAGCTACGGCGACTACCTGCGCTGCGGCGCGATGGCGTCGCGAGCCCCGATCATGGAAGAGGTTCGAGCCTTTGCAGAGCACGGCAAACCGGTCATCGGAGCCTGCAACGGATTCCAAATCCTCTGCGAGGCCGGACTGCTGCCCGGCGCCCTGCTCCTCAACGAGCACGAGAAGTTCGTCTGCAAGTACGTGAGCCTGGAAGCGGTGAACCGCACCAGTCTCTGGACCCGAGGGGTGGATCGCCCCATCCAGATCCCGATCGCGCATGGCGAGGGCCGCTACGTTTGCGATGAGGAGACGCTTGCGGAACTCAAAGCAAAGGACCGGATCGCATTCCGCTATCTCGGCGAAAACCCGAACGGTTCGGTGGATGGAATTGCCGGAATCCTGAACGAGCGCGGCAACGTTTTGGGCTTGATGCCCCACCCCGAGCGGGCCACCAAATCGTTGTTGGGATCCGCGGATGGACTTTTTGTACTGAACGGATTGACACGAATCGCCGTTCAAGCTTAAATACGGGTGTACTTGAAACGCACGGATGCGTAATGGTTTCTAGGTTGAGGATGGTTGTGAGGTTCTGGGTTGCGATGGTTGTGGCAGTGGCCGGCGTTACTGCCGAGGCCGCGCAGCGCTTCGTCGTCAACGTGGGGCAGCCCACGAAGCGGATCACGATCCGGTCGGCGCCGAAGGATGGGGCTCGCTCTCTTTGGCCCTTGAAGCCCTTCGCGCACATCCTGATCCGAGACATCGACGCAAACGACAAGTGGTACCAGGTGGTTCTTCGAGACGGCTCCTTTGGCTACGTCAAGAGCCAGGACGTCGCCAAGCTTCCGCACCAGTACGAGGTGACCCTGAATTCCCAGAGCACGGCAACGCCATCTCGCGCCGGACGTGGCGGAACCACCGTGGCCTCCCGGTCTGGAGCCAACGTTGCCGGATACGCCCTGAATTTCATCGGCACCAAGTACGTATGGGGTGGCAACGACCTGCAGCAAGGGATCGATTGCTCGGGGTTCGTCAAGCAGCTTTACGGCAAGGTGGGAACCAACCTTCCGCGCACCGCCGCAGAGCAGGCCTTGGTCGGCAAACCAATTACTCGCCTGGAAAACCTTCAGGCTGGCGACCGGCTTTACTTCTGGGAAGACCGGCGAAACAAGATCGGCCACACCGGCATTTATCTTGGCAACGGCTGGTTCGTCCACGCGAACAGCGGGGCCAAGTCGGTAAGCACGGACTACCTCACCGATAAGTGGCGCAACATCCTCGTCGGCGCTCGCCGGTAAGATAGCTGCGAGATGGCCCTCCGGACCGGCGCAATCGCGCTGATGTTGCACTGTTTCGCTTTCGGAAGCGCGGAGACCTTGATTGCCGAGGCCAAGGTTCTCGAGTTTGGCGAGCGCAAGATCACCCTGCAGGTAGGCACCGAGAAACTGGTGGTGGAAGACACAAGCAGCACCAAGTTTTGGTTCGGCCGGGCCGCCAAGTCCCGCGAAGCCCTCGCATCTGGGCTCGACGTGATGGTGCGCATCAAGAGCGATGCCAACCCGCCCCAGCTGCGGGAGATTGCGGACCGTCCAACCTGGGCATGGCTGGATCGGGTGAGAAAGGAGCCGCAAGAAGGGCAGATCCTAAAGGCCGACGGGAAGAGCTTGATCCTCCAACTCGGCGATGGGAGCGCGTTCACCTACCGCTTCACCGAGAAGACGAAGATCGACTTTGTGAAGGGCGACCCCAGCCAATCCTCCGCTCTGAAGGCGGGGACTCGAGTCTTTGTCAAGGGCCGACTGCTTTCCAATCTGGACACCTGGGCGGCCGAGATCAAGGACGTTCCTTACCCCGCAAAAGCCACGGCCTCGAAGGGGAAGGCCAAGCCTACGAAACTGGCGGCGTCCGGCTCGTTCGAGTGCACGATCCTGGGCCTAATGGACCCGATCGACATGCTGGATGTCTTGGTAAATCTGCAGACCTTCCACCTCACGGTGAACCTGGATACGCAGTGGCGGATGGCCGGGAAGAAGGTCGGCCCCGAGGCCCTTCGTCGCGGACAAACTGCAAAAATTACGTATAAGAGAGACAAGTTTGGTAGAATCGTCGCTACCCGGGTGGACTTGTCTCCATGACCATCGGCCCAGGGTAGGAACAGGAATCGACGATCGAGTGTCCTAAGGTCCATCGAACCACAGTGGACTGATCTGGTTGGAGGGTTTGGCGCAGATGGCGAACCCAGGGGCGACACGGAGCGAGTCGCGCACTCGAGACCGGCTATGGACTCGCACTCTTACGCGTCAGATGAAGACGGGCTTCCGAGCTATCTCGGCCGCCTAACCCAGGCGCCTCTCCTCAAACCCGAGGAGGAGGCTTACCTGACCCGCGCCGCGAAAAACGGCGACGCGGAGGCTAGAAAGCGTCTCATCGAGTCCAACATGCGCCTGGTGATCAATATCGCCAAATCCTACCGAAACCGGTCGATCCCCCTCGAAGACCTCATCCAGGAAGGCGCGATCGGCCTCATGCAGGCCGCCGAGCGGTTCGACCCCGAGAAGGGTTTCCGGTTTTCGACCTACGCCACCCACTGGATTCGCCAGGCCATCGGCCGCGCGATCGACAACAAGTCCAAGGCGATCCGCCTTCCTGCCCACGTCTCGCAGTCCCTTCGCAAGATCGAGCGCGAGCGCCAACGGCTCGCCGCCGAACTCGGCTGCGAACCCACGTCGGATCAGCTGGCTAGCGTCCTAGGGGTCAGCCCCAAGAAGCTGCACACCCTGATGCAGTCCTCGCAAGAGTTGCTGAGCCTAGATATGGCGGTCGGCGATAGCGGAGGCATGACCCTGGGCGGGCTCATCCGAGACCCGGACCGTTCCGGAGACCCTGAGGACGTGGTCCTTGGCCGCGAGCTCATTGAGGAACTGCATCGGATCATAGAGGAGCTCAACGAGCGCGAGCAGCGCGTCATGAATCTCCGGTTCCGACTCGACGGCAGCGAGCCGCCCCACCAAGACGAGGTCGCGAAAGAGCTGAAGCTCTCCCGAGAGCGGGTCCGCCAGATCGAGCTTCAGGCGATCAAGAAGCTACGCGTGCTGGCCCAGCGCCGGCGCCTGCGCGACATCCTTCCGCAGTAAGCCCTACATCATGTGGAACTCGGGGGCGCCAAATAGCACCTTGAGCGACTGATGCATCGTGCCACGGAACTGGTCCCAGTTCTGCACGAAGTCGGCTTTCCCGCTCGCGTCCATGCGCTTGGCCACCAGGTCGACCGCCGCGTCCGGGAGGTTTGCGTCCAGGAAATCGCAGGTTGCTTTGGCCGCCGCACGGGAGTCGGCGGGCTTGGCCGCCTTCACGTATTCCCACATCGGCTTGATCCACTTGCCGTCTTCGCCCCACACGATCACGCCGTAGAAGTTGATCCTCTCCAGCATATTCTGGGCGCTGATCCAGCCCGGCCCCCACTCCCAGCCACTGACGTTGGGAGGATAGAAGAGGCTCATGCCTTGGCGGTCCATGAAGTAGGCGAGGCCACCCGGCTGGTCCAGCATGGGCTTGGCGATCGGGTTCTCGGGGGTAGCCGGGGCTTTGTGAGACTGGGCTAGCGCCACTCCAAACCCCGACTTACGGGCCAGCGGAATCACGTAGTCCACCGGGCACTTCACGAGGGCCAGGTGGGCTTTCTCGCTGTAGAACTCCTTGGACTTGGCGATGGAGCGGACCACCTCGCGGATGTCTCCGTCGGTTCGCTGGTAGACCCCGGCCAGGCGCCTGACCACTTCTGGCTCGGGATTCGGATACGCGAAGAACTCCCAGAGCTTGCGGCACAAGTTGTCCGCCGTCTTGGGATGCTTGGCCAGAAGGGCGATCAGCTGGTTGCCGTCGAAGTCGGCGGTCTTCCCGAGGATCGTCTTGGGTGTCGAGTCGCGGAACTGCGGAAGGTACGTGAAGCTGCAGAAGGGGCGCTGGTACTTGATCGACTCCTTCATCTTGGCCGTGCTGTCGCCGGGGAGCTCCCAGAAGGTGTTGATGAATCCCCAGCCGGTGAGGGCGCGCGCGGCGTTCTGAACGTCCTCTTCGGTGTAGTTGCCGATGCCGAGGGTGAAGAGCTCCATCACCTCGCGGGCGAAGTTCTCGTTGGGCTTGCCCTTGATGGCGCGGTCCATGTCCAGGTAGCGCATCATCGCGGGCTCCTTGCTCATGGCGTCCAGCAGGATGCGGAACTTGCCCGCGCCGTTGCTCCGAAGGCTCTGTAGGTAGTCCAGCATCATGGGGCCGAACTCGACCTTGTTGTCGCTGACCGCGAAGTGGTCGTGCCAGAAGAGCGCCAGCTTCTCCTCGAGAGGCCGTTGGGTGGCCACCATCTGGAAGACCCACCACATCCGGAATCGGTACGAGCCGACGTCCGCCTCCTCCTTCTCGCGCCAGACGTACTCCTCCGGGCGGACTCCCGTTTCGGGGAGCTTATGGAAGTCGACGAGTCTCTCGATGGACTTGTCTAGGCCCAGCTTCTCCGCCTCGTCCAGTTCCGCCGGGGTGGCCCCAAAGCCCAAGCGTCGGTAGAGGTGCGCGATCTTCTCTCGAGAGGTCTTCATCGTCCTGCCCCTATTGTAGGACGGAACCGCGGCGAGCGGTCGAAATCGTGTGGGACCTGCGAGAGCAGACCGGCCGAAGTGGGATTTCCCGTCTCAGCCTGAGCCCGATAGAACGGATGAGGTGATAAGGAGTCGCGGCCCTTCAGGCCGCGGGAGGCCTCCGGCCCGGCGTTACCAGTGCTTCGCCCTTGTCAGCCCGTTGGGCCCTGGTCGCGAGCCACATGTTTCAGACCCGAAGGGCTGAGAGGTCACAGCGAAGGCCGAAGGCCTGGTCACGGATGGCGGATAGAACCGCGGCCTGTACGGCCGCGATGGAACCCTGCACACGCTTGGCCATCGCGCAATGGCAGCCCGTCGATGCAGGCCCGAAGGGCCGAGAAGGTCACAGCGAAGGGCGAAGCCCTGGTCACGGATGGGCGGAAGAACCCGCAGCCTGTAAGGCCGCGATGGAACCACTTTGATGCCGTAAACCCTGTTTCATCAGGCGCCCAGCCTTCGCTATAATCTTGCCGGAGCCTCGGGCCATGGGATCGCCCCCGCGCGGATGACTTCCAAATCGGACATGAAGACCACCCACAGAACCGAAACCTCCGTCGCCGACCTCTTCCACATACGGTACAAGGTGAACCGATGGCGGTCCAGACCACGTGCCTTGTCGCCTAGTCGTGGGCCCGGTTGCCCGTGGGCGGTTTGAACCGGGGCCTGCAGGGCCGCGATGGAGCTATGTAGATGCCGCAGTCCCTTGCCAACGTCCTGGTCCATATCGTATTCAGCACAAGCGGGCGTACCCCCAACCTGACCCGAGAGGTTCGCGAGGCCCTCTACCCGTACATCGGCGGGGTTCTGCGGAACATTGATTGCTCGCTCCTCCAGGTTGGAGGATTCGAGGACCACGTCCATTTGCTGATCCGGCTTCCGCGCACGATGACCCTGGCCCAGGTGGTGGAGAAGACGAGGACGAGCACGTCGAAGTGGCTCAAGGCCAAGGGCCTAACCGCCTTTGCCTGGCAATCAGGTTATGGCGCGTTCTCCGTAGGGACTGGCGAGGCAGACAGGACGATCCGCTACATCCAAGGGCAGGAGGAGCACCACCGAACGGTGAGCTATCAGGAAGAGCTACGGGTGTTGATGCTCGAGGCCGGGCTAGAGATCGATGAGCGCTATGTTTGGGACTAAGGAGTCGCGGACCTTCAGGCCGCGGCTGGCCCGAGATGCCTCTACCAGGCCTTTGGCCTTCGCTATGACCTTGCCGGCCCTTTGGGCCTTGGGATAGCTCTGACGGATTTGTGTACAACCATCCGGAGAGCGTAAGCAGGTAAGTCCGATTGCGTGTCGTCCAAGCCCGAAGGGTGGAGAGGTCACCGGGAATCGACGACCGCCGGCATTGTGCGCCGGATCGCCTGGTCTCAGGCCCGAAGGGTCGAGAACGTCATAGCGAAGGGCGAAGCCGTGGTTGAAGGTTCGCGAATAAAACCGCGGCCTGCAGGGCCGCGATTGAACCCTGAACACTTTCCGGGTGCCGCCCGAATCGTACGCTCGGCCAAAACTGCGGAGGCTGGTGCATAGATCCGATGTCCGTTCTGAGGGGCTACGCGGTCGTAGGTTGACGTGCGGCCCATCCCGAAACCGAAGGGTTGGAGGCCGCATGACCGGAGGAGACTGATCACCGGAATTAGTTCACATCACGACGAAAACCTTGCACGGAGGGCGTGATGATGAACTAATCCAGCCATGCAACCCAATGTCCCGTCCCGACAAAAACCTTGCGCGGAGGTCGGGACGGGACATTTTCTAGTCCGGCGAAGAGTCCTCGTGGACGGGTTCCAGCTTGGAGACCCGCAACTTTGAGATGCGCCGTCCATCGGTGGCCGAGACCTCAAACCGGTAGCCACCGGACTCGATGCACTCGCCCGACTTGGGTTGACGCCCGAACAGGCCGAAGACGAATCCCGCCACGGTATCGAACTCATCGGACTCCAGCTCGGAGCCGATCTCCTCGTTGACGTCGTCCAGGTGGGTCCGCCCGTCGATCATCCAGCCGCCCTCGTTGGCCACGACCTCGGGCTCCTCGTTGTCGTATTCGTCGACGATGTCGCCGACAAGCTCCTCGACGATGTCCTCCGTGGTGACCACGCCGGCGGTGCCGCCGAACTCGTCCTGCACGATGGCCATCTGGCCCCGTCCCAGCCTAAGCTCGGCCAGGAGATCGTGAAGGTTCTTGTTCTCCGGCACAAAGTGGGCGGGCCGCATGAGCTTCCGCAGGTTGGTTTTGCCGCCTTCCAGCATCGCCACCAGAAGGTCTTTGGCGTGGATGATGCCCACGATCTCGTCGTCGGTGCCCTCGTAAAGAGGAATCCGCGAGTGGCCCGAGCTGCGGATAACGGCGAGGACCTCCGTTGGGTCGCTGTCCACCGGCATCGCGTCCAGATCCACGCGGGGCGTCATGACCTCGCGGGCCACCGTATCGGTGAACTCGAAGACCGAGTGGAGAAGCTCTTTCTCGTCAGACTCGATTTCGCCGGATTCCTGGGCGGACTCCACCAGAGTCTTGATCTCTTCCTCGGCTTGGTTGGCCACCGCAAAGCTCGCCCGGGTTCCGAACCAGGCGGCAACCGTTCCCGCCAAGGTCGCGACAAGCCATGCCGGTCCTCCCAGCAACACCGCGAAGAGCCTCAGGAAGCCTTGGAGCCGGAGGACGACCACGTGGGGTTGGAGGCTGGCGGCACTCTTGGGGATCACGGAGACCACGAGGTTGAGGAGAGACACCGGGAGGGCGACCAGAGCCGCGGCAAGCATCAGGCTTCCAAAATCGTAAGGACGTCCCCACGTGGCTTCCATCCACTTGGCCACTCCGGGGGCCATCACGAAGCCTACGAAGACGATCGCGATCCGCGTGAAATCGGCGCCCACGGCGCAGACCGCGACGTAGGACTGACGGCGGTCCAGAATGCCCTGAAGGGCCTCGGCCTTCTTGGTGTTCGAGTCTCGAAGGAACCGGATGTGCATCGGTCGGAGTTGGTCCACCGACGTCTCGGCGGCGACGAACGTTCCGTAGAGGGCGATCAGGGCCACCAAGAGGCCGACCGAGCCTAGGCCGCCGCCGCTCGAAGGCAGACTGGCGTCCATGGCGGCGTAGGCGGAGGCTTGGTCTCCCAGGAACCAGAGCCCGAAGAGGGCGCTACCCAGGAAAAGGGGGATTGCCAGCTCGATCCGGCGGAGCGTGGAGGGGCTCCGCCGGGAACGTTCAGGAGGTTCAGGAAAGCTTGGTTTCATTTGGGGAGATTGGCAAAGGAGATCAGGCCGACCACAACGCCGGCGGCAGAACCGAGGCAAAGCTCTACCAACGAGTGGATCTTGGCTTCCCAACGGCTCTGGGCGACGATCGCGGCAAGCAGGATCGCGACGCCGGAGGCGACCGCGTTGTCGGTAACGAAGATGATCAGGGTAGCAAAGAAAAAGCCGAAGGCGGCATGGCCGCTGACGAGGCCGCCGCGCAGCACCTGGCCGCGCTTGCCCAGGCCCTTGCCGACCACGACCAGCACAAAGAGCACGAGGCTCCCTAAGATCAGGCGGGGAAGTACCGGAAGTCCGCTGCCTTCCGAGGTCAGGTTGATCTTGATCAACTCCCAGCGGCGTTCGCCGACGATCAGGAGCGAACCCACCACGAGGGCGATCATGGTCGAGATCAGCACCGCGCCCGCGGCGATGTCCTTGGCGAACTTGGCGAGCGGATGGTAACTGGGTTGGACGAGGTCGACGGTAGCCTCGATCGCCGAATTGAACATTTCCGCGATCAAAACCAGCGAGATCGTGAAGAGGAGAACCAGCAGTTCGCGTAGGCCAAGGTCGACCACCACGCCCAGCAGCGTGACGATGAGCACCACGTAAAGGTGGAAGCGCATGTGCCGCTGGGTCTTGAAGGAGTAGACCAAGCCCTGCATCGCCACCTTGAACGGCAAGAACAGGTGGCCCGCGCGGCGGATCATGCGGGCAGGGCCTCCGGAGATTCGGCGCCGGCGTACAGCGAGGTCCAGCCCAGGCACTCGGGCAAGCCGAGTTCTTGGGCAATCTCTCTCATCGCGCGCTGCATCTGGGCCTGATCGGATTCCTCGACGTCGTCAAGTCCCGCGAGGTGGAGGACGCCGTGGATGGCCAGGTAGGAGAGCTCGTCCTCAAGCGAGACGCCGCGAAGGGCAGCCTGCACACGAGCGGTGTCAAGGCCGATGGCGATCTCGCCAAGGAGGGCTTCGCCGGGGAGTTCGGGGAAGGTGAGGACGTCGGTCACCGAGTCCACGCCGCGGAAGCGGCGGTTCAGATCCCGAATCTGGGAGTCGGGACAGATCTGAAGGACGACCTCGCCCCGCAAGCTGTAGCGATTCATCGACCGCAACACGCACCGGCGCAACCGTGACACTGGCGCACGGAAACCGGGGGCGGACTGGATGGAAACCGCGATGCTAGAGGGAGGTTCCATAGGGGAAGGGACGGGCGCAAGCGGCCAAAGTTGGCGGCTTGCGCAGGGCCCTTTGCCCGCCTACTGGCGGGATGCGCGGCGTCGCGCTTGGCGGCGACGCTTCTCGCTCGGCTTCTCGTAGTGCGAATGCTCCTTGAGCTCGCGGAGAAGGCCGCTCTGCTGAAGCTTCATGTTGAAGCGCTTCAGGGCGCTGTCGATGGATTCGTTGGGCTGTACGTGTACGTAGATCAAAGCAGGGCTGGTGCCTCCAGGCGGTAAAGGATACTTGATCCCGGAACCCAAGATCAATACCGGTTCGTCCGGATTGCGGTCCCTTTGTCCGCAACCGGCGAAGCCTAACCTAACGTTCGGTCTTCTAGGAGCGTGGAAAGGGGTCGGTAGACTTCCTTAATGCACCAGACCCAACTGATTACCATGATCTCTGCGGGCCTGGGGCTCGCCTTTCTGTTTGGGCTCGTGGCCACCAAGCTCAAGCTGCCGTTGCTCGTTGGGTACTTGGCCGCCGGATTGGCGGTGGGGCCGTTCACCCCGGGTCTGGTTGCCGACAAGCACCTGGCGCAGCAGCTCTCTGAGATTGGCGTCAGCCTCCTCATGTTTGGCGTGGGGCTGCACTTCTCCATTCGCGACCTACTCTCCGTGAAGAAGATCGCGATTCCGGGCGCCTTGGTGCAGATCGGCGTCGCCACCGCTCTAGGCGTTCTGGTGGCGAACCTGTGGGGCTGGTCTCTGCCGGCGGGGCTAGTGTTTGGCCTGTGTCTTTCGGTTGCCAGTACCGTGGTGCTCTTGAGGGCGCTGAGCGAGCGTGGCGAGATCGAGACCGTGAACGGCCGGATCGCGGTCGGATGGTTGATCGTCGAGGACCTTGTTACCGTAATCGCCCTGGTTACCCTCCCTGTTATGGCCCGGGCCTACGGCCCGGGGGAAGGAAGCGGCGACCTGGGCCAGGTCGCCTCCACCCTCGCGGTCACTTTCCTGAAGGTGGCGCTCTTTGCCTTTGTCATGCTGGTGGTGGGCCGAAGGATAATCCCCCACGTGCTGGGCCGGGTGGCTCGCAGTCAGTCCAAGGAGCTGTTCACGTTGGGCGTGCTGGCAACGGCCTTAGGAATCGCCTTCGGCGCTTCTGAGCTGTTCGGAGTGACCCCTGCTCTGGGGGCGTTCTTTGCCGGAGTGGTCCTTAGTGAGTCCGATCTTGCCCACCAAGCCGGAGCCGAGACGAGGCCGGTTCAAGACGCCTTCACCGTCCTGTTCTTTGTTTCGATCGGCATGCTGTTCAACCCGGCGGTGTTGGTTACGCATCCGCTTCAGCTTCTGGCGGCGCTGGGGATCGTCATGGTGGGCAAGTCGATCGCCGCGTTCCTGATCGTCCTCCTGTTCAAGTTCTCCGTCTCCACGGCTCTTGTTATTTCGGCGAGCCTAGCGCAGATCGGCGAATTCTCGTTTGTGCTGGTGGCCCTTGGGATCAGCCTTGGCATCTTGCCGGCTCAGGCCCTGAGCATCGTGGTCGCAACGGCGATCGCCTCGATCGCGCTCAACCCGGTGGTGTTTCAGTCCGTCGCCCCCCTCCAGCGGCTGTTCCTTCGGAACCCCAAAGTCGCCGCCTTCCTTGAAGGGCGAGGGGCGGATGCCGCCAAGTCGGTGGGCATCGATCTGGACTCGATCCGAGACCACGTGGTCATGGTTGGGTTCGGCGGGGTTGGGCGGACCGTGACCAAGGCCCTCCTCACTGAGAGTATTCCCTTCGTGATCGTGGAGAGCGACCCCGATACCTTCCACGAGGCGACCGACCTTGGGTACCGTGCGGTGTTGGGCGACGCCACCAGATCCGAAATCCTCGAACATGCGGGGGTGAAGACGGCGCGGCTGCTGGTGCTCGCGATCCCCGCCAGCGCCGCTACGCCAGACATCATCAACAGCGCTCGCAGCATCAACCACGGCCTCATCGTCTCCGTTCGTACCCACGACGCCGACGAGGCGATCGGTGTGCAGAGTCTGGGGATCGAACGGGTGGTGAACGCCGAGTTGGAGCTTGCCCTGCAGCTTGCTCACTACGCCGTCGAGGCCTACAACCGCTCGCCGCAGCGCCTAGAGGGCACCATCGGCGGCCTCCGGGCTTCGGAACTGAACGAGGTTGCGCGACTGTCGGAAGAGAAGCGAGTGGCCAACGCCGGAGCCTAGCGGTTTGGCCCAAGCCCCACGGGCTCAAAGCCGGGTTCCGCCAAGATCTGTTCTGCCCTCACGACCGCGTCCGCCAGGGAGAAGACGAGGTTCTCCTCCCCTACCAGCGCTGGCAACCGCGAGCCTTTGATCAGGCGGAACGGTTGCTTCCGGATCCCACAGATGATCAGGTGCCGACCCGACTTCTTGAGCCTCGTCGCGAGGTCCTCCAGGGCGTGGACCCCGGTAGCATCGATCGCCGTCATATTCCTCGCGCGCACCATCACGATGCTCGGTAGATAGTCTATACGGTCCTCGATGACCTCCAGCTTGTCGGTGGACCCAAACAGGAACGGACCGTGGATGCGGAACGCCGCGCAGTCGTCGGGCAACGGATTGTCGTGCAAGCTGTGCGCGCGGCCTTCCTCTACGTACTCGTCGGTGACTTCCGTAACGGACGTGGTGGAGGTGACCTTCTGGATGTACATGAGGGCGGCCAGGATCATGCCGACCTCGACCGCAACCGTGAGGTCGGCGAAGACGGTCAGGAAGAAAGTGATCGCCCACACCGCGATCTCGGCTTTGCCCTGGCGAAGGATCGCGGGGATCTCCTTCCACTCGCCCATGTTGTAGGCAACCACGAACAAGATCGCGGCGAGCACCGCAAGCGGGATCTGCTTGGCCAGCGGCGCGGCGAAGAGGAGCACCAGGAGCAGCACCAGGGCATGGAACATGCCGGCAACCGGAGTCTTAGCTCCGCTTTTCACGTTGGTGGCGGTGCGGGCGATGGCTCCGGTAGCGGGCAGACCCCCGACCAGCGGAGAAAAGACGTTGGCGACGCCTTGCGCCACCAGTTCCACGCTGGGGTTGTGGCGGTCTCCGGTCATGCGGTCGGCGACCACCGCACTAAGCAGGCTCTCGATCGCGCCGAGCATGGTGACGGTCAGGGCCGGGGACAGGAGCGCGAGCATCAGCTCGGGGCGGAAAGTGGGGACATGGAACTGGGGCAGCCCGGCGGGAATCCCTCCGAAGCGCGTATCGATCGTCTCCACCGGGAGCTTCAGAATCGCGACCACCGCCGTGCCCAGGAAGAGGGCCACGATGGTCCCCGGCACCTTCTTCAGGAACTTGGTGAGCAGGATGATTAGCGCGAGGCTGCTCGCGGCCAGCACCGTCGCCTGCCAGGAGATGGTTCCGAAATGCGCTCCGATCGACTGCATTCGACCCAGGAACTCGCCCGGAACATTCTCGATGCTGAGGCCGAAGAAGTCCTTGATCTGGGTGCTGGCGATGAGCACCGCGATGCCGTTCGTGAACCCGACCACCACCGGGCGCGGAATGTACTTGACCGCGACCCCCAGTCCGGTAACGCCCAGCAGGATCAGGAAGACGCCCGCCATGAGCGTGCACATGAACAGCCCGTCCAGTCCGTACTTGGCCACGATCCCGGAGACGACCACCACGAACGCGCCCGTCGGCCCCCCAATCTGAACCTTCGACCCGCCGAGCGCGGAGATCAGGAAGCCCGCGACGATGGCGCAGTAGATCCCGGCTTGCGGTGGCACCCCGCTGGAAATGGCGAAGGCCATGGCCAAGGGAAGGGCGACCAGCCCCACGGTGAGTCCGGCGACGAGGTCGCTGACGAGGGTCTGTTTGCTGTACCCCTCGCGCAGCGCGAGCACGGATTTGGGTAGCCAAGCTTCGAGGTTTGGGGTGGACAAGGGACTCTCAGGTTATCTGGAAGGGGGGTGACGCCCGTGTCGTGATTTCCTATGCCAGTGTCAACTGCGGCCCAGGAACCTGATTTTGGATGACCATCGTGGCATCCATTAGTCCTTAGTACTGCGGTGCTGGTGTAGGTTGAGCGGTAGAGTGGCAGCATGGCTGCCTTTCCCCGAATGGCACTGCTCTTGCGAACCCGGCTACCCATGGCCCTGGTGCGCGAAGGCCTGTTGCTGATCGCGGTGGGTTCGGCGGCGGTTGCCGCCGCCTCGCCGGGGGATATCGTGCGCGTGTCCACCAACGCTCTCGGGGTCCAAGGGAATCACCGGTCCGTGCTGCCCAGGATCAGTGCGAACGGGCGGTACGTGTCGTTTGGGTCCGACGCCGATAACCTCGTAGCGGGCGATACGAATGGCTACATGGACGTATTCCGCAAGGACCTGCAGACCGGCCAGATTGTGCGCGTGTCCACCGACGCCCTCGGGGTCCAAGGAAGCAACACATCGGAGTGGCCCTCCATCGGCGCGGACGGACGGTACGTGGCGTTCGCGTCCCGAGCCGACAACCTCGTACCGGGGGATACGAATGGTTACGCGGACGTCTTTCGCAAGGACCTGCAGACCGGGCAGATCGTGCGCGTTTCCACCGATGCAGTCGGTTCCCAGGGGAATGAATGGTCGTATCTGCCCTCCATCAGCGCGGAAGGGCGGTACTTGGCGTTCATTTCCTATTCCGACAACCTCGTCCCGGCCGATACGAATGGTGAACTGGATGTCTTCCGTAAGGACCTGCAGACCGGCCAGATTGTGCGCGTTTCCACTGACGCCCTCGGTATTCAAGGAAACAGCAGTTCGGAGTTCCCCTCTATCAGTGCAGATGGGCGGTACGTTGCGTTCTCTTCACTGTCAACTAACCTCGTCCCCGCGGAAACAAACACTCACCGAAAGGTGTTCCGCAAGGACCTCCAGACGGGTCAGATCGTGCGCGTAACCACCGACGCCCTCGGGATCCAAGGCAACAATTACTCGCATTGGCCGTCCATTAGCGCGGATGGGCGGTACGTAGCGTTCTATTCCTATTCCGACAACCTCGTCCTGTCGAATGGTAACCAGCACATCTTCCGCAAGGACTTGCAGACCGGACAGTTGGTGATCGCGTCCACGGATGCCTTCGGAGCGCAGGGGAACGATGGGTCGGGAAACCCCTCAATAAGCGCGGACGGAAGGTACGTGGCGTTCGAAACCCTCGCCAACAACCTCGTCCCTGAGGATACGAACGGAACGTATGACGTCTTCCGCAAGGACCTGCAGACCGGGCAGATCGTGCGCGTGTCCACCGATGCCGTCGGTGCGCAGGGAAACGACAGGTCGCGTCTTCCCTCAATCAGCGCGGATGGGCGCTACGTGGCGTTCGATTCCGCCGCCGAAAACCTCGTCCCGGGGGACACGAACGGTGCCGGGGATGCATTCCGAAAGGAGCTCAGCATCGGCCCATGGAGCAGCAGCCTGACATCGGCGAACTTCATCCGTCCCGTTGGCACAAATCGCACCCGAACGATCGAACTCGTCTTGCGCTTTTCGAAGCCGCTTGCCGAAGCCTCAGCGATTGCCACCTTTCCTGCTTCCTGCGGTGTCCTGGCTCCGCCGGAGTTTGCCCTCGTCCGCACTAGGCTCACGGAGGCGCGATTGTTGATTCCGGTGATCGGATCGCTTCGTCCGGGCGCGTACCTTTGGCTGGATCTGGAGATCATGGGCCAATCCCGGCGTGTGTCGTTGAAGATTTAGGCACGCTCATTGAGCAGGGCCAGTTGGTGACTTTGGCCACACGCGAAACGTAAATGGTGAGGGTCGCTTGCTCCGGCGCGAAGCCAAGGAACCTGCCCCCCGGTCGCGGCGGCTCGGAAGGGTCTCACTGATCTAGCGCCGACCGGTCTGGTAGCGTTTCTACAGCGATGAGAGCGTTTGGGAGGGAGGGCGAGGATCTGGAGCAGTTGCTCGCGCGCTGCCGGAAGCGCGATTCCCGCGCTTGGCGGCAGCTCGTGGAGCGGTTTCAGAGCCTCGTCTACAGCATTCCTCGCCGGATGGGCTTGGGGCCGGACGATTGCGAGGACGTGTTCCAGAGCACCTTTGCCGCCTTCTACCAGGCCCTGGACCGGATCGAGAGCGGGCAGGCGATGCCCAAGTGGTTTGCCGTCACCGCGAGCCGAACGGCGCTTCGCCTAAAGCGGGCGGGAGCCCAAACCACCCAGTTCTCCGAGACTCAAACCCTCGACGAATTGGTGGCGGAAGAGGACCGCTCGGCGGAGCGGATCGCCGTTGTCTCGGAGCAAGCCGAGTTGGTCCGGCAGGGAATCGCCGATCTGCCGGAGCGCTGCCGCGAGCTGCTCACCCTCCTGTATTACGCCGACGAAGCCAGCTACCAGGACATCTCGGAGCAGCTCGGCATGCCGGTCGGGGCGATCGGGCCCAACCGCGCCCGGTGCTTGGACCGTCTTCGTCGGACTCTTGAGCGCCACGGCTTCGGGCCGGAGGACATTGTGGACGCCAGCCCGAGCAAGAACGTTCGATAGTCGTATCAAACCCGCCGAATCACGCACCTGACCTACCATGGAACCCAACGAAGAGCAGCTAGTCCAGGCGATCGACGCCCTCGCCCACGGCGAGGAGCATGCGCTCGAGGGCCAGATTCGAGCGAATCCGGCTTGGCTGGCCCGGCTGAAGACGCATTCCGCGATGGTCGCGGCGGCATCCCTGCGGTTCTTCGATGCTCCTCTCGAACTGCGGGCTCGTGCGGCGGACCTGATGCCGGCTCGGCGAGCGGGCATCCTCCGAACGACCTTCGGATTGGCGGGAGCCCGGTCGGCGGAGACTGCCTTCCAGAGCGTGCTTGAGCTTGGCGATGCGCAGCTGCGGGTCCTGTACTCGCCCGAAGAAGGCGGATGGGCGGTGATGGGCGAGTGCTCTGCGCCGATCGAAGTCGAGGGCGTTTCCTCGGTAGACGGCAGTCCCGAGCGGTTTGCCGCGCGGTTCAGTCAGCTAGAGGACGCGACTTTCCTAGTGGTCGTCGGCGATGAGGAGTGGGTGATCCCCGCTCCGGAACTGCCATGAGCCCGGCCGAGGCCTTTCTAGACGCCAAGGACTGGGTCGCCGCCCGAGCCATCGCGGCCACCTGGCCGAGCGGAACCGAACTCGAGGTCTTCGCGGCGATTGCCGCCGAGATGGGCTCCTCGCCGCGACGTCTCGCGCATCTGGCCCGCTGCGAGCCTTGGCTTCGAAGGCTCGGGCACGTCGACTTGTCCTACCGAGTAAGGGCCGTTGCGGCGTGGAGCCGGGGCGACTATGCCGGCGCGGCAAAGGCCTTCCGCCGTGCCGGTACGGGCGAGCATCCCGAGTGGGCGGTGGGAGCGATCGATGCCCTCGCCCGAAGCGGGAGCCCCCCGCAAGCCATCCGGGAGGCAAATGTACTGGAGAGACGCCTGCTCGCGAGCGGCCAGGCCTTCGATGCCGGAAGAGCGGCGCTCAACTTGGGCAACGCGCTGGCCTGGGCGGACCGTCTACCGGAGGCGGCCGCGGCCTACCGCCGCGCGATTCCTCGCCTTGCGGAATCGCCCAGCCTCTCCGCCGCCGCGACCCTTGGTTTGTCTACGTCCGTGCTCTTTATGGGGGATGTGGCGGGGGCCGAGGCGGCGGCGCGTCAGGCAGAAGCCTCGTTTTCGGAGCTGGATCAGGACGGCTTTGCCAGAATGGCCGCCGCGAACCTGGCGTACTGCGATCTACTGCGAGGCCAACCCGACGAGGCTTACCTTCGCTTACGGCAGATCGCTTCCGATGCAGTCGACGACGGCGGCGCGGACCGTGCCCGGTATGGGTTCTTCCTGGGCGAGGCATGCCTTGCTTTGAACCTGTGGGGGGAGGCGGTGGACCGACTTCGAGCCTGCGTTGCCAACGAAGCCAACTTGCCTCGCTTGAACCGGGCGGACGTGAGATTCTCGCTGGCGCGGTCCTTGGCGGCGCAGGGAAAGCTGGAAGAGGTCCCGGCCCTGCTCCAGAACGCGGCCCGCCGCTACGCAGCGCTGGGCAACCCTGTCTGGCAGGCGGCCTGCCGACTGGAGATGGTTCGGATGGGGCTCACCCCGGGGAGGGCGCTGTACGGGGCTATCGCGGTTCTGGAGAGACACCGGTCGCGCTGGCTTCTTGCCGATGCGCTCCTGCTTCGGGCAACCGCGGCGGATCTGAGGCGGGCTCGCGCCCTGATTCGAAGGCACTCCTTCGAAGGGTTGCGTTGGCGCTTGGAAGCGGCCCTTGCCCGGACCGCGCCGCCTCGCGGCAGACTAGCCCGCTACCGGGCGATGCACCGGGCCATGGGGCAACTCCGGGCGGGCTCTAGTTCGATCTCCGGGAGGATCGCGTTCTACGAAGACAAGCGGGCCGCCCTAGAGGCGTACTTACTGGAGTTGCTCAGGCGGCCCACCCCAGCGCGCCTTGCAGAGGCCAGGCAAGTGATTGCCGACACCCGCTCGGCGGCGCTCCTCGACGAGTTGGGGATGGCGCGCGGCGATCTGGACCCGGAGCTTCGGCGGTCGCTGGACGCTCTTCGGGCCTCTGCGCCGCCGGATTCAGGATCGAACGCCCGGAGGGGACCGGCGCTGGAGCCCCCGGCGGTTTCCGCAGAACTGGCCCTCGCCCCGATGAGCCGGATTCCGCGCGCGCACGACCGGGTGGTGACCTTCTTCCAGAGCGTAGGGAGCCTTTCGGCGCTCCATCCGGGCCAGACCGTGGAACTGAGTCGATCTGCAAAGCAGATCACGGACGCGGTTCAGTGGGCGAGGTTCGAGCTGTTCCGCCCCCTGGTGGACCCCGATTTCGACGGCGCGTGCCCGGCCATGGACCGACTCGCCTCCGACCTCCAGCGATCGTTCGGGGACGCCGAGGCGGTCTGTCCGGACGGACCGCTTTGGAACGCTCCATGGACGGCGCTCTTCCCGGATCAGGCGCCCTCGATTAGCCTCCATCCCGGATTTGCACCCACGGCGGCGAACTGGAGGCTGCCCGAAAACCCGCGCGTTCTCGTCTGGGTGGGAGAGTTTGCCGACTTGCCGCATGTTTTGGAGGAACTGGAGGTTCTGCGGGCGGCGTTTCCCGAGGCGACCCTCTGCACCTCCTGCGATTCTGCGCGCGCCTCGCTTGCGACCGGACCTTGGGACATCCTCCACGTGGCGACCCACGCCGCGCTCGTACCTTCGAGTCCCCTTCTCTCGAGCTTCCGATTTCCCGACGGCGACCTGTACTCTCTCGAGGTCGCCCGATCGGGGCTGAGGGTTTCTTTGGCGGTCCTCTCCGCCTGCGACACCGGCCAGATGCTGAACCTTGGCGGCTCGGAACCGAGCGGCCTGGTGCGGGCGGCGCTTGCGTGCGGGGCCCAAGCGGTCGTGGGAAGCCAATGGCCGCTCGACGATGAGAGCGCCTCCCGTCTGATGACCGGGATGTACGGGGGGCTCGCAAAGGGGAACCCGCTCGGACTGGCTCTCGCCCAATCTCAGAGGGAGTGCCGAAAGTGGCGAAAACACCCGTATTATTGGGCTTCCCTCGCGCTCTTCAACGGATACCTATGAAAGCCCGCATCTCTTTGGTCCTGTCGCTCGCCCTCGCTGCGGGGTCCGCGCTGGCGTCAGACGACAACGTGGCCACGCGGATCATCGCGCGGCTCATGCCCGGCATCACGCCCCGGGCAATCGCGACCCGGTACGGCATTACCTACAAGGACCACATGATGCCCTTCGCCCTCTTCGAGGCCCAGAGCGAAGACAAGGTCGATCAGGTGCAAGAGCTCATGGCCTTGGACCCGGACATCGTCTGGGCAGAGGACGACGACGAAGCGGAGAGTCCGGAGAACAGCGGAGGCGGGCGCGGCGGCACCATTCCGGCGGTGGCTGCAGACCCCATCCTGCGAGAACGGAATGCCTATGCCCTGGGCCAAGTGGGCTACCCCGGCTTTGGCGCAGCGTCGCCCGAGGCCTTCCGCGTGGTTCGTGTGGCGATCCTGGACAACGGGATCTCGCAGTACGCCAAGCCGCTGACCGCGAAGACCCTGGTGTGGGCAAACACCCGGGACGGCGGCTCCGCCACGGACGCGGCTCGGGGGCAGGACTCCAACAAAGACGGCATCAAGGACAACGCCTGGGGCCACGGCACCATGGTCGCCGGGATTATCTCGCAGATGGCGCCCACCGCCAAGTTCCTGAACTATCGCGTGATGGACAGCGATGGACGTAGCACTGCCTGGAGCATCACGAAGGGCCTGGCGATGGCCGTTCTGCAAGGCGCGGAGATCGCGAACCTTAGCCTCGGCTCCGTAGGGAAGATCGCGGCGATCAACGACGTGCTGGACTGGGCGGTCGAGGAGAAGGGGCTGATCGTCGTGGCTGCCGCGGGCAACGGCAACCTGTCGGACCTGTTCAGCCCAGCAGACAACTCGAAAGTCATCGCGGTGACGGCGATCCTCGCCAACGACAAGAAGGCGGCATTCAGCAACTACAGCTCCAAAGTCAAGGTCTGCGCCCCCGGCGTGACGCTCAAGAGCTACCACCGAGACGGCAAGACCGCCATTTGGTCGGGGACTTCGTTTTCGGCTCCCATGACAACGGGAGGAATCGCGTACGCGCTCAGCACGACCAAGAAGCGGGTTGCGCCGGAGAACGTGGTGGCTGGCCTCAAGGCGACCGGCAAGCTTGTCGACGCGGTAAACGGCGTGTACAAGGGGAAGCTGGGCCGCAAGCTTCAGGTACGAGCTTTGGCGGATTGGTTCAAGCTGCGGGGCTACTAGGCACGCCTAAGGTTTGACCGACTGCGCCCGAATGTCTTTCGCGCCGAGGTTGTAGGCTTCCCGCAGCTTCCGGCCCAAATGGCTGGCCGAGCAGTAGCCCGAGCCTCGTGCGATCTCCGCCACGGAGAGCTTGGAGTGCTGAAGGAGAAAGAGGGCGTTTCGAAGGCGCATCTCGGCGACCACGCTCTGCGGAGTGCGCCCCAGAACGCTGCGAAAGTGTGCGTACAGCGTGGACCGGGAGATTCCCAACTCCGCAGCGATCTCGCCCATGTCGATGGGCTGCCGAAATCCCCGGCGGAAGAGCCCCCTCGCTTGGGCCACGATCGCCTGGGCGGTCCGGCCCTCTTGCCCAAAGAGCCCACACCGCTTCATGACAATGTCGAGCATCTGGGCCGAGTGGCGGAGAAACGCCTCCCGCTGGGCCCACCCGTTGTGCCAATCGTGGACGATCATCCCCAGAAGGGCGCCGAGCGGGGAGCCATCGAGGTCGCATCCCACTCTAGGCCATGCGCTGGGATGGTCTGACGTAAACATGACGTGGTAGAGGAAATACTCGGAGTGGGCGAGGTCGCCGTGCTCGGTCCCGGGAGGATGCACCACGAACATGCCGGGCTCTAGACCAAGCACGTCTTGTCCGACCACCTCGTCGATGCTGCCCTCTCGGAGGTAGATCAACTCCCAGGCGTTCTCGTGCTTGTGCAGAGGATGGCTTTCGGAGCCGATGTGGCCCCCGGCGAAGACGATTTTGGGAGGGGCGGGGCCGGCGCCTTTCGCCTTCGTGTGGTCCGTTCTGAGGATGGTCGAATCGATACCTCAGTTTGTCATAATCGTCCAACCCTCGATTAAGTGCTCAGTTCAAAGTCGTGCAGATTTAGCATCACAGTCCGAGCATTGGAGCGTTGGCTGACTCCCGGGCAGATTCGACCCCGAGGGGGCCGATTGCGGCTCGGACGCATACTTTTTGTGTGCCCGACCGGCGGCGCCATGAGAAGGTGCTTCTCGGCGGTGGCCGCGGTACTCGTGACCTTCTCTTCGCTGCCCAAGAACACCCATGAGCCAGCGCACTGCAGACCAAATCCTCCCGCCCAACCTGGGAGGTCGCCCCACGACTTTTCCCGGACGGGGCAAGCTCTTCGTCGGCACGTGCTACCGGCCCATCGTCCGAACGCCGGAGCAGATCCGGGCTGACATCGCGATCATGAAGGCGGCCAACTTCAACGTGGTCCGGATTGGCGACCTGTCTTGGGACTCCTTCGAGCCTTCCGACGGCGTGTTCGATTTCAGCTGGTCGGACAGCGTGATCGACCAGCTGCACGAGGCGGGGATCCGGGTTGTGCTGGATATCCCGGGCACCCCGGTCCCGATCTGGCTCCACCGCAAGCACCCGGGTATCGACCTCGTCAACGAGAACGGCTGCCGAGTTCCGCCCGCCGAGCGGTACATGGACAACATCGGCGACGACGACTACCTGAGGTACGCCCAGCGTCTGGCCACCAAACTGCTCGAAAGGTACGCGAAGCACCCCGCCATCCTCGCCATCGGCTACGACAACGAGATCGGAAACGGCTTCATGTCCTACTCGGAAGCGGATCGGCAGCGCTTCATCGTCTGGCTGAAGAACCGCTACGAAACGCTGGAGAGGCTCAATAAGGCCTGGGCCACTCAGCGCTGGTCCAGGCGGCTGAACAGCTTCGACGAAGTCGATCTCCCTCTCCAGAACGGCCCCGGCCCAACCGAGCGGTACCTGGACCTTCGCCGATTCTGGTCCGACATCACGATCCAACGCCTGACCGAACTCGAGGCCGTCCGCCGGAAGCTGATGCCGGACACGCCGACGCTCTCCAACCTTTGGGACACCTCGGGGCGTCGCGGGTTCGACTACCTCTCCTCCTACAAGGAGTACGTCTCCTTTGGCTCCGAGGGCTTCTATCCGGGCGGGCCGATCGACGGCTCCTTCGACGTCGCCATGACCAAGGGCGACCTGCCGACTCCGACGTGGCTCAACGAGTTCACCGCCGGAGGCGGGGGGTGGTACGGAGATCCTGGCCGCAGCCGCAACCTGGCCCACGTTGCCCTGCTGGCCGGCGCGCAGGGCATCATGGCCTGGACGTTCCACAGCCACGCCGGAGGCGAGGAGCAGGCTCTCTTCGGCCTGATCGACCACGACGGGCAGCCCTCTTGGAAGGTCACGGAGTGGGGCCAGATCGCCGCCGACTTCCAAAAGGTCGCTCCCTACGGGTTCCCCCGCTACTACGAGCCCGAGGTTGCGATCGCCTATTCCTTCGAGAGCGCCGCCGCCTCCGACGGACTCTCCGCCACCACCAAGCAGTACTACAAGTCCTCCTACAAGGACCAAGTCCTGGCGGCGTGGGAGCCCTTGTATCGGAAGAACGTGGACGCCGCAGTGATCAACATCGGGCGCGATCCGCTGAGCAAGTACAAACTCGTGATCGTTCCCGCCCTGTATCTGGTGGACGAAGAGACGGCCATTGCGATCTGCGAGTATGTGGCCGGGGGTGGGACCGTGCTCATGACCGGCTACTCCGCAAAAATGAACGAGCACGGCCAGTGGTTTCAAACCGGGCTGCCCGGGGGAGTGGACGACGTCTTCGGAATCCGGACGGCGGCCTTCTACCGCAACGAATCCGGCGTGAACTTCACCCTCGAAGGGCAAGACTTCGCATCGCAGGCGCGGTACTACGAACTGCTGGAGCCCGGGACGGCGAAGGAGGTCGGCACGATCACGAACTCGTACCTCCCAGACCGCTTCCCGCTCCTCACCGTCAACCAATTTGGCAAGGGCCAAGCCTTCTACCTGGCGACCGAATCGCACGCGAGTGCGATGGCTCCGGTTCTGGAGTACGTCAAGAAAGTGGCCGGGGTGGTCGATGGCCCACCTACTCCAGAAGGCGTGTTCGCCCGCGAGGTGGAGGGCAGAACTTACTACGTGAACACAAACAGCGCAGAAGCAATCATTCCGGTGAGCAGCCCCAAGAAGGGGATCCTCTCCGGCCAGACGTTCCAGACCGAGATCGTCCTCGCCGCCCGAGGGGCCGACCTGGTCGAAGAGAGAGCATCGAAACCATGAACCTCAAGTCAACCCATCTCCTTTGCGTCGTTCTGGCCCTCGCCGCCGGTGTGTCGAGTCCCGCGCAACTCACCGCAAAGAACGCCATGGCGAAGTTGTCGCCCGGAATCAATCTGGGCAACACCCTAGAAGCCATCCCAGAAGCAACCTCCTGGGGCAACCCCGTGCCCACCGAGGCGTACATGAAGGCGGTGCGCAAAGCCGGCTTCCGAAGCATCCGGATCCCCGCCGCTTGGACCCAGTACTCCGATGCCGACCACAACATCAGCGACAAGTGGATGTCCCACGTCTACAACGTGGTGACAATGGCGACGAAGGCCGACCTCTACGTGCTCCTCAACGTCCACTGGGATGGCGGGTGGATGCAATCCACCTACGCGGCCCAGCCGAAGGCGAACGCCAAGCTCCGCAAGTTCTGGACCCAGATCGCGACCAAGTTCCGGAACGCGGGCGAGAAGGTGATGTTCGCCGGCACCAACGAGACGGGCGTGGATGGAGTTTACGGACCCCCAAAACCAGAGAACGCGGAAGTCCAAAACGGCTACAACCAGGTTTTCGTGGACGCAGTGCGGGCAACCGGCGGCAAGAACAGGAATCGGTTCCTCGTGGTGCAGGGCTACAACACCAGCATCGAGGACGCGGTCAAGTTCAACGCCGTCCTGCCGAAGGACTCGGCGAAGAATCGTCTGATGATGGAGGTCCACTACTACTCGCCCTACAACTTCACCCTCAACGAAAAGAGCAACATCTGGCAGTGGGGCGCCACCGCCACCGACCCGGCCGCGACCGAAACCTGGGCGAACGAAGCCTACTGCGACCGCGAGTTCAAGACCATGACCACGACCTTTGTGGAGAAGGGCGTGCCCGTGATCCTCGGCGAGTACTGCTGCGGGTTCAAGCCAAACTTCCCCGGCATGCGCAAGTACCAACTGCTCTGGGACGAATACGTAACGCAGTCGTCGGTGAAGCACGGCATGGTGCCCATGCTCTGGGATACCGGTAGCCTCTTCAACCGAACCACCGGCGAAGTGCAGGACAAGGAGCTACTCCAGGTGCTGATCGCCGCCGCCCGTCCAGCTAAGCGTAGTTAAAGGGCAGGTTCTCGGGGACAGCGGCGTTCGGGCCACCGTAGGCTCGCTGCTCCTCGGTTGCGCGGCGGAAGTAGGCGCTGGCGGCTTGGGCGGCGTCTCCCGTAATGCCGACGTCCGCAAGGGCGCGGTCGAACTCTGCGAGGCAAGCCTCGTCAAGTGCGACGTGAACGCCGTTCCCAGCGTGGATGCGCTGCATAGAGGACTCGTCGCCGTACCCGGCTTTGTAAAGCTGGGGGCCGCCGAAGGCCTCGGCAAGGTAGGCCGCCAGCCGTTCGTCGTGCTGGGGATGTAGCCCGTGCTCGAAGGGATGGGAGGCCTCGAGATTCGCGAGGCAGAGCGCGTGCCACCGCTTACACAGGGCGAGGATCTTGTCGAAGCCCCCGATCGCTTCGTAGAGGGTGCTTGCGGATGGCTCCATGGTTGGGGCATTGTACGCCAGCTACGCTGTCATTCTGAGCGTAGCGCTCCGGCGCCGAGAGATGCCTCCGCAGCTTGCTGTGGAGGCTTGAAGTGCCCGCGAAGTACCCTCAACAGCAAGCTGCTGAGCGATCGGTCACTTCAGCGTCAGCCCGGAGTAGCCCACCGGCACCAACTGCGAGTCGTCGTGGCTCAGCGCAATCAGCCCCACGAAGAGCGTCTTCGCCGGAGCGCGCGAGGTCCCCAGCTTCTGCCATTCCTGAGGACCCGTGGCGATGAACAGGTCCAGGTCGTCGCCCCGGCGCACCATGCGGACCCGCATCGGTAGCGCGCTTTTCACCAGCGCTTTGCCCGTCGTCTCATCCCCAACCGCCGGCCGCTCCGCGTGCTGGGCTTCGCCGTTGGCGAAGACGGAGAGGGTCACGGCGGGCGAATCTGGGCTGAGGCTGGCCCGCGCCAAGATCCCGGCCTTGGAGTAGCGGTCCACCTCCGGCAGGCTCTCCACCATCACCGAAAGGTCGAAGTCGCCGGTGAGCTCCCGGTACAAGAATCGAACCTGGTCGCTGCGATTCCACACGTCGTGGCCCGCGCCGTACAGCGTGAACTTGCCGCCGGATTCCAGTCTCAGGCCGCCCTTGCGGGCGCCTGCCATGTCCAGAATCGTCCAGCCGGGAAGCGAATCCTGGTAGGGGACCTCGCGAATCTTGGGAGGAAGGGCCGGAAGGGGGGGAAGGACCGGGTTCTTTGCCGTCAACGCATCCCGGAGTTCCTCGTAAACCACTAGGTCATCGCTGGCAAACCCGCGCATCCAGGCCTCGATTTCCGCTCGCGACGCCGTTTTGACGTCGATCTTACGGACGGGCTTCCGGTTGGTCGCCATGCCCCAGGTGGCGTTGCCGATGCTTCCTTCCTCGCTGGAGACTTTGTAGGACCACATCGTAGTCATCCAGCCATGCTTTGCGTGGGCATCGAAGGTACGCCGCATCATCATGGCGCCGCCCGCGTCCTTGAAGACCACGTTCATCTCGCCTACCAGGAACGGCACGGCGACCGCCTTGGTCCCCTTCGCGACCTCCTCGATGGAGGCAAGGTGTCTGGCGTGGGTGAGGAGGGTGGGGTCTCCGTTGCCGAACAGGCCCGGGTAGTAGTGCATCTGGAACCCCACGTTCTTCCACCCGTTGGCCTTGGGGTCTCCGTAGTAGTGGTAGCCGTCGGTATGGCCGTGAGCCAGGACCAACTTGTCGGGGTCGTTCTTGCGAATCTGCGTCAGAGCCTTCTGGAAGACGGGCTTAAGCTGCTCCCGAGGCGCTCCGTAAGGCTCGTTGAAGACGTCGTACGCCAGCACGGCCGAGCGCTTTTTGTATCGCTTCGCAATCTGACCCCAAAGCCAGGCCAGCCGATCCTGGTTCTCCGGTACCGACCAGAGTTTGTTCTGGCCCGAGCGTCCCGTATGGTCGTACACGCTCTGCCCGCCCTGGGCTCCGTGCATGTCCAGGATCGTGTAGAGCCCGTGCTTCTCGGCCTCGTTCACGGCCTTGTCGATCCACTTCCAGGCGTTGGGCTTGAGCTTGAACGGTTTGGCATCGTCCTCGAACAAGCGGTAGTCCATGGGGAGCCGGACGAGGTTGAACCCGTAGGACTGGATGATCTTCCAGTCCCGCTCGGTGATCCAGGAGGAGCGGTAGACGTCCATCAGCCGGTCCTTCTCGGCCTCGCCGAACCGGTCGGAAAGGGTCTTCATGAACGTGTAGCCGTCCGGGAAGTCCATGTTCAGCATCCAGCCCTCCAAGATCAGCCAGTTCCCCAGGTTGCAGCCCTTAAGGACCACTGCCTTCCCCTTGGGATCCACGAGGTCGGTGCCCCGCGGGGTGAGTTTGGGAAGGGAGGCGGGCGCCACCGCCAGACAGGCCAAAGCTGCGAGGAACATAGGCCGATCCTACCATGATTAAAGGGTTAATCAGGCGTGGCTGTGGTTGGTACCGGTTGAGCGCTTGGCAACCCTCAGGACTCTAGCTTGGTGGCCCAGGCCAAGCGGCTAAGGAGCGTCCTGAGCGATAGGTCGTTGCGGATTGTCATCGTGAGCGGAGCGCTCCGGCGCGGAGTCGAAGGATCTGCTCTCTGATTGCCGAACACTGTGGCCGAGGCGGCAGATCCCTCCTTCGTCGGGATGACAGATCCCATCCGATGCCAACGCAGCTTTGATGTAGAGGCCTAAAGTTCGCGCGACCAAACCCTTCAACAGCGAGCTGCTGAGGGATCGACCTTATTGTCATCCTGAGCGAAGCGCTCCGGCGCGAAGTCGAAGGATCCGCCCCTTGGCACCGAGCAGCCAAGGTGGCAGATCCCTCCTTCGTCGCGATGACAGACGCTACGCGTTGGCCTTCATGTGCTCGTACAGGCTCTCGATCTCGGTGAAGCAGAGACCGGTCACCGTGTCCGCGCAGCCGTAGTAGATCGCGATGCGGCCCGTTGCCGCGTCGGGGATTGCGGCGCAGGGGAAGGTGACGTTGGGCACGTCGCCCGCGATCTCGTAAAGCTCGCGCGGGTTGATCAGGTAGGGCCGGCAGCGGAGGATGACCTTCCAGGGCTGCTCCAAGTCCAGTAGGACAGCGCCGAAGCTGTAGACGTAGCCGTTGCACGAGGTGAGGACGCCGTGGTGAAACATGAGCCAACCCTCGGTGGTCTCGATGGGCACCGGGCCTCCGCCGATCTTGGTGGACTCCCATGGCTCCTTGGGGCTCATGACGTGGCGATGGCGTCCCCAGTGGATCATGTCGGGGCTCTGGCTGAGGAAGATGTCGCCGAACGCGGTGTGGCCGGTATCGCTCGGGCGGCTCAGTAGCATGTAGTTGCCGTTGATTTTGCGCGGGAAGAGGGCGCCGTTTCGGTTGTAGGGCAGAAGCGCGTTCTCTAGGAAGTGGAACTCCTTGAAGTCGAAGGTGTAGCCGATGCCAATCGTGGGGCCGTGGTAGCCGTTGCACCAGACGATGTAGTAGCGGTCCTCAAGCCACAGCACACGCGGGTCGTACAGGTACTCGGGCGGGGTGACGTCCGGATCGTCGATGATCCAGTTGATCGGCTTGGGGTTGATCTTCCAGGACTTGCCGTCCTCGCTGAACCCCGCGTGCATGATCATCTTGCGGGTCATGTCGTCGCAGCGGAAAACACCGGCGAACTTGCCCTCGAACGGCACGGCCGCGCTGTTGAAGATCGAATTGGCGGTCGGGACCAGGTCGCGAGGGATGATCGGGTTCTGCGAGTACCGCCACACCGCGTGCGGGTGGCCTTCCGGCTTGGGCTCCCAGGGCAGATTCGGCACGTCGTTGGCGATAATCTTGATGCTCATGGCAGCCTGGAGACTACACCAGATTCGGGAGGATTTGGGTAGAAGGCTACTTGTCCCACGAGGGGTCGGCCAGGCTCGGATCGACTTGGGTCAGAATGGCCCGGAGCAGACGGGACTTGGCCTCGTCGTACCGAGTTCCGTCCCAGGTGTGCTTTCGCGCCAACTCGCGCTTAAGGTCCGCGTACTTTCCGGCGGAGTCCGGGTCCATGCGCAGGTGATCGCGAAGCGCCACGTGTCGGCGGAGGACTCGGCTGCCGTCCAGACAGGCGTGAACCACGTGCGCCGGCCACTTCCGGAGGGCGTCCACCTTTGGCACGTCTCTCGCCTCTGCCCGAAACTCGTCGCCCTGGCGCACGTACCCAAGGTCGCAAAGGATTTCCGCCGCCTTCGCCAACGTTTCGTCGTCCGGTGCCACCAGACCGAGATCAAGGATGGGGCGCCCAGTTAGGCCCGGGACCGAGGAACTCCCGATGTGGACGATCTCATGCGCGAGAGCGCCAAGGGAACCCTCCAACGCAGCCTTCAACTCCTCGAAGTGGTCGACGTAAGCCGGGTCGTAAGGATCCGTCTTGATGCGGGGACCCACCACGCGGGTGGCTCCCTCGGGTGGCTCGACGAGTCCGTAAGGGGCAACGTCTGCTCCCACTCGGACCGCCCACGCGGAGTCCCCGTACGACCAGTGCCAGAACTCGTCTCGACAGTTGGAGAGTCCGCTTGAATGCATTAGGAAGCAAAGAAGGCGACGGTTCTCGGCGGCCTCTTCAGACAGTCCATGCACCGCCGTGGGCGCGCTGTCCCACCCGGTGAGGGGAGACCGGACGTCGAGGCCCTCTCCGGTCTCCCGCACCGTGAGGCCTACGTCCACCGCCCCGCCGGTGCAATGCCCGGGCGGAGCCTTGACGTCGGGCGGCGCGAAGAACCGGTTGGTCATCTTGCGCAAAACCGACTCCGGCCACTCGGGGTGCTCCTCCTTGGCCCGGTTGTAGTTGTGCCAGTACATCTCCGCCTGCTGCTCCAGGGTCCGTAACGCGGTGTGGACCCATAGCTCCAGGTGGTCCGGGGTGTTCCTCGAGGCGATCTTGAGCGCCTCCGCGACGCTCTCCCGAACATAAGGAAGACAGTAAGTGCCGAACGAGAGCTCCGGGTTGGTCTCTCTGAGGTCAACCAGCGGCTCACCGTTGTCCCGGATCGGGATGCGGTTGGCAAGCCGAAACGGCTCGGGGTTGGCCGGAACGTCCGAGATCTGAAAGGTTGACCAATCCAGAGTTGGGGGCCGAATGATCACCGGGCTATGTTACTGGCCCGCCACGTAGACGGCGACCCTGCCCTTCTCGATCTGGTCAAGCCAGTAGGTGATTCCGGCTTCGCCCTCGATGCCCTGCACGCGGGGAACGCGGTACGGGTTGAACTTGGGGTCGGTGGGGGCGGGAGCCGGCTCGGCGCCTACCAGGAAGGCCCCAGTCATGGAGTAGGGCTTGCCCTTGTAGTCAAAGCTCTTGACAAGAGATTTGTTCTTGGGCGAGATTCCGTAGGGGAGAGCAAGGGAGACGCCGCCCGCGTGCCCAAGCTCGCGAAGCTTGTCGATCGCGCCCGCGAACTCTTGCTTCACCTTCTCGTCGGTCAGGTGGCTGAGCTTGGGGTGGGTCAGCGTGTGGCTTGCGATCTCGCTACCTGCTTCTTGGAGGATGCGCACCTTCTCCTTCACCAGCTTGGGTTGGCCCCAGAGGTTGGGGAGCACGAAGAAGGTTGCCTTGACCGGGAAGTCAGGGTGCTTCTCCGCGAACTCCGCCCAGATGCCGACAGCGCTGTTGGGGTCCAGCTTGCCGTCGGGGAGGATGCGGATCTGGGTGGGATCGGAGTCGTCGAAGGTGATTACCAGCGGCGAGGCTCCCGGCGCCAGCTTCATCTGGTTGCCCAGATACTCGGAGGCGGTGACGGGGCGGAAGCCCATCTTGTAGAGCCGCCCCAGGTCGGCGCGGAATCGGTCTACGCTGCGGTCCCAGCGGGCTTCCTTGAGGGCGATCTTGTGGTACTCGAGGACGAGAACTTTGCCTGCGGGGTTGGCCTTTCGGTTCGTTACCGGGGGCAGGGGTGGAGCAGTTGGTGCGGGGGCGGCAGACGGTTGGGCTGATTCTGCGGTTTTGGAGGTCGGCGGCGACGACGGAGGGGTGGAGCCGCAGCCCCCAAGTACGAGGGCTAGTACACTCAACCCCGCCGTATGAACCGTCCGCGCAACCCTTTTCTGCATCTTGCTCTCATTGTGGCCCCTGGCATTCTTGCCCTGAGCGGTTGCTCGTCGCCGGCGCCCAAGACGGAACCCGGGGTTGCCGACACCGGCCCCGCCAAGCAGGAGACGCCAAAGGTTGCGGAGAAGCCGGCGCCGAAGCCGGAAGCGCCGAAGCTCGTCTTTGAGAAGCCGGAGCACGTTCGCGGAATCTATCTCACGGCCTGGTCTGCCGGGCGGACCAAGAAGATGGAGAACGTGGACGCTCTGCTGAAGAAGACGGAGTTGAACTCGGTGGTCATCGACATCCGAGACTCCGGGATCATGTACTTCAAGACCCCGCTAGAACTGGCGGAGAAGTCGGGCGCGCACCAGGTCGCGGTGGTCAAGCCGAAGGAACTGATGAAGTTCCTGAGCGAGCGCAGGATCTACCCGATCGCCCGGGTGGCCTGCTTCCGCGACAACTTCGTGCCCAAGAGATTCCCGGACCTCGCGGTCCGGAAGGCAGACGGCAGCCTTTGGCGAGACCGGGCAGGCAACACTTGGCTGGATCCTTACAACCGGAAGAACTGGGACTACCTGGGGGCAATCGTGGACTTCGCCCTGGACCTAGGATTCCCGGAGATCCAGCTTGACTACGTGCGATTCCCCAGCGAAGGCAAGTCCAGCACTCAGCGGTTTGCGGGCAAGAAGACCTATCCGGATGCCAAAGCCCAGCACCAAGACGTGATCGCGTCCTTTGCGACCTTCATCGCGGACCGCGTCCACAAGCGGGGCGCGCTGCTTTCGGCCGATGTGTTCGGGATCATCTCGTCCTCCAAGAGCGATCAGGGAATCGGGCAAGAGCTGGAGAAGGTCGCGGCTCCCTTCGACCTGATTTGCCCGATGGTCTACCCCTCCCACTATGCGCGCGGGGAATACGGAATCGCCGACCCCAATAGCTCGCCTTACGCGATCGTGAAAAAGAGCCTGGTGGACTACCGCAAGCGGCTGCCCAAGACCCACATTCGGCCGTGGCTTCAGGACTTCAGCTTGGGCTACAAGTACGGCAAGGCGGAGGTCCAAGCGCAGATCAAGGCGGCGATGGAGCAGGGCTACCAGGAGTACCTCCTGTGGAACCCTGCCAACCGCTACACCGCCGAAGCGGTGATTGACAACTCGAAGCTCGTGAAGCCGGCTAGCGCAACTTCAGCGGCTTCACGCTGAGGTTCCGATAGGCGATCGGGCCGTGATCGCCTTGCAGGAAGATGGGGCCAAGAGGCTTCTCGTCTTCGAACATGGCGGCGCGGGTTGGCCCGGTGACCTGAACGCCTTTCTGAACCAGGACTCCGTTGAGGCGCACCTCAAGGAAGCGCGCGTTCTCGACCTTCTTGCCCGCCCGGAACCGGGGGGCTCGGAAGAGGATGTCGAAGCTCTGCCATTGGCCGGCGGGCCGGGCGGCGTTGACCTTGGGAGGAACGCCTTCGTAGCCCTTGTCGTCCTTCCACCGCTCGTAGACGGAGCCGCACATCGAGGACTGGAGGTCCTTGTCCGGGACGCCGTGGGAGTCAAGGATCTGAATCTCGTACCGGCCCTGGAGGTACACGCCGGAGTTGCCGTTCTTGGGTACTAGGAACTCGACATGGACCTGGGCATCGGCAAACGAGCGCTTGCTTACGAGGCCAGCGCCGCGACCTTCCAGCGAAGCGAAGACGGCGGCCCCGCTGTCCTGCGGAATCATGATTCGTCCTGGATTGGCGCCATCGAGGCGGGCGTCCCCGGCTACCGACCAGCCCTTGGGGGCTCCCCAGTCCTTGGTGAAGTCCATGAGCGGGGTGAATCCGGCGGCGGGCTTGGCGTTTGCGGCCCAGAGGATGCCCTGGTAGACGTGCTCCTGGAAGAGCGGCTCGGCGTAGGACTCCTTGGTGTGGCCCATGCCGGTGTACCAGGCGCGCCCGCCATCGAACGGGTGGCACCAGGCGATCGGATGGTCGTCGCCCATCGTCCCTCCCTTGTAGGACTTCTCATCTAGGCTGGCAAGTACCTGGACATTGGGCCGAGGGCTGGTTCTGTAGCAGTACCACTCGTCGGTCCGGGTCCAGATTCCAGGTAGGAAAGCGGACGAAGGGTGGGCCCGGTCTTCGACGTGGACGTCGGCCTTCTGGATTTGGGGATGCCGCTTGAAGTAGCCGCCTGCAAGCTGCCCGTACCAGGCCCAGCCGTACTCGGTGTCGGCGGCGGCGTGGATGCCGGCGTAACCGCCGCCTCGGCGGATGAAGCGCTCCATCGCGGACTGCTGCGCGTCGTCCAGCACGTCTCCGGTGGTGCTGAGGAAAACGACCACGTCGAACTTCTGGAGGTTCTTGTCGTTGAACTGGGCGGCGTCTTCGGTGGCCTCGACGGTGAAGTTCTTCTCGGATGCCATCTTGCGGAGGGTCTCGATCCCGGTTGGGATCGAGTCGTGCCGGAATGCAGCGGTTTTGGAGAAGACCAACACCCTTGGCGAGGTGATCGCCAGAGTGCTCGGCGGCTGGACGGCCTGGCCGAGCGCCAGGGTGGCAAGAAGGCAGAGGGCGGTTGCAGGCATGCGGCGATTCTACAACGCTACGCGTTGCGCCGAACTATTTGGGCACGCCACCCGCCAAGGTGACGAGGGTTAGGACGACGGTTACGGTGACCGCGGACAGGGCGGTAGACCAGAAAACGCAGTCGGCGGCGAGTTCAGCGTCGCCGTCGAGTTCGCTGGCGAGAAGGAACGCGTAGACCGCCGAGGGGGCCGACGCGGCCACGATGAGGAGTGCTCCGGGCCAGGGCCAGAGCCCAAGCATCCAGACCACGGCGGCCATGGCAAGCGGATGCGCGGCAAGTTTCAGGATCAAAACCGGGGAGACTCGCCGCCAGTTCGGCCAGTTGAAGCGTTGCCCGAGCTGCGCGCCAAGCGCAATCAGGGCCATCGGCACCAGTCCCTTGCCGACGGTCTCGGCGGCGAAGTGCACCGGCTCGGGGAGCCGCAGGCCGGTGGCCTTGAGGATCAAGGCGGCGATAGTGGCTCCGGCAAGAGGGGAACGAAGGAACTCGTAGAAGGCGTCGCGCTTGCGGCGGCCCTGGGCTCCCATGAGCATGTAGCCGAGGAGCCAAATGGTGGTGTTGCTGATCACCACGATGAGGGCTTGCGGGGCGGCTCCCCGGTCTGGGAAGGCGCGGTCGGCCAGGGGGATTCCGTAGTTTCCGCTGTTGAAGACCACGCTGGCCAGCAACATCACGCTTGCGCTTCGGAGTGGGGTGCCTCGTGCCTTCAGAAAGGCCCAAATGGGGACCCCCAGAAGCAGCTGCGAGCCCAGGAGGGCGACCGCGACCAGCCCCATGTCTGCCCAGCTCAGGGTGCTATCGCTGAGCTTGACCAGCATGAAGCACGGGGCCAGAAGGTTGACCTGCACCTTGCTGAGGGTGGGGAAGTCGAGCGCGGTGCGGCGTTGAAGCCAGACGCCCAGGAGGGACATCAGGAGGATGGGCAAGACCACGTTGGCGAGCAGGAACCCGAACGTGTTGAGGAAGAGCACCGGATGAACAATCTACCCGCGCGACCTTCTGGCGGCTCATTCGACGTCTGCTTATCGTAGGATTGAGGAGAATGCCGACGTTCGAGTACCAAGCCGTCAACCCTGCGGGGAACTCCGAGAGGGGGACCGTTCTGGGGTCCACCCTTGAGCAGGCGGTCGAGGACCTTGGTCGTCGAGGGTTCCAGGTGCAGGCGATCCAGCCGGCGGCCCGGCATGACGACCCGCTTCTGAGCCCGCCGCCTGCCCCCAAGCGCCTGGTCGAGGAGACACGCCCACGGGAGGAGGCTGCCGAGGAGAAGCCGGCGATGGATCCTCTGCTCAAGAACCGTAGCTACGTCGCTACCAGCGTGGTGGGGCCGCTGGTTGGCAAGGTGGCGCTCAAGGACCTTCAGTTCTTCTTCCGCCAGCTCTCCGCGATGCTGAACGCGGGAGTGCCTTACGCCCAGAGTCTCAACACGCTCAAGACCCAGGCTCGCGACGTGCGGCTTCGCAAGGTGGTGGGCGAGATGGCGGAGAACGTGGAGCAGGGACGCCCGATCAGCGTGGCGATGCAGCGGTACCCCGAGATCTTCTCCGCGATGATGATCAGCATGGTGCGGGTTGGGGAGGAGGGCGGCAACCTGGACGCCAGCCTGAAGCAGGTGGCCGACTACATCGAGGAGGAGGTCGAACTGCGGAACCTGTACCGGCGCGTGACGATCTATCCCAAGCTGCTGCTGGCGGCTTCGGTGGTGGTGATCTTGGCAACCAATGCGATCATCGCCAGCCTAGGCAAGGAGGGCGGGCTCAGTTCACCCCTTACGACGGTGGCAACCTGGGTGATTCTGGGGCCTTTGCTGGTTGGCATCTTCCTGTTCCTTCGGGTTGGGCTCGCCAATCCACGGATCAAACACAACTGGGACCGGTTCCTGCTCCTGATCCCTTACTTGGGCAACACCCTTCATCAGGTTGCGATGGCCAAGTTTGGTCGAGCTTTTGGCGCGCTTTACAGGACTGGAGTGCCGATCCCCGCCGCCATCCAGCTTGCGGCAGACGCCAGCGGAAACGAGTATTTGCGTTCGAAGATCTATCCGGTTGTCGGTCGGATGCGGGAAGGCGACATGCTGGGTCCGGCCTTTCGGGAAAGCGGCGCGTTCTCGCCGATCGTGATGGACATGGTGGCGACGGGAGAGACCACGGGAAGCCTCGACCAGATGCTGGGCAAGATGGCCGACTACTACGAGGACGAGAGCAAGGTCCGCGCCCAGCAACTGGGGCAGGTCATGGGCGTCCTCGTGTTGCTGCTGGTCGCCTGCTACGTCGGATACATCGTGATCAGCTTCTGGGGCGGCTACTTCAGCGGCTTGCAGAACGCCATGGAGTAGCCTTCTGGCGCTTCCATGACCAACCATTACGAGACCCTGGGGATCCCGAGGAGCGCGAGCGCGGCGGACGTAAAGTCTGCCTACCGCCGCCTTGTGCTGCTCCACCACCCAGACCGGTCACGTAGCCCGGACTCGAAGGCGGTGTTCCTGAAGGTCACCGCAGCCTACGAGCTGCTCTCGAATCCGGAGGCCCGGTCCTCGTACGACGAGTACCTGGCGTTCCAAGAGAGCCAAACGGAGGCCGACGCGGCCAAGCGAGTTGCGGAAGGCGCCGCCAAGGTTCGGGCCGCCCAGGAGAAGGAGAAGGCGGAGAAGCGGCGAAAAGACACGCCTCTGGTGACCCTGGACGAACGGAATCGGCTGGCTTCCCTGTTCTCGAAGGGTCGACTAGGCGAGGCTGACGAGTACGCCCGCACGCTGCTCCTGCGGGACCCAAGGTTTGGGCTGGGCTACGGGGTGCTAGGGGACCTTGCCCGGATGAAGGGGGACTTGCGCGAGGCGGCCAAGCAGTACGCCTATGCGGTGCAGTTCGAACCGGCAAACGAGCACTATCAACGGCGCTACGAGCAGGCTCTGGCTTCGATGCCCTCTCCGCACGCGATGTCCGGGGACGTCGGGATGCCGCTTGCGGTGGGGATCGCCGGGTGCGTGATGGTGGGGGGCGCGGCGGCCTACGTCGGTTTTTCCCGAGAGCGGCCGCTCTTCGCCGGGATCGACCAAATCAGCACGTGGACCTTCGGGTTGATCTTGATGATGTTCCTCTCCGGGGTCGTGGTGGGGGTTTGCGGGGCGCTGTCGTCGCTGCTCGTTAGGTTCGAAGTCATGGCGAACTCGTCGAGCGGAACGGTCTCGCCGGTGATCGCTTTGGGGCTGGTTGCCCTCGCCAACTTCTGGGCGGCGGCGGCCCTTTATATCTTGATTAGCCTCTCGCAGAATGCGTTCACCCAGACGGTGACGCGCCTGATGTCTTTGGTTGCCGGGGCAACCTTGGTCTTGGCGCTAAGTTCTACGATTTCGGGAGTCCATAGCCTGGGCCAGGTTCTGCTCTGGGGCGGCAACGTCGTTTACTTCGGGGCGATGGCGGGCTGGTTGCTTGCGGACAGCATGCGACGAGGCTAGTCGACACGCGATAGGGCGTAGGGGTAGGGCGGCACGGGTGGCCAAGGTGCTAACTTCATGGGCATGCGCCTTCTGCTCAGCAAGTTCTGCGAGTACGCCTGCAAGCTGGAGAACGGCCGGCACTCGATGATCGGCATTTTCGACGACATACGGGTGCCCGAAGTACCGATCGACCACCCGCCTTTCTTCCTCTGCCTCCAGTTGGAGTACGAAGCCATGGAGACGGGCAGCGACCTGAGGCTGGAGGCGGTCTTTGTAGATGAGGATGGCGGAGAGCTGTTCCGCACCTCCATCGAGGGCCCGATTCCGAAGGAGCGCGGCCCGGGAACCGTCAAGGTGTTCGTCCAGATAGCGATCGCTCCAATGCGGTTCGAGCGGGCAGGAACCCACCGACTTGACGTCTTTACGGATGACCGGAAGATTGGGGAGGAGCGGCTGCCGATCCTTGTGGTGAGCGGCGAAGCTTGACGCCGGCCGTTTCTCGAATCCAGCGGGCGATCTGGGTTGCCCTGTTGCTCGACTTGATCGGGTTTGGGATGGCCTTTCCCGATGTGCAGCTGCGCGCACAGAAGATGGGTGCGCCGGGCTGGATGATTGGGCTGATCTTGGCCTCGCTCTTCCTCGTGCAGCTACTGGTTTCGCCTCGCTGGGGCAAGTGGTCCGACCGGGTTGGCCGGAAGATGCCCTTGGTGCTCTGCACCCTGCTCTCCGCCGCCTCGATGGCGGCGTATGCGCTTAGCTCGAACCTCTGGGGCTTGTTGGCAAGCCGGATCTTGGCGGGCCTTGCCGCCGCGAACGTTGCGGTTGGACAGGCCTTGGTGTCCGACGTGACGCCGGAGGCAAGCCGGGCCACCGCGTTGGGGCGGATTGGAGCGGCGGTCACCGCGGGCATCATGATCGGCCCGGCCATCGGGGGCCAAGTCTCGGAGCGGTTCGGAAGCGAGACGCTAGGCTGGGTGGCAGCGGGCTCATCGCTCGTTTCGGCGTTGGTCCTGATGGTATTCCTGCCCGCCGGGGTGCGCGCCGTTCCAACGGCAACCTCGGAGCCCAAGAAGCGTGGCTCCCTTCTGGACTGGAAACTCCTGAAAGAGGAGGAGCGGCTACGGCCGCTGTTCCTGCTTGCCGTGGTGTCCTGGTTCGCTCTTGCCTGTCTCGAGGGAACCTTTGGGAGGCTCCTCCAGGAGAAGTTTGTCTTCCCCAACCAGCTCCTCGGGGTTCCATTCCATCAGGCGGTTGGGGCTTCGGGACTCATCTTCAGCGCAGAGTCTTTGGTGGGGTTCCTGGTCCAGGCTTTCCTCATCGCCCGACTGGAGACGCGCACCACGATCAAGACCCGCTTACGGTGGGGCTACGCGTTGCAGGGACTGGGCCTTCTCCTTACACCGTTTTCGCCGGGGCTAGGCGTGGTGTTGGGGTTCAGCGCGATCTACTCCGTGGGTGGAGGCGTCGCGAACCCTACGGTCAACGCGGCTTGCAGCTCGCTTGTCTCCCAGGCTCGCCAAGGGGAACTCTTTGGCCTTCTGCAGGGTGCTCGCTCGATCGGGTTTCTGCTCGGCCCGATTCTGGGAGGCGCCTTGTTCGACTGGCACGCCGAGGCTCCCTACGTTCTTGCCGGAGCCGTTAGTTTGACGGCGGCGGCTCTGGCGTACAAGGTGGCTTCGCCGGTGGCGCCGGACGCAGATGCTGGCGCTTCGGCTGCGGCGTAGCCAAGGCGGCTCCACCCGGACGAACCAAGGTTACGACCTACCTCGTAGGTACATTGAAAAGCCATGCCCACCGAAGAAGCGATCCTTCAAGCCCTCCGAGCGGTTATCGATCCCGACCTGCACCGGGACATTGTGACCCTTGGCTTTGTAAAGGAAGTTCGACTTGAGGGCGGCGAGGTTTTCGTTACGGTCCAGCTCACGACGCCAGCTTGCCCGGTCAAGGAGATCTTGCAGGCGGAGTGCGAGGGCGCGATTCTCGGCGTTCCGGGGGTCGAGCGCGCCCACGTGACGATGACGGCGGAGGTGCGCCAGCGGAACCAGCAGAACGAGAGCCTGGTGCCCAACGTCAAGCACATCATCGCCATCGCCTCCGGCAAGGGCGGGGTGGGGAAGAGCACCGTCACCACGAACCTTGCGGTGGCCTTGAGCCAAGCCGGTGCCAAGGTCGGGTTGATGGACGCGGACGTGTACGGCCCGAGCATCCCTCTGATGGTGGGAGCCGAAAACGAGAAGCCCTACACCCAGGGCAGCAAGATCATTCCCATCCAGCGGTTCGGGGTGAGCATGATGTCCCTCGGCTTCCTGCTGGAGGACGGGCAGGCGGTGATGTGGCGTGGTCCGATGGTGGCGGGCACGGTACGACAACTCTTGGCCGACGTGGAGTGGGGCGACCTGGACTACCTGCTGGTGGATCTGCCGCCGGGAACGGGCGACGCGCCAATGTCTTTGGCCCAGCTGGTGCCCCTCACCGGAGTTGTGATTGTGACGACGCCGCACAACGTGGCCGCCAATATCGCAGGCAAGAGCGTCCATCTCTTCCGGCGGCTGAACGCGCCGATCCTAGGCGTGGTCGAGAACATGGCGGGCTACCTGACGCCCAGCGGAGAGATCCTGCGCGTTTTCGCGGGCACAAGCGGAGAAGAGCTAGCAGCTTCGCTCAAGATCCCGTACTTGGGTTCCTTGCCGCTAGACCCCGCGATCAGCGAGGCGGGCGACCTCGGCGTTCCTGCGATTATCTCTTCGCCGGATAGGCCCCACGCGGCGGCTTTCCACGAGATCGCGGGGCGCCTTGCCCAGCAAGTGTCGATCCTCTCGATGACGCGCCCGGACTTGAACAAGCTCGGCGATCCCGCCGAGCGACCGAAGTTCGAGCCGGTTACCCCGCGCTAGCCCTTCGGCGGAATGGTTAGGGGAGCCAAGTTGCGGTCGAAACTGGCGTTGGCGGTTACGGTGGCTCTCGGGTTTTCGAGGGTGATCGCGTTCTCTGAGGCGTAGTTCCGGATTCGGCAGCCGGTCAGGGCGATGGTCGGCTGACCGTCGCCTCGCACTAGGAGGAAGTCGTGCGATTGGCCCAGGGTGGTCAGAGCCGGGTTCTTGCCCGAGAAAGCCTCTACGTTGGTCAGGGAGAGGTGCCCTTTGCCTTCGACAATCACCGGGTGGATGTCCTCCACTTTGGCGCCCACGTTCGCGATGATCGAGCCGTTGGAGGCCATCCAGTTGCGGTTGAAGTCCGAGTCGCCTTGCTTCAGGATCCCGTTCGTGACGCAGTCGAAGGCGAAGTTGGAGATTTGCCCGTAGCTGGCGGAGCCGAGATGGATTCCGCCGTAGACGCCGAATGCGAAGACCCCGCTAAGCTGGGCGTTGTCGGTGTTGTCGATCCGGAAGGCGTAGTTCTTCCGGGCGATCACCGAATCCACCATGGCGGGCGAGAAACTGCCACGGATGAGCCGGGTGTTGGCAGGGTTCACGTGGCAGTTCAGGATCCGAGGGACGTCGTAGCAGCGCTCGACTCGGAGGAAGATCCCGGAGAGGGGATAGCCGTAGCAGTTCTCGATGAGGAGGAGCTCGCAGGGGAATGCCTGGACGGCGGCGAAATCCATGGCGACCCATTCGCCGTAGAAGGTCAGGTCCCGCAGGGCCACCCCGTTGGCGATGTTGGCGCGAGAGGTCTGGATGGTGGGCGGGTATTGGATCACCTTGGCGGGATCGTCGTAGCTCTGCTCGGGGTACCAGAACTGAATGCCCTTCACCTGGGTTGCGGACTCGACGGTCAGGAAGGGTTGGGTGGCATCGACGATGGCGAAGACCGATCCGACGGGCTGAGGCTTGGACGGGTGGCGAGTTCCGCGACCGGTCGGCCCGTTGACTCCCACCAAAGAGACGTTGATGCGCAGCTTGATTCCGCCATTGATCTGGTAGGGCTCCTCGGTTGGCGGAACGTATAGGGCGGCCCCTCGCGGGGAGGCCCAGTCGATCGCGCGCTGGAGGGCGGTTGCGTTTGCAGAAGGGGAATTGCCCGACCTTACGCCGAAGTCCTGAATATTCCGACCCGAGCTCTGGACGGCAAGGAGGGCGATGAGGGCGCAGGCGGTTGCGGGCATGCATCAAGATACGCCGTGCGAACCCCGAAAATGGGGTGGCCGGTGGGCTAAGCTACCTTCCGGCATGAAGAAGGTTTGGGGCGGCGCGTTCGCCGAGACTACGTCGGAGTTGGTGGAGCGATTTGGCCAGTCCATCAACACCGACCTGAATTTCTGGCAGGAAGACATCATCGGCTCCGTGGCACACGTTCGGATGCTGGGGCGTCAAGGGATCATCTCGGAGGATGAAGCCCGCCAGATCGAGGACGGCCTTGAGAAGATCCACGAAGAAGGGCCGGAGTACCTGCGGTTCGATGTCGAAGACATCCACTCGGCGATCGAGATCCGTTTGCACGAACTCATCGGGGACGTGGCGGGCAAGCTGCATACCGCCCGTTCCCGCAACGACCAGGTTGCGACGGACACGCGGCTCTACGTCCACAACCAGCTCCTTGAGGTGCAGGACCTGATCAAGGACCTGCAGAGCCTCTTACTGGAGCGGGCGGAAAAGTACAAGGACGACCTGATGCCAGGCTATACCCACCTTCAGCGGGCGCAGCCGATCACGCTGGGCTTCCACCTGATGGCCCATTTCTGGGCGCTCCAGCGGCACGGTTGGCGGGCGGAGCGGCTGTTTGAGATGGCGAACTACTCGCCCTTGGGCAGCGCGGCGCTGGCCGGCACCAGCTTCCCGATCGATCGCGAGTACACGGCCCGCGACCTCGGCTTTACGGCTCCGATCCCCAACGCGCTGGACGCGACGAGCGACCGGAGCTACCTGATGGATGCTCTGCATCTCTGCGCGATGGTCATGATCGACCTCAGCCGGATCAGCCAGGAGCTGATCCTCTTCAGTGGCAAGGAGTTCGGCTTTGTGCGCCTGAGCGATGGCGTGACTACGGGGTCGTCGATCATGCCGCAGAAGCGGAACCCCGATATGGCAGAGCTGATCCGGGGCCGAACCGGGCGCGCGATCGCGAACTGGGTCACGCTCGCCACCGTCATGAAGGGCCTGACGCTTGGCTACAACCGGGATACCCAGGAAGACAAGCCCCCGCTTTTCGACAGCCTTCAGAAGGTCAAGGACTCGATCAAGCTGGTGGGCATGATGCTCTCCACGTGCGAGTGGCAAGTCGAGCGGATGCGCGACGCTTGCTTTGGCGACTTCTCCACCGCGACCGATCTGGCGGACTACTTGGCAACCCATGGGGTGCCTTTCCGCCGCGCTCACGAGATCGTGGGCCAAGTGGTGCGCTGGTGCATCGAGAACGGCCGAGTTCTCGAGGATCTTTCGGACGACGAGCTCCGGCTGGTGGCACCGGACTGCCCGGATGGCGCTTCGGAGGTTCTGCGGCCGGAGGTCAGCGTTCAGCGGCGCGAGTCCCTTGGGGCGCCTGGTCCCAAAGCGATGGCGGCCCAGTTGGAGCATGCGACGGCGTTGTACGAGCGCGTCGGGTTTCCCAAGATCGCCTAAGCTGCGCAACCTTGCCCGGCTGGGGGCGGTAGGATTTCCCCGATGAACCCTGCGGGCGAGATCGATATCCTCATCCGGGCCAAGTACCCGATTCTTTACCTGGTGTCCTGGGAGGAGCGCCGGGTCGAGGAGTGCCTCGGCAAGGTTTGCGGGCAGCTGAACCGCAAGTTGCACACGTGGTCGATCACGCAGGGCGTGAAGCCGCCGATCCCCTCGACGGTCGAGGTGAAGACGACGTTGCCAGGCGAGCTCGAGGTCCTGGCTAAGATTCACGAGGCGCCGGAGTACACGGTGTTCCTGCTCCGCGACTTCCACCCTTTCATGAAGGACATCCGGGTCATCCGGCTCCTTCGGGACCTGAGCCTGCGGCTCCGCGGCCGGGCCCAGACGATCGTGATCATGGGGCCAAGCCTCAACCTGCCGACCGAGCTGGAGAAGGACATTACGGTCGTTGACTTTGGACTCCCCGATATCGAGGACATCGAGAAGACCCTCAACAAGGTCATCGAGGCGGTCAAGGACAATCCGAATGTTGACCTCAAGCTAGAGCCCATGGCGAGGGAACTGCTCGTAAAGTCGGCCCAGGGACTAACGCTGGACGAGGTGGAATCGGTCTTTGCCCGATCCCTGGTCGAGCGGAAGAAGTTCGACGTCGAGGTGGTGCTGGACGAGAAGAAGCAGATCATCCGAAAGAGCGGGCTGCTGGAGTACTACCCGGCCCAGAACCAACTGGCCGACGTGGGCGGCATGGAGTTGCTCAAGGAGTGGCTGGAGCGACGGACGAAGTCCTTTACCGACAAGGCCAAGGATTACGGCATCCCCGCGCCAAAGGGCATCTTGCTTCTGGGCGTGCAGGGCTGCGGAAAGTCCTTGCTGGCCAAAGCGGTGGCTGCGCACTGGAACTTGCCGATGCTGAAGCTAGACGTGGGCCGGATCTTCGGTTCCCTCGTCGGGCAGAGCGAGGAGAATATTCGCAAGGCGATCAAGGTCGCCGAGTCGGTCGCTCCGTGCATCCTCTGGGCCGACGAGCTTGAAAAGGGCTTTGCCGGGATGGGCGGCTCGGGGGTGAGCGATAGCGGCACCACGGCCCGGGTTTTTGCGACGTTCCTCACCTGGATGCAGGAGAAGACCGCGCCGGTGTTCTTGATCGCGACCGCCAACGACGTGTCCCAACTCCCGCCCGAGATGCTGCGAAAGGGTCGCTTCGACGAGATCTTCTTTGTCGATCTTCCGAGCGCCCCAGCGCGACGGACCATCTTCCAGATACACCTCACCAAACGCAAACGCGATTCGAACCTCTTCGACCTCGATCGGCTCGCGTCGGCTTCCGACGGGTACAGCGGCGCCGAGATCGAACAGGCGATCGTCTCCGCGATGCACGCGGCGTTCGCCTCGGGCGCGCAACTCACCACCGACCACATCGTCGCATCGCTGCAGGAGTCGCCCCCGCTCTCGGTGACCATGCGCGAGCGGATCGCCGACCTCCGCGCGTGGGCGGACGGCCGATGCGTTCCCGCCGACTGAGCGCTGTTGACACCCGGACCCATATCGCTATCGTGACCCTGTCAACGGAGCCCGCCGTCCACATGGACGCGGGTGGGAAGTGCGGTGAAAAGCCGCCGCGGACGCGCCGCCGTAAGGGGCTGCATCCTCGACCCTTGTGTGCCACTGGTTCCCCATAGGGAGAGCCGGGAAGGCCGGTCGCAGGAGCCCCGAGCCGGAAGACCGACCGTTGACGAGTGCCTGTCCGCCCTCGCGATTTGGGGCGTCGGCGCAGAGCGGCCGCGCGCTCCCCGCGTCAGATCGGAAGAGCACA